>NZ_BAGA01000077.1 GCF_000308595.1 Nocardia higoensis NBRC 100133 | reverse complement strand
CCGGTCAGCCGATCGGAGAGCCACTCGTCGGTCACACGAGTGGCGCTTTCAGCGTGGCGATGAGCCCGGACGGGCAACGCATCGTCTCCGGCGCGATGGACGGCACCGTGCGGGTCTGGGACGTCTCCACGGTCGACTTCATCGACGCTCACTCCCAAGCCGTGAACAATGTGGCATTCAGCCCGGACGGGCAACGCATCGTCGCCGGTGGCCGCGACGGCACCGTGCGGATATGGGATGTGTCCACCGGCCGACCCGTCGGCCCGCCGATCACCGGGCATGCCGGC
Source organism: Nocardia higoensis NBRC 100133 (assembly GCF_000308595.1). Classification (GTDB taxonomy): domain Bacteria; phylum Actinomycetota; class Actinomycetes; order Mycobacteriales; family Mycobacteriaceae; genus Nocardia; species Nocardia higoensis. Next base: position 310,262 of record NZ_BAGA01000077.1, on the reverse strand, counting down.
TCGGTGGCCGGCGTGGCCTACAGCCCGGACGGAAGACGGATAGCCACAGGCGGACGCGACGCCACCGTACGGTTATGGGACGCAACCACCGGGCAACCGATCGGCCCGCCGATGATCGGACACACCTCCTGGATTATCAGCGTCGCGTTCAGCCCGGACGGAAAACAGATAGCCTCCGGCGGCTACGACAGCACCGTGCGGGTGTGGGAGGCAGACACCGGCCGACCGATCGGACCGCCGATCAGCCATCCGAGCACCGTGCAGACCGTGGTGTTCAGTCCGGACGGTCGACGAATCGCCTCCGCATGCTGGGACGGCACCGTGCGCGTCTGGGACGCGCACACGGAACAGCCCGTCGGCGAGCCGATGACCGGACACGCGGGCGCTGTGATGGCCGTGGCGTACAGCCCTGATGGACACCGGATGGTTTCCGCCAGTCAGGACAACACCGTGCGGATGTGGGACGCGGCCACCGGAGAACCCCTCGGCCAGCCGATGACCGGACACACCGGAGTCGTGGACAGTGTGGTGTTCAGCCCGGATGGACAGCGCATCGTCTCCGGCGCATGGGACGACACCCTGCGAGTCTGGGATGCGGCCACGAGACAGCCGATCGGCCAGCCACTCACCGGACACACAGGCCCGGTCTTCAGTGTGTCGTTCAGTCCGGACGGGCAGCGCATCGTCTCGGGTAGCTGGGACGGCACCTTGCGGATATGGCCGACCGCCGAATCGAGCGAAGATCGATTGTGCGCCAAACTGTCCGCGAACATCAGCCGCCAGCACTGGCGTGAATGGATATCCCCGCATCTCGGCTACGTGAAGATCTGCCCTGATCTACCGATCCAACCCGACGACTACTCGCGATGAGAACCGCGGCGCCTGGTCACCAGACGTCTGAACGGCTGCCTGCTTCATCGATCACCGAATGCCCGTAGGCCGTTACCCGTTGCTGGACGACTTCTCTGAAAGGACGGATCGCCATGACAACCTTCGGGTCCCGACGCCATCACCGTGCCGTTTCCGCGGCGGGCTTGTGCGTGGCCGTTGTCATGGCCTGCGCGGGCACTGCGCAGGCCGCTCCGCAACCCGGGTCGGCGATGATCTATGTCGCGATGGGCGACTCCTTCTCTTCAGGGCTCGGCATAGCTCCTCAGGCCCACCCCGGGGCCTTCGAGGTCTGCTCCCGCTCGACGGTCAACTACCCGACCTTGGTTGCCGCCGCGCTCGGCGCGGCCGAGGTCCGCGACGTCACCTGCGCGGGGGCAGGCACCGCCGATCTCAGTGGACCGCAACTCGATCTCGACGGCTCCCTGATCGCGCCTCAATACGATGCCCTCACGCCCGACACCACCCTCGTCACCGTCGGGATCGGCGGCAACGACGTCGGCATGTTCCCACTCTTCGTCACCTGCACGAACTGGCTACCCGAACCGTTCGGGCTGTCCTGTGCCCAAACCAGCACCGCCGGAGGCAGAGACACGATGGGCGAGCGCATCGAGGCGTTCGCCCCGGCATACGGCGCCATGATCGATGAGATACGCCGACGCGCCCCACAGGCACGAATTCTGCTGGTCGGCTACCCCCTGGGCATCCGCCAGGACGGATGCCCGGGCACGCAGCCGGTCTGGCCCGCCGACGCGAATTACGAACGGGCCAAGATCGACCAGCTCAACTCCGTCATGCAACAGCAGGCGGCCGCCCACCAAGCCACCTACCTCGACTTGGGCGCCTCCGCCGACGGTCATGACGTCTGTGCCCCGGTAGGCGAACGGTGGATCGAGGGGACGATTCCCTCCTCCCCCGCCGCCACCGCACCGGGACATCCCAACGCCGCCTATCACGACAACGCCGCCCGCCGGATACTGACCGTCATCAGCCACAAAACACCATGAGAGGGGTGACTACTCGGTCCTCCTGGTCACCGACCACCGCCCCCGACTCAACCCCGAAGTCCAGCAGACGGTCGATGCGGGGCAGGATCACCCCGATCAGGAAGGAGCTCGACGATGGCGACGGACACACAGCCGCCGAGCAGCCGCCCCGAACCACCCGTCCGGCCCGAACCCCGACCATCCCGCACGGGCGGCTACGACCCGCAGACCATGCCGGACAGCCTCGGCAACCCACCGATCGCGCACCGTCCCTACCCCGGCATGCCGGACCGCGCAGACTGGCTCGAACACCTCGACCAACGCGTTCCCGGCCCCGAACACCGCGCCCCGCGGGAACACCCCCCCCGGAGAGCAGGAGTCGAGTTCATGGGCCCTCCCGAGAGAGGTCGAGCACACGGTCGGATCTCGACGAAGTCTGCGCGCACGTGGTGCACGAGTATCCGGATGTCTTCCGGTCGGCGCCCATCGGCCCGGCTCACCGCACCTCCCCGCTCCGACACCAATCGACCACCGACCGCGCCGCCGCACCGGACTCGGTATCGGCCACCAGAATGAGGTACGAGGTGCCGAGACCGCGCAGGCCGTTGATCGAACATTCGTAGCCGATCCGATGCGCCGCCTCCCGAACCCACCGGATCGCGCGCGTCCGCTCGGCCACGGAGGTCCGCCCGGCATCACACAGGATCAGGAGGCGGCGGGCGGCGATGGCGACCGCTGCCCCGGTCATGCTCTCGCACAACTGATTTCCACAGGAGCGCGCCTTCGTCGCGCGGTACAGCGACCGGAGGTTCATCCGACCGGCGCCGGACTCGCCGAACAGGGCCGCCACCATCGACCGATCGATAACGAGGACGATCGCGTCGGCGCCGGCCTGGATGCCGACGGTGATCGGCTGTGCGGAGGCCCCGGACCCACCGCCCGGCCGCGAGCACGCGCCAGGCGGTGGGTCGATACGACTCGCCGGAATGTCACAGCGGCGCAACTCCGTGAAGATCACGTCCACCAGGTGATTCGGCGGATCGGAGGCGACCGGCGTCCGGACGACCTGCTCATCCGTGGACGGAAGAGATGTGCCGCGCCGAGGCCGCACATACGTCCTGCCCCTGGGGTTCCGCTTCGTGGCGATCACTGCTGTCGTACCTGTCTGTGTGTTTCCGTGATGTCCGGACGTCGAACATCGCCTCGATCCGAGACTTGATCTCGGCGGTGCTGAATGTCATCTCGCCGTCTCTTCTCCGGTCCGCGATTCCCGGTGCAGCCATGCATTACTCCTGAAATAGAAAAGCGCACGACTCATCGCCGGAAAACTGCCGAGTCCGTGTGCAGACACGATCCGCAAGAATTCCCATACGGGCAATAGGCGGCAATTGTGGCGCCATCTCGCAGCACCACTCGGCGGAGGGTGGCGCTACACCGCTTCCAGCCGCATCCCACCCGCCACCAGGGCGGGTCGCCGAACCGACGGCGAGTTCACATCCGGTTCAGCGCTTCCTCTTTCGCACGATCACGCTCGACTCCTGCTGCCGTTCACGCTTCGCCGCCCGGCGCTGCTCGAGGGTAACCGTGGGTTTCTTCAGCGATTTCCCGCGCGATTTGTCAGCCATGGCCGCTCCTTTTCCGAAGTTTTATCCGACCGACATCGACCATACGTCAGAAAAAATAAAAAGCCAGTCGGGCGCTGTCCAGCTCGATCCTTCCCGGCCCGGTTCTCCATCGACGGTGGGTGCGAGAGAAGGCGAAGATCACCGCGGAACCGTGACGACGATCTTCTTCCCGCCGTGCAACCCCTTCTCGAGGTGACGGTGTGCCTCGACGACATCGTCGATAGCGAACACCCTGTCGATGGCCGGCCGCAGCGCGCCGAGGCGCACCCCGGCGTTCAAGAAGGCCGCCATGCGTTTCACCACCACGGCGTCGAGGGTGTGCTCGAAACTTCGGTAGTTGTGGATCAGCGATGCGCCTTCCGGGAAGGGCGTCGGCCGAGGATCCAGGAAGCCCGCGACGACCAGCGTCGCACCGGGACGGGCAGCCTGCAGGAGTTCCCGCTGACCCGGTCCCTTGACCAGGTCGAGGACGATATCGGCGCCGGCCCCACCGGTGTGGTGGCGGACGGCCTCCACGATGTCCACGTCGTCGCTGACGATCACCGCGGCAGCGCCGGCCGCGCTCAACTCGTCCCGCTTCGCGGCGCTGCGGGTGAGGGCGATGGGCACCGCGCCGATCTGATTCGCGATCTGTATCGCAGCCCGGCCGACACCGCCGGACGCGGCAGTGATCAGGACCTGATCGCCGGGACGCATCCCCGCCTTCTCGATGAGCGCGCCGTAGGCCGTGGAGTACGCGACCCAGATCGCCGCCGCCTCCTCGACGCCGAGCCCGTCGGGCCGGGCGAGCACCCGGCTCGCGGGGACCGTGGTGTATTCGGCGTAGCTACCCCGCACGCTCGCGTCCGGAACGGCCGTGAGGATCACCGGATCCCCGACCGCCACCCCGGCCACATCGGGGCCCACCGCATCGATGACGCCGGTCCCCTCCACACCGAGACGGGCGTGCGGCAGGGCAACGGCCGCGGGCATGCTCCCGGAACGCATCATCTGATCGAGCGGGTTGACAGCGAACGCCTCGATCCCGACCCGCACCTCACCGGCCGCCGGCTCGACGATCGGCTCCTCGACGACGCGCATGACTTCCGGTCCGCCGAACCGATCGAACACAACAACTCGTGACATGGTGATTCCTCCGCTTCCGGCACTGAATTCGTTGCTCTCCGGAAGACGCTACGGAGCCCTGCGTTACCTCCTGGTACCTTCGAATTCCATGCAGAACACCGCCGGACCGGCATTCCTCGTCGACTGCCCCACCCGCCTGGCGGTCGAGATCATCTCCGACAAGTGGACCGTGCTCGTGCTCTTCGGCCTCAGCCACGGCCCCCACAGGCATGGCGAACTCGTCGACCTCATCGGCGGCGGCATCTCCCGCAAGGTCCTCACCCAGACGCTGCGCCGGCTCCAGCAATACGGTCTCGTCGAACGCCGCGCCGACGCGCCGCGGCGGGTCGTGTACAGCCTCACCGACCTCGGCCGGACCCTCATCGAGCCCATCGAAGTCCTCACGAGCTGGGCGAGAGACCACGGCGGGGCGATCGTCGACTTCCAGGAAGCGGCCGAAGGCACTACACCGCACGCCGGGTAAGCGCGTCATTGCCCGGTCATCGGGCCCCACCGCACGGAACTCGACGGGTACCCATCACCGAGCCCGCGCTCGACTCGAAGCGCTCCCTCACCGCTCTCCGTCCGGTCGGGCAGGACGATGACGTCCAGGCCCGGCGATGGGGCGGGGTCCCGAGCGGGCCCTGATCAGATCCGGCGCGCTCCCACGGGGCCGGTCAGGCACAGCCGATGTCCGCCATTTGTAGGACTGACGCGAGGCAACGTGGGATGCGAAGCTCACATGGGCGGGGAGCGCCTCGATCACCGACCCGATCCACGTGCCGAGCAATACCGCAGTGCACGGCCGAATCGTCGACGGCATCGATCACAGGATCTGTCCGGAACGGAGATCCCGCGCCCCGCCGTGTCCAGATCAGCAATTTCGGGGAAATTGGATTACAGAGGCACCCTCTCGATGACCGCACCGAACCGGACCATCTGCCAGCGCGAGGCCGAATCGCCTTCGCACCGACTCAGTCCCGAGACCACCGAATGTTCGGCTACCGGGGGCATCGAAACTGCTCTCGCGTTCTGGGAGTCGCTGGGCTGTCCGGTAGATATCGATGAACTCGCCGAACATCACCTGTTCACCTGGCTGGCCGGCCTGCTGAAAGCAGGCCGCGACATCTCGGCGCTGCGGAGGGCACTCGAGGCGCTGCGGCCGGTGGTCGAACGCGGTCATCCGGTGCTGTCGGCGCAGACCCTGCACCGTATCGACGGTGCCGTCCTGGCCGTGACCACACACACCACCGCACTGGTGGTTTCCGCCGACCCGATAGTACGGTCCGGACTGGCTGCCACACTCACCGAGCAGGGTGTCATGACCTGGCCGAAGCGTCTCGACGACGCGGTCCCGCAGGCAGCGGTGGCCTGGAGTTACGTCTTCGTCTGGTTGCCGTCTCCGCGCGGCATCGACCCGAACTCCAGTGTCGGATGGATCGCCGAAGCCGCGCCGACAGGGGTGCCCGTGATCGCGGTCCACCCCAGCAGCATCACCGAACTGTTCCGGCTCCGGCTGGCCGAGGCCGGCACCCGCTACGTGCTGTCCCAACGCTGGCTGGCCGAACATGCCGGTGAACTCGCGCACATGCTCTCGAATGCCGAACTGCCCGAACAATTTCACCTCGAGACACCGCTGGCCTTGCGGCAGCGGCTCGGTCTGCGCCTGTCGGGGCAACTGGCCCCGCTCCTCGAAGCAGCCGCCGAACTGGATGCCGATGTGTGGCGTACGGCACCTGACGAACCGGCGCCGACCGTCGCCCGCTCCGACATCAAACGACTCCGGACGATCGCCTGTGAGGAAGCCGGCATACCTCCTCCGTTCGGGCGGTATTCGACCGCGATGCGCAATGCGCCGAAGACTCCGGATTGGCGTGATGTGCAACGGGTTGTGCGTCAATCACTCAATCTCGCTGAGTAACAGATCATTCCTGGCGAACCACTAGCACATCGCTTGCGGCACTACAACCGCAAGCAATGCAACGTGAACCAGCGGAGAGTTCTACGAAGGACGCCGATCCCGGAGCGAATGGGCGGCGAAGACACGAAGGAGTACATATGGACGGCGGTGTGATCTTCGGCCTCGTCGTGGTGGTGCTGATCGGCCTGTTCGGGTTCTACCTGTGGATCCACAGCCAGGCCAAGCGAACCGACGAAACGGTCGTGCCCATCAGCGCCTCGCGCGTAGCCGACGCGGTGTCGCAGTCGTTCGGTCCGCTCTGGAAGGACTGGGAAGGCCCGGCGCAGATCAACAAGAAGCGTCGCGGCTGGGTCGCCGCGTACGGGAAAGGGCACCTCGGCGGTTCGGGCCCGGTTGTGTCGGTGCAGATCGAACCGGCGTCCAACGGTGGTACCCAGGTGTCGGTGTGGATGTCGGCGTGGATCACCGACCACGGGGTCCCGCTGCTCTCGGGCACCGCGTACCGGCAGAAGCGCAAGATCCTCAAGCGCGTCGAGGCGGCAGCCGCACAGCAGGGTGCCACCACTCTGTAGGTAGCACTACACCGCCCCACGATCCAGGGACCGTGGGGCGGTGACCGTCCGCCCCACATCAGGTGCTGCGCCGGAAAGAGCCCGGACACAGCCGGATCGCGAATCAGACGCCCCCGACGATCGGATCGAAAATGGCCAAGGCAATCGGCATCGACCTCGGAACCACGTACTCCGCAGTGGCGGTCCTGCGTGAGACCGGTACGCCCGAGATCCTCCCGAACCGCGACGGCGAGGACATCACCCCGTCCGTGGTGCTGATCCAAGAAATCGGCGGTCGTGTCGAACCGCTCGTCGGGACGATGGCCAAGCACTCGGCAGCGAGTGCACCAGAGGACGTGGTGCAGTTCGTGAAACGCCAGATGGGCAACCCGTCATGGCGGTTCGACTCCCCCGGGGGCGAATCGTATACGGCCGAGGAGATTTCCGCGATCATCCTCAAACGCCTGAAAGAGGACGCCGAACTCGCACTCGGCGAGCCGGTGCGGGACGCGGTCATCACCGTGCCCGCCTACTTCGACGACGCGCGCCGGACCGCGACCCAGCACGCAGGCCGGATCGCCGGGCTCAATGTCCTGCGGGTACTGAACGAGCCGACCGCCGCGGCCCTGTCGTTCGGTCTGGACACCTCCGCGGAAGGGATCGTGCTCGTCTACGACCTCGGTGGCGGCACCTTCGACGTCACGTTGCTGAAGATCACCGACGGCGAGTTCGAGGTGCTGGGCACCGACGGTGACCGCAACCTCGGTGGGTTCGACTTCGACAACCGGCTGATGGAGTACGTCGCCGGGAAGATCGAGGCAGAAGGCGGCCCGGACCTGCTCGAGGAACCTGCGCAGGTCGTGATGCTGCGCGAGAAGGTGGAGATGGCCAAGCGGAGTCTGACGACCGTGGCCACCACGATGATCCACGTCTCGGCCGGCGGCCGGCCTTTTCGGGTCCAGGTCGAACGCAGCGAATTCGAGCGCATCACAGCCGATCTGATGAGCAGGACCGAGGACATCACCGAACTCGTTCTCGAAGAGGCAGGCTACACCTGGCCCCGGGTCGACCACGTGCTCCTGGTGGGCGGTTCGACGCGGATGCCGATGGTCCGCGCGCTCGTGGAACGGCTCGCCGGTAGACCCGTGGACCGCAGTGTGCATCCCGACGAAGCAGTGGCGTTGGGCGCGGCCATCCAGGCGGCGGTGGAGCAGTCGTCCGTGGCGGGCGCGGACCTCGCCTATCTCGGCGGAAAGCCGCTCGTCGTCGACGATGTCACCTCGCAGGCACTCGGTGTCATCACCGTCGGCGCAGACCTGCGGACGAAGATCAACACCATCGTAGTTCCGCGCAACACGAAGGTCCCCGCGAAGATGAGCGAGGATCTGCACACGGTGCACGACAACCAGACCGCCGTCGAGGTCGAGGTGACCGAGGGCGAGGAGACGAACCCGGACTATGTCGTCGTGGTCGGCTCCAAGACCCTTCCGATTCCGCCCTATCCAGCCGGTGCTCCTGTACGGGTCACCTACGCCTACGACATCGATCAGACCGTGTTCGTCGAGCTGACCGATCTCACCACCGGCAGGTCGCTGGGCACCTTCACGGTCGACAGACCGGCGAACCTCGCCGACGCCCAGCTCAGAGCAGCGGAGATCAAGGTCTCCGGTCTGCCCGTCCTTTGAATAGAGCCGTACTCAGGAGACCCATCATGGCATTCGTCAACTACTACGAGATCCTCGAGATCGCCCAGCCGTCCGACGACGACACGATCAAGAAGGCCATCCGCAAGCAGCGCAAGGAATGGCGCAACAGGACGGCTCATCCCAAGGCGGAGACCCGCGCGCTCGCGGAGAAGATGACCCAGCATATCTCCGATGCCGAGGCAGTCCTGCTCGACCCCGCCAAGCGCGCCGACTACAACCGTCAGCTCGCCGCCCAGGTCAACGCACCCGAACGACCGCAGCAGGGCGGCGGGAGCGGCCGCAACTGGCTGGAGATCACCCGCCAGTATCTTGCCGACGGTACCCCGTCCCGCGCCAACTACGCCGCTCGGGAGGCAACGCAGAACAGCCCCGGCGATCCCGAGGCGTGGTATCTGCGCGGCGTCACCTCGTCGATGCTCGACAATGTCGCGGACGCGGAATTCGAGTTGAGCGAGGCGCTGCGGCTCGACCCCAACAATGCCTCCTACCACTGCGAACTCGCCGACCTGTATGCCTCGGCCGAGCAGTGGTCCCGCGCGCAGCAGTCATACCAGCGGGCAAGCGACCTGGAGCCGGGCAATCCCTACTACCAGGTCGGCGTCGCGACGATGCATTGCGCGCAGGAGCGCCCCGATCTGGCGCTGCCGACGCTGGAGCAGTCGGTGGCCGTCAACCCACAGGTCGAGTTGTTCCGCGTCCATCTCGCGATCGCCTTGGCCGACAACCTGACCAACCAGTGGTCGCAGTTCGGCGACGGCTCGCGGAGCATCCTCAACCATGCCCAGCTCGAGCTGAGCAAGACGACCCTGCAACGCATCAAGAGTCTCAACGTAACCGATCCCGAGTTGACCGAGCACCTCGACGAAATCGACCGCGTGGTGGGCAATGCCGACCGGGTCCGCTGGTACAGCTCCGACAATCTCCTCGTCTACGCCGGCGGCATGCTGGCGTCGCTGATCGCCGTGTTCTTCCTCGCCGATCCCTCGACCGCGCTTGTCGGGCTGGTGGGGCTGGCCGGGCTGATCGGCATTCCGGCGCTCTTCGTCAAACGCCATCATGTGGCCGGATGGGTGTGGGACAGCCGCAATGCCCCCGCCTACGCCAAGAAGACCGGTCTGCAGCCGACCATTGCGGTCTCGTGACGATGGCCGGAGGACCCGCATCCCAGGAGTCTCTGCTGCAGCAGATCCACACCGACGTCGCCAATCTCACGGATCTGTTCCGGCGAAGGCTGATGGACGACAAGGTGCGTAGCGGGCTTTTCGAAACGCTGCAGGAACAGGTCAGCACGGCACGGGATCTGTTGCGCTACCGAGCTTTCGAATCGCTCTTCCGGGAGGCGTTGCTGGCGGTCGACCGGCTCCAAACGGAGCCGGTGACTGTGGAGCTCGTCGATTCCGCGGTGGCGGAACTGCTGGAGGTGTTCGCCCGCCGCACCTTGCTGCCGATCGACGATTCCGGCGAGTTCGATCCGCGCTGGCACGAGGCCATCGAGACGGTGCAGGCGAGCGAACGGATTCCGGCCGGTGCGATCGTCGCCGTGCACCGCACCGGTTACACCCTCGACGGGCGTCTGCTCCGTCCGGCCCAGGTGACGGTTGCTGTCGCGCCCGGCGCTTCGGCTACCCGTCCGCGGCAGGTACCCGATGCCGGCGTCTCGTACTGATCACATCGCCGGGCGCCTCCGGCAAGCACATGCCGAGGCGCTCGGCGCCCTCGACGCCGCCACGGCACAGGCCGCCGCGGTGTTTCAGGACGCCGAGCGCGCGGCGACGGCGCGCTTCGAACGCCAGGCCGCCATCATCCGGAAGCACTCGGATCGTCGGGCCGAGCAATGCGCCGACAGCGCGAGAGATCTCGGAACCGCGCTGACAGCCGATCGCGAAGGAGCGGTGGCCGCAGCAGATTTCATTACGATCGGCATGTTGTCGCTGCCGGCCGCCGATGGCGGCAGGACCGGCACACCGTGCGTATTGCCACTGCTCGGCAGGGGCAACATCGTCCTCGACGTGACAGGCGATCACGAAACCGGCCTGATCCGGCATATCGTCGCCGAGACCTACTCCGGCACGGCGCCCGGGCAGGTCGATGTCATCGGCTTCGATCCGCTGCTCGCCGGCGTGCTCTCGCCGTTCGCGGGCATCAAAGCGGCAGCGGAATCCGCCCTGACCGTCCTGTACCGCCCCGCCGAGCTCAGCGAGCTGGTCGATCGGCTCGCCGGCGATGTGCAGCGGGTGAACGACGTGTTGCGCGGCACCTGCGATGACCTTCTCGCGTACCGCGAGCACACCGGACACCCCGTCGAACGCCTGCAGTTGGTGGTCCTTGCCGACGCACCCGCCGGTATCGACGAACAGACATTTCATCAATTGCTCTCCTTGATGAAAGTCGGCCCGGTGGCGGGTATTTCCTTTCTCTGGTCGATACGTCCCGGCAGCGATACTCCCGACTGGTGGGATCGTGCGGCGATCGACGCCGCCGCGCAGGTGCTTTCCGCTGGGCAGGATGCTCTCCGATGGCAGGCGCACCCGCAATTCCGCCTGGAGCTGCACCAGCGCACTGCGAGCGAGATCGTCGCGACAGCCGACAGGCTCGCGACCCGCATTTCGGACGCGGTAGCACCGAGTGTCGCGTTCGAACAGGTCCAGCCACTCGACCGGCGGTGGCAGGAGTCCTCGGCCGAGGGCATCACGTTCGCCATCGGCACCGCCGGCCGGCGCACCATCGAGGTGACACTCGGCGACGAACGACAACAGCGGCACAACGCACTGGTCACCGGCGCGGTCGGGCAAGGCAAGTCCAACCTGCTGCTGGTCGTCGTGCACAGTCTGTGCCAGCGCTACGCACCGGACGAACTCGCCTTCTACATGCTCGATTTCAAGGCCGGTGTGACACTGTTCCCCTTCGCCTCCACTCCCGGGTCCCTGGATTACCTACCCCATGCGCGGGTGCTGGGGCTCGAGAGCGACCGCGAATTCGGTGTCGCCGTCCTCGAACATCTCGAAGCCGAACTGGGTCGGCGAGCGCGGTTGTTCCGCCCCTACGGCGACGACATCGCCAAATACCGCGCCGCCGTGCCCGAGGCGATCATGCCCCGGATCGTGCTGATCATCGACGAATTTCAGATGATGTTCGACCCCGTGGACAACAACGCCGAGCGCGCGGCTCATCTACTGGAGGGATTGGCCCGCCGGGGCCGTTCGTGCGGGGTCCACATCATCCTGGCCTCGCAGACGATCTCCGGCATCGCGGCGCTCATGAGCCGCGAGAACGGTATCTTCGCGCAGTTCCCTGTCCGGATCGCCTTGAAGAACTCGGTCGGCGAATCCTTTGCGAGCCTCATGCAGGGCAATGCCGCTGCCGCCCAGCTCCGCATGCGCGGGGAGGCGATCCTGAACCTCGACTACGGCATACCCACCGCCAACCAGCACACCACGATCGCAGTCGCCGACCAGGAGGTCCTCGCCCAAGTGCGCAAGGACTGGTGGGAGGCGGCCCGCAATTCGGCCACCCCACCGCAAGTATTCGACGGGACCGAGCCGGTCCGGGCAGGCGTGGCCGCTCCGGCGATCACCGCCATGCGTAGCCGGGTGGCAGCGGGCGCTGCGGCACCGGCTGCCCTGGTGGGCTATCCGATCGAAGTGTCGCGCACTCCCCTGGCCATTCCGCTGTCCGACGACCCCGGCCGCAATATCGTGGTGCTCGGGGCCGGGGAGAAGGGCGGTCAGGACGATGCCGGCGTAGCGGTCAACAACGCCATCGGCATCCTCCAGACGGCGGCGGTGAGCCTGGCACTGCAACATCCGGACTCCGACGCCGAATTCATCTGCTTCGATCTGCTGGACGAGGCGACCGCTCGGCGCAACAACCACACGGAGTGGCTGAGCCTGATGCAACAGCTCGGCTGCCGGGTGCATGTCGTCGGAAAGGGTGAGGTCGCCACCCGCCTGCAGACCATCGCCGACGGTCTCGCCGATCGGGAGCCGCGACGCCGGTCCTATCTCATCGCATTCGGGCTCGACCGCGCACCGGATCTCGAAATCCCGGACATGTTCGCCCACACACGCGCCGAAGATCTGCGGACCATCCTCCGCGACGGACCGTCACGCGGCGTGCATGTCATCGGATGGTGGTCGAACGCCGCGACGTTCAAATCCCACATCGGCTTCGGCGGCGACGGGTTCGTGGAATGCCTGATCGTGCTCCGCCTCGATCAGAGCACCACGCAAGAGTTCCTCGGCCCGTTCGTCACCTGGTCGGTACGCGACAATCGCGGACTCGTCTCCGACCGCACCCAGCTCGCGGAACCGACCACCGTCGTCCCGTTCGCGCCGCTCACCGAAGACGACAGCCGACTGCTGCTCGATGCTAGCCGGGAGGCTTGAGATGGCTGTAGAGAGATCGGCAGACCGAGCCGAACTGTTCGCCCGTTACGAGGCGGCCCTGAAAGATCTCGCCGACGTCCCCGGACGGCTGGCCCGTGAACTGGCGAATGCCACGGCAACGCACGATTCGACCCGTGCGACTGCCGGCGCCGCGGCGAAGCGGAACCAGGAACAGCTGGCCGCCTTGCGCCGGACGCTGACCAGCGGCTACCACGAGCAGGCCACCGCCCTGAGAGCGGCCAATATCTCCGTCCCGCAACAGGTCAGGGCTGTTCCGGGACGAAGAGGCGACGCCGACGCACTGTCGGCGGCTGTCGCCGCGCAGCGCGAGGCCGAGAAGGCCGTGGCCGTGGCACTCCGAGCCGCCGCTCGCGCCGCCGAACAGCAGACGAAAGAGGAACAGGCGCGGGCCGCCGCCGCGCTCGACGCCGCAGCAGCCTTACGCAGGCGGCAGGAACAGATTCTCCGTGCCCGGCAGGAGGCCGAAGACCCGCCCCGAATCGAACAGGTGGCAGAGGTGGCGGCAGGGCCGGAACCCCAGGACGACGGAGCACACGCGAAACGGCAACGCCAGGCCGCCATCGTCACGGTCGCCGCGCTGCTCCTGCTGATCGCCGCCGCCGCGCTGCTCCTCACATGAGGCCCCGGACAACAACCCATCGAAAGGATTCACGATGTCTCAGCTGACACAGGTCAAGCAACAACTCACTTCCATCGGCAGCGACGCCAAGACGACAGCCGCCGGCCTCCAGGGATTCCGGAGCAAGTTCGCGCAGGCGGTCGCTCAGGTCCAGGCAACGATCGGCGGCAGCGCCGCAGGAGTGGACAAAGACATGATCCAGACGCTGCAAGCGGCCGAGAAACAGGTCGATGCTGCGATTGCCGCGCTCCAGCACGCCTCTCAGGCCGCGAGTCGGTTCGCCTCGTCGTTGTGAAAACGGCAACCGCTGCGCGAACGGCCCCGGCCCAGCCATGAGCGAATTGCAGGAGCTCTGCCGAACGCTCGAATCGGTGAATCGTGATGCCGACCGGCTCGCGGCAGAACTCACCCACCGGGCCCAGCACCTGATGCAGGCCGCCGGCCGGGCGGCCGGTGCAGCAGACAGCTCCAGCCGCCGGGAATGCGCTCAGGTAGCGCAGACGTTGCAGGCCGCGGCACGATCGGCACACCAGGCAGCGCGACTGCTGCACCAGGTTGCCGTGTCGGGCCGTGGTTTCGTCACCCGGCACGCCGGAACTGGAACCGGCGGCGCACGAATCGGCTCCGCGGGCGCCGCAAACCCCCGCCCCGGAACAGCGACCGCGCAATCCATCTTCGACGAGCAATCTTTTGCTTTCGACAAGGGGCCGGGCCGGTTCTTCCTCGCACCCGACGACGCCCTCCGCGACCTGGCCGACACGATGCCCCGTCCCACCGACGGCAGCTATCTGGCGGTGATCCACGGCGCCGCGGATGTGGTTGGCGTCGGCGACACGGACCTGAGCGCGACCGAGCTCGCGTCGTTGATCCGCAGCGACCCCGGGTATCAGGAAGGCCGGCCCGTGACCCTGTTCGCCTGCTCCACTGGGCAGGACCCGAACGGATTCGCCCAGCAATTGGCGGATCGACTCGGTGTCCCGGTCACAGCGCCGACGAGCCTGGTCTGGTTACCACCGGACACACGCGGCAGCATTGTGGTGACACCGCAGGATCCGATCACCGGCGGACCCGCGCTCGATCCCAACGGCCGCGGATACGGCGGGTGGCGCCGTTTCGAACCCGCTGCCGCGTGATCCGCCACAACGACCTATGAACGAGGAGGCCAGGACGGTGCAGACCATCCCCCGCGGCGGACGACAGGAAACGCCCCAGCCCGACGAGCACGACGCCCTCATCGGCTACCTGTCCCGGGCAGCTGTCGTGACGGCAGCGGCCGGTGCCGCCGTCGATGAACACGACCCGTCGAAAGGCGCCGTGGTGCCGATCGGCCTGGTCACCGACGGCACGCTCGTCTGGCCGATGGAGGTCCGGTACTACTACCAGACCTATGGCGGCGGCATCGACGCAACCGTCCTGGACAGTGCGCGCCGCCACGGTTTCGCGATGCCCGCGATATCCGCCGCAGATCTCGCCACGATCAGGACCCAGGTGCTCACCGCGTCGCCCACCGCATCCGATGACGACTACGCAGATATCCGCGGGGATGCACCTGATCCGTTCGGATGACGGGTCGTCGCACAGCACAACCATGGTCCATCAGCCGGAGAAAGCCGCGCCCCACAGTCATGGGCAAGGCGTATGCTGGCGGCTCACAGGGGGGGCATCACGGCGGTGGTTGATGGTCGGTAGGACCGGTAGCGTGCATGTCGGGAGCGTCTCGCACTCGCCGTTCCGACAGGATCACGACTTGACCTATCAATTCAACGTCGTTCCCGACGACATCGCCAACACGGCGAAAACACTGTCCGACCTCGGTGCGGGCAGTGCGAAAGCTGTCGACTCCACCAAGAAATACCTCGACCTCGAAAGCAATGCCGGCCTGGTCCTGAAGCCGCTCATAGGCGTACTCCAGGAAGCCTGCGACGAGTGCGCGACCAGCCCTCCCTCGGTATCGCTCAGACAGTGCAAGCACTGGTCTTCTGCAACGCCATCCTCGTGGCGATGACGATCAACGTCGCCAAGACGGCCAAGCACCTGGGAACCCTGCTCGCGGCCGCTCAAGCCTTGCTCGGAACGATCACCGGGCTCATGGGCGCGGCAATGGAATTCCGGATGCCCGGCGTCGGCGGTACCGGCTACGACCATCCGGGAGTCATCTGATGAATCGCGACGAACCGATGCTCGACCTGGCCGGCGGGGATATCGGGATGTCCCGTCATCTCGCGAAGGCGATGAAGATCATCGCCGACAGTCCCGGCACCGACCCCGATCTGAAGGCGCAGTTGCGAGAGATCATGCGCGGACAAGCAAACCTCCGCGATCTCATGCACAGCGACGCGTTCGCGAGGCTCACCGACGCGGCGATCCCCGCCGCCCTCGAACAGACAGCTGCCATGTCGACCGAGGAGATCGAGCGCAAAGCCGCTCTCGGCGAGGCGATTCTGGAAAGCTACCGCCATCAGCCGCCAGAGACCGATCCTGCCCCCGACGCCCCGAAAGCCCCGGTCGCGCCTCGGAGCGTGAGCGATCCCGAACCCGCGGCGCGCCCGGTGATCCCGGGAACCCGCAGGCCGAATCGCGACCGCGTCGTCACACCGGACGAGGACGACGAGGACGACCTGTACTTCCGGGAGCGCCATCAACGCGGATGGCTCCAATGAGGCGCATCGACTCGATCGGCGAACGCTATCGCCCCAACAGCGGCGGCTTCGAGACCACTGCGCAGCCATCCCGACCACTCACTTACCAGCGGCCGCACACCCACGAAAGCGATGTGACGGTCGAGCTGCGACGATGTCGCGAGCCGTTGCCGAACACCGGATCCTTGTGGCTAGCGACGCCGAGGCGACTGCGTGTCGAACCCCTCGAACTCGAGCTCGCCCAGCCGTTGCCCGATGTGTGCGCCCCGCACGGCCGACCGGCGCCCGACCGCGAACCCACGCGAACCTGCTTCTACGACACCGACATCCATCCCCGCTTCCATCGCACGGCTCTCGAGCGGGATCTGGCCAAGGTGCTGTTGCTGAGACGAGTCCCGACAGCGCCTGTCTCCACGATCGTCGTCGGTGACTGGCCGGTGTGCGACCGCTGCCGTCGCGCGTCCCGCCGCTACGTCCGGCTGGCCCGCGCGCTGCTGTGGCTGATGGCCGCGGACCTCGTCGCACTGGTGATCGCCGCCGTAGCGGATCTCGACGCGCTGATCCCGCCTCTGGCACTCGGCCTCTTCCCCGGCTCGTTTCCGCTGGGACTGATGCTGTTCGTCGCCTTGCTCGGCAGGAGTGCCCGACGGGTCACCTACCGCCCGATCTACGACGAGCGCTTCGCCTTCGTCGCCGCGCACCCGAATTTCCGTGCGGCGCTGCACGACACCGCACCCGGACAGGAGTGATTCTCACTGTCCCTCCGCCTGGTCGGGCAGCACGATGACGGCCGGGACCGGCGGTGGGGCGGGACCGGTGCCGGCCAGACCCTCGTCGAGCCCATCGAAGTCCAGCTGGGCGAGGGACCACGGCGGAGCCATGGTCGACTTCCAGGAGCCGCCGTAGCCGCCACACTCCGAGCCGGGTGACACACCCTCGCCTGGTCACCGCCCCGCTGCTGGCCCCGCTGCCGGCCCCGCTTCGGCCGGCCTGCATCAAGCCCATCGCGGTGGCAGCCATGGTCTGGGTGATCATGCCGTTGTTGTCCCGGAGCTTCGCCGGGTGACCGAGTCACTGACCAGAGCTGCCGTGGACGTCACCCTTCGAGCAGCTTGCGGCGCAGCCCCTCGGTGGCGACGACGAGGGCGGGAACCAGCATCAGGTGCGCGATCGACAGCGCGATCGTGGACGCGGTGTCGAAGTCGGCACGCACGGTCAAGGCGATGGTGGCGACGGCGAGCACCGAGCCGATCACTGCGGCGACACGCAGCACGCCGATCCACTTGTAGGACAGGAGTACGGCCGCACCGAGGCCGATCAGCATCGGAACCACGGTCAGCATGATGATTCCGCCAGGGGCGGCACTTTGCACCTGCCCCGCGTCGGTCATTTCGAACGTGCCACCGGCGGCCGCGCCGATCAGCCAGACGACGAGATTGGTCAGCAGCGCGGCACCGATCGCACCGAAGAGGGCGGCGGGACGGTTCAGTGCGGGGATACGTGTCGCGATAGTGGTCGTGGCGCTCATGATGATCTCCTGTGGTTGCGAAGTTCGCGTGGAATCATCTTGAAACCTCAATGATTATTGAGGTCAACCCCCTCGGAACGCCGTGTGTCGCACATCCTTCCGCTGCCCATCACCGATCCCCCATCCCGGCGCCCTCCGGCTCGTCGGGCAGCACGACGACGGCCGGCGTCGGCGGTGGTGTCGGGTCCGGTGCCGGCCGCAGCACCCAGGCGGTGACCGAGAACGCGATCAACGCGACCACAGCGAGGACCCGGCGCGCCCTGGGCCGCTGTCTTGGATCGGTTCTCACGCATGCGAGCGGTCGGCCGGGTTCCTCGTCACGCCCGGGCACCACCAGTTCGGCGACCAGCGGCAGCACTCGGGCGGAGACGCCGAAGTGTTCGAAGCTCGGCGCCAGCAACGCTGTCGCGCCGGCACTGCGGGCCCGTTCGGCGATATGGGCGGTCGGCATGTAGGTGGATTCATCGATGGTGAGCACGTCGATCAGGTCGTAGCCGCGGGCGTGGGCAAGTTCGGTCAGGATGTGCCGATCATCGGCCGGGGATCGGCTGATGTCGAGATTGAGCACACCGAGTGCCGTCTTCATGGTGGGGTCCTTGTCGTTCGATGCGGTCAGTGGATACCGCGGTCGCGGAAGTACCGGTAGTCGTCCGCGCTGACGATGAGCGCGGCGATTCGGGTCGAGCAGTGCCAGGGGCATTCGCCGTGCAGAGTCAGCGCGGCCGCGGCCGCCGCCGGTGACCGCACAGGCCAGTGCGGGTTGTCGTGGCGGCGCTTGTCGGCCGCGGACCGGAATCCGAGCACACGCGCGGCCTGGTCGATCGGGATGGTCGGGCCGGAAAGCCGCTTCCCCCTCACCCGCCGGTCGTCACCGAGCACGGCGATCCCCGCCGCCGCCGTGCGGCCTGTCCAGGTGGACGGGCAGGGACCGGTGGCCGTGGGAGACGAAGCTGGGCAGCGGTTTCAGCTCGTCGGCCTCGACCGCGAGCGTGAGGTCCGGGAAGCGTCCGAACAGGGCGGGTAGCGCCTCGATCGCTTCCAGGCGGGCCAGCGGCGCACCGAGGCAGTAATGGGGTCCGTACCCGAAGGACAGATGCTCCTTGCCGGGGCGGGTCGGGTCGAACTCGTCCGGCCCGGGGCCGTGCACATCCGCGTGACGATTGGCAGCGGCGAAGCAGGCGAGGATCGCGTCACCGGCTTCGATCCGCCGGCCCGCGATGTCGATATCGGTGACCGCGTAACGCAGTGGCAGGTTCGGCACCGGCGGCGCGTACCGCAAGCACTCCTCGAGCAGACTCGACCACGTGACAGCGCCGACTCGCAGCCGAGGCAGCAGCTCGGGCCGGGTCAACACCTGATAGACGGCCTGGTCGAGGAGATTCACGGTCGTCTCGTATCCGGCGCTGATCACCAACAGCAGCGTGTGCACGAGTTCTTCTTCGCTGAGCCGGTCCGCCCGCTCGTCGCGGTGACCGATGAGCAGGCTGGTCATGTCGTCACCGGGTTCGATGCGCCGGCGCTCGACCAACTCGGCGAGGGTGCCGACGAGTTCGGTGAAGGTCTCGTGCGGATCGCGTCGCGGACTGGTGCAGAAGATCTCGTCGACACACACCCGCAGGCGCCCCTGAAGATCGGCGGGCACCCCCATCAGCGCGGTGATCACCCGCAGCGGCACCTGCGCGGCATACTCCTCGCGCAGGTCGATCACCGCCCCGTCGGGCCGGGCGGCGAGATCGTCGAGCAGCCTGCGCACGATCATCCTGATCTGCGGGCGCATGGCGGCCACCCGGGGAGCGGTGAACGCGGGCCCGACGAGCTTGCGCAACCGCCGATGGTCCGCGCCGTAGGCGGTGAACATGTTGCGCACCGACACCCACGTGATCAAGGGCCAATCCGGCGGAATGTCCCCGGACCGGAATCTCGGCCAGTGCCGGTGGGCGTCCTTGGACACCCGCCGGTCGGTGAACAGTTCCTTGACCACCTCGGGGTCGGTGACCGCCCATGCGGGAACACCACCGGGCAGCACCACCCGCACCAGCGGCCCTCGATCGCGCAGCGCGATGGCCTCGCCGATGATGTCGGAGCCGGTGACGTCCAACGTGACCGGACCGGGAACGGAAGCGGAAACAGATTGCAGATCGGTCATGAGGGATTCCTGACGTTCAGCGAGCGGTCGGCACGGACAGTGGCGCGACGGGAGCGAAGACGACGGGCAGCGCCTCCAAGGACCGATGGAACGGCCCCGGACGCCACCGCAGCCGGTCGGCAGGCACCGCCGGTTCGATCTCGGGCAGCGCATCGAGCAACTGATCGATCGCCTCACCCGCGATCACCTCGGCCGGTGTCCGCGCCGGGCACCGATGCGGTCCCGCCCCGAGTCCCAGATGCGATTCGTTGCCGAAGATGTTGCCGCCCAGCACAGCCGGATCGTTGTTGCAGGCGGCCAGGCTGATCACCACCGGCTGATGCGCAGGCACCCATCCCCCGTCGACCCACTGCGGCTGACGCGGATAGGACATGCAGAAGTTCGCCAACGGCGGATCACGAAACAGCACATGCGTGAGCGCGTCACGAGTCGACACCTCTCCCCCGACCACCCGGCCCCCGAAATCGGGCCGGGCCATGATCAACAAGACGGTGTTGACGATCAGATTCGTCAGCGGCTCACTCGCCGCCGCGTAGAGGGTGAACAACTGGTGGACGAGTTCCTCGTCGTCCAGGGCGGCGGGATGAGCCGCCAGCCAGGACGTGATGTCGCGCCCCGGCCCGGCCCGTTTGCGCCCGACGAGCTCACCCAACGCCCGCACCACCACCCGATTCCCCTCGACCGCGTCGGAGGTGGTGTCGAACACCATCGTCATACCCCCGGCGGCCCGCTCGCCGATGTCGGGATCACACCCGATCAACTCGCCGATCACCTCGAACACCAGCGGAAACGCGTAGTCACCGAGCAGATCCGCCCGACCGCGACCACAGAACCCGTCGATCAGCCGGACGGCGCTGCGTTCGACCACCGCGCGCAGAGCGGTCGGATCGACGCGACTCAGGGCGTCCACGGTGGCCGCCCGGTACCGGGCGTGCTCGATCCCGCTGCTGCGCAATGCGTTCGGACGCTTCTGCATCATCGGCAGGACCGGGCACTCGGCCGGGATACCGCGCTGCCAGTCGCTGGGATCGGCGGGGAAACGCTCGGGATCGTTGAGGATCTTCAGCGCGGTCCAGTACCCGATCACCAACGTCGCCGGAACACCCGGAGCCAGCCAGACCGGCGCCACCGACCCGAAATCCGCACGCATCCGCGCGTAGGCGGCGTGCGAGTCGGCGGCGAATTCCTCGCTGTGGAGCGGAACGCGGACGTCGTCGTCGGTGTCGTGGGGCGAACCGCGACCGACCGGGCGACGAATGACATGCGTGACACCGGATCGTGTTGCAGGCAAAGCGATCTCCAGAAGTGAAGGGAGTGGGGGGTGATGCGCCTCGCGGACGGCCTCCGCGAGCGAGTGGAAATCGGCCGGTGAGCCGATTTACCGCGGTGTGCGGGACCGGAACAGCTTCGACCCGCGTCGCCGTCGCAGTCCGAGGAAGAAGGGGATGAGAGTTCCGAGCGCCGATAGGGGCAACACCGCCGCCACGATCCAGGCATCGTCGACAGACATCTGAAACCCTCTCGTAGACAGTGGAATTGAATGCTGGTGAGTACTTCTCGCGGTCCGGGCCCCCTGCACCCGAAGCGCTTCAAGTACACCTTGAATTGACCTAATATGCGTGGCGCACAACGGAATTCATTGAAATTGGATGGACGTCCACCTCGAGGCGGTCCATGAAAATCCGGTCGACCGCGGTCCGGTCCACTATGCACCGGTCCGGGGTGGACCTACTCTGAGAGGGAGGCACGAGGCATGACAGGTTCGACACTTCCGAGGAGGGCGCTCGGACGCAGGTTGCGCGAGCTCAGAGAGCAGGCGAAGAAGAGTCAGCTCGCCGCGGGCACCTGCATCGAGGTGTCCAAGCAGACGATCGGACGAGTGGAGGAGGGGCGGCCGGCGCGCATCAGCACGGCGCAGTACCGCGAACTGCTCGACCTCTACGGGGCGAGCGAGGCGGAACGAGAGGAAGTGCTCGGGTTGCACAAGGAGGTGAGGGCGATCAACGACACCGTCTCGACGCGGGGTTGGTGGCGCGCGTACTCCGATGTGGTCAATCCGCACTTCGACCACTACATGAGCCTTGAGCAGGCGAGCGATCGCCTCACCACGTTCCAGCTGACGCTCCTGCCCGGCCTCGTGCAGACCAATGGCTACCGGCGATGGATCGAGACCACATCCGATCCGGTGGTTTCAGCAGTCGACATCGAGCGGCGGCTGGAACTGCTTGCCCTGCGCCAACGCCGGATCACCGAATCGCAGGACTTCCGGCTGGACGCGCTGATTTCCGAAGCAGCTCTGCGCCATCATGTAGGAGGCATCGACGTCATGGCGGAGCAGCTGCACCACCTTGTAGAGGTCAGTCGCTTGCCGAACGTCTCCTTGCGGGTGGTCCCCTTCGCGGCAGGGCCCCATCCAGGCCTGCGGACCCAGAGCTTCGTCTTGCTGCAATTCCCGCCACTGTCAGCACGCGCAGTATCCGAGCCACCGGTCGTTTATGTGGAGGGCTACACCGGCGCATTGTTCCTCGAGGAAGATGCGCTGATCCAGCGCCACCGCGCAGCATTGGAAAGCATCCAGCGATCGGCGCTGGACGAAGAGAGCACCAGGGAACTGGTGAGGCAGATTACGAAGGAGTACACATCGTGAGTGCAGACCTATCCGGCGCACACTGGTTCAAGAGCACGTTCAGCAACGCGGGCGGTGAGTGCGTCGAGATCGCGCACCTGGACGGTGGCGGCGTCGGCGTGCGGGACTCCAAGAACCCGGGCGGCGCCATCCTGACCTTCACCCCGGGTGAATGGGACGCCTTCCTCGCCGGCGCGCGGGACGGCCAGTTCGACCGCCCCTGAACGCCGGAATAGTTCGGCACCGAAGCAACGGGCCCGCCTCATCGAGGCGGGCCCGCAGCACGGACATGGCCGGATCCAGCGGCGGGCAACTCGCTGCCGTCGGCGATGCCGGAGCCGGAGTTACGTGCACCGCGACAGCATCGGCAAGACACTCGGAACCGGTTGTCCCGAACCAGGCTTGATACAACCACGCCCTCTGCTTCAGCACCCCGCCCTCACCGGCCAACTGCAGCCTCTCGCTGCGGGCCCGGTCGACCAACATCGCGATCAACTGCTCGTCCGACACCTCCGCAGAAGGATCGATCGTTGTCCGAACCTCAGCCATAACCTCACTCACTTGCCCTCTCTCCCTTGATTATTGAGATACTCCGTTGATTAGACACTCCCTCCCGCCCCTGCTCCGTGGGCTCCTGGGGCAGAGATGCTTCTGGCTTCTGCGGTGGATAGTCTTGGACGCGTGACGAGCGACGGTCTCATGCGTACCACCACTGCCCGGCTCTTCGACGCTTGCTGGGCTGGGGGAATTTCCAATCCGCTGGAGGTTGTCGATCAGCTCTCCCACCTCATGTACCTCCACGAGTTGGACCGTGCCCAGGATGACTGGGACGAGCGTGGGGTGCGATCAGAATCGATGAGGAGGGCACCGATCTTCGCCCACGATGAGCAGCACCTTCGGTGGTCCCATCTCGTTCGTCTGACTCCTCAACGCATGTTCACTACGATTGCCGACGACGTGTTCCCGTGGCTGCGTAATCACGAATTCAGGAGGATGGCCTATTCGCGTCACGTCAAGGATGTTCGTCTTACGATCCCGACGCCTGGCCTTCTGGCGAAGGTCGTCGACGTGCTCAACGAGGCTCTTTCAACCAGCGACGCCGAGGCAGCTGATCTGTACGAGCATCTGCTCGCCAAGGTCGCAACGGCTGGTCGCTTTGGCACCTTCCGTACGCCACTCCACCTGACAGCTTTGATGGTGGCGATGACCGCACCTGGCCCCGACGATGAGGTATGCGATCCGACTTGCGGCACGGGCGGTCTGCTAACCGCTGCGGCGCAGTTCATGCTGACATGCCATTCAGGCACTGCGCAGCAGAGCAAAGCGGAAGTGAGTGGCAGGCTTCACGGGTTTGATTTCGACAGGACCATGCTGCGATTGAGCAGCATGAGGCTTGCGCTACATGGTTACGGTGCTGCCGATCTGCGACATCGAGATAATCTCTCAGCAGAGGCTGGAGCGGAGATTGAGCGTTACTCGGTCGTCCTGGCAAATCCTCCTTTCGCTGGCAGTGTCGACTACGAGACCGCCGCACCCGAGTTGCTAGCGGCCGTTCGGACGAAAAAATCCGAAATCCTTCATCTTATTGCCATTCTGCGACTATTGAAGCCAGGAGGACGCGCAGCCGTAGTCGTCCCCGCCGGTCTGCTGTTCGGCTTGACTGCCGCTCACACTGAACTTCGTCGGATTCTCGTGGAAGAACATGGACTAGAGGCCGTGGTAAAATTGCCAATCGGTACGTTCAGACCGTATGCGAGTGTTTCCATGGCCATTCTGTTCTTCACCAAATACGCTGGGCAAACCGACTACGTGTGGTTCTATGATCTCAGGGCGGACGGCTGGAGCCTGGATGACCAGCGTGTGCCACTGCTGCCAGAAGACAAGCTTGGCTTGTCTCCCGAAAGCCTTCTCGACACTGCTGACCACACGCGCAACAACCTTCCAGATCTAATACGACGTTGGCGGCTACGGAAAAGCAGTGAGCGTCGACGTACCCGGTCCGAACAAAGCTTCTGCGTGACCAGATCGGAAATCGCCGCAGTGGACTATAACTTGAGCCTGGAGAATTTCCGCCGAATCCATGAAATGCATCGAGTGGCACAAGAAGGCGTCCGTCTCGGAGACTTTGCTCAGATTTTCGCCGGCTCTGTCCGCAAATCCGATCTGGACATGGAGCGGGACATAACTGACACGGATGAACGGAGACGGGTTCTGACACCCATCCTTTTGACCGACACGCTGCCGGACAGGGCACACCTTCCCCTCCGCCTAGACCGGCGCGAGCCCCAGCACAGGTTGCGACAGGGCGACATCATCGGACGAGACCTCGCCGGGAACCGCCACTGGACATCAGTACCGAGCCACTACAACGGCGTCCAGCCCGGGCAAGGCCTGATCGTGGTCCGGCTCACGCAAGAGGTCTTCCCTATCGAGTACGTGATTGCCTACTTGTCCAGCTCGCTGGCGGAACAGCAGCTTCCTAAGTACGGCACGATCCCGCGTATCCGCGCAGGCGCGATGGCCGATATTTGGATCCCCAAATGCGAAGGAGATCCATCGGAGATTCGAGCCTCACTCGCTATGCTTGCTGAAGGAGAACAGGAAGCCGCGCGCATCTATAACGAACTCCGTCAGGCTCGTAACCAAATCTTCGAGAGTGGATCGGGACCTGTCAGGCGAGAACGCCTGGATAATGCCGCTGCCATCAGCTCGTTGACTGCTCAGAACCTGCGCCGGCACAACGATCCCTACCTCCTCTTCCAGGACTCATACCCCTATGCAATCGCCCGCGCCGTACGGAAGTTCCGGCACTCCCGATCGGAGGTAGAGAAGCATGAGGCAGCGATCCAATGCGCCGAGTCACTGATCCTCTCACTGGGCATCATGGCGCTTGCCCTGGCCACCGACCGCGGCCGCCAAGACCTGCCCGCCATCGCGCAGTGGAGTCAGTCCGTTGATCGAGGTGGCGTCTCCCTTGGCCACTGGGTGGGGGTGGTCAAGGCAGTGGCCGACGACGCTCGGCAACACGGTGAACCTGCCGCAGGGCTCGTAGAGGCCACAGTCCGGAAAAAGGGCGGCAAGGGCCTGATCGCCGAACTTGAGCAATTGGTCAACCTCCGCAAT
Source organism: Nocardia higoensis NBRC 100133 (assembly GCF_000308595.1). GTDB lineage: Bacteria > Actinomycetota > Actinomycetes > Mycobacteriales > Mycobacteriaceae > Nocardia > Nocardia higoensis. Next base: position 284,394 of record NZ_BAGA01000077.1, on the reverse strand, counting down.
AGGATTCGACACGGTGCAGGCCCTCGGACGCGAGCAGAGCTGGAAAAGAGCCTTGGGCGCATCGAGCCTCTGATGCTCAGCAGCCTGTCGGGATGTGCCTTCCTTGCCCGCACCCGATGGGTTCACACAGACCGCCTCCGATGGCAGCCCAATTCTGGAAAGTTCCGCGTGTCAGGCATGGCCTTGATGGGCGACCACCCCGACTTCGCGACGGTGACGTTCGATACGGCGCGCCCTCTAGTCGACGACCGTCTCTACCTCATCACATCACCCGATGCGCCCATCCTGCTGTCACCGTTCTGCCTTCTAAGCGACTGCCCGACTTGTCTTGCGCCCGAGCTGTACTATCCCGACCGCATGACGAATTCCACGGCCCTTCTAAAGAGTCTGGACCGAGGCCACGAACTCGATAGTGAATCCGTTTTCAAGGAACTGCGCGAATGGAGTACACCAGAATGAAGTTCACCCGATATCCAACTTCAACGGGCCGGGAGACCGCCCTTTTCTGAATTGCCAACTCAGAGGGAGGATCGAGTCCGCGTACACAGCCGCATGCTCCGAACGATCGCAACTAACGGGAAAGACCCGAAATACGCGGGGTGAATACCCGGGATCGATCACCATGTTGAGATCATGCAATAATTCCCCATCAGTAGTATTCCCGGACATAGCCAAGGGCCTTTTCGAAGACGTCGTTGTCTCGGATCTTGAACTGGACATACAGCGTCTTGCGGAGCGCTTGCCGTACTTCCTGGTCACCGCGGATAGTGCCCTGCCAGCCTTCGAAACGGACTCCGCGGACAACTTCGTCGATCCGGTTGACGATGTTGTCCACGATGATCGGGGTCTCATCGGTCTTCAGCGCTTCGAAAAGCTCAGTGAGAGCGGCTTTTCCCTGTTCCTCGCGCGGCACCTCGTCGGCGGCCTTCTCAGCGGCGACGGTGTCGCGGGCCAGTTCCAGGAGTTCCCGCAGGAAGTCGAGGCTGGACTGCTGGATATCGGCGTATTTCTCGCGCAGCGCGTTGAGACGCTGGCCGAGTTCGATAAAGACCGGGTTGTTGAGGTGGCGGGCAATACGGGCGGTGATCTGGCGTTCGATCTCCTCGGGCGGGATGTCCTTGCGCCTGCCCATCATCAGGTCCTCGACGGTTTGGGCGTCGAGCACGATCGTCTCGGTGCCTTGGGGGATTTCGACCTGGACGTGTTCGTTGATGAGGTCGATGGTTTTGGCGCCGAGGGCGTGCCAGACCAGCCGGCCGGTGATATCGGAGGGACGGACGGACTCGTAGACGTCGGTGAGCCAGCGGTAGTCGTCGCGGTACTGCCCGAGCATCGGGTCCGGGCTGATCGCTTCCCAGAATTGAGAGACCACGCTGTAGGCGAGCCCGAATGCGTCCTTGGTCGCGGCGTCGGCGATCGCGGACTGGGCCTGCACGAGGCCTTCGTAGCCGCCGACAGTGCGATCGACGCCTGGGAAAAATGACAGCGCGGCCGCGATCGCAGGCGCGAATTCCTGCTTCAGTTCCTCGATGTTGGAGATGACCTGCTGCACAGACTTCTCGTCGAAGGCGAGCGATTTGGCGACATCGTCGAAGATGCCGAGGTAGTCGACGATCAGGCCGTGGGTCTTCTTCGGCGGGTAGACCCGATTTGTGCGGGTGATCGCCTGCAGAAGCGTGTGCTCCTTCAATGGTTTGTCGAGGTACTGGCAGAACAGGATCGGGGCGTCGAACCCAGTGAGCAGCTTCGCGGTGACGATGATGATCTTCAACGGGTCGGCGGGATCATTGAAGCGCCCCACGACCTGCTCTAACTCCGCGGCCCCGGGGGTCCATTCGGCCCAGTCCGGGGAATCGCCACGGGTCTTCGACATCACGATGGTCGACGCCTCCGGCCCGAGGTACTTGTCGAGTTCGGCCTTGTAGGCGACGCAGGTTTCCTTGTCATAGGCGACGACCTGGGCCTTGAAACCCTCCGGTTCGACCTTGGCACGGAAATGGTCGGCAATATCGGCGGCGATCTTGGTGATCCGCGACGGGGTCTTGATCAGCACCTCGATCGAGGCCGCCCGCTTCGACAGGGTGGTCTTGTCGCTCTCGGACAGCCCCCGCTCGGTCGCCAACTCTTCGAACGCGGTGTCGATGGCCTCCTGGTCGATGTGGATCTCCGACAGGCGCGGCTCGAAATGCAGCGGCAAGGTGGCGCCGTCGCGAATCGAGTCGTCGAACGAGTACCTCGACAGGTAGCCGCCCTCGTCCTCGGGCGACCCGAACCACTTGAACGTGTTGCGGTCGCGCCGATTGATCGGCGTGCCGGTCAACCCGAACAGGAACGCGTTGGGCAGGGCCTCGCGCATCTTCTGCCCATAGTCGCCCTCCTGCGAACGGTGGGCTTCGTCGACCATCGCGATGATGTTGTCCCGTGTGTCCAGCACGCCGGGCGCCTCGCCGAACTTGTGGATAGTGGTGATGATGATCTTCCGTGCGCCCTGTCGCAGCAGGGTCTGCAGTTGGGCACGCGAATCGGTGGAGGCCAGGCCGGGCACATCGGAGGCATTGAAAGTGCCGGTGATCTGGGTATCGAGATCGATCCGGTCAACCACGATCAAGATCGTCGGATTAGTCAGCTCGGCCATCGCCCGCAGCTTGAGCGCGGTGAAGACCATGAGCAGCGATTTCCCGGAACCCTGGAAATGCCAGATAAGACCCTGCTTGATCTGGCCAAGCAGCACCCGCTCCACGATGAGGTTGGTGGCCTGGAACTGCTGGAACCGGGCGATGAGCTTGATCTTTCGATGCTTCTTGTCGGTCGCGTAGAGGGTGAAGAACCGCAGGAAGTCCAGTACAGACCGCGGAGCGAGTACTCCCTCGACCGCCTCCCGCACCGCACTGAGCCCGTACCGGGCCGGCGGGCCCTCCACACCATTCTCCTCGCGCCACGGGCCCCACAGCTCCACCGGCATACCGACCGTGCCGTAGCGGAAATCTTTGCCCTCGGTCGCGAACGAGAAGACGTTGGGCACGAAGAACTGCGGCACGCTCTCCTCGTACTCGTGGATCTGGGCCGCGGCGTCGATCCACGTGTACGCCGGCCGGGTCGGCGACTTCGCCTCACCGACGACCAGGGGGAAACCGTTGCACCACAACACTAGATCGAAACGCTTCTCGACCCGGCCCAGCACGAACGTTACCTCAGTGGAGATCACCCACTGATTTGCCGATTCGTCGGCGGGGTTGTCGAAGTTGATCAATCGGACGGTCGTGTGCTCACCATTCGGTCCGAACGGCATCGACTTCTGCCCGGTCAACCATGCCATGAACTCCTCGTTCGCCACCACTGGATGCGGAGCGGTGCGGGCAGCGATCAGGATGGCACGTAAGTTATAGAGAACCTCGTCAGCCTTGGTCGGATCCGAATCGATCTCCGGATTCAGCGCGATCAGCGACTTCCTGACTAGGCTTCCCAGGATCACCTCATCTGTGCGGCGCGGCAGATCAGGCCCTGGCACGAATTGGACATGTGTCGACTTCACTATGTCGCGCACGAAATCGCGGACCGAGTTCGCCTCGTCGAACTTAGCCATCAGATTCCTCGAAGATAAGAGCGAGAAGAGATGCGCGCAGAGAAGCAAGTTCCCTTGTCTCGGCATCGATATTGGTGAGACTTGATTCGAAAGTACGAAGATCATTCAGCAAGGCTTGCTGGATCTCTAATGAAACGTCCGGGAACTGCAAGCGCCCGAGAGACGCCCGGTTAATTTTCACCATGCTTGTCGCGCTGCCTGCAGCAGATCGCCGCATGTGCATCCGCCCGTACGTGCTGCTTATCACCGCGACAGCGAACTCAGAGAGTACACCTTCGATGAGGGACACACGCATCATCGTGTCAGGAAATGAGACGTCCGATCGATCCTCATCATAGATGCCAATACGCCCAACAGCATCAACCGTATTCGCCCGTGAGATCAGCAGATCGCCGCGCCGAAGGGTCGCAGCACGTGCCTGCGGGCTATCTGTAATGTTCTTCAGATTGCCGGGTCGGTACCCATCGGGGCCGAGCGCCGCCAAGGATAGAACATAGTACCCAGTGGAGTCATCGACGGGTGTGGAGGACCAGCCGCTCTCGGGCGAGCGCGACCAAATGTCCGCAAAGGGTACCACTCCTTCTGTGATAAGCGCGGACATCCGACCATCCAGCCAGATACGCCGACTCTCACTTGCGGCAGTACGGAGCTTTACCAATGATCGGAGTGCGCGCTCCACCCCCCACAAGAGATCGGCGATGCGTTTCTGTTCGTCGCAGGGTGGGAGATTGAACTCGAAGTTGGAAAGGTCTCTCCAGTTGGTTCGAGGTGACAGCGAACCAGCAGAAGTGCCGAGGGCATGGTTGAAGAACTCGTTCGATTGGACGAGAAATGGCAGATACTCGGAGAGTATCTGACTCTCGTCCGCTTCGAAGGTAAGGATGTCGCCGGAACAGATCGCATCAAACTCCGCGTAGCCAACCTTGCGCTGATATGCGCGACGCTTGCCGAAGAGCGTCTGGCCGGGCCTTACCCGGCGGGTAAAAGTGGTACCGTCCGCGACGGTACCCCATCGCTGAATCTTAAGTTCACCAGGATCCATATGTTCCATTGCAATTACTCGGTCGATACGAGCCGCTTCCGGACCCTTGACGGTGAAATTAACATTCCGAACCACGTCACCGAAAGTAACACGCTTCCATATGGATTTGTTGAGATTAAGACTCAATGCGACACCTCCGTACGCAGCAGAGCAACAACGTCAGCGAGAGCGGACTTGGATGTCACCGCCGCAGCTCGCCAGCCAGCCAGTGCATCGACGATATCGACACCCTCTCCCACATTGCCCGTTTTGACTCCGGCGACATATAGCGGGATGGCCAGGCTGAAATTCTTGTCCGCAATCTGGTCCAGCGTGGCGACGGCCGCAAACCGGTTGATGTCTGTGAAACTGCGGTACACGGTGAGGATTTTCGTCTGGTGTGCTTCGCGGAGGAATGACTGCCCTTGTTCACGGGCAACCTCGTTGACAGCGTTGATGAACAGAACCTTGCCTTCATGTTCAGCGGGTTTGGTTGCGCGGAGGGTGATGACGACAGCCTCCATGGGGCTGTTGTAGAAGAGTCCGGCGCCGAGTCCGAGAACGCATTCAACAAGGTCGGATTTTACCAGCGCCTCACGCAGGGCGGCTTCTTCTCGGCGGAACAGCACACCGTGGGGAAAGAGGATCGCTGCGCGGCCAGTCGTCGAGTCAAGGCTCTTGGCGATGTGCTGAAAGAAGGCATAGTCGGCGCGCCCTTGCGGCGGGGCGCCCCAGATGTTCCGGCCGTAGGGGTCCTTGGTGAACGCGGCTCGGTTCCACGCCTTAATGGAGTACGGCGGGTTGGCGAGTACGACGTCGAAGGTCTGCAATTGCCCGGTGGCGTCGAGGAAGGCCGGACGCGTGAGAGTGTCACCGTGGGCAATGTGCCCGTCAGTGATGCCATGCAGAAAGAGGTTCATCCGGGCGATCGCCGAGGTGCCGTAGTTGAGTTCCTGGCCGTAAAGGCGTAGGTTGCGCCATTCTTTGCCCTGCCGTTTGACCTCGGCGGCGGTGGAGATGAGCATGCCGCCGGTGCCGCAGGTCGGGTCGTAGACCGACTCGCCGGGTTGCGGTTCGAGCATGAGTGTCATCAGGTGGACGAGGGTGCGGGTGGTGTAGAACTCTTGGGCGGTGTGGCCGGAGTCGTCGGCGAATTTCTTGATCAGGTACTCGTAGCCGTTGCCGAGCTCGTCCTCGGGTAGATTCGCGATCGACAGGGTCTTGGTCGAGAAGTGTTCGATTAGATCCGCCAGCGTCGAGTCCGGTAGCAAGTTCTTGTTACTCCAGTCGCCGTCGCCGAACACACCGGGCAGGGTGTCGGGGTTCGCGGACTCAATCCCACGCATGGCCTGCAGGATCGTGGCGCCGATGTTGTGGGTGCGGGAGCGGATGTCGTCCCAGTGGCAGCCCTCGGGAATGGCGAATCGGTGGTTCTCCGGCAGGTCGGCGAGGTCTTCGTCGTCGTAGACTTCCAGGGCGGCACGGTGTTCCTCGTCGTAGACGTCGGAGATCCGTTTGAGGAACACGAGTGGGAATATGTACTGCTTGTAGTCGCCGGCGTCGATGAGGCCGCGCAGCACGACGGCGGCGCCCCAGAGGTAGGACTCCAGTTCGCGCTGGGTGATACGAGACGTACTCATGCCGTAATCCCCAGTCCCCACTTGGTCAATTCTGCCTCTAACGCGGCGCGGGTCGCCGCCGCCTCGGCACGCGCGGATTCGAGATCCGCCAGCGCGTCGGCCAGCGTCGTCTTCTCACCGGTATCCGCGGGTGCAACGTAGAGCGGAATGTTGAGATTGTAGTCGTTGTCGGCGATCTCACCGAGATCGGCGACGTGCGCCAGGCCCGGGATATCCTCGAACCGTTCGTAGGCGTCCAGGATTTGCTGGGCGTGCCCAGGCTCCAGGATGTTCTGTTTGCGCCCCCGGTTGAACAGACTCTCCCCGTTGATGAAGAGCACGTTCCCCTTCTTCTCCGCTGGTTTCCAGCGGCGCAGGATGAGTACGCAGGCGGCAAGGCCGGTGCCGTAGAATAGGTTCGGCGCCAAACCGATCACGGCCTCGACTGCGCCGGATTTCAGCATGTAGGTGCGGATCCGTGCTTCGGCTCCCTGCCGGAACAACGCGCCCTGCGGTAGCACAACGGCGACACGGCCGCTGACCGGGGTGGCGGAGGTGAACATATGCTGCACCCACGCCCAGTCGGCATACCCCTTGGGTGGCTGGCCGCCGAGCTCGTGGCGGCCCCATTTGTCCGTAGCCCACTCGGCTTCACCCCAATTCTTCAGCGAGAAGGGGGGATTGGCGACGACGCAGTCGAACTGCGCCAGGTGGTTGCCGGTATAGAAGGCCGGATTACGGAGCGTGTCCTCGCGGACGATCTTGAAGTCCTCGATCCCGTGCAGGAGCAAGTTCATCCGCGCAATCGCCGAGGTGGTAAGCACCTTCTCCTGACCGAACAGCTTGCCCCACAAAGTCTTCGGGCTACCACCGGCGGCTTTCACGTGCTCGATAACCTCGATGAGCATGCCGCCGGTACCGCAGGCCGGATCGTAGACTGTCTCAGCCTCACGGGGATCGAGAATGTTGACCAGCAGACGAACGACCGAGCGTGGGGTGTAGTACTCGCCGGCCTTCTTGTTCGACTGATCAGCAAAGCGTTTGATCAGGTACTCGTAGGCGTTGCCGAAGACATCCGGGGTCACCGCCGCATTGGAGAGCGTCTTGGTGGAAAAGTGCTCGATCAGATCGGCGAGCCGACGGTCGGGCAGCTTGTCCTTGTTCGTCCAGTTCGCGCTTCCGAAGATCCCGTAGAGGGTCTCGGGGTTGGCCTTCTCGATCCCGCGGAACGCGGTCTGCAGCGCGGTACCGATGTTCTCGGTGTGCGCCCGCACGTCGTCCCAGAGGTTGTCCTCGGGAATCGCGAAGCGGTGGTTCTCAGCGAATGCGGCGAACTCGTGATCACCACCGGACTCCTCCAACGCCTGGGCGTACTCCTCGAGGTACACGTCGCTGATCCGTTTAAAGAACATCAGCGGGAAGATGTACGCCTTGAAGTCTGCCTGGTCGATGCTGCCGCGAAGCAGATCGGCCGCCTTAGCGAGATACTGCTCCAACTCGGCCAGGGTGATGCGGTCGATGGTCACTTGCCTCCCTCTGAATGTCGGCCCCATTCTGGCAGAGCGGACCGACAGGCAAGGATCGATCCCGTCTACCACCCTGGTGTGAGCACCGTAGACTACGGTCGAAGCGACCAAGTCGACCCCGATGCTCCGGTAGTGGCTCGTCCAGGTGGAGAGCAGGGCGGGTTCGATGGTCCGGCGGGGAACATCCGGCACCAGGGGTGCTCGGTGAGTCGACCGGTGAGGTGCGGGTCGGGTCGCGATCGGAGACGATCAGCGCCACCCCGAGCCGAGCCGCCTTGAGGATCAACCCCGATTCCTCGCCGACCCCGGCTCGGCGGGTGACCAGGCTCGCGTTCGCTGCGGCAAATACCAGCCGCACCGCCGCCTCCGGCAGCAGTCCCACCGAACTCGGGGCAGTCCCAATCTAGCTCGGCTGGCCGCTGATCCGGATCCAGCCTGTGAGGGTACTTTCACTGCGACCGCCGAACCGAGGAGACCGCACCACAGATGGCCAAGACCGATGCAGTTCTGATCTGGAGCATCGCGAACCTGATGCACGGACCACTGCGTCCGAACCAGCACGGGGACGTCGTCCTGCCGCCAACGGTGGCATGACCATGGCCCGCGCACAGACGATTCAGATCTACCTTCCATCAGGCAATCCGTCAGGCATTCGAGTCGCCAGCATCACCACCCGCACCGTTCGGGTCTTCGAGGTACCGCGCTCGCTGCTCGGTGAGTTCCTCAAGCGGCCGGAGTCGGGACAGGTTGGCGTCTACTTCCTGTTCGGCGCAGACGGTGACGAGACCGCCCAGGCGTACATCGGTCAGACCGGCAATGTCGGCGGGCGACTCCAGCAGCATGCAAAGAGCAAGGACTTCTGGACGCGCGCGATGGTCGCCGTTTCGCTTACCAACGAGTGGACTACCACCCACGTGTCCTACCTGGAGTGGCTGTCGATCGGCCGCGCCACCATGGCCGACCGGTTCCGGTTGCTCAACGGAAATCAGGCCTCCAACCCGCACACACCCGAACCGTTGGAAGCGGACTGCCTCGAGTTCCTCGACACGATCGCTGTGCTGCTCGCGACCCTGGGTGCACCGATCCTCGAGCCGGTTAAGGCCGCGCCCCCGGTGGCGCCCGACGCGAGTGTGGACCAAGGCGAGAAAGACGAACTCTTGTTCCTGCAGAACGCCGGCTGCCAGGGGCGCGGGTACCTGACGTCCGAAGGGCTGCTGGTGTTGGAGGGATCGCGCGGACGTGCCGAGGCAAGTCCGAATGCGACGGCGGCGCTCATGCGGCGACGCGAGATTCTCCAGACCGAGGGGGTCATCAAGATCGACGGGGGTGACCTGGTCTTTCTCAGGGACCACCTCTTCAGCAGTCCGTCAGCCGCTGGCAGCGTGCTCGTCGGGCGGAGCACCAACGGCCGGGCGAACTGGAAGAATGCAGCTGGTCAGTCGCTGAACGACCTCGAGGAACTCGCGATCGAGGCAGTAGCGCACGGCGTGGATAGCCCGATCAGGGAATGATCCCGAAGTTATCAGTGCGGCGGCTCCAGTACCCGGCGTCTGTGTCGCCCATCGATCCGCTGCCCGCACCCAGCCCGCACTACCCTGTCGAGAGGCATCATTGACCACCGATCTGCGAACCACCATCGCCGCGTTCGACCGCTCCACCGTCGCCGCCGAAGTCGCCGAGGCCACCGACCTCCGCAAATACGTCGTCGAACAATTCCCCCTGGATGAGTGGCCCGCACTCCCTCTCGACCGCTACGCCCTCGGCCTCGGCTCCTCCGACACCATGACCTACTGCCGGCTCATGGAGTTCGGCACCCGCCGACTCGGCAGCATCAGCGGCGGCAGCGCGGGCAAGCACATGCTCTACCGGCACCGCTCCGGTGAGTGGAAGCGGGCCCCCGCCTTGCTCGATCTTCCGGTCGAGGAGGCGTGGCAGCGGCTGCGTGGCCAGTTCGTGGCCGCTTTCGACGCGGTCCAGCGGGAAGCGTTCGACGAGCTCGACGACCTCGACATTCTCCGGTCGGGCCAGGCTCTGGTCACCAAGTCTCTCGCCACATACTTCCCGGAACACTTCCTGCCGATCTTCTCCTCGTCGCACCTGCGCGCGTTCATCACCGCGCTCGGCGGGACGCCGGAGAAGAATGTCGCGGCGTGGCGCGCCAACCGGCAGTTGCGCGAGCTCGTCGCACGCGATCCCGATCTATCCACCTGGGATGCGCAGGAGGTCATGCGTTTCCTGTACGCGAACTTCGACCCGCGCGGGCACGAGCACGCCATCTGGAAGATCGCGCCGGGCGCGGATGCGAGGCATTGGCAGGAATGTCTCGAGGGCGGGTTCATGTGTGTCGGCTGGGACGAGGTCGGCGATCTCACCCAGTTCGCCAGCGACGCGGAACTCAAAGAGCTGATGGACGAGCTCTATACCGAGCGTCCCGGCATGAACGCCGACAAGGCGAGCAAGCTGATCGCGTTCCGTGACCTGCAGCCCGGCGATCGGATCGTTGCCAACCAGGGAATTCGCAAAGTGCTGGCGATCGGGACGGTTTCCGATGGCTACCGGTTCGACGACACGCGCCGCAAATCCAAACACCTCATCCCGGTCGACTGGGACACCAGCTACGCGCAGGAGCTTTCCGAGCCGAACGGTGCATGGCGGACCACCTTCGCCAAGGTGCCTCGAACTCTCTTCGCGAAGCTCACCGCCGCACGCCCCGCCGGGCCCGAGGAGCAGACGGAATCCGCACTGCCGGAGGAAGTCAGCCGTGCGCTCGCCATCCTCGAGCACAAGCCGCAGCTGATCCTGCACGGACCGCCGGGAACCGGCAAGACCCGGCTCGCCCTCGACATCGCTCTGGCGCTGCACTCGAACTCGATCGCGGAGGGTTCCTCGCGGAATGCCGCCGTCGCCCGGCTCATCGACTCCGGCCGCGTCCGGTTGGTGACCTTCCATCCCTCCTACAGCTACGAGGATTTCGTCGAGGGCTTCAAGCCTGCCCAGGATTCCAGCGGGTCGGGTCTGCGGCTGCAGTTGGCCGATGGGGTGTTCCACACGCTGTGCACCGCCGCTGCCGACGCCCCGGAATCGACGTTCCTGCTGATCATCGACGAGATCAACCGCGGCGATCTGCCTCGGATCTTCGGCGAACTGGTGACTCTGCTCGAAGCCGACAAGCGCGGCCTCCCGCTCACGCTTCCGATCAGCACTCGCCGTTTCGAGGTGCCGCCGAACATCCGGATCATCGGCACGATGAACACCGCGGATCGCAGCGTCAGCCACCTCGACGCCGCGATCCGGCGGCGGTTCGCCTTCGTGTCGGTGGATCCGGACCCGGATGCCGTGTCGGGCCAGATCGGACCGCTGGAACTGTCGTCACTGCTGACGTCGATGAACGAACGCATCGACCGTGTCCTCGACTCCGATCATCGCATCGGCCACGCCTATCTGCTGCGCGACGACGAGCCGGTCGCCACCGAGGACGAACTGTGGTCGGCCTTCTATCACGACATCGTGCCCCTGCTGGTGGACTACTGTGTCGGCCGCGTCGACCTGCTGCGGCAGATCCTCGGCGCTCTGGTCGACTCCGAGTCCGGCCGGCCGGTTCACTTCGCCGCCGCCGATCTGCCCGCGGCGCTCGCCGCCGAGTACACCGCGGGGACACACGACAGCGATGCGTGACATGCCGCGGATCCTCGTCGCCGAGTACGAGTCGGCGACGCTGGGCCACGACCAGCTGACCGACAACGATGTCCGACGCCTCACCCTGTTACAGAACCAGCGGCGCTGCACGCTCACCCCGACACGCTCCGGCTGGAGTTTCCGCCCGGAGGGGACTGTCGGTGTGCTGAATCTGGACCGAGTTCGCCTGATCATCACCCCGAAGACGGCCTTCACCGGACGCTCCCTGATCCAGTGGTTGTGTTACGCGCTACATGCCCCCGTTCCGCACGAAGCCACCCTTCGTGAATGGACCGTGGCCACCGACGGATTCGCGGACCTGGTTGCCGCCGCACTACTCGCCGAATGCCGCACACTTCTCCGCGACGGCCTCCGCCGCGACTACGTGCGTGCCGAGCACGTGGGGCCGGTCCTGCGTGGCCGGCTCGACGTCGCGGCCCAGGCCACTCGGCGGTTCGGGCAGCTCGACCGACTCCATATGCGCACGTTCGACCGGGACGTCGATATCTGGGAGAACCAGTTGTGCGGGCACGCCCTGCGCGCGGCAGTCGCGACGGTCAGCGACTCGCACCTCGCCCGGAACCTCCGGTCGGAGGCCGCGGAATTCCCCGTCACGGGATCGTCGGCGACATCGCTACGGGCCCATGCGCGGGCCCGTTATACCCACCTCACCCGTCGCTACCGGGCCGCCCACACATGGGCCGCGTTGCTTTTGCGCGGTGGCGGTGTCGCCGACCTGCTCGCCGACACCGGATCCGAAGCGGGCAGTCTGCTGCTCGATCTGCCCCGTCTCTGGGAAGCTGCCGTACGTCGGCTGTGTGCGGATTCCGTTCCACCGCAGGCGATCCTGCTACCCCAGGGAGGGAACGACGCCATCACCGTCCACGGCGATCTGTCATCGACATCGCGGTTCCGGCCCGATGTGCTCGTCCGGCTGGGCGGGCCCGACGCAGCTGTGGTTCCCGTCGATGCGAAGTACAAGACCTATCACGCCGATCGCGTGTCTCCCTCCGATGTCCATCAGCTGCTGACCTACATCGCCGGCTACTCCCCCGCCTCCGCGCCTGTCGCTGCCATCATCTACCCGCGGCCGAGCAACCACTCCCGGCGAGTCATGAGAATCGCCAGCGCCGGCCGGAGACTGGGGGAAATCCATGTGCTGGGGGTATGCGCGGATGTGACGCCCGGAGAGGCTGCCGGATGGTTGCGGGCCGAGTGCTGGAACTCCCTACAGAACGAGTCCGCACCTCCGGATCACATGTTGTCACCTCATTAGACGCATCCAAATGTCCTCGGGTTCCGTCGAATTCTCCACAGTCGTGGAGGTGAATGCCTCCGCTACGCTGGTCAATCGGCACCGAGTGGCGCAGGCCGTCGATCGGCGTTCTCTTACGGGAGGCAAAGGTGGGGCGGCCGGTCGACACCGCAGATCGAGGGGGTCGTAACGCCCGTCGAGCGGGTGGCACGAGGCTTCACCATAGGAGGGGGCACGATGACGAGTGCGGGTGGTGCCGGGGAGCTGAATGTCTCTCCGGACAAGATAAAGACCCATGCCACCAACGTCACCTCCGCCGGTTCCGGGCTCACCGAAGCCTTGGAAGCCGCCCAGGCGGCCTCAGCCCCTTCGGACGCGTTCGGGAAGCTGTGCGCGTTCCTCGGTCCGTTGTTCGTGGATTCGGTCGAAACCGACGGGATCGACGCTATCGAAGCCGCGATCACCTCCTTCGGTGACACCGCCGACAAGCTCACGGCAGTAGCCGATGCGTTCACCGGTCGCGACACCACCAACGCCGCCGCCCTGAAGTCCCAGGAATCTAGGCTGTAGTGGCCAGCAACCCGCTCATCGCCGCACCGGAAGACACCACCGACTGGTCCACCGGCATCAGTCTGGTCAGTTCGGTCACCGACCTGTCGGACGCCATTTCCAGTGGCTCCTGGATCGACGTCGGCCTCGGCGTTGTCGGTCTGGCCGCTGAAGCCGTTTCCTTGGTCGTCGATCCTTTCGGCACGCTCGCCGGCTATGGCGTCGGCTGGCTCATCGAACACTGCCAACCCCTTCAGGACGCCCTGGACTGGATCGCCGGTGACCCTGCCCAGATCGAGGCTTATGCCAAGACATGGGACAACGTCGCCACCCGCCTCGGCGAGGTCGGCGCCGCCCAGAGCAAGGCCGTCAGCACCGATGTCGCCGACTGGACGGGCCAGGCCGCCACCGCCTACAAGAACGCCGCCGCCGACACCACCAACCTCCTCACCGCCGCGAACACCGCCGCTACTGCCGCCGCCTCGGCGATCCGCCTCGCCGGCGGAGTCGTCGCCGCGGTCCGCGAAACTGTGCGCGACCTCGTCGCCCAAACCGTCGGACGCCTCGCGGTCTGGGCGGCCGAAGCCGTCTTCTCGCTGGGTGTCGCCACTCCGGTGATCGCGGCCCAGGCCACCGCCTATATCGCGAAGACCGTCGCGATGATCTCGAAGCTGTTCTCGCGGCTGGCGAAGACGATGGCGAAGCTGAAGCCATTGCTGAAGCAGTTGAAGTCGGCGTTCGGCGACATCGCGAAGGCGTTCAGGAAGACCCCGTCGAAGTCGACGAAGAACACCGACGATCTCACCACGACACCTGCGAGCGCGAAGCAGACCGACACCCCGACCACTCCCGCAAGCACCAAGCAGCCAGACACTCCGACCAACCCAGTTAGCACCAAACAGCCTGACACACAAACGAATCCGGCGAATTCCAAAGAGTCTGGATCACCATCGAATACAACCGAGAATCCCACCAAGACCACTCCCGCGAACGCTCCGGCGACGAACAACCCGAAGATCGCGGCCGACAAGGACACCAAACTTCCCGACCAGACGAAATCCGAGAGCCCGGACCTCAACAAGACCAAGTCGCAAACCACCGACTGCGGTGACCCGGTCGATGCCGCGACAGGTGAGTTCCTCCTCGCAGAGACCGACGTCGAACTCCCCGGTGTCCTCGCCTTGGTCCTGACCCGCCGCCACCGCTCCTCCTACCGATTCGGCAGGTGGTTCGGCCCGTCCTGGGCAGCGACACTGGACATGCGAGTGGTCGTCGATCAGATCGGGGTGAAATTCATCGGCCCCGACGGTGAACTATGGCAGTTCCCGCACACAGCGCCCGATGTCCCGGTCGGCCCGGTGCACAAGGGAATCCGTGCCAGGATGACCCGCACCGACACCGGTGGATACCTAGTTCACGATCCCGAGCGCGAGCTCACCTGGGGCTTCCATCCCGACCCGGTCCTGGCCGGACTCGACACCCGGCTCGGCAATTACGCAATCACCGAGATCACCGACCGCCACCACAATCACATCCGCTTCCACTACAGCACGGACGGCACCCCCACCCACGTCACCCACTCCGGTGGCTATCGCGTCGAGATCACCACCGAAGACGCGCGCATCACGTCTCTCACTGTCACCGGCGCCGACCCCGCCAACACTGCCGCCGGTATCCGCGTCCGCGAATTCGAATACACAGCAGGCAATCTCACCTCGGTCACCAACGGTGTCGGCGCTACAACCCACTACGGGTACGACAGCGACGCGCGAATGCTGTCCTGGCGCGACTCACGCGGCACCGAAATGCGCAACACCTACGACCGGTCCGGCCGCGTCGTGCAACAGGTCGGTACCGACGGCATCCTGTCGGCGAGTCTCGCCTACGAAATTCTGCCCGGGTCCGGACGGACCCGAACCCGCCACACGAACTCCTTGGGCGCGACCACCATTTTCGAGTTCGACGAGGATCTGTGCCTGCGCAACAGGATCGATCCGCGGGGCGCGACCTCGATCTTCGCCTACAACGAATACCGCCAGCCGGTCCGCCACGTCGACGCCTACGCCAACATCACCACGTATCTCTACAACTCCGACGGTGATCTGATTCTGCTGCGGCGTCCGGACCAACAATCGATCACCATCAGCTACGCCGCGCCACACCGCCCGGCCACGACGACCGATGTCGACGGAACGACCACTGTCCGCACCTACGACGAGCACGGCAATCTCGCCGGCGTCACCGATGCCGACGGTGTCACCACCACCTACACCCACCACCCGTGCGGGGCCCCGGCGTCGATCACGCTCTCGACCGGAGCCACCACCGTCATCGAGGTCGACCCCGCCGGTCTGCCGATCCGGATCACCGAACCGAACAACGCCGTCACCCTCATCGAACGCGACATGTTCGGCCGACCCACCACGATCACCGATCCCCTCGGGGGAACCAGCACCCGCCGCTACTCGGCCGAAGGCAAGCTGCTCTCGTATACCGACGCCGACGGCGGGACCCAGTCCTGGACCTACGACGGTGAAGGGAACCTGCTCACCCACACGAACCAGATCGGTGCCGTCACCCGGTACACCTACGGAACCTTCGACCTGGTCGCCACCCGCGAAGCACCCGACCGCACCGTCACCATCTACACCCACGACAGCGAACGCCGCCTCACCTCGGTCACCAACCCCCTCGGCGACACCTGGACCTACGAATACGACGCGACCGGCAACCTCAGCACCGAAACCGACTACAACGGATCGGTCACCCGCACCGAATACGATCTGCTCGGACAAGCTGCTGCCACCACCACACCGACAGGCGTCCGACGCCTGCACACCTACGACATCCTCGGCAGGTACGTCGGTACCAGAACCGACACCGGCGAGTGGATCCGCAACACATACACCCCCACCGGTCACATCGCAGCTGCCCGAAACGGTCTACACGACAAGACGATCCATACCGTCACCTTCGACCGCAGCCCAGCAGGCCGGATCCGGGCACAGTACGTCGACGGACACGCCACCACCTACGACTACGACATACACGGCCGGCAGACCGCCTACACGACTCCGAGTGGCTCGACAACCACCTACGAACGCACCCCGATCGGTGGAGTCGCCGCTCTCACCACCCAGGGGCACCGATTCGACTTCACCCACGACCCACTCGGACGCCAGAACAGTTGGCGCAGCGCCGGAATCGGACAGCACAGCACCTACAGCCGCGGCGGACACACCCTCAGCCGTGAACTCGTGCAACTCGACCCACGCACCAGTGCACCCACCCGACTACTCGAGCGCGACGAGTACACCTGGCGCCCTGACGGATACATCACCAGACACATAACCACCTCACCCACCACGGCCGGACGCCGCGACTACACCCTCGACGTTCTCGGACGCATCACCCATATCACCACACCCGACGTCGGCGTCACGGAGCAATACACCTACGACGCCCTGTCGAACCTCACGACTGCAGAGATCCCGACATCACCAGCACTTCCTCATTCCGACCACAGCACAACCGACTCCGCTGTCGGCCCCCGCTTCGAATACCGCAACAACCTCCTCATCAGAGCCGGCCGCACCCGATTCCATTACGACACCGCCGGGCGCCTCATTCGCAAGGAAAAGACCCGGCTCTCCCGCAAACCCGCCATCTGGCACTTCCGCTACAACGCCTTCGACCAGCTCAGTGAAGTCACCACCCCCGACAACGACACCTGGTCGTACACGTACGACCCGTTCGGCCGCCGCACCACGAAACACCACCATGCCACCGAGACCCACACCGATTTCACCTGGGACGGCGTCCATCTCACCGAACAGACCACCGCCACGGACTCCAGCGCCAGAACGCATACCTGGACCAATCACCCAGAAACTCACGTCCCACTCACCCAGTCCGTCGACGACCAATTCTGGGTGATCATCACCAACCTCGAAGGTTCGCCTACTCAACTGGCCGACCTCACCGGCCGAATCAGCTCGACTTCCACTACTACCCTGTGGGGCCGAACGATCTGGACCGGCCCCGACACTCCTCACCGCTTCCAAGGCCAACAACACGACCCGGAGACCGGCCTTTACTACAATTTGCACCGCTACTACGATCCCGAAACCGGCCGATACCTCACTCAGGATCCTCTGGGAATTGCTCCTGCACAAAACCCCAATTCTTATCCATGGAACCCGATTTCATGGAGTGACCCGCTCGGTCTGGCGCCGGCAGCGTGCGCCAAACGCGCATGGGCAGATAGAGCAGATTTCAGCAACCAGAAAGTCCTCGACAAGAAGTATGATGCCCATGCCGCCGACTTCGGGTTGACCGGAAACAAGAACAAGGCGAACAAGGCAGCATTCATCGAGGCAATGAAGGAGCACATGACTTCACCTGACACGAAGATTTATAGATTCAACTACCGAAACCAAGGAACCGCCATCGGATTCATCGACCCGAATAGCAACAAGATGGTCATGCTCCGATCCGACGGGCAATTCTGGTCGGCATGGAAGCTTTCCGATAGACAGTTCAGCGATGTCGTCCAAAAAGGATGGCTGTACTAGCGGTATTTGACGAAAAACCTGCCTTCGCCTGTAGATGCTAGGATCCGGTCCACACCGCAGAAGATCGACATCGAGGTGGCCTGATCGAAGTCAGGCCGATTGGTACGAGGGAAGACTATGGTCAACAACGGCTCCGACCGAAGCCACAGCAAGCGTGCATGGGTGCGCCCGCATGACGTACCCTCGACCTCAGCCGTGGGTGAACAGATCTCATTGATGAACCAATTCATATCGTCGGACATCAACGGCGCAACCTTTGCGCGCAACTGGCTGAGCGCCCGCCGCAAAGCGCTTGATACGGGAGAGCGGATCAGCGCTCAGTTCGAATTCCTGATGAATCGCGTATTCTACGCACTCGAGGACTACGCGATTGATCCGGCAGATGCAGAAGAAGGTGACCTCACTGATGAACAGCTGCGCGATCGCGTCAGTAGCGCTGTCGCGAACTTGAAGTTGCTCTGATCAACGGGCCGCCTACAGAGTTTCTTCCGAAATGCCGCCCGTATCGGCGATGTCATCGCCGCTCAGAGTCGTTGGTCCTCGCCGTCATACACCGCGGAAATCGATATGAACGATTCGAGTATTCACATCGCGCTCATCGACGGTGACATCGCGCAGCATGACCTTCCCCGCCGAAGACGTGAACCATTCCTGTGCATGAAGCACCTTCGGTGACGATTCCAGCGGAGGCCCCGCGATCGTCTTCTGGAGGTACGGCGGGTAATCAATCGCAAGAACCGTAGGGAAACGGGATTGCTCCAGCATCGAGACGAGATCGGCGGGCGACACCTCGACCGCGATCCGGTACCTCCGGTCGCGAATGACCTCCCGCTCGACCAGTAGCACCTTCCCGCGCGAGGGAAGAACCCATTCGCCGTATTCGCCGGCCTCTGCCACCAAGGCCGGATCGGTCGACGCCTCGACGTCCGGAACCATCGCCTGATCGATGGCGCGATCGCACCCGCCGAGGGCGAGCGATACGACGACGAACAGGACCGCGAAGCCAGCAGGCAGCGCCACCCCCGACAGCAAACGGAAACCATTCGAAGAGAATCTTGCTCCTCGATCATGCAGGTCCAGTTCGAATCCAGCAAGACTCGCACCCTCGGAAAATGGGCTGGTCATGCGGCGACCGGGAAAACGAACATCAAGGGTGCACTGCTGGCGGCGAATCCATTGCCAGAGCCTGACTTTGCGATTACCCGACCGTACACAAGATGTGCCGGAGCCGGGTGGAGCGAAGATCGCGATATCGTCCAAGGCATCCTCTGCACGCCCCCTGGTCTTCGGATCACGCCGAAGGTGTTGCAGGGCGGGAACGACGCGGTCGCGGTCGATACTTCGGTGGATGCGGGCGATGTGCCCCAGGGCCGTGGCCGCACTGTTGCGCACATCCGCATCCGGCTTTTCGAATAGGGCTAGCGCACGTGAGGTAACCCACTGGGCATCGGGGTCGTGCAGCGCCAGCCGCAAGATCGTCTCGGCGATCACACCACTATCCGAGGATTCGAGTAGCGTGGTTGCTTCGTCGCGCTCGATCGGATCCAGCCGTTGAAAGGTACTCATAGGCTTGCCCTTCCTATCGACTACGTCCATTAGATCCGCGACATGCCTCGCCGCATTGTCCGGCAGATCGTCTGGTGACCGAGGCTGTCGGACCAGCATGGCACAGTCGCCTCGACAGACTACAAATGTCACGAATGGTTACCCGACCGTCGCGGCGAGAGAGGGTGGCCAGTGGCCCGGGTGAACCGCCCCGCGAGAGCCTCGAGGTGGCTCACCAACTCCGGTGGGGACTCGACCTCGAATTCGACGTCCAACATGCCGACCACCAACGCCACCAACGCATAGGAGTCCGATCCCATCTCGAGGCGACAGGTGCGCTCGTCGATGGGCGTGACAATGCCTTCGATCCGCCCGGCGAGCTCTTCGGCAGGCACGTGGACGCGCATCACCGAGCGGAACGGCCACATGGCGAAGCCCATGGTGCGGCGGAGGTAGGCGACGACATCGCCGTCGGGAGACGGGCGGTGGGTGAAGCGTGGGCCGTTGGGGGTCCGCAACGACATCCGGTCGACGCGGAACGTGCGCCAGTCCGCCCGGTCGGTGTCCCAGCCGACGAGGTACCACTTGCGACTCCAGTGCGCGATGCGATGCGGCTGCACACTGCGCCGGGTTTCCTCACCCGCGTGGCTGCGATAGTCGAAACGCAGTGTTTCGGCGGCGAGAATGGCCGCCGACACGGTGGTGAGTGTGTCGGCGTCGACGCTCGGACCCGCACCGTAGCGGGGCGGCATGGCGACCACCGCACCGCGCAGGGCATCGGCCCGGTGGCGCAGCCGCGGCGGAAGCACCTGCTCCACTTTGGTCAGCGCGCGCAGCGACGCATCCTCGATGCCGGCGACATTGCCCGCCGCGCCGGCCTGCAGCCCCAGCGTGACAGCCACCGCCTCGTCGTCGTCCAACAGCAGCGGCGGCAGCGCCGCACCCGCTCCGAGCCGGTATCCCCCCACCGGCCCCATCACCGCGTGCACCGGATACCCCAACTCCCGCAGCCGATCCACGTCGCGCCGAACGGTGCGAGTGGTGACCGCGAGCTGTTCGGCCAACTCGGTCCCGGTCCATTCCCGGTGCATCTGCAGCAGCGACAGCAACCGCAGCAACCGGGCGGGTGTGGTCTCCGACATGAATCGATCATCCGGTGCGTGTAGGACAGAAACCGTCCTATACAGGCTGATGCTCTCTCCATGACCGAGAATTCCCCCGCGATCGTCCCCTTCCACATCGACATTCCCCAGGCAGACCTCGACGAGTTGAACGCCAGGCTCGGCCGCACCCGATGGCCGGACGCCCTGCCGGGTGTCGGCTGGTCCTACGGTGTCGACCGCGACTACCTGATCGACCTGGTCGAGTACTGGCGCACCGGCTACGACTGGCGCGAGCAGGAAGCGCGACTGAACAAGGTCCCGCAGTTCACCACCGAAATCGACGGCCAGAACGTGCATTTCCTGCACGTCCGCTCCCCCGAGCCGAACGCGACCCCGCTGGTCCTCACTCACGGCTGGCCCAGCACCCCCGCCGACTTCCTCGACATCCTCGGCCCGCTCACCGATCCTCGCGCGCACGGCGGCGACCCGGCCGACGCCTTCCATGTGGTGGCCCCGTCGATACCCGGCTTCGGCTTCTCGGGACCCACCCGCGACACCGGCTGGGACGTGCCCCGCATCGCACGGGCCTGGGCGGAACTCATGGAACGACTCGGCTACGAGCACTACGGCGCCCAAGGCGGCGACTACGGCAGCCTCATCTCCCCCGCACTGGGGCGGGTGGCGCCGGACAAGGTCATCGGCGTGCACGTCAACGCCCTCGCCGATGCCGCCACCGCGACCGGATCCGGCCACGAACTCGCCGAACTGTCGGAAGCGGATCGAGCGAAGGCGCTGGCCAACCAGATGTGGTGGTACGGGCACAACGGTTACGCCACGCAGATGGCCCTGCGACCACAGACCCTCGCCTACTCCCTCAACGACTCCCCGACCGGCCAATTGGCGTGGAACCTGGAGTGGTTCGTCGACTGGGATCCGACAGCCACCGACCAAGCGCCCGTCGACCGCGACATCGTCCTCACCGACGTCACGATCTACTGGCTCACCGCCACCGCCGGCTCCGCCGCCCGCCTCTACCGCGAATCGGGGGCATCCTGGGGCAGCAAGCCCACGCCCTCGGGCGTGCCGACCGCGGTCGCGAACTTCCAGGGCGACCGCGCCGTCCGCGGACTGGCGGAGAAGGCCAATACCGTCGTCCGCTGGAACGAGTACTCGGTGGGCGGCCACTTCGCCTCCCTCCAGGCGCCTGCCGAACTCGTCACCGATATCCGCGAGTTCTTCCGCTCCATCGGCGGGTAGGACTGCTGATCCATCTCAGCGACGCATGATGCGTCGGGGATCGTCCCCGCCGCGTCGGCTATACGCCGACGGGGACGATCCCCCGCCGCGATCCTCATCCGTGCCACGCGCGGCGAGCACGCCGATGGCCTCGGGGTGCAACGGCTTCGGGATTCTCGAATTCGATGCCGGGGTCAGTTCGGCTGGGTCGCGGTCGCGGCCGCTGGTGCCGCAATCGCGTCGCGCTGGGCCCGCAGCAGGGCGGGCCGGTGTTTGCCGTCTTTGAACCAGTGGTGCGAGCCGGGCTTGCTCGCCTCGGTCGCCAGGTGCGCGATACCGGCCGAGCAGGCGACTTCCTTGAGCTTCTTGCCCAGGAATCCGCTGAAGTACAGCCGCATACCGGTCTCGTTCTTGTGGCCGAGCTGGTAGATCCCGGCGTGGCGGCCGAAGCTCAGGCACATGGCGGGGAACGACAGATCGATCGGCGCGGGCTGCTCGCCGGCGATCCGGTGCAGCAGTGTGTCGGCGGCGTGCGCTCCCAGGCAGTACGCGGAGTAGGCACTCATCCGGAACGGCAGGTCCGACGGCGCCGACGCATCGCCCGCCGCGACGATGCGCTCGTCGTCGATGCTGGTCAGCGTCTCGTCGGTGAGCAGACGCCCGGCAGCATCGGTGCTCAGCCCGCTGCGGGTGGCCAGGTCGGGCACCCCGAAGCCCGCCGACCAGATCGTGACATCGCTGGCCAGTCTCCGACCGTCGGCCAGTTCCACGGCGCCGACCGTCACCGCGGTGACCGCGGCCTCGGCGCCTTCGATGACGGTGACGCCGAGCTGGGCGAGGTACTTGTGGGCGGTGCGCCGCGCCTTGGGGTGCAGGTACGGAACGAGGGCGCCGCCGCAGACCAAGGTGACCGCCCGTCCCTGTCCGGCCAGCTCGGCGGCGGTTTCCACGCCGGCCGGGCCACCGCCGATCACCGTCACCGGGGCTGTCATGGGCGTATCGGACAGCACCGACCGCAGCCGCTGCGCCGCCTCCAACGTCGCCACCGGATAGGCCGACTCGGCCGCCCCCGGCACCAGCGGTTCGGCGTTGCCACTGCCCACCGCATAGACGAGATAGTCGTAACCGATCGAGCCGCCCTCGGCCAGCACCACCCTGCGCGCGGCCGCGTCGACTCGCGTCACACTGTCGACCATCAGCCGCACCCCCTCCGCCAGCACATCCTGGTAGTCGACGACGCCCTCGTGGGTACCGCCGACCACCTGGTGCATCCGCAACCGCGGCACGAAGACCTGGCGCGGATTGATCACCGTCACCCGGACGTCGGCGCGCTGGGTCAGGCGGTTGGCCGCCATCACACCGGCATATCCGCCACCGATCACGACGATTTCGTTCGAGCTGTTCATGCTGTCTTTCCTTCGTTCGACAGGGGTTCGGGCACAAGACACCGTGGGTCCCGATGCTGTGACAGCCGGTGCATCGGATCACCGCGGTCACAGGGCCCTCGGCTGGTGAGTGGTTCGAGAGCGCAACGGCCCACACGACGCAGACCGCCGGCGCGAGGCAGTGGTCAATGGCCGATGCCCAGGGGCGAGCCGGGCAGTGGAGACGAATCGAGATATCTGACCTCGTATTCGCGTTCGCTGACCCGCCAGCCGTCGGGGGTGCGCTCGTAGCGGTCGTGATAGACGGCGAAGTTGCGATGCGAGCTGCCGTCGCGCATCCGCCCGAACTCCTCGATATAGGCGCGGCCGGTCGCGGTGTCACCGCTGACCTCGAGGAAGCCGGGGTGGACGTTCTGGACGAAGAACTCCCACAGCCCCTGTCCCCATTCGATACCCGCTCGGATCTCGCGCCGGCCGACGAACTCCTTGTCGATGTGCGGCCACCGCATCACTGCTTCATGGGTGAACAGCGATGCGACGCGGTCGAAGTCACGCATCATCACCGCGTCGGTGACTTCCGCGCACAGCGCCCCGATCTCGACCCGGTCCGCGATCACCACATGGTTGTTCATCGGGTTCACCTCTTCTCGGTCTCTCCACCGAGGCGTGTGCCGCGGTGACAAACCCAGCATCGAGGCAGACCGCGGGCCGAACAACGTAAACTTCGTGCACTGATCCATAACACTGGAGTTATTTATGGAGCTGCGCGACATCGAGATCTTCCTGACGCTCGCCGAGGAATTGCACTTCGGCCGCACCGCCGAACGTCTGCACGTATCACAAGCTCGCGTCAGCCAGGCGATCCGCAGACAGGAACGCCTCATCGGCACGCCGCTGTTCGAACGCACCAGCCGGCGTGTGGACCTGACACCTGTCGGCCGACGCCTGCGCGAAGACCTTCAGCAGGTCCACGACCTGCTCCAGGCCGCACTCGCCCGCGCCGAGGCCGCCGGATCGGTCGCGGGCCAGACGCTGAAGGTCGGCGTGTTCGGGCACGCCGGATACGAACTGCGGCCCCTCATCGAGGCGTTCCGCACTCGCTATCCGGGCAGCGACGTCACGTTCGGCGAAATCGTCGGCGCCGAACCGTTCACCGCGCTCCGCAGCGGCGAACACGACATCAACATGCTGTGGCTGCCCGTCCTCGAACCCGACCTCACCGTCGGTCCCACCGTACTCACCGGCCGCCGCGTCCTGGCTGTGGCCGCAGACCATCCGCTGGCCGCGCGTGGCGCCGCGTCCCTGGAAGATCTCGCCGACAACCATGTCATCGACTTCGGCCCCGAGGCCCCGGAGTACTGGGTAGCGTCCATGGTCCCCATGCGCACACCGCTGGGTCGCCGCATCCCCCGCGGGCCGATCGCACGAACCTTCCACGAGATCCTTTCCCTGGTTGCGTCCGGACAGTGTGTCCACCCGCTGGGCGAGATCGCCGCGCGCTACAACAACCCGCCGGGCATCGCCTTCCTGCCCATGCCCGACGCGCCGGACCTGCAGTGGGCATTGACCTGGCGCTCCAGCTCCGACAGCCCCGCGATTCGCGCCTTCGCCCGCACGGCCGCCGAATTCGGCCCGATCCGACTGTGAGGCATCGGAATCCGCTCTTCGGACTGCCCTACGGGCCGACCGCGCGGCCTCCGGGTCGACTGTCCGGTCGAGCATGTCGCCGTGGAGCTCGACATACGCTCAGCAACAGCGGTTCGGCAGGACCCTGAGTCGCACCTCGAGAACTTCCGGCAATGTCACGGAAAACGGATGGGCGCGGGGAATGAGTAACTACCAGGTGGCCCCGCCGCGGCCGCGATCACTGGTGAGCGATCACCTCGATTCGGCCCGCATCGTCTCGTGGAGGTAGAGCGGGTACTCCTTGCCGACCACCCCCGCCATCCGGATTACGCGTGTCGAAGGCCGACGTTCGGCCACGTCCTTGAACCCATTGCTGAAGAACGGCAGGCGTCTCACCCCCCTCAGGAGGGTAGACGCCTTGCGCAGGTCGCTGAACGGGCAACACGGACGCGGAGGCCGCCCCGCCCGGTGTGCGCATAGCTAGTCTCGAATGTCGTATCGGTGACGATGTCGGGAGGCGAGAGCTCATGACAGGCGTACAGCAGTGGTCACGGATGCTCGGCGCGGACGGTCCGGCGGCGGTGATCTGCATCCGGGTGGCGGTGGGGCTGGTGTTCCTCAGCGAAGGGATCCAGAAGTTCCTCTACCCGGACTCTCTCGGGCCGGGCCGCTTCGAGAAGATCGGGATACCGGCGGCCACGTTCTTCGCCGACCTCGACGGTGTCGTCGAAATCGTTTGCGGCACACTGATAGTGCTCGGACTGTGGACCCGGTTGGCGGCGGTGCCGCTGCTGATCGACATCAGCCTGGCGATCGTGCTGACCAAGTTGCGTGAGTTGCGCCCCGGCGGATTCGGTGGCGTGCAGGGCTTCTGGGGTATGGCTCATGACGCGCGCACCGATTTCGCGATGCTGCTCGGGTTGATCTTTCTGTTGTGGGCCGGGCCCGGCCGTTGGTCGCTGGACGCGGTGCTCGTCCGGCGTGCTCAGCTCACGACCGGCGGGGCCACGAACCCATAGCCCGTGCTCGGCTGCCGATGGCAGTGCGGCAGCGACGCCCGGTCCGGCCGGGCGACGACGCCGAGTCCGGCCGGGCCGACTGGATGAAGACCGCTGATGTCGGGACGGCATTTCCCCCGGGACCACGGCTGCGGAGGATGCTGAGCTGCGGGAAGCGGGTAAACGGATCAGGGTGCTGGTTCGGGTAGCGGTTCCCGATCGACGAGGCAGCGGCCGCGGGCGGTCCGATCTCGGGCGATCCGGTCCTTCCGACTGTTCGGCGGCGACCGTGAGGTGAGCTCGATGGTCGCGATAGCTGTGCGATCGCCGCGGGAGTGGTTCCATCCGGCGCCGTGCGGCATACAGTGGATCAGTAGGCCCGACGCTGCCGGCGCAGCGATGGTGATGCCCGGCAGCCCCTGATCAGGAGGCGCGTCACATGCCGGAATCGCAGCACAGCACCGAACAACCCGACACTGTAGCCGACGGGCCGCGATCATGAGCGGCAACAGTTTCCGGGCTCGCGATGTGTGGACCGTCGATGGCCGGGAGTTCACCATCTACCGGCTCGACAAAATCCCCACCGCGCACCGGCTGCCCTACAGCCTCAAGGTGCTGCTGGAGAATCTGATCCGCTGCGAGGACGGGCACCGGGTCACCGCCGAGCAGGTACGCGCGCTCGCCGCGTGGAACCCGGACGAGGTCGGCGCCACCGAGATCGCGTTCACTCCGGCGCGCGTGTTGATGCAGGACTTCACCGGAGTGCCGTGTGTGGTGGATCTGGTCGCGATGCGCGATGCCATGACGGCGCTGGGTGGTGATCCCGGCCGGATCAACCCGCTGATCCCGACCGAGCTGGTCATCGACCATTCGGTGATCGCCGATGTCTTCGCCAGGCCGGACGCGTTCGCGGTCAACGCGGAGTTGGAGTTCACCCGCAATGTCGAGCGTTACCAGCTGCTGCGGTGGGCGCAGCAGGCCTTCGAGAACTTCGCCGTCGTCCCCCCGGACACCGGCATCTGCCACCAGGTCAACCTCGAGTACCTGGCACGCGTGGTGTTCACCCGCGACGATCCCGACGGCGGGCCGCCGCTGGCCTATCCCGACACCCTGGTTGGTACCGACTCGCATACCCCGATGGTCAACGGGCTCGGCGTGCTCGGCTGGGGTGTCGGCGGTATCGAAGCGGAGGCTGCGATGCTCGGCCAGCCGATGAGCATGCTGATTCCGCAGGTTCTCGGAATCAAGCTGACCGGCGAACTGCCGGAGGGCACCACCGCCACCGATCTGGTGCTCACCGTGGCCGAGCTGCTTCGCCACACCGGTGTGGTCGGCAAGTTCGTCGAGTTCTACGGTCCGGGGGTGGCGAACGTGCCCTTGGCCAACCGCGCCACCATCGGCAACATGAGCCCCGAATACGGCTCCACCTGCGCGATCTTCCCGATCGACGCCGTCACCCTGGACTACCTGCGCCTCACCGGCCGCCCCGAACAGCAGATACGCCTGGTCGAGGCCTACGCCAAGGAACAGGGGCTGTGGCACGACCCCGACCACGAACCCGACTACAGCCGGCGCATCGAACTGGACCTGTCGACCGTGGAACCGTCCATCGCCGGGCCCAAGCGCCCCCAGGACCGCATCCCACTGGCACAGGCCCCGCACGTGGTCGCGTCCCTGCTGGACGGCCGGCCGTGCGAGCCCGCGAAGGCCGGGCTCGACGAGGCATCGGGCGAATCGTTCCCGGCCAGCGACCCGGTCGCCGTCGACCACGACCACGCCGTCGACGGACCGAACGCGCCCTGCGATTGCGGGCAGGAGCACCTCTGGCGCTCCGCGCCGCAACAGCTGTCGCTCCCCGACGGGACCGCCACGACGGTCGACCACGGGCATGTCGTCATAGCGGCGATCACCTCATGCACCAACACCTCCAATCCCTCGGTGATGATCGGGGCGGGACTGCTGGCGAAGAAGGCCGTGGAGAAGGGCTTGACCGCGAAACCGTGGGTCAAGACCTCTCTCGCGCCCGGTTCGCGGGTGGTCACCGACTACTACGCGCGGGCCGGACTCACCCCCTACCTCGACAAACTCGGGTTCTCGCTGGTGGGCTACGGATGCACCACCTGCATCGGCAACTCCGGGCCGCTGATCCCGGAGGTCAGTGCCGCCATCGCCGCCGGTGATCTCACGGTGTGCTCGGTGCTGTCGGGCAACCGCAACTTCGAGGGGCGCATCCACCCGGAGACACAGATGAACTTCCTCGCCTCTCCGCCGCTGGTCATCGCCTATGCGTTGGCCGGCACGATGCGTGTCGACCTGTTGCACGACCCGCTGACGACCGCCCCCGACGGAACCCCGGTGTACCTGCGTGACATCTGGCCGAGCACAACCGAGATCGAGGAGGTCGTCGCCGCCAACCTGCGCTCGCAGATGTTCACCCGCGGCTACGCCGACGTCTACGCCGGCGACCGACGCTGGCGCGAACTCGACGTCGCGGGCGGGCAGGTCTTCACCTGGAACGACGAATCGACCTACGTGCGCCGGCCGCCCTACTTCGAGGGCATGACCCGCGACCCGCAACCGGTCGACGACATCACCGGCGCCCGAGTACTGGCGGTGCTCGGCGATTCGGTGACCACCGACCACATCTCCCCTGCCGGGACAATCAAACGCGACGGCCCCGCCGGGACGTACCTGCAGGAGCACGGCGTCGCGCCGGAGGACTTCAACTCCTACGGCTCGCGCCGCGGCAACCACGAGGTGATGATCCGCGGCACCTTCGCCAACATCCGGTTGCGCAACCAACTCGCCCCCGGCACCGAGGGCGGGATAACCCGGCACCTGCCCGATGGGCAGCAGATGAGTATCTTCGACGCCGCGACCGCCTACGCCGCCGAGCAGGTGCCGCTGCTGATCCTCGCCGGAACCGAGTACGGCTCCGGCTCCTCACGCGACTGGGCCGCCAAAGGCACACGGCTACTCGGCGTGCGAGCGGTATTGGCCCGCTCCTTCGAACGGATCCACCGATCGAACCTGATCGGCATGGGGGTGCTACCCCTGCAATTCGCCGACGACCAGTCGGTGCGAACACTCGGACTGACGGGTGAGGAAACGTATTCGATCACCGGGCTCACCCAGACCGACACCGCGGATGCCTTCCCGCGGCAGGTGACCGTCCACGCTGTCGACAAGGCCGGGGACACCCGGGAATTCCCCGTCACCGTGCGGATCGATACACCCGCGGAGGCCGCCTACTACCGGCACAGCGGCATCCTGCATTACGTGCTACGTCAACTGCTCACAGACTGAGGATCACCTGGCGGTCGCCGCACCGAGGATCGCAATCTCACCCCACCGACTGCGCACAACAAGTCGAACAGGAGACACCATGACCGGTCATGTCACCGTTCGCAGAGTCTACGACCCGGTGTCCGACACCGACGGGGCACGGGTTCTGGTCGACCGGATCTGGCCGCGCGGGCTGCGCAAGGACAGCCTCGACCTCACCGAGTGGCTCCGCGATATCGCACCATCCACCGAGCTGCGGCAGTGGTACAACCACGAGCCCGAACGATTCACCGAGTTCCGGCGCCGCTATCTGGCCGAACTGGCCACACCGTCCCACCGCACCGCCGCCGATCACCTGCGCCGGATCGCCGCCGACGCCGACGTGACACTGCTGACCGCCACCCGGGACGTAGACCACAGCCAAGCAGCGGTCCTCGCGCGCTGGCTCACCGAAACCGACACCCCCGGCCGGCCGCGCTGACCGCGACCCGCCCCACCGGGAGCGCGAATACGGCCGCGCTCGGGATGCCTCGATGTCGTCGCCGGTGAAGCACGATCCCGATCCGGATCGCCGGGCCGTGCTGGCGCGGCGGATCCGCTGGTTGGTCGCCGCGACCATCTCCTACAACATCATCGAGGCGATCGTCGCCCTGACCGAGGGCGCGCGCGTGTCCTCGACCGCACTGATCGGGTTCGGCTTGGACTCGGTCATCGAGGTGTCTTCCGCGGCGGCGGTGGCGTGGCAGTTCGCGGGCCGCGATCCGGAGAAGCGGGAGAAGATCGCTTTGCGGGTCATCGCGTTCTCTTTCTTCGCCCTCGCCGCATACGTCACCATCGACTCGGTTCGCGCCCTGCTCGGCATAGGCGAGGCCCGGCATTCACCGATCGGCATCGGGTTGGCCGCCGCGAGCCTGGTGATCATGCCGATGCTGTCCTCGGCGCAGCGCCGTGCCGGGCGTGAGCTGGGATCGGCTTCCGCGGTCGCCGATTCGAAGCAGACCCTGCTGTGCGCCTACCTCTCGGCGGTTCTGCTGGCGGGGTTGCTGCTCAACAGCCTGTTCGGCTGGTCCTGGGCCGACCCGATCGCCGCACTGGTCATCGCCGTCATCGCCGTGCAGGAAGGCGTCGAGGCATGGAGAGGCGCTGCCCGCTGCCCCGCGCCGGCCACGCACGCCATCGACGACCAGGGCGCCGGTCGCGATCGCGACGGACACACTTCCCACTGAAGACGAACACCCGGCCCGAACGCAGCACTCGCCCCCGCCCGGGCTGCGGCCGCCGGATCGGGGATGGTGACCGCTATCGGCGGCGGACGTGGTTCCGAGGGGTCAGCTGCAGCAATTGGGATCGAGGACCAGGCACAGGGCGGCAAGTGCGTCGCGGCGGGCGCGGTGGACGACGTTCATGCCGCGCCGTTCGGACTCGACGAGACCGGCCTTGCGCAGCTGCGAAAGGTGGTGGCTGACAGTGGATTCCGACAGGGATACCGCGGCGGCGAGGTCGCCGCCGTTCTCCTGTCCGGCGGGACTGGTCAGCAGCAGCGACATCAGCTTGACGCGGACGGGGTCGGCGAGCGCTTTGAGGCGCAGCGCCACTTCGAGAGCCGCGGTGTCGTCCACGGGACCGGCCGCGACGGGCGCGCAGCAGACCGGGGCGGACATGTCGATCATGGGCAATGCCTTGGGCATGTCGCCGAGACTACCAAGGTTATTGACATATGTCGAAAAAGTGGCAGACTCGGCATCGTCAGATTTTCGACATATGTCTCACACTCGGAGGTTGTGCCATGTCCCGTGTCCAGCTCGCCCTCAACGTCGACGACCTCGATCAGGCCGTCACCTTCTATTCGACCCTGTTCGACACCGAGCCGGCCAAGCGCAAGCCGGGCTATGCGAACTTCGCGATCGCCGAGCCTCCGCTGAAGCTGGTGCTGATCGAGAATCCCGGTCACGGCGGCAGTGTGAATCACCTCGGGGTCGAGGTCGAATCCTCCGAGCAGGTGCACGCCGAGATCGCGCGGCTGTCGCAGGCCGGATTGTTCACCGAGGAGCAGATCGCGACCACGTGTTGCTTCGCGACCCAGGACAAGGTGTGGGTCACCGCGCCCGACGCCGAGCGCTGGGAGGTGTACACGAAGCTCGCCGACAGTGAGACCTTCGGCGCCGTACCCGAATTCGCCGGCGCATCGACCGATGCGGAGGCGGAGACCGGGTGCTGCGGTACCGCCGCGCAGGCCGCCACCGAGGACGCGCGCTGAGGATCGGCCAGGAAGCGGCAGGCGGGCGCCGACGCCACCGGGCCGGGTGCGGCCACCCGATGGTCGTACCCGCCGAGAACTTCGGCGGTGCGGTCCGGGATGGGGCGCAGACCCGGGCGCGGGGGCTCACCGTCCGATCGCGGTGTGGGTGAGAGCGGCCAGAGCGGGGATGCCGACGGGCTCCTCGGGGAGCGCTGGGATGACCGCGTAGCGGTCGGTGCGGGTGGCGACCCGGTGGATCTGGTCGAGTTCGGCGGCGGCGCGGTGGCGCAGCAGGGGATCGGTGGGCGCGGCGGCGGCGAGACTGTTGTCCACGACCCACGCCCAGGGATGGATGCCGGCGCGTTCGAGATCGCTCTGCAGGTCGGCGGCCTCGAGGACGGGGGTGGTTTCGGGCAGGGTCACCAGCAGGACTTTGGTTGCGCGGGGATCCTGCAGTCGCATGAGTGGGGTGACGAATCGGGTGCCGGGCGCCATCTGGCGCACGATGTCGCGATGGTAGGAGCCGGTGGCGTCCAGCAACAGCAGGGTGTGGCCGGTGGGTGCGGTGTCGATGACGACGAACCGGCGCCGGGATTCGGCGATGACGTGGGAGAACGCCTGGAAGACCGCGACTTCGTCGGTGCACGGGGAGCGCAGGTCTTCGGCGAGCGCGGCACGGCCGGCGTCGTCGAGACCGGCGCCCTTGCCCGCCATCACGCGGGCCCGGTAGTCGGCGACGGCCCTGGCGGGGTCGATGCGGGAGAGCTGCAGGTGCGCCGAGCTGCCCGCGACGGTCTCGGCGAGGTCGCCTGCCGGGTCGGTGGTCGACAGGTGCACGTCGTGGCCACGCCCGGCCAGTGCGACCGCGACCGCGGCGGCCACGGTGGTCTTGCCGACCCCGCCCTTGCCCATACACATGATCAGGCACGGCCCGTCGCGTTCGATCTGCTCGACCAGCGCGCCCAACGGCGCATCGGCCACCGCCGCCACCGCAGGGCGGGCCGGCACGGCATCGGCGGTGGGCGGGGTGGGCTCGAACAGGGTCGCCAAGGCATCGACACCGACGATATTGCCGGCCTGGAGCTCTATCAGATCCCGCGGTAGCTCCCGGACGCTCGCGGGCATGCCCTCGAGCGCGGCGCGCTCGCGGCGGCGGGTCGCGGCCACGAGCGGGTCGCCGGCATCGACCTGCTCGGGTAGCACGCCGTTGATCACCACATACTGGTCGGCCAGCCCGACCGAGGCCAGCTCGGTGCGGGTGCGGGCGATCTCGGCCAGCGTCGACCGGGACGGGCGCGCTACCAGGACCAGACGGGTGCGGTGCGGGTCGGCCAGTGCGGCGACCGCGGCGGCGTAGACGGCTTTCTGCTTGTCCAGCCCCGACAACGGGCCCAGGCAACTGGCGTCGCCGCCGCCGGTGAGGAATTCGCTCCAGCTCCCCGGCAACTGCAACAGTCGAATGGTGTGCCCGGTAGGCGCGGTGTCGAACAGCACGTGGTCGTAGTCGCCGGTCTCGTCGGTGAGCAGGGCGGTGAACTCGTTGAACGACGCCACTTCGGTCGTGCACGAGCCCGACAACTGCTCGGTCATCGACGCGATATCCGCTTCCGGCAGCACATCGCGCATCGGCTCGAGAATCCGCTCGCGGTAGGCGGCCACGGCTTGCTCCGGATCGATCTCGAGCGCCCACAACCCGGGCACGCCCGCAACCGCGGTCACCGTGTTGCCCACAGTGATGCCGAACACCTGCCCCACATTCGAGGCCGGGTCGGTCGACACCAGCAGCACTCGCCGCCCTGCCCGCGCCAGCGCCACCGCGGCGGCGCAGGCGATCGACGTCTTGCCCACTCCCCCTTTGCCGGTGAAGAAGACGAACCGGGGCACACCGGCCAAAAACTTCATCTCACCCACCGTGTCCGACACCTCCACGCAGCGACGTTGATCATCTACCTGAATGTGAGCCCTCATCCGATCACACTCCGGCCACGCCCGGCAGGGCCGAACGTCCCGCCGATCCGCGTCGATCACCGTCGCCATTGCGACCTCGAGCGCGGCCGACGCCGCCGAGCAGCTGCCCGCCGAGTCCACCGATCGCCGGTCCACCGATGTCGGGCTCGTCGAACCGGCCTGGTCGACAGATCGAGACTGCCGCAGGCATCGGCGAGACCGTCACCGGAAGTTCACTTGCCTATCGGTTCGATCATAGTCAATATCGATGCATGTCGAAATCAGAATGGGCGGTGGCGCCTGAGCCGCAGTGCGCCGCGGCGCCGCTGGCGCGTGAGCCGCTGTCGGCGCAGTCCGCGGCCGAGCTGGCGGGAGCGTTCAAGGCGCTGTCCGATCCGGTGCGGCTGCGGGTGCTGTCGGCGATCGCCAGCCGGGCGGGCGGCGAGGCGTGCGTGTGCGATGTTTCCGAGGGCATCGACGTCAGCCAGCCCACCATCTCCCACCACTTGAAGGTGCTGCGCGAGGCGGGCTTGCTGACCAGCGAACGCCGCGCTTCCTGGGTGTACTACCGGGTGGTTCCCGAAGCGCTGCAACGACTCTCGGCCGTGCTCGCGGCCGAAAGCGGGCTGGGGGTGCACGCGTGAGCGCCACGGTCGAGCACCCCGCCGTGGTGGGGAAACTGTCGACACTGGACCGGTTCCTGCCGGTCTGGATCGGCGTGGCCATGGCCGCCGGTCTGGTGCTGGGGCGGGTCGTGCCGGGGCTGGGCGAGGCGCTGTCGGCGGTCGAGATCGACGGGATCTCGCTGCCGATCGCGCTCGGGCTGCTGATCATGATGTACCCGGTGCTGGCCAAGGTGCGCTACGACCGCCTCGACACCGTCACCGGCGACCGTCGTCTGCTGGCCGGGTCGCTGGTGCTGAACTGGGTGATCGGCCCGGCGCTGATGTTCGCGCTGGCCTGGTTGCTGCTGCCGGATCTGCCCGAGTACCGGACCGGGCTGATCATCGTCGGGTTGGCCCGCTGCATCGCGATGGTGATCATCTGGAACGACCTGGCCTGCGGTGACCGCGAAGCCGCCGCGGTGCTCGTCGCGTTGAACTCGGTGTTCCAGGTGCTGATGTTCGCGGTGCTCGGCTGGTTCTACCTGTCGGTGCTGCCCGGCCGGCTGGGGCTGGAACAGGCGACCATCGAGGCCTCGCCGTGGCAGATCGCGAAATCGGTGCTGATCTTCCTCGGCATCCCGCTCGTCGCCGGGTTCCTCACCCGTCGCGTCGGCGAGCGGGCCAAGGGCCGCGACTGGTACGAGTCCCGCCTGCTGCCGACGATCGGGCCGTGGGCGCTGTACGGGCTGCTGTTCACGATCGTGATCCTGTTCGCCCTGCAAGGCGATCAGATCACCTCCCGCCCCTGGGATGTCGCGCGGATCGCGCTGCCGCTGCTGGCGTATTTCGCGATCATGTGGGGCGGCGGCTACCTCTACGGCCGCCTGATCGGTCTCGGCTACGAACGCACCACCACCCTCGCCTTCACCGCGGCGGGCAACAACTTCGAACTCGCCATCGCCGTCGCGATCGCGACCTACGGCGCCGCCTCCGGCCAAGCCCTCGCCGGCGTGGTCGGCCCGCTCATCGAAGTGCCCGTCCTCGTCGGCCTGGTCTACGTCTCCCTCGCGCTGCGCTCCCGCTTCGCCCGTATCGACACCGACACCGACGCTTCGGCCGGAGCGGCCCGCTGACCGCGACACCGTGCGCGGCATCCGCGACGACCTGGCAGATCCGGGTCCTCGCCGTCGTACCCAACTCGGCGTCGCCGAGCAGAGCCTTGCCGTCCCCATAGAAGAATCTCGAAAGGTAGTGCCCCGCATGGCATCCAAGCCCAGCGTGCTGTTCGTGTGCGTCCACAATGCCGGACGCTCCCAGATGGCCCAAGGCTTCCTCGCCCACCTCGCCGGCGACCGGATCGAGGTCCGCTCCGCAGGTACCGCCCCCGCCGAGCAGATCAACCCCGCCGCGATCGAGGCGATGGCCGAGCTCGGCATCGACATCACCGCGCAGACCCCGAAGATCCTCACCCCCGACACCGTGTCGACCTCCGATGTGGTGATCACCATGGGCTGTGGGGACACCTGCCCCTACTTTCCCGGTGTCGACTACCGGGACTGGAAACTCGACGACCCCGCCGGGAAGGGCGTCGACGCGGTGCGCCCGATCCGCGACGAGATCCGCGCACTCGTCGAAGAACTCGTCGCCGAACTGCTGCCCGCCCGCGCCTGAGCGCACCCGCGAGACCGGGTTCAGCAGTCGGTCGGCGACCGTCGGCGCCAGCGTGCTGCGTCCGGCTGCCGCGGGCCAGGTCCTCGGGCGGAGCATCCTCGAGGAGGTATCCGGTCGCGCCTGCTTCGATGGCGGGCAGCCGTGACGGCGTCGGAATCGTAGGTGGCGCCCATCAGTACTCGGGGGCGCCCTGGCGGGCGGTGATCCGGGCGGTTGCTTCGGCACCGCCCATGCCCTTGCCGAACCGCAGGTCCATCAGCACGACGTCGATGTCGCCTTCGGCGGCGCGGGTGATCGCCTCCTGTGCAGTGGCGGCTTCGGCGCGTGCCATATTCGTTTCCGGTTCGTCCTCGCCGGCTCAGCGGTACACCAAACCGCTGAGCCGGCGGGCCAGCGCCAGCCTGATCGCAGGAACCCGGCCGGCCAGGCTCAACGCGACGTTGCGGATCGGGCGCAAGGCCCGTGGCAGCGTCGCGAGCCGGGTCAGCCGATCCGTAATCGCCACAACACCTTTCGCGATCGGGCGACGAACCGCGCTGTAGTTGTCCAGCAGGCTGTCCGGCGCACCGGCGAGGACGGCCGCCAGCGCCTCCGCCAACGCGATGCCGTCCTGGATCCCCAGATTCATGCCCTGCCCACCCGCCGGGCTGTGCACGTGGGCCGCGTCGCCGGCCAGGAGCAGCCGGCCCGCACGGTACGTGTCGGCCACCCGGTGGTGGATACGGAACCGGGAGCCCCAGACCACATCGGTGACGATCATGCGGCCCGTGCCGATGCGGTCGTCCAGAAGCCGCTGGACGAACTCCGCCGTCGGCTCCTCGGGTGCCTCGGCAACCGGCGCGACGATGCGGTGGGTGCCGTCGGGCAGGGGCGCCACCACTGTCATGCCCTCTCTCGCCCAGAAAAGGGCGACCTCGTCGGTGGGCGCATCGCCGGTCAGCCGCACGTCGGCCAGCACGAATGATTCGTCGTAGACGCTCCCCTCGAACGCGATGCCCGCCTGTTCGCGCACGATGCTGCGGATGCCGTCGGCACCGACGGCGTAGCGCGCCCGTACGACCTCGCCGTTGTCCAAGGTCGCTGTCACGCCGTCGGCGTCCTGAGAGATCGCGGTGACCGTCCTGGGGCGCTCGACGGAGCCGCCCAGCTCGACGAGCCGGTCGAGCAACAGTCGCTCCGTGGTCGATTGCGGAACCAGGAGGGAGTAGGGGTATTTCGTCGGCAGTCCGCTGAAATCGACCGGAACGAGCGTGCGGCCGCGGTCGCGGATCGTGAACAGCGAGGCCTGCACGCCTTGCTTGACCAGTCGGCGAGCCACGTCGAGATCTTCGAGAACCTCCAGCGTGCGCGCGTTCACCACCGCTGCGCGCGAGGTGTTCGCGCCGGCGGCCTGGCCGTCGACGATCATGGTCGCGACTCCGCGCGCCACCAGCGATGTGGCCAGCGTCAGTCCGGTCGGCCCTGCTCCTATGACGAGGACATCCGTGTCGTAGGTGTCATTCATCGCCTTCTCCTGATCTTTCCGAACTGTCTATGCCAACGCTTGTTGGCATAACTATGCGCCCCCGTGGGGCGTAAGTCAACACTTGTTGGCCTACAATCGTTGGCATGCGTAGATCGTCGGAAGAAACCAAAGGCGTGATCCTGGCCGCGGCGCGCGAGCAGTTCGCCAAATCCGGATTCGAACGGGCTACCATCCGCGCCATCGCGGCGGAGGCCAACATCGACCCGTCGATGGTGATGCGGTACTTCGGCAACAAGGACCAGCTGTTCGCCGCCGCCGCCGACTTCGATCTGGACATCCCAGATCTGTCCGGCACCGAGCGCGACCAGCTGGGCGCCCAACTGGTTTCGCATTTCATGAATCGGTGGGAGCGCGACGAGGCCCTGGTCGTGCTGCTCCGATCGAGCGCTACCAACGCCGAAGCGGCACTACGGATGCAGGCCATGTTCGCGGATCAACTGCTGCCCGCGATCGCGAAGATCAATCCGGTGTCGCCGCAACGCCGGGCAGGGCTGGTCGGGACGCAGATGCTGGGTCTGGCGTTGTGCCGCTACGTGTTGGCGCTGCCACCCGTCGTCGCCATGTCGCACGACGAGACGGTCGAGTGGCTGGGACCCACGATTCAGCGCTACCTCGACGCGCCCTGAATTCTCGGCGGTGCCGGCCCTCGGCTCGAGATGGGTCGACGGTTCACTCTGTGATCTCGACCAGGTGCCCGCCGAGGTTACGACCCTGGCCAGCTCCAACCCATCGCCGGACACACCCCCGCTGACCACCGGTTTTCCCGGATCCGCCCTCTAGGCTCGGCGGCGACCGCGCCCCACGCCGACTTTGTCGAGATCAGAGGAGTTCGGGTTGTTCACTCTGCGTATCGCACGACGAGCACTGACCGCCTCGCTGGTCGTCCTGGCGGCATCGACGCTATGCGTCTGCGCCGCATCGGCGGAGGTCGACAACCGGCCCAATGTGGTGCTGATCCTCGCCGACGACCTGGATTCGCTGACCACGCCGGTGTGGCAGGCGATGCCGCACACCGCCACGCTGATCCGGGATCGCGGCGTCGAATTCACCCACGGATTCGCGCCGTTGCCGATCTGCTGCGGGGCCCGCTCATCGATCCTGACCGGTGAATACGGGCACAACACCGGAGTGCTGACCAATGCCGGACCCGCGGGCGGCTTCCGGGCATTCCGCGCCAAGGGCAACGAAACCCGCACCTTCGTCAAGGCGCTGCACGACAGCGGGTACCGGACCGGCATGGCGGGTGAATACCTCAACGGCCTCGAACACTCCCCCGGCCATATCCCGCCCGGGTGGGACGACTGGAACGCCGGTATCGACGACTCCCTCTACACGGGCTACAACTACACCCTCAACGAGAACGGCACCTCCGTGAAATACGGTGGGGCGCCGCAGGATTACCAGACCGATGTCGTCGCCGAGAAATCCCGGCGCTTCATCACCGATTCGGCCGAATCCGGGCAGCCGTTCTTCTGGTATGCCGCGTCCACCGCACCGCATTCCCCGCTGCCACCCGCGCCGCGCCATATCGCCGAGAGCCGGCCGACGACAGCGCCGCGCTCGCCGAACTTCCAGGAGGCCGATGTCTCCGACAAGCCCAGTTGGCTCGTCCACAGCGCCGATGCCAGGGCCGCCGCGGTCGAGGCGACCAACGATGCCGACTACACCGCCCGGCTGGGCTCGCTGAAAGCGCTCGACGAGATGGTGGCGGGCATTGTGGCGACCCTCGCCGACACCGGTGAACTCGACAACACCTACCTGATCTTCACCTCCGACAACGGTTACAGCCTCGGCGCACATCGCCTGGACCAGAAGATGGCGCCGTATGAGGAATCCATCCGGGTGCCGCTGGTGATCGCAGGCCCCGGCATCACGAGCACCTGCACCGCGGCCATGGCGCTGTCGATCGACTTGGCGCCGACGATTCTCGACTGGGCCGGCATCGGTGCGCCGGATCGGCTGGACGGTCGCTCGCTGACGCCCGTGCTGCGGGGTGACATCTCGCCGTGGCGGGCGGATTTCCTTGCCGAGTACGGCGGCGCCGGCTACACCGGCCGGGACGGCATCGCCCAGGAGCAGATCGTCGCGGAGGATACACCGCCTGCCGATGTCTTGGACATTCCGTCCTGGGTCGCCATCCGCAACCAGCGCTACCTCTACGTGCGCTGGTACGAACGTGAGCGACCACTCGCGGATCGCAAGTACGAGCTCTACGACTTGGAGGTCGATCCCTACCAGTTGACCAATCTCATCGATACCCCCGCGGGCCGGGCCGCGCACACCGATGTCGTGGCCGGACTCGATCGTCGGTTGAGTGAACTGAGATCCTGCGCCGGGGCGACCTGTCACTGAATCCGGCGCCGAGCGGGTGCCGGGCACGGCCCCGGCGTTCGCTCGCTCAGCCCGCGACGCGACTTCGGATCGGGCGGTTCCCTCGCGAACCGATCGGGCCCGCGATGCCGCGAGACGAACACCGGATCGTCGAACATCTCGCCTGCGGTGGGCTAGGGTCCGAGGCGGCCTGTCCAGAACTCGCCGCCCGCGAACCCGCACCACCCCCTTGTGTTTTGGAGAACGATGTCCGCACCGCCGACCAATCCCCATCGAGTCGACGGGGAGCGCATCAGTTTGTACTCGCCGGAGTGCACCGAGGATCCGCATCGGGTTTACCGGGAGATGCGGGAGCGGTTCGGCTCGATCGTTCCGGTCGAGGTCGCGCCGGGGGTGCCCGCCACGCTGGTGATCGGGTATCGCACGGGGTTGAACATTCTCAACGATCAGGAGCGGTTTCCGTCCGATCCGCGGGCCTGGGAGGCGACTGTGCCCGCCGACTGCCCGGTGCTGCCGGTGTTCCGGTGGCGGCCGAATGCCTCGCGCAATTCCGGTTACGTGCACGAGCGGCTGCGGCAGGCCACCACGGCGGCTGTCGCCAGCGTCGATATGCATGCGACGCACGCGCTCGTCGAGCAGTTCGCGATGCCGTTGATCAACGGCTTCTGTGAGACCGGAGCCGCCGATCTCACGATGCAGTATGTGGCGCCGCTGGTCTACATGGTGGTGAACCAGCTGGTCGGGTGTCCGGCCCATATCAGCGCGAAGGCGGCCGCGGCGACGGCCTCGGTGTTCGAGGGAGCGCCGGTGGCGGAGGCCAGCCGCGCGTTCGAGCGGGCGCTCGGCGAGCTGGTCGGCTACAAGCGCGCCCATCCCGGCGCCGATATCACCACGGCATTGCTGCGCCATCCCACCCGGCTCGACGACGAGGAGATTCTGCACCAGGTGCTGCTGTTCTACGGCGTCGGCATCGATCCGGTGCAAGCTCTGATCGTCAACGCCTTGCGGCTGCTGCTCGTCGACGACCGGTTCGGTGAGCAGATCGCCGGCGGCGCGATGTCGACCCGGGATGCCATCGACCGGGTGCTCTTCGACGATCCGCCGCTGCCGAACCCCTCCATCGTGTATCCGAAGCAGCCGATTCTGCTGGATGGTGTCTGGCTGCCGGCGAATCAACCGGTGATCGTCAGCCTCGCCGGATGCAACGACGATCCGGAGATCGCCGGCGAGGATCATGCCGGTAGTCGAGCGCACCTGGCCTGGGGCGCCGGGCCGCACACCTGCCCGGCCCGGTCGCTCGGTTATCTGATCGCCGAGTGCGCGATAGATCAACTGCTCGACGTGCTGCCCGATATCCGGCTGGCCGTTCCCGCCGAGGAACTGCGGTGGCGGCCGGGACCGTTGCATCGCACGCTTGCGGCGTTGCCGGTCGTGTTTCCGCCCGCGCCGCCGCTGCCGATCACCTGAGCGATGGACCGAGCCCAGCGACGGCGGGGCTCACTGTTTGTCGGACAACAGCTTCAACGCCGCTTCCAGGCGCGCCGTCGCTTCGGCGGCGATCACCCCCAACTCCGGTTCGCCGGTGACCTGCACCATCAAGGCCGGGTTCATCGCCTCGACGAGGATGGTGTCGGGGTCGGTGGAATCCCGGCGGACGACGACATTGCAGGGCAGCAGCACGCCGATCTGCCGGTCGAGGCCGACCGCGCGGTGCGCGAGGGCGGGATTGCAGGCGCCGAGGATGCGATAGTCCTCCATATCGACATCGATCTTCGTCTTCAATGTGGCGCGCATGTCGATCTCGGTGAGGATGCCGAAGCCTTGACTCGCCAGGGCTTCACGGGTGCGTTCGATCGCTTCGTCGAAGCCGGTGCGCATGGTGGTCGCGAGTGCCAGGGCCATTGCAGGTGCTCCTTTCCGCACGGGTGTCGGTCGTTCCTGCTCGGGGGCGCGCATCCGTGATGCCGACTGTAGTCCTCCGGCGCGCGCCGGGGGCGCCGATGCGACCTGCGCATAACTGGAACATCGACCTGCGCCCTAGTTAGTATGT
Source organism: Nocardia higoensis NBRC 100133 (assembly GCF_000308595.1). Classification (GTDB taxonomy): domain Bacteria; phylum Actinomycetota; class Actinomycetes; order Mycobacteriales; family Mycobacteriaceae; genus Nocardia; species Nocardia higoensis. Next base: position 243,046 of record NZ_BAGA01000077.1, on the reverse strand, counting down.
GAATGACAATTCTTCGACAGAGGAGCGCAATGATGCGTACCGAACTTCGTCTCGCCGCCGCCTCGCTGGCAGCCGCGACTCTCGTGGCCACCGCGGCAGGCGCCACGGCCGCCCCGATCGACTCCGCGCCGACGCCGGGCCCATTGGCGGAGATCGCCGAGGGAACCGGCTCGTCGGCACTGGATTCGATCCCGGCTGGGGTGGATACGGGCTCGTACTACCTCCAGCAGGGCAATGTCATCGGACTCCTCGCACTGCTCGTCAACCTGCCCTTTGCGATCGTGTTCGGCGATGTGTGCGAGTGGACCACGGGCTCGGCCTGGGACCCGTGCGGGCGGCCGGGCTACTAAGTTACCTTCTGTTCTCACCAGGTCCGGTTGCCTGGACCTGGTGCGGACATTCGCACTGCGGCCGCGAAGTGCTCGCGGCCGCAGTGGCGCGAGGACACTTCGACTCGGTTCCGCCGACGGCGCCGATCGGTCTGCCGGTCAGCGAGAGGCCGCGGCGAAAGGCACCACGGGCACGGACAGCCGGCCCGGGGACGGGTGCGTCCAGCGGCCGCGGCGAGCCAGTTCGGGCAGCACGCCTTCGCCGAACCGATAGGCCTCTTCCAAATGCGGATAGCCCGACAGCACGAATTCGGTGATCCCGACCGCGGCGTATTCCTCGATGAGGTCGGCTATCTGCTGATGGGAGCCGACGAGCGCGGTCCCTGCGCCGCCACGGACCAGGCCGACGCCCGCCCACAGGTTCGGGTGGATCTGCAGCCCGTCCTTGGTGCCGCCGTTGAGCGCAAGCATCCGCCGCTGCCCTTCGGATTCGCTGCGCCGCAGGCCGCTCTGAACCTGGCGGATCTGCTCCTCGGAGATTCCGGCGAGCAGCCGATCGGCCTCGGCCCACGCCTCTTCGGCGGTGTCCCTGGCGATGGAGTGCAGGCGGATGCCGAAGCGCAGTTCGCGGCCGTGGCGTTCGGCGGCTCGGCGCAGCGTGTCGATCTTCGCGGCGACCGCGGCCGGCGGTTCGCCCCAGGTCAGGTAGACGTCGACGTGCCGGGCGGCGACCGCGAGCGCCGCGGGCGAGGAGCCGCCGAAGTAGATCTCGGGGAGCGGATCGGGGATCTGGGCGAGTTGGGCGTCCTCGAGCCGGAAGTAGCGGCCGTCGTGGTTCACGACCTCGCCGGACCACAGGGCTCGCACGATCTCGAGGTATTCCGCGCAGCGGGCGTAGCGGTCGTCCTTGTCGAGGAAGTCGCCGTACATGCGCTGTTCATGGCTTTCGCCGCCGGTGACGACGTTCAGCAGCAGTCGGCCGCCGGTGAGGTTCTGGAAGCTGCCTGCCATCTGGGCGGCCAGGAAAGGAGCGGTCAGGCCGGGGCGGAAGGCCACGAGGAACTTCAGACGCTCGGAGACGCTCGCCAGCATGGCGGTGGTGATCCAGGCGTCCTCGCACCACGCGCCGGTGGGGGTCAACGCACCGACGAAGCCGAGTTGCTCGGCAGATCTGGCGATCTGGCCCAGATACGGGACGGAGGCCGGGCGGGCGCCCGCACCGGAGACCGCGGTGCCGTGGCCGCCGCCGACGATGAAGCGGCCGTCACCGCCGTTGGTGGGCAGGAACCAGTGGAAAGTCAGCTCACTCATCTCATACCTGTCCGTGGTTGGGTGGCGGGGTGCCGTCGACGGCCCAGCGGCCGAGGTGCTGGATCTTCCAGGCGACGGGGTCGTGCAGGGTGTGGGTGCGGGCGTTGCGCCAGTGCCGGTCGAGGTTGCGGTCGCCGGCGGCGGCGCGGGTACCGCTCACCTCGAACAGCTTGGAGCTCGCCGACAGCGCGGCGTGGGTGGTGGCGGCGCGTGCGGCGGCCGTCGCGAGGCCGGCCGCCGTGGCGCTGCGGTCGGTCAGGGCCGCGTCGGCATGGTCGATGCTGCGCGCGGCTTCGGCGAGCAGGGCCTCGGCGGCCCGGATCGACAGTTCCAATTCGCCGAAGGTGTGGATCACGAGCGGGTCGGCCGCGGCGCGATCGACGCCCGCGTCGGGATAGGGCCGGCTCGACTCGCGGACGAACTGCGCGGCGTCGGTGAGGGCGGCCCGTGCGATGCCCGCGTCGATGGCGGCGTGCAGGGCCTGGGCGAAAGCGCCGTAGGTCTGCGGCCCGTCGAAGGTCGCCGCGTACGGAGTGATCAGGTCGTCGGTGACGAGTACGTCGGTGAGAACGACGCTGCCGCTGGCGGTGGTCCGTTGGCCGAGTCCGCGCCAGTCGTCGATCACATCCACGCCGTCGGCTCGGCGCTCCACCCAGGCGACGACGAGCGGGCCGTCCGCCCCGCGATGCGCCAGCACCGGGATCCAGTCGGCGAGCAGCGCGCCGGTCGCATACGCCTTGCGCCCGCTCAGCCGCCAGCGCCGCGCGCCGTCGGGATGCAGGGTCGTGCGGATGTCGCGCACGTGCTTCGTCCCGGCCTCGGATTGCGCGTTGCCGAACCGCTTTCCGGCCAGCACCTGGCCGAACAGTCGCTCGCACTGGGCTCGGGTGCCCTGGCGCCGGAGGTGTCCGACGTAGACGAAATGACTGTGCGGGATCTGGCCGATATTCGGGTCGGCTCGGGAGAGCAGCCGGACCACTTCGACGACGGTGGTCACCGGGAGGCCCGCGCCGCCGTATTCGGCAGGGACGGTGATGGCGAGCAGGCCGGATCCCGCCAGCCGGTCGAGTTCGGTCCTGGGCAGGATGCGCTGGGCATCTCGTTCGGCCGCGTGCTCGGTGAAGTCCGCCGCGAGCCGGGCGGCGGCATCGAGGGCCTGCTCGCTGGTGAGTACGGGAACGGCGGTGACAGGCGGGTCCGGTGGCCCGGCCTGCTGAACTGCGTTCGACATGCGGTGGTCTCCTCAGTTCCCGGTCACAACCGTGAGTGAGCACACCGATGACACCATCCGCCGCCGGGCTCGACCAGCATTGCCTTCAGCCCGAGTGAAACGCTGCCGGAATCGCCGCAGCGCGCGATTGCGGCTATGCGGGATCGAACGGGTCGGCGGTCAGGGATGCCGCGCGCCGGGTGGATATCCGGCCGCGCCGATCCGGGGGGAGATGCGGGCGCGCTTACCCCGAAAGACAACGGGTGGTCCGGGCGAAACCGCGCCCGGACCACCCGTTGACAATCGCTTCAGTACCGGCTGGCGACCTTCTCGTCCTCGCCACGACCGTCGGCGGGCGTGCCGGTCGCCGGGCTGCTGGTGTCGTGCTCGCGCTCGATGCGCTGGTTCGCGGCGTGCTCGGCCTCGATCGCCTCGTCGCGCTGGGCGAGCAGATCGCGGATCTCGATGAGCAGTTCGACCTCGGTGGGCTCGGCGACCTTCTTGGTGCCGAACCGGTTGGTCAGGTGCCGCATGGGCAGGATCAGGACGAAGTAGAGGACGGCCGCCACGATCACGAAGTTCACGATCGCGGTGATGATCGGGCCGACCTCCACGAAGGTGGAGTCCTTACCGGGGACGATCCGGAAGCCGAGGCCGAGCTCGTCGGGGCCGCCGATGACGGCGAGCAGCGGGGTGATGATTCCCTTGGTCACCGCGGTCACCACGGCGGTGAAGGCGGTGCCGATCACGACCGCCACCGCGAGGTCGATGACGTTCCCGCGCATCAGGAAGTCCTTGAACCCCTGCAGACTCTTCAACAACTCCGACCACTCCCAACCAGACGTACTTCCCGAACCATTCCGTGCCGACCACACCGCCCCGGTCGCCGTTGCCCGCGCAGCGCCCGCCACGACGCCTCACCGACGGGGTGGATACCCGTGGTGACGGCATCGATGCGGCATGTCCCGAAGAATCGAGCCGGCGACGGGATGCTCCCTCACCGTGGGCGGACCGGCAACCCGATCACCCGGCCGCAGCGCCGTCGCGCCCGGGCGCACGAGGTCCTGTCCCGACCGGGCCCGGTCCGATGCGACACGGCAGACGGCATGGTAACCCACTGATAGCTGAACCAGCGATTCCGCGGCGTCAGGCCCGGGGGCCGCCGGCGACGTAGAGGACCTGGCCGGAGACGAAACCGGCTTCCTCGCGGAAGAAGTAGGAGACCGCGGCGGCGATGTCCTCGGGCAGGCCGACCCGCTGCACCGGAATCTCCTTGGCCGCAGCGGCTTTCAGATCCTCGAAGTCCATGCCGATGCGGGCGGCGGTGGCCGCGGTCATGTCGGTGTCGATGAAGCCGGGCGCGATCGCGTTGACGGTCACGCCGAAGCGGCCGAGTTCGATAGCCAGCGTCTTGGTGAAGCCCTGCAGGCCGGCCTTGGCGGCGGAGTAGTTGGCCTGGCCGCGGTTGCCCAGCGCCGAGACGCTCGACAGGTTCACGATCCGGCCCCAGCCTGCCTCGGCCATGTGCTTCTGGGTGGCGCGGCTCATCAGGAAAGAGCCGCGCAGGTGCACGTTCATGACCGCGTCCCACTCCCCCGTGCTCATCTTGAACAGCAGGTTGTCGCGGGTGATGCCGGCGTTGTTCACCAGCGCGACCGGCGCGCCGAGCTGCTGCACGACCCGGTCCACCGCCGCGGTGACCGATTCCTCGTCGGAGACGTCGGCGCCGATCGCCACCGCCCTGCCGCCGTCGGCCTCGATCCGGTCGACGACCGGCTGACAAGCCTGTTCGTCGAGATCGAGCACCGCGACCGCGAAACCGTCCGAAGCCAGCCGGGTGGCGATGGCCGCGCCGATGCCGCGGGCGGCACCGGTGACGATGGCGACCTTGGAAGTGTTCTGACTCATGAATGCGTCCTTTCGAAGAGAGTCTCTCGATCATCATTGCCATACGCCCTCCTACCGCGACCCACCGGGCATATCTCGGCCGGGTGACTTACATAGTTAGATCGCAATATCTATATAGCTATGTGTTCTCTCTTCCCGGCTACGCGGAGGTGCGTAGTGACGTCGGAGACGGATACGTCGTGCGACGTAGTCGTTCACGCTTGTGCGCGGGCGATTTCGGCACGACGGGTGTCGTACGATCGCCGCATGGAGCAGCGGGCGCCGATGCGGGAACTGTTCGTCCGGTTCTCACGGCGGCCCGGTTGGCTCCCCGATGTGGCCCTGGCGGTGTTCGTCACGGTGATGCAGGTGCTCGGCGCGATGGTCACCGTCCCGGTCGAACCGCCCTCGACGCCCGTGTCGGCGATCGGCTACGCCCTGCTGATCGTCAGCGGACTGTCCATCGCGGCCCGCCGCAGCACTCCCGTCGCGGTATTCGCGATCACCGCGGTCGCCAGCCTGGTCTATTTCGGGTTCGACTTCCCCGATCGAATGTCCTATCTGGCGCTGTTCGTCGCGCTCTACACCCTCGCCGCCTACGGTGACGGTCGCCGCTCGCTGATCATCGCGGGCACAGGTATTTCGATCCTGTCCGTGGGTTGGCTGATCGCGGGGGCGGACGTCGAGCCGGTGTCGGCCATCGGCTGGGTGTTCTTCCGGATCGGCGCCTCGGTCATCAGCACGGCCCTGGGAGAGAACGTCCGCTCCCGCCGGGTCATCGCCACCGAGGCGCAGCAGCGCGCCGAGCTCGCGGAACGCTCGCGTGAGGAGGAGGCCAGGGCACGGGTGGACGCCGAACGGCTGCGCATCGCCCGCGAGGTCCACGACACGGTCGCCCACGCGATCGCCGTCATCAATGTGCAGTCCGGCGTCACCGCGCATGTGCTCGACAAACGCCCGGAGCAGGCGCGCGAAGCCCTGCGCACCATCGAGCAGACGAGTTCGCGTGCGCTGCGGGAGATGCGGGCGATCCTCGGTGTGCTGCGCGACGGCGACGATCGCGAACCGTATCCGGGGCTCGACCGGATCCACGAACTCACCGGCAAGGCCAGGGACGCCGGGCTCGACGTCGCCCTCGAGCAGACGCCGCCGGTCGCACCGCTGCCGAGCGCTGTGGGTGGCGCGGCGTATCGGATCGTGCAGGAATCCCTCACGAATGTGATCCGGCATGTCGGTCCGACCCGGGTGACGGTCACGCTCGAGCCCGGCGTCGACGACCTGCGGATTCGGGTGATCGACGACGGCGGCTCGCCCGGCAACACCGCCCGTGCCGCGGGGACGACCGCGCCGGGACGGGGGATCATCGGCATGCGTGAACGCTGCCGGCTGCTCGGCGGCGAACTCGACGCGCGCCCACATCCGAACGGCGGATTCGAGGTCGTGGCTCGGCTGCCGCTCAGCCCGGTCTCGTCGAGCCGGTGATCGCTGTGGTTGCGTGGAAGCCGTGAATCCCGCGATCAAGGTGCTGCTCGCCGACGACGAGCATCTGGTGCGCTCCGGCTTCAAGGTCCTGCTCGACCTGGAAGACGACATCACGGTGGTCGGCGAGGCCGTCGACGGCGCCGAAGCCGTCGACCAGGCGCGCGCCGTCCGTCCCGATGTCGTGCTCATGGACATCCGCATGCCCCGGCTGGACGGCATCGAGGCGACCGCCCGGATAGCGGAAACCGTCGGGCTCGAACAGGTGAAGGTTCTCATCCTGACCACCTACGACACCGACGAGAACGTCTTCGACGCCCTGCAGGCGGGCGCGAGCGGCTTCCTGCTCAAGGACGCGGGTCCCGCCGAACTCCTGCACGCCATCCGGGTCATCGCCGCAGGCGAGGCGCTGCTCGCACCCCGGGTCACCCGTCGGCTCATCGGCCGGATCACAGCGCAGCGCGAAGTCGCCGAATCCGGGCAGGAACGGCTGGCGGTGCTGACCGATCGGGAACGCGAAGTGCTCGCCCTGGTCGGGCAGGGCATGAACAACGCGGAAATCGGCGCCGCCCTGTTCCTCAGCCCGGCCACCGCGCGCACGCATGTCAGCCGGGCGATGATCAAACTCGGTGCGCGTGATCGCGCCCAGCTCGTCGTGATCGCCTATCGGACCGGCCTGGTTTCGTGACGGCCCCGCGATCGGTCGAGCGGCCGAGCCGGCGTCCGACGCGCGGCGCCGACTACGACAACGGGCGTACGCGAAACATCCTGCGCTACGCGCGATCCCGTAGGAGCCGACGCCGGTGGACGGACGCGCGGCACACCGGGCCGGCGCGACGATCGACGGCATGAGAGGCACACTTCCCTTGCGAATGCGGCTGCTGAGCGTCCTGGCGTCCCAGCCGGACTGGGATTCCATCACCCCGGACCAGCTCGTCGAATTCCGCGAAGCGCAACACCGCACACTGCTGTCACCCGTCGGCAGGCTCGTCACCGGCAGGCCCGATCGCCGCGCACGGATCAGCACCCACCCGCTCGGTCTCCCGGGCCGAGAGCTGAGCGTGCGCGTCTACCTGCCGGAGCACGCCGATACCCCGCTGCCCCTGGTGATCGCCTTCCACGGCGGCGGATTCGTCGGTGGCGAGCCCCGCCAGGACGACTGGTTGCTCAGTCATCTGGCGGCGCACTCCCCCGCCGTGGTCGTCTCGCTCGACTACCGGCTCGCCCCGGAACATCCGATCCCCGCCGCAGTCCGGGACGCGTACGAGGCCGCGCCTCTGCTCGCCGACCGGGCGGCGGAGTGGGGTGCAGATCCCGCCCGCATCGTCCTGCTCGGCTCGAGCGCGGGCGCAACCCTGGCCGCGCTGACCGCCATCGGCGCCGTCGACCTCGGGCTGTCGGTGCGGGCTCAGGTTCTGGTGAATCCGCAGCTCGACTGGACCACCGGCGCCTTCGACTACCCCTCGTTCACCGAGAACGCCGACAGCCCGACCGCCACCCCGGCCAACTGCCGGGCGGCGCGGCGAATGGCGCTGCCCGCGTCCTTCGACGCTCGCGAGATCTCCCCGATCCACATCGCCGACCTCGCGGGCGTGGCACCGGCCCTCATCGTCTCCGCGGGCTTGGACACGCTCGAAGACCAGTCCCCCGCCTACGCCGAGCGTCTGCGCCGAGCGGGAGTCGACGTGACACTGCGGCGTCACCCGCGGGCGACGCACTCCTTCCTGAGCATGCCGGGATTGGTCGCGGCGGCGCAACCGGCGCGCGCGCAGATCCTCGCCTTCCTGCGCGATCAGGTGCAGGCAGGCGCGCGACGAGCAGAATCGGGTCGCTGAACCGGCCCGCCGCCCACTCCGGCGGCGGGCAACACGCCAGTTCGTCGGCCGATCTCCGGGGATCGGCCGGAGTACTGTCACCAGTCAGTGGTGCGGAGCGCGCCCGGTCCCCCACCGGCCGCCGGGCCTGCACGGCCCGGACGCCCGCGTCACCCGGACCGGTAGCCGAGACCAGGAGTCGCCATGCCGTTGTCGCACCCTTCCTTCCGTCAGGACCAGAGCCGCAGCGAGGTCTCGGTCAATCCGATCTTCTCCCGTGAGCCGATCTCCGTGCCGCGCAACCGGATGCCCGAAGGTGAGCTCGACAACGACATCGCCTACCAGGTGGTGCACGACGAACTGATGCTCGACGGGAATGCCCGGCTGAATCTGGCCACCTTCGTCACCACGTGGATGGAACCGACCGCTCGGGTGCTGATGGCCGAGTGCGCCGACAAGAACATGATCGACAAGGACGAGTACCCGCGCACCGCCGACCTCGAGCAACGCTGCGTGCGCATGCTCGCCGATCTGTGGCACGCGGGCGATCCCGAACACGCACCGGGCTGTTCGACCACCGGTTCCAGCGAAGCCTGCATGCTCGCGGGGCTGGCGATGAAGCGGCGTTGGCAACATCGCCGGCGCGCGGCGAGGCTGCCCGCCGATCGGCCCAACCTGGTGATGGGCGCCGATGTGCAGGTGTGCTGGGAGAAGTTCGCCAATTACTGGGATGTCGAAGCCCGCTTGGTCCCGATGGAGGGCGATCGCTACCACCTCACCGCCGAATCGGCGCTGCCGCATTGCGACGAGAACACCATCGGGGTGGTCGCCGTGCTCGGGTCGACCTTCGACGGCAGCTACGAACCGGTCGCCGAGATCTGCGCCGCGCTCGACGACCTGCAACAGCGGGAAGGCTGGGACATCCCCGTCCATGTCGACGGCGCCTCGGGCGCGATGATCGCCCCCTTCTGCGACCCGGACCTGACCTGGGATTTCCAGCTGCCCCGCGTGGCCTCCATCAATACCTCCGGCCACAAGTACGGCCTCGTCTATCCCGGCGTCGGCTGGGTGGTCTGGCGCGACACCGACGCCCTGCCCGACGACCTGGTCTTTCGCGTCAACTATCTCGGCGGGGAGATGCCGACCTTCGCCCTCAATTTCTCCCGTCCGGGCGCTCAGGTGGTCGCCCAGTACTACAACTTCCTGCGGCTGGGGCGCAGCGGCTATACCCGCGTCCAGCAGTACTGCCGCGATGTCGCCACCCAACTCTCCGGAGCCATCGCGGCGATGGGGCCGTTCCGCCTGCTGACCGACGGCAGCGAACTCCCCGTCTTCGCCTTCACCCTCGCCGAGGTCGAGACCGGCTATTCGGTGTTCGATGTGTCGGCCGCGCTGCGCGAGCAGGGCTGGCTGGTTCCGGCCTACACCTTTCCCGGGAACCGCGAGGATCTGGCCGTCCTGCGGATCGTGGTGCGCAACGGGTTCAGCCACGATATGGCCGAGCTTCTGCTCGAGGCGCTCGCGCGCGTCATTCCGCGGTTGCGCGCTCAGGACCGGCCGCAGCACGGCGCCGAAACGGCGAACTTCGCCCACGGAACGTGAATTCGCGTGGCGATGGTCATCGCCGATACCGGATCCTGCCCCGAATCATCGTGCAGCGCACCGGGTCGGCTCCCGGCCGGGCGGCCTCGGCGAGCGGTCGATCGAGCAGCACCAGGTCGGCGGGCTCACCGACGCGGATCGTCCGGGGACGCCCGCCGGGGTCGTCGAGCGGGGTGAGGTAGCCGCTCAGGGCCTCGGATGCGGTGAGTTGTTCCGGCTCACCGAGGATTTCGCCGGTGGGTGCGCGCCGGGCCTCGGCGGCCGCCATCACCGACCACGGGTTCAGCGGGCCGTACGGGGCGTCGCTCGACAGTGCCAGCGCAATGCCCTCGCTCAGCAGCGAGCGGCAGCGGTACAGGTCGGGGAGGTCTTCGGCATCGACGCGATGCAGGTAGTCGTCGCCGCGATGGGCGAGGAATCCCGGTTGGGTGACGATGGTGAGGCCGTGGCCGCGCAGGGCCTCGAACGACTCGGCGGGGATGACGGCGCCGTGCTCGATCCGGTCGCCCGGCATGCTGCCGACCTCGTCGAAGACGGCGAGCAGAACGACCAGCGCGACGCGGCTGACGCAGTGGACGGCTACCGGCCGGTGTGCGGCGTGAGCCCGCCGGACGAGGGCGGCGAGCCGGTCGAAATCGACGGGGTCGGAGTCGGCGATGACGATCTTGCCGGGGCCGATGGTCACCGTGTCCGGGAATACGCGGCCGGTCGTCCTGTGGTGCGACGACTCGGCAGGATCGTCCACGGGGACGCCGAGCAGGTGCAGACGCTGTGGCAGTGCGCCGGAGATGTGGGCGTCGAGGAGCGCCGACAACGAGGCGGGTGGCAGGTCGGGTGTCGCGTCGGTGACGCCGGTGATCCCGAACCGGGACAGGTCGGCGCCTACCCTGGTCAACGAGGGTGGGCCGGTACGGGGCAGACGTTCGCGCAGCCAGGCGTCCGCGCGCCAGACGCGGCCGGTGGGACGACCGGAGTCGTCGCGCTCGACGCCGGGGTGATCGGCCGTGTCCAGCCGGACCGCCTCGCACGCAACCGAATTGAGTATCCACAGCGCGCCGCTGCGATGTTGCATCCGCACCGGGCGGCGAGCATGGAAACGGTCGAGGGCGGCGGCATCGAGCAGGCCCGCGACGGTTTCGACGTAGCCGACTCCCCTGATCCACCCCTCCCCCGGTGCGGCGGCGAGAGCGGCTGCCAGTTCGTCGCTGGTGCGTACGCGGGGCGGACCGCATCGCACCGAGTCGGCATCGGCGGCGATGGCGTGCAGGTGTAGATGATGATCGTGCAGGCCGGGCAGCAACGGGGCGCCGCGGCCGTCGATCACTTCGGCGGCTCCGGCGTCCAACCCGCCGGCGATGGCAGCGATGCGATCACCGGCGACCGCGACATCGGCTCGGCCACCGGGCAATTCGACATCACGGAAGAGGTAGCTCGTCATCGGACCGCGCTCGTTCCGGCGAGCGGGGGTGCGGCGCGCACGCAGTGCTCCGGCGATTCCGTGCCGGGGGAACGGGGCGCGATCATCGGACTGTGCCCAATCCGGCAAGCACCGTATCGGTGTCGCGGCCGGGCTCGGCGACCGTTCCGCGCGCCTGCCGTCGCTGTGGTTCGCTGATCCGCACCGGACCCGTCGAAGTCTCGACCGCCCAGTGGCTACCCTCGCGATGTGCTTGTGGCGCCGCACTTTCCGTGGCTTCGAGGGTGCGGCCGACGACATCGGTCATCGAGATATCCCACAGCTCGCCCCCGCCCCCGGCCGGCACCGACATCGCGAGCGCGGCGGCGGTCAAGCCGGTCAGCGGATCGGCGATCGCGTCACCGACGAACATCGGGCCGTCGGCGTCGAAGGCCACCAGCCCGGCGGAGGCGGCGATGTCGTCACCGAAACCCACCCGGTCCGATGCGCGGCCTGCGGCGGTGATCGACAGCCAGGTCGCGCCGTCCGCGACGAATTGTTCCGCCTCCAAACCGAATCCGCGCAGGGCGCGCGGGCGTGAGGCTTCGATGACGATATCCGCCGCGCTCACGAGGGCGTGCAGCGCCGCACGGTCTTCGGGCACCGTCGGATCGAATTGCACCGCCTCGTGGCCGCCGTGCAGCAGCCGATAGAAATCGGCATTGCCGCGGCGCGCGCCGTCCGGGCGCGAGGGTGTCTCGACCTTGACGATCCGCGCGCCCGCGAGGCCGAGCAGATGCGCGCACAGCGGCCCGGCCCACAAGGCACTGAAATCGACCACCAGCAAGCCGGCCACGGGACGCGGCTCGAGCGGCGAGATGTGTGGGGCCGCCGCGACCTGCCACGCCGTGCCGACAGGGCACGATTCGGTCGGCGCTCGATCGCCGCCGAGTGCGGCGCCACGCTGCGGGAGCGGCGGCTTCGGGGAGACTTCACCGGGCGCGCCGACAGGCCAAGCCGCGACCCCCAGCAGCTCCGCGCGTTCGGCCAACTCGGCTCCGGAGTGCTCGGCCAGCCAGGACGAAACCGCGGGCCAGGGATCGTCGTCGACGAGGTCCGCGCAGGCCAGCGCGGAGAGCAGCAGCGGATCGTCGGGCCGGGCGCACGAGACCGCGGCCCACCCGTCGGCGGTCGGCAGCAAGCGGCACGACCCTCCGGCGGACACCGAACCCGCGCGGCGGAAACCGGTGAGAGCCGCGCGTTCGGAGAGCAGGAGCGCGCCGTCCACCCGGACCGCGCCATCGGTGACATCGGCGATCCACGCACCGCAGGCCCGCGCGTGGGAAGCCGCCCGGCCCGGCGGGACGACGGGCACGCCATCGGCGCGACCGGTGAGGGCGACGATGCCGCTCTCCGCCCAATCCCGCACCCGATCAGCGCTTCCCGGGGTCCACATCGGGCCGATGTTACCTTTGGCGCGGGAGGTCGGAACCGCACCATGGACAGTCACGCACGAACCATCACCGCTGCTCAGCTCGTCGACGACGTCGCGGACATCGCCTCGGGCGCGTCCGCCGCGACAGTGGTCGACCCGGTGCTGGTCGTGGACCTCGACGGCGCGGACGAGGCGCTCGCCGCCCGTGCGGCCGCACGCGTCGCCACCCTCGATCAGCTCGTGGTCGGCCGGAGTTCGCGGCCGATCCCGCCCGGCCTGGCTCCGCTGACCGCCGCGCTCGACCTGACCTATGCGCCGCTCGCCGACCACGGCCCGCAGGCAGAGTCGGCTTTGCCGATCACAGCCGGCGCCACTGCTGGTGCGCCGGCCGAGCCGGCGGCTGTCGCGGATGGCCCCAGCTGGACGACGACGGTGGATCGCGCGGTGGTGGACGTGACCGACGTCGGCGCCGCGCTCGGCGAATTCGTCCGAGCGGTCGGCCGGAACCCGCAGGCGGCGCTCGTCGCCGGGCAGGTCCTGCGGATCTCGGAGACGCTGCCGATCCCCCAGGCCGTCGACGTCGAATCGCTGGCCTACTCCACTCTGCAAGGAGGTGCGGAGTTCCGGCGCTGGCTCGAGGAGCGCAGGGCGCTCGGCCGGCCGCTCCCGCCGCCGCCCGCCGCCGACCCGGTATTGATCGGGCGCGAGGGCGCCACCTTGCGGATCACCCTCAACCGTCCCGAACGCCGCAACGCCTACGGCACCGCCGTGCGCGACGCACTGGTCGAAGCGCTGCGGGTGGCCCTGATCGACGACACCGTGGCCGAGGTCGTGCTCGCCGGCGCCGGTCCGTGCTTCTGCGCGGGCGGCGACCTGGACGAATTCGGGCACGCCCCAGATCACGCGACGGCGCATTTCATCCGGACCAGGGGCGGGGCGGCCCGCTCGATGGCCCGGCTGGCGCCGCGCATGCGGGTCGAGCTGCACGGCCAGTGCGTCGGCGCGGGCATCGAGGTGCCCGCGTTCGCGCAGCGGATCGTGGCCGCCCCCGACACCGTCTTCCGGCTTCCCGAGGTGAGCATGGGTCTGATTCCCGGGGCGGGCGGCACGGTCAGTCTCCCCCGGCGTATCGGCCGCTGGCGCGCATTGCATCTTTTCGTCACCGGCGCGGCGCTGGACGCGTACCGTGCGCGCGAGTGGGGACTCGTGGACGAGATCACCGCTCCCGCCTGAGCCCGCACCACCGTGTTCTCCCCGGCGCGGCGTGGTAACGGCTCGCGCGGGTGGGACTCGACCGGGTCGAGACGGCGTCCGGTCGCTGTCGACGGACTGCGGACGCGTCCCAAAGAAATGCTTTATATCATGATGAATTAGCGCTATGGTGACGTGAGAAATACGACGGACCAGGGCATAGCGGCAGGTGGGAGCGGTCGATGGCATCGATTGGATTGAGCGCGTACGGCATGACGGGCGCCCGGCTCCTCGAACTCGCCGTGTCCGCGGACGCGCTCGGTTTCGACGCGCTGTGGATCGGCGAGCACCTGCTGCGCCCGGTCGTCCAGACCGGCGAGCATCCATCGACCGGCACGGTCCAGCACCACAAGGGTCCACTCATCGACGTCGGCACCGAGTTGACCGACCCGCTGGTCGTGCACGCGGCGATCGCGGCGCGCACCGAGCGGATCAAACTGGGCACCGCCGTCTATCTGGCGCCGCTGCGGCATCCGCTGCACACGGCGCGCAGCACGATCACCGTCCAAGAGCTCAGTGGCGGCCGGCTGCTGCTCGGCGTGGGAGCGGGCTGGCAGCAGGAGGAGTTCGACGCCTTCGGCATCCCCTTCCGCACCCGGATATCCCGCACCGAGGAGTGCGTCGAGGTCCTCCGTAGAGCCTGGTCGGGCGAGGAATTCGGCTATCGCGGCACGCATTTCGCCTTCGATGCCGTGCAGGTGCATCCGCGCCCGGTGGACATCCCCGTGATCATGGGCGGGAACGCGCAGGCCGCGCTGGCCAGGGCAGCCCGCCTCGGTGACGGCTGGTTCACCTCGGGCACCCCCGCATTCGACGAGGCACGGCGGCTGGTCGCCGAGGTACACAGGCACCGCGAAGAGCACGGCAGAACCGGCCCGTTCACGACCTACGTGCGCGCACCGAAACCCGATATCGCCGAACTGCGGCGCTACGAGGAGCACGGGATGGCCGACCTGGTGTTGTGGGCCGACGCGGTCTGGCACGGCCGCACCTCGGCGGAGCGGCACGACAACCTCGCGGCATTCGCCGAACGAGCCGGTCTCACGCCGGTGGCCGCACCGAAGGGCGGTGCGCTAGCGTGATGAAATTCGTTCGCGAACACGCGATTACACCACGAGATCGGGGGGTGACACGGTGGGCAATGTGAAGGTGCGCGAAGCCGAGGGGCAGCGGACACCGGGCGGCGCGGCGACGAGCCGCAAGGCCGTGAAGGAGCGCGGTCCGGCGAACGCCAACGGCGGCGAGGTGTCGCTGCTGCGGCCGCTCAAGGCCGCCGAGTCGGTCGCGCGCACCATCGTCGGCGAGATCCAGAGCCGGCGGCTCGCGCCCGGCGCGAGCCTGCCCTCGGAAGCGGCGATGCTGGAGAAGTACGGCGTGAGCCGGGAATCGCTGCGCGAGGGGCTGCGGCTGCTCGAGGTACAGGGCATGATCACCATCCGCCGAGGCCCCGGTGGCGGGCCCATCGTCGGATCGGTGGACGCCGCGCATCTGGGCCGCGTCTCGGCGCTGTTCTACAACATGGACGGCGCCACCTACGAGGAGTTGCTGGAGTCGTGGGTCTGGGCCGAAGGCGAGCTCGCCGAGCGAGCCGCGCGCTATCCGGACGCCAAGCTGCGCGCCGCGCGGATGGAGCCGTTCCTGCACGAGCACGACGACACTCCCGAGGGGCTCGGCACCTACCTGGAGCGACATGCGGGATTCCACGGCAGCGTGGCGGGGTTGGCAAGCAATCGCGTCCTGGCGTTGAGTCTGCAGACCTACGGTCAGATCGTGGCGCACCACGTGGCGGTCCTCGCCGATCCGCGGCAGCTGCGCGACGTCCTCGTCGACGACCATCGACACATCGCCAAAGCCATCGCACTCGGCCGTCCACGCCAGGCGCGCGAGCTCATGACGGCCCATCTGCGCGGCGTCGTGGAGTACTGCCGCGAACGCCTCACCGTTCCACTGGATTCACCCATCGAGTGGTTGTAGCCCTCCGAAGGCCCCATCGAGCCGGTAGCGCATCCGCGCTGCCGGCTTTTTTCGTCCCTGGTCAGCAGTAGTTTTCCGCTATCAGCCCCGGCCCGGGCCAACTTCGGGCTATTACCGCAATACATCATGAGGAATTCTGGCGAGAGCTCTTGACTTACGAGTTCATCATGAGCAATATGGTGGTCAGCGCGAGCGAGTGACAGCAGTCACAAGACTTTCGCCAGGTCGATTTCCTCACCTGAACCTCGAGAGGAACACCTCCACTGCACGGGAGGCCGCCCGGACGATCCGGCGCGGCCGATACACCCGTGCCGAGAGAGCGCAGGAGGCGCATATGAAGCGGTTGGACGGCAAGGTCGCCTTCATCACCGGAGCTGCCCGCGGCCAGGGCCGCACGCACGCGCTGCGGCTAGCACAGGACGGCGCCGACATCGTCGCGGTGGACCTGTGCAAGCAGCAGTCGAATCTGGACTACTCGCAGGGCACCCCCGAAGACCTCGCCGAGACCGTCGCACTGGTCGAGAAGGAGGGCAGGCGCATCATCGCCCGCGCCGCCGACGTGCGCGACCTGGCCACGCTGCAGGCGGTGGCCGACGAGGCGCTCGCGGAATTCGGCCGCATCGACATCCTGGTGTCGAACGCGGGCATCTCGAACCAGGGCCAGGTCGTCGGCCTGACCGATCAACAGTGGACCGACATCCTCGACACCAACCTGATCGGCGCCTGGCACGCCTGCCGCGCGGTGCTGCCCTCGATGATCGAGCGCGGTGAGGGCGGCTCGATCGTCTTCGTCAGCTCCACCGTCGGCCTGCGCGGCGCGCCCGGCCAGTCCCACTACGCGGCGTCCAAGCACGGCATCCAGGGCCTGATGCTCTCGCTGGCCAACGAGGTGGGCCCGCACAACATCCGCGTCAACTCGGTGAATCCGGGCGCGGTCAACACCCCGATGGCGATCAACGACAGCCTGCTGCGGATGTTCCTTCCGCACCTGGAGAACCCGACCCCCGAAGACGCCGCCGAGCTGTTCTCCGAGCTGACTCTGCTGCCGATCCCGTGGGTCGAGCCCGAGGACGTCAGCAATGCCGTGGCCTGGCTGGTCTCCGACGAGGCCCGCTACATCCACGGCGTCGCGATCCCGGTCGACGGCGGGCAGCTCGCCCGGTCCTAGCCCGCCGGACCCAGCCCACCCCGGCCGACAGCCCTACCGGGCGAAGGAGGAAACCATGACGACGAAGACGGCGAAGGTCGCGGTCGACCTCGACTACTGCCAGGCGCACGGCCGCTGCTACGCGCTGTTCCCCCAGCTGTTCACCGCCGACGACGAAGGACGCGGCGTCGTCCTCGGTGACGGCACGATCCCCGCCGATGTGGATGTCTCCGAGGTCACCGCTGCCTGTCCCGAAGCAGCGATCACCGAGGAATGAGAAGAAGGACCCGAACATGACCGAGCAACTGGAATCGCCGGCGAAGGCCACCACCACCGGCTGTCCGATCGACCTGTGGTCGGAGGAGTTCAACCAGAACTTCTGGACCGAGATCAACGCCATGCAGGACCGCGACGAGTTGGCGGTGCACACCCAGGGCGAGACCCCCTGCTACGTCGCCACCCGCTACGAGGACGTCTTCAAGATCCTGCGTGACTGGAAGCGCTTCTCCTCCGAGTACGGCGTCGCGATCCTGGGCCACGACAACCGCGCCGAGCCGCCGAAGAACGAGGGCCGCTTCCTGCCCGAGGACCTGGATCCGCCCGCCCAGACCGATTGGCGCAAGCTGCTCAACCCGGAGCTCACCGAGGAGCGGATGAGCCGCTTCGCCCCGAACATCAACGCCGTCATCGACGAGTACCTCGATGCGGGCATCGCCGCGGGCAGCTTCCGGATCATGGAGGACTTCCTGCGTCCGCTGCAGCTGCGGGTGGTCTTCTCCAACCTGCTCAACCTCGGCGGCGACCGGATCGACGACTGGATGAAGTGGGCGCACGACATCTTCGTCGGCGAGACGGCCGAGGAATCCGAGACCGCGTTCGTCAGCCTCTACACCGCCATCGATGCCCTGGTCCGCGAGCGCATGGCCAATCCGCTCGAAGACGACCTGGTGAGCCTGGTCTGCCAGGTGAAGGAGATCGACGGCCGCGAGCCCACCATGGCCGAGCGCATCGCCGTGGTCCTGCCGCTGTCGATCGCCGGCCTGGAATCCACCGGCACCGTGCTGGGCGGCACACTGCACCACCTGGCCACCCACCCGGACGACCTGGCCGAGATCGTCGCCGATCCCGCCCTGATCCCCAACGCGGTGGAGGAAGGTCTGCGGATGTTCGCCAATGTGACCGTGCTGCAGCGCACCACCACCTGCCCGGTCTCCATCGGCAAGACCGAACTGCCCGCCGAGGCCAAGGTCTGGACCTCCTACAACGGCGCCAACCGCGACCCGCGCAAGTTCCCCGAGCCGCACACCTGGAATCTGCACCGCAAGGACAAGAACCACATCGCGTTCAGCATCGGCCCGCACCGCTGCCTCGGCTCCAACTTCGCCCGCGTGGTCATGAACTGCGTGCTCGAGCGCTTGGTCGAGAAGATGCCGAAGTTCACCCTCGCCGAGGGCCAGGACGTGCATTACCACTCGATGCCGACCCGCGGAATCCACGAGTTCGTCGTCGCCGTCGCGCAGTAGTCCTCTCCGCCACCCTCTCGAAGGAATACGAAACATGAGCAATACCGATCCCGACGAACTGCTGAAGCTGGCCCTGTCGGTCGTCGACGCCTGGAACCGCCTCGACATCGACGCCCTGCGCGATCTGGTCGACGAGAACGTGGTGGTCGTGCACCAGAACCGCGGCGTCGCGGCCAAGGGCCGTGACCTGATGCTCGAGACCGTGCAGCAGATGTCGCAGGTCTTCCCCGACCGGTTCATCGGCGAGACCACCCGGTGGGCGACCACCGGCAACTCGATCATGCGCGAGACCACCTGGCAGGGCACCGCCACCGCCGACGTGCCCGGCTTCGGCAACGCGGGCGAGTTCTGCAAGCTCGACGTGCTCTCGATCATGAGCTTCGACAACGGTCGCCTGACCGAATGGTGCGACTACGGGTAGATCCCCTGCCGCGCCCGGCCCTCGTCCCCTCCGGGGGCCGGGCGCACTCCCCTGCCAAAGTCTCTCGGAAGTGGACATGGACCTCGAACTGCGTGTCGTGCAACGACGCCTCATCGCCGACGGCATCGTCGAACTGGGCCTGGAACGGCCCGGCGGCGGCGCGCTTCCCGCGTGGGAACCCGGCGCCCACATCGATCTCGAACTCGGCGACCTGGTGCGTCAGTACTCGCTGACCGGCCTGGGCGCGACCGGGCCCCGATGGACGGTCTCGATCCTGCTCGAGCCCAACAGCCGCGGCGGATCCAAGTACGCCCACGCCGCCATCGCCGAAGGCGACACCATTCGGGTCTCCCTGCCGCGCAACCACTTCCAGCTCACCACCGATGCGCCGTCGGTGCAGTTCGTGGCCGGCGGCATCGGCATCACCCCGCTGCTGCCGATGATCGCCGAACTGGAGCGGGCGGGCACCCCGTGGCGGCTGTTCTACTGCGGCCGCTCCCGCGCGAGCATGGCCTACCTCGACGAGCTCGCCGCCTTCGGTGACCGCGTGCGGATCCACCCCGACGACGAATTCGGCATTCCGGATCTGCGGACGCTGCTCACCGGCACCGACGCCGACACGGTCGTCTATTCGTGCGGCCCCGAGGGTTTGCTGGCGGCGCTGGAGACGCACTGCGCCGACCCCGCGCACCGCCGCACGCTGCGCCTGGAACGCTTCGTGCCCAAGGTGGTCGAGCGCGACGAGCCCGACGGTGAGTTCGAGGTCGAATTCGCCACCAGCGGGATCACCGTCACCGTCGCCGCGGACCGCACCATTCTCGAAGCAGCCGAGGAAGCCGGCGTCGACATCGTGTCCTCGTGCGCCGAAGGCACCTGCGGCACCTGCGAGACCCCGGTGCTGTCCGGCGTGGTCGACCACCGCGACTCGGTGCTCTCCGACGAGGAACGCGAATCCAACACCACGATCATGCCGTGCGTCTCGCGGGCCCGATGCGCCCGGCTGGTGCTCGACGCCTGAGCGTCACCCGAATCTTCGTCCCCGACAGGAAGAAACATGAACGACAAGGCAGGCCCGCTCGCCGGGCAGACCGCACTGATCACCGGAGCCAGCGAGGGCATCGGCCTGGGCATCGCCGAGGCGATGGTCGGCGCGGGCGCCGATGTGCTGATCTCGGCCCGGCGCCGCGAGAAGCTCGAGCTCGCGCAGAAGCAGCTGCGCGACCTGGCCGTCGCCGGTCAGCGCGTGGAGATCGCCGAGGTCGATGTCCGCGACCCGGCATCGGTCGAAGCGCTCTATGCCACGGTGGACGCCGAATTCGGCGAGCTGAACATCCTGGTCGCCAACGCAGGCGCGGGCTCGATGGTGCGATTCCTCGACATGACCGAGGAGATCTGGCACAACACGCTCGATCTGAACCTCAACGGCACCTTCCGCACCGTGCACGGGGCCGCCACGCGGATGGCCGCGCGCAAGGACCCGGGCAGCAATGCCGCCATCGTGGTGTTGTCGTCCATCCGCGCCCTCGGCACCCGGCCCGGCACCATCCACTACGCGACCACCAAGGCGGGACTCAACCAGTTCGTCCGGGTGGCCGCCTACGAACTCGCCGAGCACGGGGTGCGCATCAACGCGCTGTCCCCCGGCATCACCGCCACCCCGATGGCGCTGGAACGCAATCCCGAGACCTTCGCCAGGATGGCCGCCACGGTGCCGATGGGACGCGCGGGCTCGGTCGCCGACATGGGCGCGGCCGCAGTGTATCTGACCAGTCCGGCCAGCGGTTTCGTGACCGGCGTCAACCATATCGTCGACGGCGGCGAGTCGCTGTACTGACCCGGGTCGGTGCATCCGACCGGAACGGAGAACCATGACGACCGATCGCAACAATCTGCGTGACAAAGTTGTTCTGATCACCGGCGGCAGCCGAGGGCTCGGCGCCGAGATGGCCTGGGCCTTCGCCGACGAGGGCGCGAATATCGTCATCGCCAGCCGCAAAGCGCAACCCTGCATCGACCTCGCCGCCGAGATCGCCGCCGAGAAGAAGGTGCAGGCCCTGGGCATCGGCGCGCACGTCGGCGACTGGGATGCGCTGCCCGCGCTGGTGGATGCCGTCTACGAACGATTCGGCCGCCTGGACGTGCTCGTCAACAACGCCGGCATGGCGCCGCTCTACGACGGCCTCGAGTCGGTGAGCGAGCAACTGTTCGACAAGATCATCGATGTCAACCTCAAGGGGCCGTTCCGCCTGAGCACCCTGGTGGCCGAGCGCATGAAGGCCGCGGGCGGCGGGTCGATCATCAATATCAGCTCCACCGCCTCCGAGCGGCCCGCCCCGGAGTACGTGCCCTACGGCGCGGCCAAGGCCGGGGTGAACTCGCTGACCAAGGGATTCGCCGCCGCCTACGGGCCCGAGGTCCGGGTCAACACCATCATGGCCGGCGCCTTCTTCACCGATATCAGCAAGGCCTGGGACATGGACTCCTTCGGGGAGCTGTCCTCGGCCTGGCCCATCCCGCGCGGCGGTGATCCGAAGGAGATCGTCGGGGCCGCAGTGTATTTCGCCGGTGACGCGGCGAGTTTCACCACCGGCACGATCCTGCCGGTCGACGGCGGACGGATGGCCGTCGGATGACTCGCGCACCGCAACGAGGATCGATGAACGAAGCATGGGAAGAGAAGCGATGACCACGATCGAAGGCCTGGCGCCCGCCACCGGCGAACGCCGACCGCGCCCGCGCGTCGGCCCGCTGGCCGGCATCCGGGTGGCCGATTTCTGCTGGATGGGTGTCGGCGCGGTGGCGACCCGCATGCTCGCCGATTTCGGCGCCGAGGTCATCAAGATCGAGTCGCGTGACCGGCTCGACATGCCGCGCAGGTTGCCGATCTACAAGGACGAGGTCCGCTCCTATGGCGAGGAGGACCCGAATCCGGACCCGAACAAAGGCGGGCTGTTCAACAACTACAGCCGCAACAAGCTCGGCATCACCGTGAACATGAAGTCCGAGCGCGGGCAGCAGCTGGTGCGCGAGCTGATCGCCCGGAGTTCGGTGGTCACCGAGAACTTCGCGCCCGGCGTCATGGAGAAGTGGGGCCTGACCTACGAGGATCTGACCAAGATCAACCCGGAGATCATCATGGCCCGCATGAGCGGGTACGGACACTCCGGCCCGCACCACCGCTACAAGAGTTACGGGCCGGTCGTGCAGGCGGTCTCCGGGCTGTCGTTCATCTCCGGCCTGCCCGGCCGTGAGCCCTCCGGCTGGGGGCTGTCCTACATGGACAATCAAGCGGCGTACCACAATTCGGCCGCCGTGCTGATGGCGATCATGCGCCGCAACATCACCGGCAAGGGCCAGGAGATCGACGTGTCGGCCGTGGAGGCGGGCATCAACATGATCGGCCCCGATCTGCTCGACGTGTCGGTCAACGGGGTGGCCACCCGCCGCCCGGGCTATCCGGCGGGCAACCGGCTGCTGGAGTCCGATGCCGCGCCGCACGGTGTGTATCCGGCCGACGGCACCGACACCTGGGTCGCCATCGCCGTCACCGGTGACGACCAGTGGGAGCGTCTCGTGCGGGCGCTCGGTGCGCCGGAGTGGACGCGGCGTCCCGAGTTCGCCACCGTTGCTCAGCGGCGCGCCCACCAGGACGAACTCGACGAGCACCTGTCGAGCTGGACGGTGGCCCGTTCCGCGCACGAGACCATGCATCACCTGCAGGCGGCAGGCGTGCCCGCCGCGGCGGTGCAGAACTCGCGCGATCTCGCCGAGTTCGATCCCCAGATCGCCCATCGCGGAACGTTCTTCGAGCTCGACCACCCGGTGATCGGGGTGGCGAAGTTCGAGGGCACCCCGATCCGGTTCGGCAGCACCGTGCAGGAGAACTGGCGTTCGGCGCCGCTGCTCGGCGAGGACAACGACTACGTGTTCGGCGACATTCTCGGTCTGAGCTCCGAGGAGATCGCCGCATTGACCGAAGAGGGCGTGATCTGATGGAACTGCCGTTCGAAGGCATCCGCGTCGTCGAGATCGCCGACGACCCCGCCGGCGAGTACACCGGCAAGCTGCTCGCCGACCAGGGCGCGACCGTGATCAAGATCGAGCCGGTCGGCGGGGCCGCCAGCCGCCACATCGGCCCCTGGGCGCACGGCAAGCGCGACCCCGACCACAGCCTGAACTTCTGGACCTACAACACCTCCAAGCAGTCGGTCGTGCTCGCCGACGACGAGGCGGGCCGCGCCGAACGCGCCACGTTGATCGCGGGCGCCGACGTGCTGCTGGTCACCGGCCGCCCGGTCGACCTCGAGGCCGCCGGACTCGATCCGGATGCCCTGGTCGAGAACCACGACCGGCTCATCGTGCTGTCGGTGTCGCCGTTCGGCCTGACCGGCCCGTGGGCGAACTACCTGAGCACCGACCTGGTCGGCCTGGCCGCCGGCGGCCTGCTCAACAGCTGCGGCTACGACGACCACTCGATCCCCCCGATCCGCCCCGGCGGCAACCAGGGCTACCTGACCGCGGCCAGCTACGCGCTGTGCGGCGTGCTGCTCGCGCTGATCGAACGTCAGCAGACCGGCAGGGGCCAGCTGGTCGACGTGTCCATGCACGAGGCCATCGCCGTGACCGGCGAGCTCGCCAACCCGTACTGGTTCTATCCGAAGGCGATCGTGCAGCGGCAGACCTGCAGGCACGCCCAGCCCGTGCCGACCCAGTCGGCGCTGTTCCAGTGCGCCGACGAGGTGTGGGTGTACTTCGCGCTGATCCTCGCCGATCAGGCCGCGTGGAAGGCGCTGGTCGGCTGGATGGACGAGGTCGGCGTGGCGGCGGATCTGACCGAGCCGCACTACGATTCGCTGGCCTACCGGCAGGAGAACTTCGCCCACATCCAGGGCATGCTCGAGGCGTTCTTCATGATCCAGGACTCGGAGACCGTCTACCGTGACGGCCAGCGCTGGGGTCTGCCCATCGGCCCGCTGCGCGCCCCCGAGGAAGTCCTGCACGACGAGCATCTCGCCGCCCGCGGCTTCTTCGAGCAGGTCGAGCTCGCCGACGGATCCACCGCGACCTTCCCCGGCGCGCCGTTCCGGTTCTCCAGCGGCTACGGCGGTCCCGGGCGCCCGCCGAATCTGGGCGAGCACACCGAGCAGGTGCTGGCGAATGTCTGATACCTCGACCACCCGATCGGCATGGCCGCGGGACCGATGCGCGATCGTCGGCGTCGGCGAGTCCGAGTACTCCAAGGACTCCGGGGTCAGCGTCACCACGCTCGCCGCGCGCGCCGCGCTGGCCGCACTCGCCGACGCCGGCGTCGACCCCGCCGAGGTCGACGGCGTGATCCGCAACGACATGGACCTGGTCTCCTGCGCGGCGCTGGCCGATGCCATCGGAGCCCGCGATCTCACCTACTACGGCGAGGCGGGCCCCGGCGGGTCGGGGCCGTGCGCGATGGTCGCCCAGGCGGTCGGCGCGATCCTCAGTGGGCAGGCGAGCACCGTGGTGGTGTTCCGCTCGCTCAACGGCCGCTCCGGCAACCGCTTCGGGCTGTCGTCGGAACTGGACGCGAGCATCGGCGGCGGCGAGACCATGACCGAGTTCTTCGGTCCCTACGGGCTGCTCTCCCCCGGCCAGTTCTTCGCGCTGCTCACCCGCGAGTACATGCTGAAGACCGGCCTGACCAGCGAGCAGCTCGGTCACGTCGCGCTGGCCGCGCGCAGGCACGCCAACAACAATCCGCGCGCCCAGATGCATGCCCGCACGATGACTCTCGACGACTACCTGAACTCCCGCATGCTGTCGGAGCCGCTGCGGCTGTTCGACTACTGCCTCGAAACCGACGGCGCGGCGGCGGTGGTCGTCACCAGTGCCGAGCGCGCCCGCGATCTGCGGCACACGCCCGCACTGATCCGCGCGGTGGCGATGGGCAGCGGGCCGCGCCCCCAGCCGGGGCAGATGTATCCGGTGCTGATGCGCGAGGATCCGCTGTCGCTGCCGTCGCGGCACTGCGCCGAAACACTCTACGCGCGAGCGGGTCTGGGCCCGAGCGAGGTCGACAACGCCCAGCTGTACGACTGCTTCACCATCACCGCGCTGCTCCAGCTCGAGGACTACGGGTTCTGCGCCGAGGGCGAGGCGGGCGAGTTCGCCGCCGACGGCGAACTCGAGATCGGAGGCAGGTTGCCGTTCAACACCAGTGGAGGTCATATGTCCGAGGGCTACATCCACGGCATGAACCACATCGTCGAGGGGGTTCGCCAGATCCGCGGCACCTCGACCAGCCAGGTGCCCGGCGCGGCCGTCTCGCTGGTCACCTCGGCGCCCCCGCCGTCGACCTCCGCGATGATCCTGGTGGCGCCATGACCGGCCGCCTCGCTCCCACCGTCGTCGACCCGGCCTCGCGCGGCTTCTTCGAGGCCGCCGCCGAGGGCAGGCTCGCCGTGCTCACCTGCGCGAGCTGCGGCGGGCACACCCACCTGCCGCGCCCGTTCTGCGTGCACTGCGGCGCCGACGCGCTCGCCTGGCAGCAGGTGCCGCGCCGTGGCCTGGTCCGCACCTGGACCGTCGTCGAACACCAGGTGCACCCGTGGTTCCCCACGCCCTACACCGTCGCGGTCGTCGATATCGAGGACTGCCCCGGTGTGCGCATGATCGCGCATCTGCCCGGCCGCGCCGATATCGACGAGAACACATGGCTCAGTGCGGATTTCGAGGATCTGGGGCCGGACGCGCACGGCAATCCGACCGTCCTGCCGCGCTGGCGCCGGGAGGAGACCGCATGACCGCCGACAGCAAGGAAGCCAGGACCGAGCTCGCGCGGGTCCGCCCCGGCGAGGACCTCGACTGGGACACCCTCGCCGCCTACCTGCGCCGGGAACTGCCCGAACTGGGCGGCGAATTCTCGGTCCTGCAGTTCCCGCGCGGCTCGGCCAATCTCACCTACCAGGTGCGCTTCGGCGACACCCGCCTGGTCGTGCGCAGGCCGCCGTTCGGACAGCTCGCGCCCGGCGCGCACGACATGGCCCGCGAGTACAAAGTGCTCTCCCGCCTGTACCAGCGCTATCCGCGCGCGCCGAGGGCCCTGCTGCACTGCCCGGACCCGGCCGTGATCGGCGCGGAGTTCCTGGTCAGCGAGTACCGCTCCGGGATCGTCGTGTGGGACGAGATTCCCGAATCCATGCGGCAGGTGGCCGGGCCCGGCCGTCGTATCGGCCTGGCCGTCATCGACGCGCTCGCCGATCTGCACGAGGTCGACCCGGACGCGGTCGGCCTGTCGGATCTGGGCCGCCCCGACGGATACCTCGAGCGGCAGGTGCGCGGCTGGCGGAAACGCTGGGCCGCGGTCGAGGCCGAGGCGGTCGATGCGGAGGGAAACGGTGACGGCACCGCCGTGCTCGTGCGCGAGCTCGGCGAGCGGCTGGCCGCCACGATGCCGCGGACGCTGCGCAGCGGCATCGTGCACAACGACTACAAGGTCGACAACTGCCAGTTCGCCGAGGGCGACCCCGACCGGGTGGTGTCGGTCTTCGACTGGGACATGGCCACGCTCGGCGATCCGCTGGTGGATCTGGGCACGCTGCTCAACTACTGGCCCGATCACACCGTCGACCCGGACTCCGACGCGGCCTTCACCGCCGTGCCGGGCATGCTCGGGCTCGGCCTGCCCTCCCGGGCCGAGGTGGTCGAACGCTATGCGAGCCGCAGCGGAGCCGATATGAGCAGGATCGCCTGGTACGAGGCGTTCGGCTGCTGGAAGACCGCCGTCATCCTCCAGCAGCTCTACGCCCGCTGGGTGCGCGGCGAGTCCACCGATCCGCGCATGGCCGAGCGCGGCCCCGCCGTGGCCCCGTTGACGCGCCGGGCGCTCGATCTGCTGCGGTGACACCGGGGAACTGTTGCGTTGAGACAAGGAAGTAGGTGCGGGATGTCCGATCCCGATATCGAGGAATTCCGCAGGCAGGCGCGGGAGTGGCTGGCCGCGGCGGGCGTCGCGCGCAAGCCCGCGGTCGGCGACGGGGTGCCCGCCTGGGGCGCGGGATCCGAGAACGTCGCGGTGTTCCACGATCTGTCCTTCGAGGACGAGCAGCGGTTGCTCGACCGTCTGCGGGAGTGGCAGCGCGTCAAGTACGACGCGGGCTACGGCGCGCTCGGCTGGCCCGCCGAGTACGGCGGCCGGGATCTCGGTCCCGACTACGAGGCCGCCTTCGAGGCGGAGGAGCACGCATTCGAGACCGGCGGCGCGCACGAACTGCTCTCGGTCACCCTGCATCTCATCGCCCCGACGATCCGGCTGCTCGGCACCGAGGCGCAGCGCGAGCGCTTCATCCGCCCGTTCCTGCGCGGCGAGCAGCTGGCCTGCCAGCTGTTCTCCGAGCCGGGGGCGGGATCGGACCTGGCGTCGCTGGGCACCCGCGCGGTGCGTACGGGCGACGAGTGGGTGGTCACCGGTCAGAAGGTCTGGACCTCCGGGGCGCAGTTCGCGCAGTGGGGTGAGCTGATCGCGCGCACCGATCCCGATGTGCCCAAACACCAGGGCATGACGGCGTTCATGGTGCCGTTGGATCTGCCCGGGATCCGGATCAGGCCGCTGCGGCAGATGTCGGGCGGCACCAGCTTCAACGAGGTCTTCTTCGACGAGGTCCGCATTCCCGACGAGCTGCGCCTGGGCGAAGTCGGTGCGGGCTGGAAGGTCGCGCTCACCACGCTCGGCTTCGAACGCGGCGCGAGTTCGTCGAACACCGAGGTGGGCGGCAGCTGGCAGCAGACGGTCGCGCTGGCCCGGTTCACCGGCGCCGATCGCGATCCCGTGCTGCGACAGCAGCTCGCCGACGTGGTCATCGCGCACAAGCTCGCCGAGATCGCCAAGGTGCGTGACGAGGCCGCCACCGAACGCGGCGAACCGCTCGGCGCCCTCGGCTCGGTGCGCAAGATGCAGTGGGTGCACCGCATGCTCGGTATCTCCGAGTTCGTGACCGCGGCGCTGGGCCCGCGCCTGGTGGTCGATTCGGGCGAGTGGGGCACCTTCGCCTGGACCGAGCACGTCCTCGGCGCGCCGGGCTACCGCATCGCGGGCGGCTCGGACGAGATCCAGCGCAACATCATCGCCGAACGCCTGCTCGGACTGCCTGCCGAACCCCGTGCCGATCGCGGCATGTCCTGGCGCGAGAGCAGGCACTGACCCCTCGCACCCGGTCGGCGGAGAACGAGAAACAGGAAACCCCTTGCCGAAATTCCTCATGATAAATAGTCTGCTATTCAGAAAGGAGGCGCGACGGTGACGAACCAGCGGCTGATCGACCCGAGCCTGTTCGCCGGCGATCTCGACTCCGGCGCCCCACTCGCCCTGCGCGGCAGTCGCTGCGGAGGGTGCGACACCGTCACCTTCCCCGCCCAGGACGCCTGTCCGCGGTGCAGCGGCACCGACACGACCGCCGAGGCACTGCCGAAAGAAGGCAGCCTCTGGACCTTCACCGTGCAGGGCTTCGAACCCAAGCCGCCCTATCGCGGCGACGGCCCGTTCACCCCCTACGGCGTCGGCTATGTCGATCTGGGCTCGGTGCTCGTCGAATCGCGCCTCACCGAGAACGACCCGGCGGCCCTGGCGGCCACCGATCGCGTCGAGCTTCGGCTGATCCCGGTGTTCACCGACCCCGACGGCACCACCGTGCTCACCTACGCTTTCGCGCCCGTCACCAGTCAGGAGATCCGATGAGCAGCAGCGACGTCGCGATCGTCGGCATCGGCATCCACCCCTTCGGTCGCACGCCCGGCACCAGCGGCCGCGCCCAGGGCGCCTATGCCGCCCGCCAGGCACTCGCCGATGCCGGGCTCACCTGGCAGGACATGCAATTCGCCTACGGTGGCAGCTATTCCGCCGGCGACGCCGACACTTTGGTCACCGACCTCGGCATGACCGGTCTGCCGTTCATCAATGTCGCCAACGGCTGCGGCACCGGCGGCTCGGCACTGACCTGCGCGAGCCAGGCCATCGGCTCGGGCGCGCACGAACTCGGCATGGTCGTGGGCTTCGACAAGCACCCGCCCGGCGCGTTCAACGAGGACCCGGCCAATCTCGGCCTCGGCGCCTGGTACGGCGAGTCCGGCCTGATGGTCACCACCCAGTTCTTCGCCATGAAGATCCAGCGCTACATGCGCACCCACGGCATCGAGCACCGGACTCTCGCCGAGGTCGCGGCCAAGGCCTTCCGCAACGGCTCGCGCAATCCGAACGCCTGGCGACGCAAGGCGCTCACCGTCGAGGAGATCGCCGCCGCCCCCATGATCAGCTACCCGCTGACCCAGTACATGTTCTGCTCCCCCGGCGAAGGCGCCGTCGCCTTGGTCGTCGCCCGCGCCGACAAGGCGGCGCAGTACACCGACACCCCGATCTACCTGCGCGCCTGCGAATTCCGCTCCCGGCGCTTCGGTTCCTTCGAGGTCTACAGCCCGTGGACATCGCCGGAGGTCGTGCCCGGCCCGACCACCGAAGCGGCCGCCGCCGCCTTCGAAGCCGCCGGTATCGGCCCGGAGGACATCGACCTGGCCCAGATCCAGGACACCGAGTCGGGTGCGGAGATCATGCACATGGCCGAGACCGGTCTGTGCGAGCACGGGGAACAGGGCGCGCTGATCGCCGCCGGCGCCACCGAGATCGGCGGACGCCTGCCGATCAACACCGACGGCGGCGTGCTGGCCAACGGCGAGCCGATCGGCGCTACCGGTCTGCGCCAGGTCTACGAGAACGTCCTGCAACTGCGCGGTGCCGCGGGCGACCGCCAGGTTCCCGGCTCGCCGCGCGCCGCCTTCACCCACGTCTACGGTGCGCCCGGGATCAGCGCCTGCACCGTGCTCACCCGCTGACATCACCCGAGGAGACCACCGCCATGAGCTGGGGATTCGAACCCGACGACGACTACCGCGAGGACCTGGAGTGGGTCGAGCGGTTCGTCACCGACGAGATCGAGCCGGTCGATCGCGTCGTCACACACGCCTGGGACGTCGGCGATCCCGTTCGCAACGCGCTCATCCGCCCGTTGCAGCAGCAGGTGCGCGAGCGCAAGCTGTGGGCCTGCCACCTCGGTCCCGAACTCGGCGGGCCCGGCTACGGCCAGCTCAAGCTGGCCCTGCTCAACGAGAAGCTGGGCCGCACCCACTCGGGTCCGGTCGTATTCGGTTGTCAGGCACCGGATTCCGGCAATGCCGAGATCCTCGCCCACTACGGCACACCCGAACTCAAGTCCCGCTACCTCGAGCCGCTGCTGGAAAACGAGATCGTCTCGGCCTACTCGATGACCGAACCGCAGGGCGGCTCCGATCCGACCGCCTTCGTCACCCGCGCCGAACTCGACGGCGACGAATGGGTCGTCAACGGCGAGAAGTGGTTCTCCTCGCATGCCAACTTCGCCTCGTTCCTCATCGTCATGGCGGTGACCGATCCCGAGGCAGACCGTCACCATCGGGCATCGATGTTCGTGGTTCCCGCCGACACCCCCGGCATCGAGATCATCCGCAATGTCGGCGTCGCCGGCCACGAGAGCCTCGGTGGCACCCACTCCTACATCCGTTACACCGACGTCCGCATTCCGAAAGACCACCTGCTCGGCGAGCGCGGCCAGGGTTTCGCGGTCGCCCAGACCCGGCTCGGCGGCGGCCGGATCCACCACGCCATGCGCACCGTCGGCCTCGTCCAGCAGTCGCTGGACATGATGCTCGAGCGCGCGGTCTCCCGGCCGAGCAAGGGCGGCACCCTCGCCGACCACCAGCTGGTGCAGGAGATGATCGCCGACTCCTGGATCCAGCTGCAGCAGTTCCGCCTGCTGGTGCTGCAAACCGCCTGGAAGATCGACAAATACAACGACTACCGCAAGGTGATCATCGACATCGCCGCGGTCAAGGCGGCCATGCCGAAGGTGCTGCTCGACGTCGCCGGTCGCGCCATCCAGCTGCACGGATCGCTCGGCATCTCCACCGAGATGCCCTTCGGTTCCTGGGTGCTCGAGAGCTTCCACATGGCGCTGGCCGACGGCGCCACCGAGCTGCACAAGATCCAGGTCGCCAAGCAACTGCTGCGCGGCGTCGAGCCCGCCCCCGGACTGTTCCCCACCGGCCACCTGCTCGCCAAGCAGGAGCAGGCGCGCGAGAAGTTCCGCGATCTGCTCGCCCTCGACGAGATCGGCTGATCGCTCCCGACCACCCCCGTCCCGCCCAGGGACCCTACGAAGGCAGACCCATGAAACCAGGTACCCGGCTCCACAGCACCGTGTGCGACACCTCCGTCGTCGTCGTCCGCACCTCCGGC
This sequence comes from Nocardia higoensis NBRC 100133, assembly GCF_000308595.1. GTDB lineage: Bacteria > Actinomycetota > Actinomycetes > Mycobacteriales > Mycobacteriaceae > Nocardia > Nocardia higoensis. The sequence goes on along the minus strand of NZ_BAGA01000077.1, from coordinate 211,975 downwards.
GACGTCGCCGTCGAATGCGGCGGACAACCGATGGTCGAGGCCGGCGCTTCCGTCGAGTCCGCGGGCGAGCCCGCCGCGGGCCTCGACGGCGGCACCGTCGTCGGCAAGCGCTACGAGGATCCCGACAGCGGGCTCGAGGTGCTGTGCGTGAAGGCGGGCGCCGGATCGCTCGCCGTGGGCGGCCGCCTGCTGACGCTCAAAGACGCCAAGCCACTTCCCTCGTCGGACTGAGGAAGATCCCATGAACCTCACCATGCTGCTCGAGATGGCCGCCGACGCCGGGCCCGATCGCATCGCCGTCGGCACCCGCGAGCACGGCCTGACCTACCGCGAACTGTTCGACCGCTCCCGCGACCTGGCGGATCGGCTGCGATCGGCCGGTCACCGCAATGTCGCGGTCCTCGATCTGAACACCGCCGCGGTGCCGGTGCTGCTGTTCGGCTCGGCCATGGCAGGCGTGCCGTTCGCGCCGCTGAACTACCGGCTCACCGATGCCCAGCTCGCCGACGCGACCGCGCGTTTGGCGCCGGTTCTGGTGGCGGCCGGTCCCACCGCCCGCGGCCGCCTCGCCGCGCGCGACGGGGTCACGATCCTGCCGACCGACGAGGTGGTCACGCCTTCGGCGGATGATCCCGGCGCCGACCTGCCCTTCACCGATCCCGACGATCCCGCCGTACTGCTGTTCACCAGCGGCACCACCGGGGCACCCAAGGCGGCCGTGCTGCGCCACCGCCACCTGGCCGGCTACATCGTCGGCAGTGTCGAATTCTGGAACGCCGGCGAGGACGAGGCCATCCTGGTGTCGGTGCCGAACTACCACATCGCCGGCGTCAGTTCGATTCTCAGCTCCGTCTACGCCGGGCGCCGCATGGTCCAGCTGCCCCAGTTCTCCCCGGAAGGCTGGGTGGAAGTGGCTGCGGCCGAGGGCATCACGCAGGCGATGGTGGTGCCGACCATGCTCGGCCGCATCCTCGATGTCATCGAGGCCACCGGCACCGAACTGCCCGCGCTGCGCGCGTTGTCCTACGGTGGCGGCCGCATGCCGCTGCAGACCATCGAACGCGCCATGCGGTTGCTGCCCGAGGTCGGCTTCGTCAACGCCTACGGGCTCACCGAAACCAGCTCCACCATCTCGATCCTCGGACCGGAAGACCATCGCGCGGCCTGGGCCTCCGATGTGCCGGAGGTCCGCGCCCGCCTCGGCTCGGTGGGGCAGCCGCTGCCGTCGATCGAACTCGAGATCAGGGACCAGGACGGCAATCCCGTCCCGGCCGGTGAACCGGGCGAGGTCTACGTGCGCGGCGAGCAGGTCGCCGGCGAGTACACCTCGCACAGCGCCATCGACGCCGATGGCTGGTATCCCACCCGCGACCGGGGCTACCTCGACGCCGAGGGCTACCTGTTCCTCGACGGCCGCGCCGACGACGTCATCGTGCGCGGCGGCGAGAACATCTCCCCCGGCGAGGTCGAGGAGGCCCTGCTGTGCCATCCGTCGGTGGCCGAGGCCGCCGTGGTCGGCGTGCCCGACGCCGAATGGGGCGAGCGCGTGGAGGCCGTCGTGGTCGCCACATCCGGTCAGTGCGTCTCGGAAACCGAACTGCGGGAATGGATCCGGCAGCGCCTGCGCTCGACCCGGGTGCCCGCCCGCGTCCACGAATGGACCGAACTGCCCTACACCGAAACCGGCAAGCTGCTGCGCCGCACACTGCGCGAGGCGCTCGCCGCCGACGCCCGCACCCCGGAGATGGCCCGATGATCCTGCGCCACGATCCCGACCTCGCCACCTTGCGTGAGGTCACCCGCGAATTCCTCGGCCGGGAGCCCGTCGTCGCCGACGACGAGCCGAAGTGGAAGCCCGCGCAGTGGTCACGGGCATGCGCCGAACTCGGCCTCGCCGGTGTCGCCGAACCGGAGGAACTGGGCGGCGCGGGTATCGGGTACGCGGGCCTGGCCGTGGTCCTCGAAGAGGCGGGGCGCGCGCTGTCCCCGCTGCCGATCCTCGGTTCGGTGGTTCTGGCCCAAGGCCTGCTCGCCCGCGCGGGCGACGCCGACGCCCGCGCCGACCTGCTCCCCGCGCTGCTCGACGGATCCCGCACCGCCACGGTGGCACTCGACGCCCTACGCCGGGACGGCACCATTCCCGGCGAACTCCGCGCCGCCGCCGACGCTCAGGGCAGTTGGGTGATCACCGGTTCGACGTCCTTCGTCCTCGACGGCCCCACCGCCGACTGGGTCTTTCTGCGCGCCGACACCCCCGACGGTCCCCGGCTGTTCATGGTCGACAGCGACGGCCCGAACACCACTGTCACCGCGCAGGACTCGATGGACCTCACCCGGTCCTTCGCCCGCCTCGACTTCCGCTCCGCTCCCGCCCGCCCCCTCGGCGCCCCCGGCGCCGCCGACGCCGTCCTCGCCGACCTGCGCACCCTGCTGACGATCGCCGTCGCGTGCGAACAACTCGGCGGCGCCGAAAGAGCCCTGGCGATGGCCGTCGAGTACGTGCAGGTCCGCGTTCAGTTCGGTCGCGTGATCGGGTCTTTCCAAGCGATCAAACACCGCTGCGCCGATCTCGCGATTCAGCTCGACAACGCCAGATCCGCCCTCGACCATGCCGTGTGGGCCCTGCACGAACACCCCGGGCACCTCCCCACCGCCGCCCCCATGGCCGCCGTCGAATGCGCCCGAGCCTTCGTCGCCTGCGCCCGCGAGAACATCCAGCTCCACGGCGGCATCGGCTTCACCTGGGAACACCCCGCCCATCTCTACTTCCGCCGCGCCACCACCGACGCCGCCCTGTTCGGGGACGTCAACCGTCACCGTGCGGATCTGCTCGCCGCGACCGGCATCTGAGCCGGCGGATGCCGTCGACCGCCGGCTCGTGTTCGGTGACGCGCTACCCGTCCCGGTGGCGCTGTTGATGGTAGGCGAGCACTTCGGCCAGTAATCGGGTCAAAGTCTCCCGGTCGGGCGGCGACAGCGGCGCCAGGAGTTCGTCCTGCACCTCGCCGAGCGTTGCGTCCAGGCGGCGCAGTTGCCGTCGACCGGCCTCGGTGAGGGTGACGATATTGCGGCGCCGGTCGGCGGGATCCGGCGAGCGCTCGACGTAACCCTGTTCGGCGAGTTGGTTGATCGCCGCCACCACGTCGCTGCGGTCGATGTTCCCGCGACGCCCGATATCGATCTGGCTCGCCGGGCCGAACTCGGCCAGGGTCGCCAGGATCCGGTAGTGGTATCCGCGCGCGCCCGCCTCGGCGAAGCACTCCGACGAGAGCTTCTTGGCGTGCACCGCCAACTGGGTGAGCAGCCAGCTCGGCTTCGCGGTCAGGCGTTCGGGTGTGTCTTCCACGACAGCAACCTTACATTGTTGGCAATCCCAACGAATATGCATATAGTTGGCAGCACCAACATTGGTGTCGCCAATTCATTGGCGCTGATCGAATCGTGGAGTCCACACCGTGATCGAACCCTTCCGCATCGACATCCCCCAGACCGACCTCGACGACCTGAACGACCGCCTGGCCCGCACCCGCTGGCCCAACGAGGTCGACGGCGCGGGCTGGGACTACGGCTTCCCGCTGGTGCGGCTGCGGGAACTGGCCGACTACTGGCGCACCGAATACAACTGGCGCGAACACGAGGCCGAGCTGAACGAGCTGCCGCACTTCACCACCGAGATCGACGGCCAGAACATCCATTTCGTCCACGTCAGGTCATCGAAGCCGGACGCCTCGGCACTGATCCTCACCCACGGCTGGCCGGGTTCGTTCCTCGAGTTCCTCGGGATGATCGAACCGCTGTCACGGGACTTCCACCTGGTGATTCCCTCCATCCCCGGCTTCGGCTTCTCCGGGCCGACCCACGAACGCGGCTGGGATGTCGTCCGGATCGCCCGGGCCTGGGCCGAACTGATGCGCCGCCTCGGATACGAGCGCTACGGCGCGCAGGGCGGCGACTTCGGCTCGGGCGTCTCGACGGCTCTCGGCGCGGTGGCGCCCGAACACGTCGTCGGCGTGCACGTCAACTACCTGCCGACGCGGCCGGACCCGGACGCCGGCGTCACCCTGTCGGCGGTCGAGGAAGCACGCTTGGACAAGGTCAGGAACTTGATGGCGAATCGTCCGCCGTACCAGGCGCTGCAGGCCGCCACCCCGCAGACGATCGGCTACGCGCTCACCGATTCACCGGTGGGCCAATTGGCCTGGATCGCGGAACGTTTCGCTCAGTGGACGGGGCCGGACACACCGGTCGACGACGACCGGATGCTCACCGATGTCGCGCTGTACTGGCTCACCGCCACCGCGGCCTCCTCGGCACGGCTGCACCACGACACCGCACGGCGGGTCGAGCCCTGCCCGGTGCCGCTCGGGGTCGCGGTGTTCGCGCACGACATCACGCAGTCGGTGCGTCCGCTGGCCGAGCGGCTCTACGACATCAGGCATTGGTCGGAGTTCGAGCGCGGCGGTCATTTCGCGGCGATGGAGGTGCCGGAACTGCTCGCCGCGGACATCCGCGCATTCTTCCTCGAAAGCCTCGCGACGGCCTGAGGGCCTCTTCTCCCACGAGCCGCCCCGCTCGGACCCGTCGCTCTCGCGCGGGGCCGCCATCGTCGCGATCCACCGCACGCGGCCGGTGCGGGGCATCGCTCGGCACGGCGATCGGGCAGGATCGAAGCGCAGACCACGCGAGGAAGAGGAGCGACGATGAGCCAGGGTGAGCGCGTCCCCAGCAAGTGGGAGGAGATCGTGGCCGCCGATCCCACCCACTCCGACCGCTATATCCAGCGGTTCCGCGATCTGGCCGAGCAGGGCCACGACATCGTCGGGGAGGCGCGGCTGATCGACGCGATGCTCCCGCGCGGCGCGCGGGTCCTGGACGCGGGATGCGGACCGGGCCGGGTGGGCGGTCATCTGCACGAGGTGGGCCATGTCGTGGTCGGCGTCGACGTGGATCCGGCCCTGATCGCGGCCGCCGAGGAAGATCATCCCGGGCCCACCTGGCTGGTCGGCGATCTGGCCACGCTGGATCTGCCCGCTCGCGGCATCCCGGGCGAATTCGACGCGATCGTGTGCGCGGGCAATGTCATCACCTTCGTCGCCCCGCAGACGCGCGGCGCGGTGCTGGCCGGATTCGCCCGTCATCTCGCCCCCGCCGGGCGCGCGGTCGTCGGCTTCGGCGCCGGCCGCGACTACGCCTTCACCGATTTCCGCACCGACGCGAAAGCCAACGGCCTGAAGATCGACCTGCTGCTCTCGACCTGGGATCTGCGCCCCTTCACCGAGAATTCGGACTTCCTGGTGGCGATCATGTCCCGCGCGGACGCGGCCTAGCTCACAGCGGCTGCCACCCCGCGGTGGCGCCGTCCCGGAAGGCGGCGAAGGAGGCGCCGAGATCGCCGGTGGCGCTGCACATCACCTGGGTGCGGTTCTCGATGTCGAGGGCGTGACGCAAGCTCGGCGCGTCCACCGTCTGCCACATCGTCTCCTTCGTCATCCACACCGCCAGCGGCGAGTTCCGGGCGATCTCCTCGGCCTTGGCGACGGCTCGCGCGATCAATTCGCCGGACTCGACCGTCTCCAGCACCAGACCGATCCGCTCGGCTTCCTCCGCACCGAAAACCCTTCCGGTGAGCAGCAATTCGGCCGAGCGCGAGGCTCCGACCAGCCGGGGCAGGTGGTAGCTGGTGCCCATGTCGCAGGCGGAGATGCCGTGGCGGATGAACACCGCCCCGAAGGTGGCGGCGGGCGTGGCGTAGCGGATGTCGCAGGCCAGCGCGAGGGCGAAGCCGCCGCCGACCGCGGGACCGTTGACGGCGGCGATCACCGGCTGGCGCAGGCGGTGGATCTTCTCGAACGCCGAGGCCATCAACTCCTGCGACGCCAGGATCCGGCCGACCGGTGATCGCACCGCGCCGAGCAGCGCCGCGGTGGGCGTGGCGCCGGTGGCGGTGAAGTCACCGGGGTCCGCCTTCACATCCGCCCCCGAACTGAACGCCGCACCCGCCCCGGTGATGACCAGGGCGCGCACTTCCGGGTCGCCGTCCACGGCGTCGAGGGCGGCATGCAGTTCGGCGATGGTCTGGCTGTCCAGGGCATTTCGGCGGTGCGGGCGGTCGATGGTCAGCACCACGACGCCGGAGGGCAGGCGGTCGACGGACAGTGCGGGCACGGTGGTCTCCTTGTCGGAAGGGTCAGCGGGCGACGGTTCCACCGTCGACGAGGACGGTCTGGCCGGTGATGAAACTGCCCGCGTCCGAGCACAACAGCAGCGCGGCGCCGACCATCTCGTCGGGTTCGGCGATCCGGCGCAGCAGCGGAGCCTGGGCCATCGCCTCGATGAACTCCGGCGGGTTCTTGCGCACCATGTCGGTGTTCACCGCGCCGGGCGCCATGGCATTGACGCGGATGCCGTCGGCGGCGAACTCGGCCGCCATCGAGCGGGTGAACGACAGCAGCGCGGCCTTGCCCGCCGCATACATCGACAGCGCACCGGCGAACTGCAGGGCGGCGACCGATCCGAGATTGAGCACCGCCGCGTGCTCGCTGGCGCGCAGGTGCGGCAGGGCGGCCTGGACCAGGAACAGCGGACCGTTGACATTGACAGCGAAGGACTTCTCGACCGCCTCGGGCTGCATCGTCGCCAGCGGCTGCGCCAGCGCGTTCGCGGCGTTGTTCACAATGATGTCGATGCCGCCGAAGCGGTCGACGGTGGCGTCGACCAGTGCGCGCAAGGCCGCGATCTCGCCGAGATGGGTCGGCACGCCGAGCGCTTCGGCGCCCAGTTCACGCAGCCGGGCCGCGGCCTTCTCGCACGCTTCCGGCTTGCGGCTGGCGACCACGACGTTCGCGCCCGCGCACGCCAGCCCCTCGGCGATGGCAAGGCCGATGCCCCTGGTGCCGCCGGTGACGATCGCGGTCCGGCCGCTGAGGTCGAACAGCTTCTGGAAGGAGTCCTTGTCCACGGGACCAACCTCTCGATCTCGCGGGCGGCGCCGCCCGACTGGAACCAGTTCTACCGTGTGCGGGCACGCGAGGCCATGGGGCGTCGCAGCAGACTCCAATCAGACCATTGCGTGCGCACGTGCGCACGTGTAGGAAGGTGGCGTGGATCGAAGCAACGGGGCCGGCGACATACGGGCCGTTCTGCACCAACCGGTGTTCCGGCGGCTGTTCACGGCCCAGGTCGTCGCACTGGTCGGAACCGGGCTGCTGACGGTCGCGCTGGGGTTGCTCGCCTACGACCTGGCCGGCAGCGCGGCGGCAGCCGTACTCGGCACCGCCCTGGCCATCAAGATGGTCGCCTATGTCGGTATCGCGCCGGTGGTCGCGGCGCTCACCGAACGGTTGCCTCGGCGCACGGTTCTGGTCACCGCCGATGCGGTGCGGGCGACTGTCGCGTTGCTGCTGCCCGCGGTGTCGGAGGTCTGGCAGATCTATGTGCTGATCTTCGTCCTCCAGGCGGCCTCGGCGACGTTCACGCCCGCGTTCCAATCCATGATTCCTTCGGTGCTGCCCGACGAGCGGGACTACACGCGAGCGCTGTCGCTGTCCCGGCTGGCCTACGACCTGGAGGCGCTGTTCTCCCCGCTACTGGCCGCGCTCCTGCTGACGGTGATGGGCTACCACTGGCTGTTCCTGGGCACCGTCGCCGGATTCGGCTTCTCCGCACTTCTGGTGGTGACGACCGCGCTGCCGGTCCGGGCGCCTCTCGATCGGCCCGACCCCCTGATCGACCGCATCCTGGCCGGCTCTCGCCTCATGCTGTCACGGACGGCTCTGCGCCGGTTGCTGGCGATGAACATGGTCGTGGCGGCGGGGACCGCACTGGTGGTGGTCGGCACCGTCGTCGTCGTGCGCGATGTCCTCGGCGGGTCCGACAGCGCCGTGGCGATCGCGCTGGCCTGCTACGGCGCCGGTTCGATGGGTGTCGCGCTGGTCGTGCCGCGACTGCTGACCGTGACGGCGGACCGGACGCTGATGCTCGCCGGCTGCGTGCTGATCTCGGCGGCCCTGCTCGTGACGGCCGCATGGCTCGCGGCGGACCCGGGGCCGGCGGTGGGCTGGGCGGCGTTGGGCCTGTGCTGGGCGGCACTCGGCATGGGAACCTCGGCGGTCAACACTCCTGCCGCGCGCCTGTTGCGTTCCGAATGCACCGAGCGGGAACTGCCCAGCGTCTTCACCGCGCAATTCTCGTTGTCACACGCCTGTTTCCTGCTCACCTACCCGCTCGCCGGCTGGCTCGGCACACACGCCGGGCCGGGTATCGCGGCGAGCGCGTCGGCCCTGGTCGCTACACTCGCAACAACTGCCGCCGTGCGCACAGTGCCGGCGGACCGGCCCTCGAAAGCGGCGCCGGTGATGCGATGAGAGTGGTGAGGGCGATGGCCGAGCATGTGGCGAGCCGACCATCCGAACCCGAGGCCAGTCTGCAACACCCGGTTTCGCCCGACCCCAGCCGGCTCGACGCGGCCACCGGCATCTTCCAGATGCTCGCCGATCCCACCCGGCTGCACCTGCTCTGGCTGCTCACCCACGGCGAAGCCGATGTCACCGCCTTGGTCGATGCCTGCGGCGCCTCCCGCACCGCGGTCAGCCAGCATCTGGCGAAGCTGCGGTTCACCGGACTGGTCGACACCCGCCGCGAAGGCCGGCGCGTGATCTACCGGCTGCGCGGCGGGCATGTCACCCGGCTGGTCGAAGAGGGCCTCAACCACGCGGACCACATCGTCACCGGGGAGCCCCCGCACCACTGAATCCCTCGCGCGTCCCCGGCGTGTCACGGTGACGGATCGAGGCCCAAAGCCCCGCGGCCCGGGACCGAAAGTCCGTTCCCCGCAGCCCTTTCGCACCACAGAATCGTCGCAGACCCGATCGCGGTGGCGGTGCGGGCAGGTTCCACGGTCCCGCAGCATCGAAAGGGCATCGCGATGTCTGTTCCTCACGCGCTCGATCCGAACCGGAGCCGATCCGCCGTCGTCGTGGGGGTGGACGGTTCGGTGGGCAGCGAGCGCGCGGTGCGCTGGGCGGCCACGGAGGCCGTGCGACGCGACCGGCGGCTGGCGCTGGTGCACGCGCTCGAGATCGACACCGCCCACGATCTGCTCACCGATCCCGGCGCCGTCGCCATCCGCACGGTACGCGAGCGCGGGGTCGAGCGGTTGCTGAGCGCCGCCGCGATCGCCCGTCGCGTCGAGCCCGAGGTGCTCATCGAGACCGCCCTGCTGGACGGCGGCGCGGCCCGTGCGCTGATCGGCCGGTCCCCCACCGCTCACCTGTTCGTCCTCGGCGCGACGGGCACCGGCGGCGCGGCCACCCATCTCGGCTCGACCCTGCTCGCGGTCGCCGGTCATGCCACGGGGGCGGTCGTCGTGGTCCGCGACGCGGAGTTCAGCCGCCGTGACGACGGCTCGGGACCGGTGGTCGTCGGCATCGACGCCGATCACCGGGGCGGGCTCGCCGGCCACCGCGCCGTGGAGGCGGCATTCGCCGAGGCGAGCGAACGCGGCTGTCCCCTGGTCGCCGTACACGCCTGGAGCGATCTGCCGTTCGGCGAGCTGGACGAGGCGATCGAGGAGACGACCCCGCCCGAGACGGAAGCCGCCGCGCTGACCCTGCTGGGGGAAGGGCTGGCGGGGTGGCGGGAGAAGTACCCCGAAGTCGCCGTCGAGCAGTACGTCTATCGCTGCGGGGCGCGTCATCACCTCTTGATGTGGTCGAAGACGGCGCAACTGCTCGTGGTCGGCGCGCGCGGCCGCGGCGGTTTCCCCGGCCTGCCGCTCGGCTCCACCACCAATGCGATGATCCAGCGCGCACATTGCCCTGTTCTCGTCGCGCACGACCGCTGAGAGCGCCGTCGCAAGAGCCGACGGCCACCTATCGCCGGGCCCCACCGCCACCCCGTCCCATCGAATAGCCGATCGCCCCTGTTCAGACGCGCATCAGGGGACCACACTGGGGCTATGACCGATCATCGCGCCGAGCTCCCGGTCCCCGACCAGCCGACCGTGTTCGCTGTCATGGCCCGCGCCTCGCGCGCGCCGTCGATCCACAACACCCAGCCGTGGCGGTGGGAATTCGGCGGCGGCGAACTACGCCTGTTCCGTGACGACGAGCGACACCTCACGGCCACCGACCCGCACGGCAGGCAGCTGGTCATCAGCTGTGGCGCGATGCTGCACCACGCGCGCACCGCCTTCGCCGCCGCGGGCTGGCGCACCGACGTCGACCGCTTCCCGCCCTCGGCCGACCCCGAACACCTCGCCACCCTCACCTTCCGCCCCTGGCCCGACCCGCCGCCCGGCGTACGCGCCCGCGCCCAGGCGATCGAGCAGCGCTGGACCGACCGGCTGCCGCTGAACACCCCCGCCGACCTGGTGAGCATCGTCCGCACGGCGCGCAAACTCGCCGACCCGCACGACGTCACCCTCGCCGTCCTCGACGAGTCCGCCCCCGACCGCCTGGCGTCCACCGCCGAACACTCGACCGCCCTGCGCCACTACGACATGCCCTATCAGGCCGAACTGCGCTGGTGGACCGGTCACGAGCAAGCGCCCTACGGCATTCCCGCGCACGCGCTGGCCTCCGAGGAGGAGGCATCCCGGGTCCCGTCGGGACGCGCCTTCCCGGCCTCCGGCGAATCCACCCGCCGTGCGGACCTCGAAGACAGCGCCGCCCTGGTCGTGCTCAGCACCGCGGGCGACACCCCGTACTCCTGGCTGCACGCCGGTGAAGCGCTCTCGGCGATCCTGCTCGAATGCACCGCCGCCGGTCTGTCCACCTGTCCCATCACCCACATCACCGAATCCCCCGCCACACGTCAGATCGTCGCGAATCTCGCCGGGCGCGAAGGTATTCCGCAAGTGCTGGTCCGCATCGGCTCCGCCCCCGATGCCGCACCCCACGAACCGACCCCGCGCCGAACGCCCGCCGAATTCCTCACCTTCACCCATCCCTGACCACCGCCCACCCGGATCGCGATTTGGTGTTCCCCCGGGTTCGATGTCTATGATCTTGGTGCACCCGCCCCGGTGGGGCGGCACAACTGAACACAGCACGAGTCCGGGTGGCGGAATGGCAGACGCGCTAGCTTGAGGTGCTAGTGCCCGTATAGGGCGTGGGGGTTCAAGTCCCCCTTCGGACACCAGTGCCAACCCCACAAGGGGTGACGCCAACGATCGCGCACCGCTTGCCAGGGTGGTAGCGCACTTCCAACTCCAGAGCTCGAGACGAATCTGTCTCGGCTTGGGCGGTGGTCATCGCCGCGACCAAAGCCTTCGGATCGACCCCGGCCTCGATCGCGGCCACATGGCGAGCGAGTTTCTCCTCCGTCATCGGAGCTGCGCTTCGGTGAAATCCGCCACCAGAGCAGGATCCCACCCCGAGTTGCCGCGTTGCGTCGTAGCTCCCACGAGATCGTCGGCGGCGAACGGCCCATAAGGCCCGCGATCCGGCGAACGCCGAAACCGCGAGCATGCAAGACCGCGATCTCCTCCCGCTCGACGAAAGACAGATACCCGCGAGAAGTGAATTGCACAGGGCGACAGTGATGCTCCACCAGATTCGCGGAACCAGCAGCTTCCCACCGCAGGGGATACACCCGCCTCGACACCAGCGTCCTCACTACTTGCACGGTGGCCACGCTGGCGGCGACAAGTTCCGGCGGTCTGGTCAGCGGCGAGCCCGGCTGCCGAGTCGTCGACGGGCAACAGGATTCGGCGGATCATCGAGCTTCCTCCGTGTTGTGCACGGCCCGCCTGCAGGCCAGCCCCTCGGCCCTGTCCTGTTCTTCGAGCGCGAGATCCAGTGTCGCGAGGGCACGCGACAGTTCGGGGATCCAGCACCGGTCGAGCGACCGAACACACTGCCGGGTCGTGGCGATCTCGCGTTGCACCACTCGCAGTGCCTCGGTCGCGATCGCGTGCGATACTCCGGCCAGCAGTGCCTCCCGCAGTGCTGCTTCGGCCCGGACCACCGCACCACCCGCTACGACAACGACCCCCGCAGGGTCACGCGGTGGTGTGACAGCACCCTCGACGGGGTAGCTGGCGCCCATCGAGGTCGTCCATCTGATGGTCACGTCCGCCGGCTCAGCGGTGGTCGCGAGCCGGATCGCGCGGTCACCGCATGCCAGCCGCGCGCGCACCAGCCAGCAGTCGGCCTCGGATGCGGACGTGCTCCACCACTCGGCGGTGCGCTGGGCCCGCAGTCGCAGCCTGCGCTCTTCCTTTTGGAGAGTTCGTAGCTTCTGCTCCAGCAAGGTCGTGGCACCGGTGGCGGTCGCGAGTCTGCGCTGCAGCCACAGCCGCCCGGCTCTGCCCGGCGGGACGCGTATTGTCATCTGGCCTCATCTCCGTGCGCCGCGAGTAATGCGGCGGGCAGCATGGACAGTTCGCGGCGCGGCAGCCGCAGCAACACACGCCATGCACGGTCGAGCGTGTCGTCGATCTTGCGAGTTTCGTCGCGCCGCTGCGTAGCCAGCTCGGCGCGGAAGCCGCCCTCCAGCTCGAGATACTGCTGGTCGGTTCGGCTCAGGGCGTCCACGCCGACAAGATCCGCCAGCTCGTGGACCTGCCGGGCCCGCGCGAGCGCGGCCAGCAGTTGGGCCGCCACGTCGAGGTGATCCGGCCGTGTCCGTCCAGGGCCGGCCCCGTGCCGCATGAGCCGCGACAGCGACGACAGAGGATCGACCGGTGGATACCCGCCCGCGGCCTGAGCCGCTGCGGAGAGCACGATCTGCCCCTCGGTGATGTAGCCGGTCAGGTCGGGTACCGGATGGGTCAGGTCGCCCGCGGGCATGGTCAGCACCGGCACGATCGTCACCGAGCCGGGTCTACCCCGGATCCGGCCGCACCGCTCGTACAGCGAGGCCAGATCGCTGTAGAGGTAGCCGGGGTACCCGCGGCGCGCCGGGATCTCGTTGCGGGCGGCCGAAACCTCACGGAGTGCCTCCGCGTAGCTCGTCATGTCGGTCAGCACAACGAGCACGTGCCTGCCCTCGGTGAAGGCGAGGTGCTCGGCGACAGTGAGCGCGACTCTCGGGGTGATGATCCGTTCGATGGCTGGGTCGTCGGCGGTGTTGAGCAGCAGGACCAGCTCGCCGGAGGCGGAGCGTTCATCGAGCGTGTCGCGCACCAGGGCCGCGTCGGCGTGGGTCAGCCCCATACCGGCGAAAACTACGGAGAACGGTTCGCCGACGGCGCTGGATTGAGCGGCAATCTGGGTGGCGAGGTCGAGGTGCGGTAGACCTGGCTCGGAGAAGACCGGCAGTTTCTGGCCGCGCACGAGTGTGGTGAGCGCGTCGATCACCGACACGCCGGTGTGTACAGGCTCGGCCGGCGGGTCGCGCCAGGTCGGGTTGATCGGATACCCGGAGACCGGCGCGCGAACGGCCGCGAGCAGGGGCGGGCCACCGTCTATAGGCTCGCCGCGCCCGTTGCACACCCGACCCAACCAGCCGGTTCCGACCGGAATCTGTAGGGGCTCGCCACTGAATTCCACGCCGGTGCGGCCCGCCGCCATCCCGCTGGTCCCTTCGAGCACCTCCACCACGGCGAGATCGCGATCGACCTCGAGCACCTGGCCGTACCGCCACGTGTCGTCCTCGAGCCGAATTCGGGCGAACTCGTCCCACCCCACGCCGGAGAGCCGATCCAGCACGAGCAGCGGGCCGCGCAGCTTGCGGACCGACGTGAATTCCCTGCGGACACCACCGCTCATGGTGTCACCTCGTGCAGCGCGGCGAGCACGGTGTCCCGTGGGCCCCGGACCCCCTCGGCGTCGCGCGGCCCGGTCTCCTCCCGGGCCCGTAGCAGCGGCGAGAAGTCGACGTCCTCGACCACGGCAGCGGCCGCACCTGAGATCACAGCGGCTTGGGCGGCATCTATGACCGCCAGCACGGCATCGGTCAGCGCAGCCATTTTGTCCTCGGCGCAGAATGCGTCCTGTGTGGACAGCGCGCTCTGCTGCAGCACAGCCTCCCGCAGCAGGCGCGCGCCCAGCAACGTCACCCGTTCGTGCCCGGGCAGCGCCGCCGCACCGACCAACTCGGCCAGCGCCGACAGCCGGTCCGCGTCGGCCAGCAGCCCGGTCACCCTTCCCCGGCGTTGGGACCATTCGGGATCGCCCGAGCGCGCGTACCAGACGCCGATGGCCTCGGCGTCCCGGGAGAACGAGCCAGCCCAAGAAACGGCCGGATAGTGGCGGGCGTAGGCCAGCTCCCGATCGAGGGTCCAGCGGCAGCGCACGAATCGCTCGGTGTGGGCCGTCACGGGCTCGGTCAGGTCGCCGCCAGGAGGCGACACGGCACCGATCACGGTTACCGAACCCGCCCTCCCACCGAGGGTCTGCACCGCGCCTGCCCGCTCGTAGAACGCCGCCAGCGCCGAAGCCAGCTCGGCCGGGTACCCCTCTTCCGCGGGCAGCGCACCGGTGCGGGAGCCGAACTCGCGCAGCGCCTCGGCCCATCGTGATGTCGAGTCGGCGATCAGCACCACGTGGTTGCCCATGTCGCGGAAGTACTCGGCCACCGTCATTCCGGTGTGGACACTCGCCTCGCGCGCCATCATCGGCATGTTCGAAGTGTTGGCGATGATGACCGTGCGGTCGGCGAGTGTGCTGCCCGAGTGCGGGTCGGTCAGCGCGAACAGCTCCGCGACGATCTCGGCCATCTCATTGCCACGCTCGCCGCAGCCCACATAGACGATCACGTCGGCATCGCACCACTTGGCCACCTGTTGCAGCAGCAGGGTCTTGCCGGTGCCGAAGCCGCCGGGCACGGCCGCCGTACCGCCGCGCGCGACGGGAAAGAGCAGGTCGAGCACACGCTGCCCCGTGTGCAGGGGCTCCACCTCGTCTCGCCGCATGCGGTAGGGCCGGGGCCTGCGCACCGGCCAGTGCTCGACCGGCCGCACCGGTACACCTGCCACGCGGGCCACCACCGCATCCTCCGCGTAGGCGCCGGGCCGCGCGACGAACTCGACCCGACCGGTCACGCCGGGCGGAACCAGCAGTCGATGCTCGATGGCACCCACGCCAGGCACGATGCCTATCAGCCCACCCTCGTTCACGTCGTCGCCCACGGCGGCAGATGGCCGAAACGCCCAGGACGAGCTCTGACCGGCAACCGCTGCCCCAGGGGCCAAGAAGGCGGGCGCCCCGGACAGGGGCCGCAGGAGCCCGTCGAACACATGCCCCAGCAGCCCGGGCCCCAGCCTGGCGGACAGGGGCCTACCGCCGGTGGCCGCGGGATCGCCCGGGGCCAGACCGCCCGTGTACTCGTAAGCTTGGACCGTCACCACGCGGTCCGCGATCGCGACGACCTCGCCGGGAATCCGCGACGGCCCGAGCTCGACCGTGTCGTACATCGCAAGGTCGGTCTCGGTATCCAGCTCGACCAAGGGGCCGGACACGCGGCGCACCCGGGCGTCCGGTCCGCTCACGACGCCCACAGCCCCTCCAGCTCCGGTCCGAGAGCTGCGACGGCACGTGCGGCAAACCCATCCAGCGACAAGTCGGCTCGCGCCGCCTCGCCCTCGGCGAGCACTCCCCCCGCAGGCGCGTCCTCCACCACGGCGTCCGACCCGAGCATCCGGTACGCTTCGGCGGCCAGTTTCTTCCGCAGAAGCGGGTACTCCGGTTCGTCACACAGCTCGCGCAGCGTCGCGGTGACCCGTTCCCGTAGCCGGGCATAGACCTGTGCGCGGGCGCTCAGCTCCGCCGCGCGCACGAGCCGCCGAGCTCGGGCACGTTCAGCGGCTGCGATCTGCGCTCCCTCCGCCTCCCCACGCGCCCGTGCTTCCTCCCGGATCGCGGCGGCAGCGTGCTCGGCGCCCCCGAGCACGCGCACGGCGTCGGCTTGCGCTCCGGCGAGTGTCCGATCGGCGTCGGCGCGGGCACGTCGCAGTATCGTCTCGCGCAGGGGACGCAGGGCCACGTCCATCTCGTTGCACGCGGTCACGGCAGGACCACGATCAATGGCCCGCCACGCCCGGTCTCCGCGGACAGGAGCGCGGCGGCGACGGGGGTCAATACGACAACGGCGATATCGTCTGCCAGGGCGTGCCACGCTTCGCGCACCTGCGCCGCATCGTCCGCGCCATGCACCACGGCGCCCGCCAGCTCCCAGCCCGAGACGAGTGCCCGCTCGCCGATCACCGCCACCCGCGCCACCTTCACGCCTTCCCGATCAGGATGATCGCGACAATCAGCCCGTAGATGGCAATACCTTCGGCGAGGCCGACGATGACCATCGCCCGGCCGAAGATCTCGGGTCGTTCGCTCAATGCCGCAAGGGCAGCACCGCCGGTGTAGGCCACCGCAATCGACGCTCCGATCGATGAACCGGCCACCGAGATCGCGGCACCCAGCAGCGCGGCCCAGTTGCCGGAACTGGTCTGCACCGCCGCCTGAGCGGCCACCGGCGCAGCCTCGGCGGGACTGCCACTGCCTGCCAGCGCGAACACCAGCACGACGAGGGCTCCCGCCAGCAGCAGCGCATTCAACCCCAGCACCACAACCAGGCCGGACCGTCGCCCTCCGCGCAGCGAGCGGACCGCGAGGAGGAAGACCGCCGCCGCGACCGGGAGCGCAAGCAACCATGCGGTCACGACATCACCTCCTTGTCTGTGTGTTCCGCGGGCAGTCGCCACGGGCGGAACGGTTCCCCCTCGCCGCTGAACACCCGGGAGAACAGCTCGTAGAACTCCAGGCGCAGTGCCTGAATCGCCGCGATCAGCGCCTCCAGCGCGAACGCGAGCGCATTACCCACCACGAACACCACCACGCCGACCACCGCATCCACCCCCCCGGCGTGCCACAGGTTCACGGTGGCGGTCCAGACCAGCCAGCCCAGCGCCGCGTGCGTGAGACCGAACGCCGCGAGCCGGGCGAACGAGAACAGGTTGGACCCGAGGCGGATCACGGTGTCGAAAACCTCGACCCCCGCCTGAGCCACCGCGCCGGCACCACCGCCGGCCTCGGAATAGAAACCGATCGCGGCCAGCACCAGACCGAGTCCGGCGACCACACCGCCGGTCGCGGTCAGCGCCCCGGCGCCGAGAAAGACCCCCGCTGCCACGCCACCGAGGCCGAAGAACACCGCCAGCCCCGCGACGCCCGATGCGGCGTACACCGCCCGCTGCAGCCCACCTTCCCGCCAGCGATTGACGATCGCCACCGCGTAAGCGACCGCGAGAAGCACAGCCCCGACTGCGACCGCGGCGGTCAGCAACCGCACGGGGTCGGCCAGCGGAGCGAGCCACAACACCGGCAATACCCCGGTCGGGCCGAAGAACTCACCGTAGAGTGCCCCGAAAACTACGGCCGCGACACTCGCCGCGCCGACGAACGGCCACGCCGCACGCAGCTGCGCGAACCTACCGGGCCGCCCGGCGCGCAACAGCAACGCAGCGCCGGCAAGCAACAGCCCATGCCCGGCATCGCCGAACATCATGCCGAACATCAGCACGTAGGCGAAGCCGGCCGGAATCGTCGGATCGAAGTCTGCATACGGCACAGTGCCGTAAGTGCGCACGAGCGCGGAGAACGACGTGCGCACCTGCCCACCGGCGGGCAGCAATGTCGGAGGGTCCACGCCACGCGGCGACGGCAGTGGACACGCAGTCCCCCCGATCTCGCCCAGCCGCGACGCGACATCCGCCAGCTCGGCCTGCGGCACCCAGCCGGTGAGCGCGGCGACTTCACCGTGCGGCACGGCGGCCTGCACGTACTTCGCGACCTGCTCGTCGTCGGCCACCGGCTTTTCGTCGGAGATGCGGTCGAGCTGCACGGTACCCGCCTCGGCGAGTGCAAGGAGGGCCGAGCGCAGCTCGTCGCGAGGGGCGACGAGCGCAACCCGCCGCATCCGCACCGGCTCGGTAGCGTGGCCGATGCCGTGCCGGTCAGCCGATTTCATCGAAGAGCTCCAGCACTCGGCCGCCCCGCGCCGCGCCTTCCAGCGCTGCTCGCACCCGGCGGGCATCCACGGCGAGAAACGCCACCGTGCCGAGCAGAGTGGCGCGCCCCGGCCGCGGCTGCCGCACCAATAGCGCGGAATCCCGCGACACTTTCGACCACCAAGCCGCCTCACCCCGCCACAGATCCTCGGGCCCGGCAAGATCGGCCAGCGGCCAGCGCGCGGCGGGGCGCAGCCCTGTGGCAAAGGCCTCCCACGTCTTTGCCGTAGCGCCATCGCCGAGTACGGCTTCCGCCCGCCGGGCCACCGCGCTGGGCAAATCGATGCTGAGGGCGAGCCGCTGCCGCGCGACGAGGAGCGCCGCACCACCCTCGGCCCAGGCGGCGGCCTCGGGAACCGCGGCCCGCACCCTCGCCGCCCAGGCCAGCCCCATCGACACCGCCACCGCCACTGGGGTGCCGTCCCCGGCGTCCTCCCACGCCGAGGCCGTCAGCGCGGCCCGCAACGCCGATGGCGACCCGGCCGCTGCCAGCCGAGACCAAGCGGTCGCGAGCCGCCCCAGCTCGAACAGGCGCCCCGACTCCTGCCCCGCCAACGCGCGGGCGTGTTCGGTGGCGTTGGCGATCTCGAACCAGCCCGCCAGCTGGCGCACGAGTTCGGCGCCTTCTCGCGGCTGCCAGCCCGCGAGCACCCGCAGGTGCCACAACGTGGTCGCGGCGACTCCGTGCTCGACATCCGCGAGGGACTGACCGCTGTGGACGAACCGGCCGTAGGGACCCTCCGCCAGAATCGCGACGGCGGCGGCCACCGAGGGGCTCGCGGCGAGGTCGCGGGCGCCGGCGTCACCCAGTCTGCGGCTCAGCAGTGCGCGTCCGCGCACCTGACCGATGAGCCATCCGGCACCCACTATCCTCTCCCCGCGTCATTGCCGAGTTGGTCGAGCGCCGCCCGAGCCCGCCCGACCGCGCGGGCGACGTATTCCGGCAGCCTCTCCTCTGCCCGGCACCGCACGTGCTCGGCCATCTCCGCTGCGGTCCGTTCGGCACTGTCCCGTTCCGTGTCCGCAGCGGCTCTGGCTTTCGCCGCCGCCCCCGCCCGTAGCCCCTCGGCACGTTGGCGGGCGCCGGCGACGAGGGCGTCGGCACGCCTGCGCGCGTCGGCACGAATGCGCTCGCCCTCGTCCACGGCACGCTGCCGGATCACACTCGCCTCCTGTTCGGCGTCCGCGAGGAGCGCGAACAGAGGCTCCAGCTCCCGGGTCTGCTCAGCGGTGCGGTCGACGGGCACACCCCTCACTCCCGGCGCACCCGGCGTGCCTATGGGACGGAACCGCGCCAGGAAGTCCCGAAGTCCTGTCATCACACCTCCGCCCGGCGAAACCAGTAGCGATCAGGTGAAACCTGTAGCGATTATCAGCCGGGCCACCGCCGCACCTCCAGAGACGAACTCCCCCGGCGCTGAGGACTTTCGCCCCGGGCGGGATACCGCACGGCGGGCAACGTGATCACGGCGGAACCCGCCGCTGGGCGTGTCCTCGGGGCGATGGTGTCGCCAATCGCGCCGACAAAACGTTCGGCCAACGGACGGGCCGAGCCCACTGCGCTGGTTGCCGGGGTGCTGGAACGGGGTGAACGACGCCTCGGTGGCGCGGCCCCGACGCGTTCGGTCGGTTCCGATTCGCCGGTGAGCGCGGACATGTCCACCTCGATCGCGCCGGCGAACAGACGAACGAAAAGGACCATCCGCCGCCCCTGAGGAGGACCTTCTGGCACAACAGGGTGCCGACGCGATTGGCGGACGCCGCTGACACCGCGTCGAGGCGTGTCGGTGGACGATCAACGAGGCATCGAAGGATCGACGAAGCTGGCTCTCGACGCAATCGGTGGCCCGTTGATCCCTTCGTACTCGGCACTCACGCCCTCAACGCGACATTCGCGGTGTGTTGCCGACTCCCCACCCGCCATCGAGGGCATCCTTTCACCGAACAGAGCTTCTGCCGTAAGTGAACTGTCACATTCCCATCGATGAGGCGCTGGGAACCGGAAAGGAGCTCTGTCCACGCCTGGACGACCGCTCGACTCGCTGTGTCCGCGCCCCTACAAGGGCACCACTTGGAGGTTGTAGGAATGTCTGTCGTGGTCTTCACGGTGCTGACCGTGGCTGTCTTCGCGCTGCTGGGCCTGATCCAGCGAGGGGTGGAAGAACTGTGATCGCGAACATCATCGGCCTCGCGCTGGCCATCGGCGTCGCGGTCTTCATGGTCGCGGCCCTCTTGTTTCCCGAGAGGTTCTAGTTGAACACGACAACAGCGGGAATCGTCTTCACGGCCTCCCTGATCATCGCTCTCGCGTTCGTCCACGTACCGCTCGGCGACTACATGTTCCGGGTCTACAGCAGCAACAAACACTCCCGCGCGGAACGGGCCATCTACAAGACCATCGGCGTATCACCGCACGTCGAGCACAATTGGAGCGTCTACACGCGCAGCGTGCTCGCGTTCTCGGCGGTCAGCGTCTTGTTCCTGTTCTTCTTCCAACTGATTCAGGGAAAACTGCCACTGCACCTCGACGATCCGGGCACCGAGATGACCCCGGCACTCGCGTGGAACACCGCAATCAGCTTCGTGACGAACACGAACTGGCAGAGCTACTCCGGTGAATCGACCCAGGGGCACCTGGTTCAGATGTCCGGTCTCGCGGTGCAGAACTTCGTCTCCGCCGCAGTCGGAATGGCCGTGGCGATCGCCCTTGTCCGCGGATTCGCCAGGCAGCGCACCAGCGATCTCGGCAACTTCTGGGTGGACCTGGTGCGGGGCACCATCCGCATCCTGCTGCCGATCGCCTTCGTCTTCGCGATCGTGCTCATCGCCGGCGGCGTCATCCAGAACTTCCACCTGCACGACCAGGTGGCCTCGACGCTCAACGGCACGCAGCAGACCCTCACCGGCGGCCCGGTGGCCAGCCAGGAAGTCATCAAGGAACTCGGCACCAACGGCGGCGGCTTCTACAACGCCAACTCCGCCCACCCGTTCGAGAATCCAACCGCCTGGACGAACTGGATCGAGATCTTCCTGCTGCTGGTGATCAGCTTCTCGCTGCCGCGCACCTTCGGGCGCATGGTGGGCAGCAAGAAACAGGGCTACGCGATCGCCGCGATCATGGGCACCATCGCCATCGTCAGCGTTTCCCTGAGCAGCATCTTCCAACTGGCGCACCACGGCACCGTGCCGACCGCGATCGGCGCGTCCATGGAAGGCGTGGAAACCCGCTTCGGCGTAGCCAACTCGGCGACCTTCTCCGGCGCGACCACCCTGAGCGGTGCCGGTGCGATGGACTCGTCCCACGACTCCTACACCAGCCTCGGAGGCATGATGACCATGTTCAACATGCAACTGGGTGAAGTGGCACCGGGCGGCAGTGGTTCGGGACTCTACGGAATGCTCATCCTCGCGGTCATCACCGTCTTCGTCGCCGGTCTCATGGTCGGACGCACCCCGGAATACCTCGGCAAGAAGATCACCCCCCGAGAGATCAAACTCGCCGCGACGTACTTCCTGATCAGCCCGCTGATAGTCCTGGTGGGTACCGCGGTGGCGACGGCGATGCCGGGGCAACGAGCAGGCATGCTCAACTCGGGTCCGCACGGACTGTCGGAAGTGCTGTACGCCTTCACCTCGGCGGCCAACAACAACGGTTCGGCCTTCGCCGGTCTGGCCGGCAACACCGAGTGGTACAACACCGCCCTCGGCCTGGCGATGGTGTTCGGCCGTTTCCTGCCGATGATCTTCGTCGTCGCCCTCGCCGGGTCACTGGCCCAACAGGGCACCACCCCCGCCTCGATCGGCACCCTGCCGACGCATCGGCCACAGTTCGTCAGCATGGTCGTCGCGGTGACGGTGATCCTGGTCGCGCTCACCTTCCTGCCTGCCCTCGCACTCGGGCCGCTCGCCGAAGGAATCCACTGAAATGACCGGTGCCGTAACAGATGTAGACGATCACGCCGAACGTCCGAGCAAGGGCGTCCGTCGGGGCGCGCTCGATCCGAAGATGCTGCTCACCTCGCTCCCCGACGCGATCCGCAAACTCGATCCACGAACCATGTGGCGCAATCCGGTGATATTCATCGTCGAGATCGGCGCGCTCTGGTCGACGGCACTCGCGATCGCGAACCCCACATTCTTCGCCTGGGCGATCGTGGTGTGGCTGTGGCTGACAGTGATCTTCGCGAACCTGGCCGAAGCCGTAGCCGAGGGCCGAGGCAAAGCACAAGCCAACGCGCTGCGCAAAGCCAGGACCGACACGGTCGCGCGCAGACTCTCCGACTGGACACCCGGCGGCCGGACCGTCGAAGAACGGGTGGCCGCACCGGCACTACGGCGCGGTGACCATGTGGTCGTCGAGGCCGGGCAGGTGATCCCCGGCGACGGCGACGTGGTCGAGGGCATCGCCTCGGTCGACGAATCGACCATCACCGGCGAATCCGCCCCGGTCATCAGAGAATCCGGCGGCGACCGCTCCGCGGTGACCGGCGGCACCTATGTGCTCTCGGATCGCATCGTCGTGCGGATTACCCAGGAACCCGGCCAGAGTTTTCTGGACAAGATGATCGCTTTGGTCGAGGGCGCGAGCAGACAAAAAACGCCCAACGAGATCGCGCTCAACATCCTGCTCGCCTCGCTGACGATCATCTTCCTCTTCGCCGTGGTCACCTTGCAACCGCTGGCGATCTTCTCCAAGACCGACAACCCCGGTGTACCCGACACGGCAGCGCTCGACGCGCACGGTGTCACCGGGATCGTCATGGTCTCGCTGCTGGTCTGCCTGATCCCGACCACTATCGGCGCACTGCTCTCGGCCATCGGCATCGCGGGCATGGACCGGCTGGTTCAACGTAACGTGTTGGCCATGTCGGGCCATGCAGTGGAGGCTGCAGGCGATGTGAACACGCTGTTGCTGGACAAGACCGGCACCATCACCCTCGGCAACCGGCAAGCCTCGGAATTCGTCCCGTTGCCGGGCGTTCCCGATGACGAGATGGCCGACGCGGCACAGCTGTCCAGCCTGGCCGACGAGACCCCCGAGGGTCGGTCCATCGTGGTCTACGCCAAACAGGCGTTCAACAAACGCGCGCGGACGCCCGGTGAACTGACCGGAGCGACCTGGGTGAAGTTCACCGCCCACACCCGCATGTCGGGTGTCGACCTGTCGGACGGCCACCGGTTGCGCAAGGGGGCGACCGGCGCGGTCACCGAATGGGTACGCTCACAGGGCGGTGACGTACCGGCGGAGCTCGGCGCCATCGTCGACAGTATCTCGGCCTCGGGTGGCACGCCGCTTGCCGTCGCGGAAGTGGACCACGGCCGGGCACGGCTGCTGGGTGTCATCCATCTCAAGGACGTCGTCAAACGCGGCATGCGCGAGCGCTTCGATGAAATGCGGCGCATGGGCATCCGCACCATCATGATCACCGGCGACAATCCCATGACCGCCAGAGCTATCGCCGACGAGGCGGGCGTCGACGATTTCCTCGCCGAGGCCACTCCGGAGCACAAACTGGCGCTGATCAAGGGGGAACAGGCCGGTGGACGGCTCGTCGCGATGACCGGCGACGGCACCAACGACGCACCGGCCCTCGCACAGGCCGATGTCGGGGTCGCGATGAACACCGGTACCTCCGCTGCCAAGGAGGCCGGGAACATGGTCGATCTGGATTCGGACCCGACCAAGCTCATCGAGATCGTGAAGATCGGCAAACAGCTGCTCATCACCCGCGGCGCGCTGACCACCTTCTCCATCGCCAACGACATCGCCAAGTACTTCGTGATCCTGCCCGCCCTGTTCATCGGGCTGTTCCCCGGCCTCGACCTGCTCAACGTGATACGCCTGGCCAGTCCTGAGTCGGCGATCCTGTCCGCAGTCATCTTCAACGCACTCGTCATCGTTGCCCTGATTCCGCTGGCGTTACGCGGGGTGCACTACACGCCCTCCAACGCGTCGAAACTACTCAGCCGCAACCTGACCATCTACGGTCTCGGCGGCATCGTCGCACCATTCATCGGTATCAAGATCATCAACCTGGTCGTCCAACTCTTTCCAGGGATGTCCTGAAATGAAGATGCCAACACGGCTTCATCAGCATGTCGCAGCGCTGCGCGCGCTGCTCGTGCTCACCGCGATCACCGGAATCGCCTATCCGCTAGCGGTCTTCGCAGTCGCGCAGGCTCCCGGCCTGCGCGACAAGGCCGAGGGCTCATTGCTCACCTCCGACGGCAAACTGGTCGGCAGCAGCCTCATCGGGCAGTCGTTCACCGACGCCGACGGCAACGCCTTGGCGCAGTACTTCCAGAGCCGCCCCTCCGTGGCAGGGGCAGGATATGACCCGCTGTCCACCGCGGCAAGCAATCTCGGACCCGAAAGCATCGTCGACACCCTGGACACCGACCCGACGAAGGTAACGCTGAGCCTGCTATCGACGGTGTGCTCTCGGAGCAAGGCCATCGGCGACCGTGAGGGGGTCGACGGCAGCCGTCCATTCTGCACCGACGACGGCCTCGGCGCGGTGCTCTCGGTCATCGGCCCGCGAGACGCCGACGGCCGAATCTCGCGGCCGGTGCGGGTCATCAGCATCAACCAGACCTGTCCGGCCACACCGTTCCTGGCCACCTACCTCGGACTCACCGTGGAATGCGCCGAACCCGGAGCGGACTACTCGACCGGGCTCATCGTCCCGATCTTCGGCAGCGCAACCAGCCATACCGCGGTACCCGCGGACGCGGTCACCGCGAGCGGCAGCGGCCTGGACCCGCACATCTCTCCCAGGTATGCAGATATCCAGGTCGCCCGAATCGCCGACGCCCGCCACATCACCGCCGATCAGGTGCGCGAACTCGTCGAAGCGCACACCCAGAGCCGAACACTCGGTTTCCTCGGCGAACCCCGAGTCAACGTGGTCGAACTCAACCTCGACCTCGACCTCAGATATCCGATGCACGGCTGACCCCGAAAATGGTCGAACAACAACTGAAGCTCCCGGGTTTCGTGCGCACCGGGTTGTCTGTCCGCAGCGGGTTGCCGAGAGCAGTTGGCATAGTAGTCCGGCTTCGTACTCGGTCGGTGGTTTCCGGTCGAGGCGGTAGGGCGCCTGGAAACGACCGACCATCTGGGAGCCGACGCCCCGACATTGCAGCCGCCGGCGGCGCTGAGCCGGGCGCTCTCGCCATCCGACCGGCATCACACTGCGCAGAGAGAACTGCTGCCGGCACAGCGAGAAGTTCTACGACTCGCGCTACAGGCTCATATCTCGAACCGGCTGGATCTGCCGTTACTGCCTCCCGTCGGCCGACTTCCTGAAGGCGGCCGACGGCTCATCCGTTCGGCTGTCCCCCATCTCGAACAACGGGTCGAGTAAGGATGCCTGGCGGGGGCTGATTCGCCATCGATTCTCGTGCCGCCGATGGCGTCGCCGAACCCGCCACCTCGCTGCGAGACAGCGGCATCGTCCCCCACCTCATTCGGGAGCGGGACGGTAGCCTATCGAGGGAGGATACGGATGTGCGCGACGCAATCGAACCGGGATGGGATCTGCCACGGGTCCGGCGGGAAGAGGTTCGACGAGCCGCAGCGGTCGCGCTGGAAGAAGGAATGAAGGCTATGGAGACCCCCGGAGCTGGAGACGGCACGTCGAAAGTCACCCGGCTACCGCGTCGTCCGCGGCGCGTGACGGAAGAGGCCGGCGGGGGGCCGCGCAGGACCTGGTGCGCGCAGGGTGGCTCCGTCTTCGACCCCGCACCGACCAAGCCCGTACTGCGATCGGAACTGCAACGCGAGACAGGGTGGTGGCCGGTCGCCCCCGTCACGGCGCGGCACCCGGCTCCGGAGAACGACCCGGGCAGTTCCGGCCCCGATGGCAATGTCGTCGATCTCGACACGTTGAGGCGCAAACGCGCCGGCGGTTAGACCGGCACCGGACCGCCCCCCGGGGGGGCCGGGGGCACACCGAAGAAAGGACGCGCCGCGCACGGCGGGGCGACAGTCATCGATCGACGTCACCGGTAGAGGGCGTCGATGCTGTCGGCGAGGTTGTCGACGACCACCTTGCGGCGCAGTTTCATACTCGGTGTGAGTTCACCGGTCTCGACGGACAGTTCGTGGTCGATGATGGCGAATTTCTTGATCTGTTCCCAGCGATCGAGCTGGGCATTCAGCTCGTCGATATAGGTGGCGAGCAGGTCGTGGGTCTTCTCGTCCCGCGCGATTTCGGCGAACGGCTTTTCTCCCAGACCGTGCTTGCCCGCCCATTCGGCGATGCTCTGGGCGTCGAGGCCGATCAAGGCGACGCAATAGGGCCGCGCCTCTCCGTAGACGATGAATTCGCCCGCGTACGGGCACATGCCCTTGAAGGTGGCGGCGATCGCGGAGGGCGCGACGTATTTGCCCTGCGATGTCTTGAACAAGTCCTTCTTGCGGTCGGTGATGCGCAGGAAGCCGTCCGCGTCGATCTCGCCGATGTCGCCGGTGCGGAACCAGCCGTCCGCGTCCAGCGCCTCGGCGGTGGCCTCGGGGCGGTTGTGATAGCCACTCATCACACCCGGACTCCGAAGCAGGATCTCGCCGTCCTCGGCGATCTTCACCTCGGTGCCGGGGAACGGCTTGCCCACGGTTCCGAACCGGTAGGCGTCCGGCCGGTTGATGAACGACGCGGCGGCGGTCTCGGTCAGACCGTAGCCTTCGAGCACGATGATTCCGATCGCGTCGAACCATTCCGCGACGTCGCGGGCCAACGGCGCCGCCGCCGAAACGAAGTACCGCAGCCGACCACCGAAGCGTTCACGGATCGTGGAGAGCACCAGCTTGTCGGCGACTCTGTGCTGCACGGCGACCGGCAACGACGGATTCTCGCCGGCCTGTCTCGCACGCGACACCTTCAGGCCGACGCCGACCGCCCAGTCGAACAGCTTCTTCTTGATCCCGCCTTCGTCGGCCACTACGCCCTCGATACGGGCGTGCGCCTTCTCGAAGATGCGCGGGGCGCCGGCCACGATGGTGGGATGCAGAATCGAGAGGTTGTCGACGATCTTGTCCACCCGACCGTCGATGGCTGTGGGGAAACCGACCAGCGGTGACAGCGCCAGCATCACCTTGCCGAACGTGTGCGAGAGCGGAAGCCACAGGAAGTTCAGGTCGTCGGGACCGAGCACACCTACGGCGTCGATAGCCGCCGCGCTGTACGTCCACGTCGAATGCGGCAGCCTGACGCCTTTCGGGGTGCCGGTCGTGCCGGAGGTGTACATGATGCTGCCCAAGTGCTCGGGCCGGATGCCACGGATGCGATCGGCCACCGCGTCGGGGGATCCGGTCAGCAGGGCGCGCCCGCGCTCTTCGAGATCGTCGAGCGTGATCACCCAGTCTCCGTCGCCTTCGCCGTCGAAGATCACCACCCGTTGCACGTCGGGCAACTCGGCGCGGTGCTCGATCAGTTTGTCGACCTGGGCCTGATCCTCGGCGACGACGACACGGCTGCCCGAGTCGGCGATGATGAACGTGACGCCAGGAGCGGTCATGGTCGGGTACACGGTAGTGGTGGCCGCGCCGGCGTACATCACGGCGAAGTCGGCGAGCACCCATTCGTATCGGGTGGACGACACGAGCGCTACCCGGTCCTCGGCCTGGATTCCCAGGGCGATCAACCCGGCGGCCAGGATGTCGACGCGCTCACCGAACTGTTTCCAGGAAACGCTGGTCCAGCCCTCGCCGTCGGGGAACCGGAATGCCTCTGTGTTCGGTGTGGCGGTGACGCGGTCGACCAACATGTGTGCGACCGAGGATGCCCGGTGCTCGATCGTGCTGAGATCGGAAAGCTCCTCGGAATTCCGGAGGAACGTCATTACTCGATTCTAGGCGAATCCGAGGCCGAATCGGTGCGGCGCTCGGACACAATCGATCGCCATCTCCGCAGCTCGTAGCGGGTCGTGACCCGAACGGCGCACAGATACGAGCCGCCCGCGACAACGGCGCGGTAATCGCCGCGGCACTGTTCGCCCGGGGGCGTCGACGAGCGCGTTGCGCGGGGTGCAACAAGTCGGTAACGGGGCGGCGAGAGCGGACATGGTCGGTGGCACGCCCACGGGTTGCCGGCCATGTCGAGGAGGCCTGACCGAGGGGGACAGAGCCGACCGCCGTGGTGCCCGGCGTGCGTGTCCACCCCGGCCGCGCACTCCCCTTCCGCTTGCCCACCCGGGCCGCGTACGCCACGGGGTCGCCATAGGCGAGCCGGGGACGGCGCGCGCACACCACGCCAGGCCCGGATTCCGCAAATCCGCGCACACCACAGGCCACCACCCCCGACACTAGAGCCAACTGCTATCAAAGGGGTGATCGGGATGGTCGGAACACACACGGTCGCGGCCGGGGAAACGTTGCCTATGTTGGCTTTACGTTTCCATGGAGACGCCGAGCTGTACCGGCTCATCGCCATCGCCAGCGGGATCGCCGAACCCGACGAGGTCGGCGCGGGACAGCGGCTCATCATCTCCGGATACACGAGGTACGAGGTCGTCACCGCAGACACGTTGCCGGAGCTGGCAACTCGCCACTACGGAGACGCCTCCTTCGCCCCGTTCATCGCCGCCGCCAACGGCATCATCGAATCCGACGCCGTCGCCGCGGGACGACAGCTCATCGTGCCCGATCTCGTACGGCACGAGGTTCGAGCGGGAGAAACGTTGTCGGAGTTGGCCTCTCGCTACTACGGAGACGCCTCCCTCGCTCCGCTCATCGCCGCCGCCAACGGCATCGCCGAACCCGCCGCCGGCCAGGTCCTCGCGATATTCCTCGAGCGAAGCGACGGGTTCGGTTTGTCGATCGTGGAGCGCGACGAGGACGACCCGCGCATGTGGTACTACCGATTCCGGACGGCTGCGATCGGCTGGAACCCCGGAGTCAACGTCCTGCTACCCGACGATTACCACACCAGCGGATACACCTATCCCGTCCTCTATCTGCTCCACGGCGGCGTCCAGGATTTCCGCACCTTCGATTCCCTGGGCATCCGCGAATGGACCGCGGGAAAGCCGATCATCGTCGTGATGCCCGATGGCGGCCGAGCCGGCTGGTATTCCAATCCGACCGGATCCTTCGTGGGTCCGCGCAATTGGGAGACATTCCATATCACCCAGCTTCTCCCGTGGATCGAGGCGAACTTCCGAGTCCATGCCGAGTACGACGGTCGCGCGGTCGCCGGGTTCTCGATGGGCGGCTTCGGCGCGCTGAAATACACGGCCAAGTATCACGATCGTTTCGCCTCGGTCAGCAGCCATTCCGGCCCGGCGAGCCTGCGTCGCGACTTCGGCCTCGTCGTGCATTGGGCGAATCTGACCTCGGCGACGCTGGAACTGGGCGGCGCCACGGTTTACGGGGCACCGTTCTGGAACCAGGCCAGGGTCAGCGCGGACAATCCGATCGAACGGATCGAAAGCTACCGCGACAAGCGGATATTCCTCGCCGCGGGCACCAGTCCGGAACCGATCGATTGGTTCGACAGCGTGAACGAAACCCAGGTGCTGGCCGGCCAGCGGGAATTCCGCAAGCGCCTCACCGATGCCGGCATCCCACACGAGGCGCACGAGGTTCCCGGCGGTCACGAGTTCCGGCCCGAACTCTTCGCGACCGACCTGGAAGGAATCATCGCCCACCTGCGGCCTGCGGCACTCGCATGACGCCCACTCGGCGGCGACTCACCGAGCGGGTTCGAGACACGCCGACTCGACATCGCCACAGCCACCACTCCGATGCGACACGAACGAATTTCTTCGACGCCCGGATAGAATTATCCGGCAGAAACAAGATCGAATTATCACGAATTCAAGATCGAATTTCGTAACCCCGATAGAACAGGTAGTTTGCCAAGTATTAACGGTGATTTATCACACAAAAATTAAAGGTAGCTTCGACGGTCTCCCTTCCCTAACGTTGCGGGTGCGCGCCGTGATGGTGTCGTTATATCCGAACCGTGGAAGGAAAGCTCCGCCATGATCTCTCGCAAGGTTGTTGCCGCCGCCGGCGCCGTCTCCGCCGCCGCCCTGCTCTTCGGCCCGGTCGCCGTGGCCTCCGCCGAAAGCGCCACCGCCGTCACCGGCTCCGCCGCACTCGCCACCGGCTCGGCCGGTCTGGCCGCAGGCTCCGCCGAGACCGGCCTGGCCACGGGCTCCGCCGAAGGCCTGGCCACCGGCTCGGCCGGCCTGGCCACCGGTTCCGCCGAAGGTGGCGGCCTGGCCTCGGGCTCCGCGCTGCTCGACACCGGCAGCTCCGCCTTCGACGGCGGCACCTCCGCCCTCGTCAACATCATCGACGCGCTCCTCGGCGTGCAGGAGCTGACCCAGCCCGAGCCCGCCGCCTGATCCGATCTCGAAGAGATCACCGCGTCGCACGATCGACCCCCGGGGCCCCGATATTTTCGTTCCGCACGCTGAGCGCGGCGATGCATGTGAATTCGCCGGAGCGAAAACAGCCCCGGGTTCGATCACCATCTGGTCACCGGTTCCCCATCGGTAGCCGGATGCGATCTCCGATATCGGAAGTGCGGACCGACGGCACCGGTCGTCGACTCCGGCGGACCCGGTGGATCAGGACAAGTCCGCCACCTCGCCGATTTCCGGGTCGGTAACGCACAAGCCGAATCGAATGTCCGCGGCCCGAAGTGCGAGCAGCCGGCCTCAGGCGCCGGAGTTCCTGGCGTGTTCCCAGAAATACCGGAGCACATCGTCGTCGATGTCGGTCGGGGCGCCGATGGTTCGGGCGTCCACACCGTGCACCTCGGTGTGCAACTGCTCCATCCTGCGGTCGAGTTCGGCCGCGGTCTGGGCGGCGGTGGTCAGATCGTCGATGAGACGCTGCGGAACATGGCCGTCGAACTTGTAGAAGATCTTGTGCTCGGTCGTCGCCCAGAAGTCCATCGCGACGGTGCGAACCTGGAGTTCGACGATCACGTTCACCCGCCCGCTCGACAGGAAGACCGGGATCTCGAGCAGAGCATGCAGGCTCTTGTACCCGTTGGGCTTCGGGTGGGCGATGTAGTCCTTGACGGCGATCACGCGCACGTCGTCCTGGGAGGTGAGCGCCTCCAGCACCCGATAGGTGTCGGAGATGAAACTGCAGGTGATCCGCACGCCACCGATATCGGTGATGTGCTCGCGGATCGAGGGCAGACCGGGATCGATGCCCTTGCGGATCACCTTGCGCAGGATGCTCGTAGGCGACTTCACCCGGGACGTGACGTGTTCGATCGGGTTGTAGTGGTGCAGATTCAGGAATTCCTGGCGCAGGATCGTCACCTTGGTGAGCAGTTCCTGCACCGCGAAGTCGTACTCCATCACGAAGCGGGTCAGATCGTCCCGCATGCGGGTCATGTAGCCGATCATCGCGTCGTCGTCGGTCCCGCGCTGGTCGCCGCCACCAACTTCTCCTGCCACCACTGCGCCTCTCCCGTCGGCTCACGTGCTCAACACCGGTCACGCCGTTCAACGCGCACACGGCCGCGCGACCGGCGCTCCCGGACGTCGACCACGGTACGCTGCGCCCCCATCAGCTACGCGACCGCAATCATCACCCCAGGAGCCGATCGGCGGCGCGATACAGCGCGCCGGACGGCCCTGCCGATGCCGAGCCCGTGGACAACCAGGCCAACACCCGAAATGTGGCTGCGGCTGCGGTGGCGACGAGGCCTGCCGACACGAAGGACCCCCTGCCCGGCAGAGCGCCCGACCTTGCCGGCGAATCCGTGGTGAACCCGGCCGTCACACCGGCCCGGCGAGTCGGACCTCGGCGGGTGGGCCGGTTACCGCGCGGCGGGCACCGCCACCGGATCGGGTAGGCCGAAACGAGCCCGCACGGTCGATTCCGGATAGGCCGACGGGAACGCACCCGCCGCCCGCAGCAGCGGAATGACTTCCCGCACGAAGGTGCGCAGATCGCCGGGCAGGGTCGGAGGCTGGACGGTGTAGCCGTCGACGACGCCCGCGCGCCACCAATCGAGGATCTGCTCGGCCACCTCGGCCGGTGTGCCGAGCACGAGACGGTGCCCGCCCTCGATGCGGCGGGCCAACTGGCGAAGCGTGATCCGCTCCGTGGTGACCAGATCGCGGAAGGCCTTCGTGAATCCGATCGGGGACTGCTGGTCCGGGTCGATCGGAAAGAGTTCGGGGATGAGCACGGCCTCGGGATCGTAGGGCAGCCCGTGCCGGTCGGCGAAGGCGCGCAGCAGCGACTCCTCGTCGGGGTGACCGTTCAGGCGTTCGTGCTCGCGCAGAGCGGCCTCGGTGGTTTCGGCGACGATGGGCACCAGGCCGGGGAGCAGGCGGATGGCGCCGGGATCGCGGCCGTGGGCGATGGCGCGCGCGTTCAGTTGCGCGCGGAATTCGCGGGCCGCGTCGATGCCGAGCAGACCGGCATAGACGAGGTCCGCGCGAGCGCCGGCGAGGTCGATGCCCGCTTCCGAGGCGCCTGCCTGGCAGATGAGCGGGTGCCCCTGCGGGCCGACGGGCACATTCAGCGGGCCGCGGACGGAGAAGAACTCGCCGTCGTGGTCGATGGCCCGTGCGGAGTCCGCGGTCCAGAGTGGATCACCGAGCTCGGTGGGCGCGTCGGAAGCGGTGTGGTCCCAGCTGCGCCACAGCGCCTGGACCACCTCGACGAACTCCCCCGCCCGGCGGTACCGCGCGGCCCGGTCCGGCAGCGGCGCGGAGCCGAAGTTGGCGGCGATGTCGGGGTTGAAGCTCGACACCACATTCCAGATCACCCGTCCGCCCGACACATGATCCAGGCTCGCGAGCCGCCGCGCGAGGTTGTACGGGGAGTTGTAGGTGCTCGATGCGGTGATCACGAAGCCGATGTCGGGCACCTTGGCCGCGAGCGCGGTGAACAGCACGATCGGATCCAGTGAGTGCAAGGGCCTGTTCGTGGCGGCGCGCTGCAAGGCGGGGTGGTCGGAGACGAATACCGCGTCGAAGGTGCCCTCGCGGGCCAGTTCCGCCGCTTCGACGTAGTGGTCGAACGAAGTGAAGCGGTCCCATCGATGCCCCGGCGCCAGCCACGAGTTCCCGTGGTATCCGGTGCTGTTCACACCGACATTCAGGAACAGTCTGCGCTCGGACATGGCGTCTCTCCGTTTCGACATGCGGAAGAACATTCGCGACGATCTCCGGTCGCGGGTCGGAACAACAATGCGCCGCGGCGTCCGGCCCGGGCAACGAACCCGATCGGCGTGATCGGAATTATGCGCTTCGAGGCGGCATTTGAAGTTCCTCTTCATGAATCGTGTAGGCAATCTCAGCGATCGCAACGGGGTTCGCGCCGTCGGCGCCGCCTACGCTGGCACCCACATCCGATCCCGAACAGAACAGGTGGTGGGAAAGATGACAACCGCTGCGGCACAACCGATTTCCGTGCAGTCCACGGACGCGGCACCGTCCTCGATCACCGTGCATCCGCTGGCAGGCTACACCGGCGCGGAAATCTCCGGTGTCGATCTGGCACAGGATCTTCCGGACGCGGTGATCGCCGAGATCCGGCAGGCATTGCTGAAATGGAAGGTGGTGTTCTTCCGGGATCAGACAATCGGCCACGCGGAGCAGATCGCATTCGCGCGCCGCTTCGGCAGAGTCACGCCCGCTCATCCGTACGAGGAGAATCCACCCGAAGGATTCCCGGAAATCCTGCCCATCGACAGCAGGCGCTACACCGAACTCTACGGACGCAAGCGCACCTCCTATGACAACAGCTGGCACACCGATGTCACCGCCTTGGTGAACCCGCCCGCGTTCTCGATCCTGCGGGCCGACATCCTGCCGCCCTACGGCGGCGACACCGCGTGGACGAACCTGGTGGCGGCGTACGAGAACCTGCCCGCCGAGCTGCGCGAGTTCCTCGACAAGCTCGACGCCGAGCACACCTTCGACAATCGTGCCGCACAGGGCAGTTCGCGCTCGGAAATCATCTCGAACAAGCCGCTGC
This sequence comes from Nocardia higoensis NBRC 100133, assembly GCF_000308595.1. Lineage (GTDB taxonomy): Bacteria > Actinomycetota > Actinomycetes > Mycobacteriales > Mycobacteriaceae > Nocardia > Nocardia higoensis. Next base: position 178,064 of record NZ_BAGA01000077.1, on the reverse strand, counting down.
GCACGTTCCACCCGGTGGTGCGCGTACATCCGGAGACCGGGGAGCGGGTGCTGTTCGTCAGCCCGGGCTTCACCCGCAAGGCCAAGAACATCCGCGGCCTGGGCCCGAGCCTGAGCTCGCACCTGCTCGACGCGCTCTGGGAAGAGGCCACCCGCACCGAATACACGGTCCGCTTCCGGTGGCAGCCGGGCAGCGTGGCCTTCTGGGACAACCGCGCGACCGCGCACCTGGCCATCCCCGACGCCGGCCACCTCGGCTACGACCGGGTGCTCTACCGGGTGACCATCGAGGGCGACGTGCCACAGGGCGTGGACGGCCGCGTCTCGGAATCGTTGGAAGGCGAGCCGTTCCACGGCTCCTGAACCGTCACGTTCCGGCACTGCACGACCGGGAACGAGAAAGGCTCCGCACCTCGAAGGTGCGGAGCCTACAACTCGCGTCGACTAGATGACGCGGACGTCCTGAGCCTGCGGGCCCTTCTGGCCCTGCCCGATCTCGAACTCCACGCGCTGCCCCTCGTCGAGGGACTTGAAACCCGAGCCGCCGATGGCGGAGTAGTGCACGAAGACGTCAGGGCCGCCTCCGTCTTGGGCGATGAAGCCGAAGCCCTTCTCGCCGTTGAACCATTTCACGCTGCCTTGAGCCATGTTAAAAAAATTTCATTTCTGTAGATGAGCCGTGCTCGATTTAGCCCGGTCTCCGGGACCACTATGCCACACCCACGGAGATTCCGCACATCGGGCTCCGAACGACCGGAGCCGACCGCAGCTTCGACGCCGCGGATGGGCCGGAAAGTCCGCGCTGCCCGCGGCGCACTCCGACACGCTGCGCAGCTGCACGCTCACCAACGAACGTCGTTGCCGGACAAGAGCTTTCGGCTATATGTAAGCGCCTGCGGAGCCTGTCGGCGACGCTTGGGCTCGAAGGTGGACTCGACCTCGGATTTCCTGACGGCCTTCGCCTTCTTGTCCGCGCGTTTTGCCTCGAGGGATTTTCCGGACTTCTTCGCAGCAGTGCTGCGGGGAGATTTGCCGGACATAGACGTCCTTCGTTTCGAGGACCTGAACGGCCCGCCGCCCCATGCCTACGCGAGTCGGTTCGTGGGCGACCGCCGCGACCGGCTGTGCGCCATCCCGAGGCATGGCCGACGCCCTGGCCGCGCCCGTCGCCCGCCGCTGGGCGGCCAACCACTCCGACTGATGCCCGAGGGGCGGTGACCCGACTCTTTCCGGTTGCCCGTCGTTTCTCATAGGGATACGTTGTATCCATAGATGCCGAGCTCCCCCGGCCGGCTGCGACACGAGGACGAGCCACGCGCCGCGTTCGCTTGTAAAGGATTGATATGGGACCGCATCCGCACGGCTGGTGGATCATCGTGCACATCGTGTTGTTCGTCTTCTGGCTGGGCGGCGATCTCGGCGTCTTCTACTCCAGCCGGTATGTCATCGACCCGCAGATCAGCCCGGAGGCACGATCGACCGCGCTGAAGATCATGAGCGGGCTGGATCTGGCGCCGAAGATCTGCCTGGTGCTGTTCCTGCCCAGCGGCGTGACGCTGATGGCGGCCGACCCGCACGGCGCGCGACTGTTCGGCCACGACCTGTTCCCCTGGTGGCTGGTGGTGCTGACCTGGCTGTTCGCGGCGGGCTGGCTGACCCTGACGGTGATCCAGCACCGCACACACGGGAGCTACCCGCTGGTGGCCAGGACCGACCTCGCGATCCGGTATGCGGTGGTCGCCGGCATGGCGGCGGCCGGGCTGTACGCGATCCTCGTCGACGAGCCGTTCGGGGTGACGACCGAGCCGCGCTGGCTGGGCGCCAAGATCGCGCTGTACGCGACGGCGATCGCCGCAGGCCTGGGCATCCGAATGACATTGCGGCCCTTCGGTCCCGCCTTCGGCGCTCTCATGACGACCGGTTCGACCAGCGAGGTCGAACATGCCATCAAGCGCAGCGTGGACGGATGCCTGCCCTATGTGTGGACGATCTGGGGAAGCGTGCTGGTGGCCGCCGCGCTCGGCGTACTCAAGCCGGGGGCGGATCTCTGACCCCCGGCGCTCATCCGGCGTAACCCAGTTGCGCCGAGATGGCGCGCCCGGCTTTCAGCAACAGGGGAACGAATTCGTCGATCCGCGGCTCGAAACGCGACTGTGGTGCGCACACGCTGATGGCGGCCATGACGCCACCGTCGTGATCGAGAATCGGGGCCGCGATCGAGGCGGCGCCGAGCTGGCGCTCCCCCACCGAGACGGCGTAGCCGCGCTTGCGGATGGCCGCCAGCTCGGTGCGCAAGGCGGTGCGGCTGGTGATCGTGGCGTCGGTGAACGCGACCAGTTCCTGCTTGCGCAGATAGTCGTCGATGTCCTTCTTGTCGAGGTAGGCCAGGATCACCTTCGAGGAGCTGCCCGCGTAGAGCGGATACGGCACGCCGAGGGTGACCTCCACGCGCAGTTCCTGTTCCGGCACGACCTGATCCACATACATCCTGGTGTCGCCGCGCCGGATCGACAGCGTCACCGTCTCGCCGGTGAGCGAGCCGAGGCGGCGCAGTTCCGGAGCGGCCATGATGCGCAGGTCGGTGCGCGCCATATAGGCGCGGCCGAGAGCGATCGCGGCGTGACCGAGGGTGTAGCGGCGGGTGGCCGGCTCGAAGGCGATCAGGTCGCGATTGCGCAGCGCGGTGAGGATGCGATGCACCGCGGCCTTGGTGATGCCGAGTTCGGTGGCGATCTCGGTGACGCCCAGATCGGCGCGGCCGGAACGGCCGAACAGCAGCAACACGTCCATCGCGCGCTCGACAGCAGCGATCGACCGGCTCGGGCTCTCGGACTCTGTGATGGACACGCTTGCCAGTGTAGGCGACCGAATTTCCCTGGGGGAAACACGACAGACATGCGTTCCCCTTGCGAGCCCCCCGGCATGGCGTTACCTTGTGCGAGACGGTGTTTCGACAGCCGAAACGAGAGGTGCGTCGTGGATCGAGGGACTAGTCAAATGATCGGTGAACGACTCGTCGAAGACATGACCGCGGCCGAACGTGAGCGCGCCGAGCGGGTGGATTCGGTTCTACCTGCCCTGCGCGCCGCGGCCGACGAGGCAGATGCCACCGGCACCTTTCCCGCGGGCCATATCGCTCTGCTGCGGGATGCCGGACTGCTCGGGCTGATCGTGCCCGAAAAATTCGGCGGCCTGGGCGGCGGACTGCGTGACCTGGCAGCCGCCACGTATGCGATGGGCACGGCATGTCCGTCCACCGCGCTGTCCTATTTCTTCCACAACACCAGCGCCTCGCGCGGCCTGCTCCCGCTCGAGGCCATCGACGCGGGACTGTTCGACGCCGAGGAGATACCGGTGGTGGCCGCGTTCGCGGAGAAGGTGCTCACCCGCATGGCCGACGGGGTGTGGCTGGCGAACTTCGCCTCCGAATCGGTGAAGACCGAGGCGGCCAACATCACCATCGCGACCACCGCGACGAAGGTCGACGGCGGCTGGATTCTCAACGGCGAGAAGTCCTTCGGCTGCGCGACCGGCGTCGCCGACTTCTACCTCACCTCGGCCAAGCTCGACGGCTACGACACCGCCGCGGGTATCGCGACCTTCTTCGTGCCCCGTGATGCGGAAGGCGTCAGCACCCGCGCGCCGTGGGACGGGCTCGGCATGCGCGCCACCGCCAACAACGGCATCCGCTTGGCGAACGTCTTCATCGCCGACGACGAGGCACTCACGGTGCCCGGCGCGTTCCCGAAGATGCTCACCCAGAGCCGCGGCAGTTTCGTCGGCAATCAGCTCGCCATCGCCGCCGCGTACACCGGGTGCGCGCAGAACGTCTACGACGAGGCGGTCGCGGCGGCCACCTCGAAGACCTTCGCCGACACCGGCAAACCGGTCGCCTCCTCCCCCGTGCACCAGCTCCTCTTCGGCGAGATGACCCGCCAGCTGCAGACCGCCTACCTGTGGCTGCGCTACCAGCTCACGGTCGAGACCGCCGATCCGCCGTTCAAGTCCAAGCAGGACGTGTTCACGCAGTGGCGGCTGGGCAAGGGCTCGGTGACCGAGGCCTGCTTCCAGGTCGCGCTCGGGGCGCTGAAGGCGGGCGGAACTTCGGCGGCGTCGATGCAGGGTGCGGCGGGCCGCGCGCTGCGCGACCTCGCGATGGGACTGGTGATGACCTTCCCCGCCGAGCGCGGCATGCTCGAGGTCGCCCGGATCGTGACCGAGGCGAAGGCCAACGAACTGTTCACCACCGCACCCGCCGAGGCGAAGTGATGGACGTGGAGCTGCCCCCGGTCCTGGACTACATCGACGGCGAATGGGGCACACCCAGCGTCGATCTCGGCTTCGATCTGGAGGATCCGGCCACCGGCGCGCCGACCGTTCGCGCGGTGGCCACGTCCGCGGCGCGGATCGAGCGCGGCCTCGCGGTCGCCGCGGCCGCGGGCGGTCCGGTCGACCCGGATGTCCTCGACGCGATCGCCGACGCCCTGGAACCGGGACTGGCCGCCGTCGCCGCACTCGACGCGGCGACCACGGGTGTTCCGTTGCGGCAGGCCGAACCACTCGGCGTGATCGTCGCCGGGTCGTTCCGGCTGGCCGCCCAGCAGGTGCGGGCGGGCATTCTGCGCGAGGACCGCGACGGTATCGAGGTGTATCGCCTGCCGCTCGGCCCCGCACTGTGCCTGGTGCCGTGGAACGCCCCCGCGCCGATGGCCGCACACAAGGTGGCCAATGCGCTGGCGGCGGGATGCCCGGCGATCCTCAAGAGCAGCGAACTGACCCCGTTCAGTTCCGTCGTGCTGGCAGAGGTCATCGCGGCGCATGTCCCGCCCGGCATGTTCCAGCTCGTGCACGGCGGTGCGCAGACGGGCGCCGCGCTGGTGGCCGATCCGCGGATCAAGGCGGTGTCCTTCACCGGCGGCGTGCCGGGCGGGAAAGCGATCGCCACGGCCAGCGCCGGACTGCTGCGGCCGGTGCAACTCGAGCTCGGCGGGCACAATCCACTGGTCGTGCTGCCCGATGCCGATACCGACACCGCCGCGCGGATAGCGGTGGAACTGCTCACCACGCTGAACGGGCAGTGGTGCCGGGCGCTCGGGCGGTTGATCCTGCCCGAATCGCGCGCCACCGAGATCGTCGACGCGATCGGAAAACGTCTGGGCGAGTTGGTGATCGGCTCGCCATTGGATCCCGCGACCGACCTGGGTCCGCAGATCCACTCCCGGCACACCGCGATGCTGACCGGGGCCGTCGCCGGGATGCCCGCGCGGTCGTTCGGCACGCCACCGGCCGAGGGCAACTACTTCCCGCCGACCCTGGTCGAACAGGATCTGCCCGACGAGGTGTTCGGACCGGTCGCCGCCGTCGTCACCTACGACGAGCGCACCGATCCGGCGGAGGTGGCCAATGCCGTGCCCTACGGCCTGGAAGGCTACGTGTGCGGCGCCGACCTCGAGCGGGCGCTGGCGGTGGCGCGCCGGATCCGCGCGGGTGAGGTGAAGGTCAACGGCTCGACGATCATGAGTCTGCATCTCATGACGCCGCGGCCCGCGTGGGGTCTGTCCGGTCTCGGTGAGGAGGGCACGGCCGAGACGCTGCGGTTCTTCACCGGCGCCCGGGTCGTCGGCATCGAGGGGCGCTTCGCCCTGCACACGTCATGAGCGAGCCGCACGTGGTGGTCGCCGGGGCGGGCCCGGTGGGCCTGACGGCCGCACTCGCACTGGCCCGCCGCGGCGTCACGGTGACGGTGCTCGAGCAAGGGCCGGATCTGGCCGCGGAATCGCGCGCGTCGACCTTCCATCCGCCCACGCTGGAGATGCTCGAGCGCCTCGGCGTCGTCGAGACGCTGCTCGAACGCGGAATCGTCGCTCCGACTTTCCAATACCGCGATCGGCGCGGCGGTGAGATCGCCACCCTCGATCTCGCGGTGCTCGCCGCGGACACCGCCTTCCCGTATCGCGTGCAGTGCGAACAGAGCAGGCTCACCCCGATCCTGCTCGACGCGCTGCCACCGGAGGCCGATATCCGCTTCCGGCATCGTGTCCAGGGCGTGGTCCAGGACGGCGACAAGGTCCTGATACACACCGATCAGGGTGTGCTGCAGGCGGATTGGCTGATCGGGGCGGACGGCGCGCATTCGGCGGTCCGCAAGGCGCTCGGCGCGGAGTTCGCGGGAACCACCTATCCCGAACGCTTCCTGGTGGCCTCGGTGGACGAGGATCTCGAGGCCGCGCTGCCGGGGATCGCACTGATCAACTACGTGTTCGATCCGCAGGAATGGCTGGTGCTGCTGCGGACTCCGCACCATTGGCGGGTGCTGCTGCCCACGCCCGCCGACACCTCCGACGACGACGAGATCGCGCGGCTGCCCGAGCGATTGCGCGGTGTCGCCGATCTCGGCAGGCCGTGGCACATCCTGCACGCCTCGCTGTATCGGGTGCACCAGCGGGTGACCGAGCAGTTCCGGTTCGACCGGGTGCTGCTCATGGGCGACGCCGCGCACGTCAACAATCCGCTCGGCGGACTGGGGATGAACAGCGGCATGCACGACGCGGTGACGATGGCGACCGCGCTCGCCGACGTCCTGGACGGCAGCCCCGACGAGGTGCTGACCGAGGCGGCGCGGCGACGGCGCACGGTGGCGGTGGATCACGTGCAGCGCACCAGCCACGACAACTGGTCCCGGATCCGTGGCGACAATGCCGCCGAACACGAGCGGTTGCGCAGGCTCGCCGCCGACCCCGAAGCGGCGCGCGCCTATCTGCGCCGCGCCTGCCTGATCGATTCGCTGAAGTGAGGTCGCCGCCGTGACGTGGATCGAACGGGAGAATCCGGCCGCCCCGGCACAGATCGTCGGCGCGGTGCCGCGCACCGAGCCGTCGGCGGTGGACGCGCTGGCGCGGCAGGCGCACGAGCAGTTCCTGGACTGGTCGCGCCGGCCGATGACCGAACGGCTGGCGGTGTTGTCCGAGGCGGCCGGGGCGCTGGCGGCGCGGGTGCCGGAGCTGGCGGTATTGCTGGCCAGGGAATCCGGGAAACCGGTCGCCGACTGCCGGGGCGAGCTGACATTCGCGGTCACCTATCTGCGCTGGGTGTGTGCGAACGCCCCGGCGGTGCTGGTCGATTCGGCGATCGACGACGAACTCGGCCGGCTGGAGATCGGGGCGGCGCCGTTCGGGGTGGTCCTCGCGATCACCCCGTGGAACGCGCCGGTCATCCTCGCCATGCTGAAGCTGGGGCCCGCCTTGGCCGCGGGGAATTCGGTGATGCTCAAGCCGTCGCCGCTGGCTCCGCTGACCGTGCAGGCGGTCGCCGAGATGCTGCCGCACACCACCGTCGTGCACGGCGGTCCCGAGACGGTGCTCACGCTGATCGACCACAAGGCGGTTCGCAAGATCGCTTTCACCGGGGGCGAGGCCGCCGGACGGAGCATCGCCGCGGCGGCGGGGCGGGCGCTCAAGCCGGTCCTGCTCGAGCTCGGCGGCAACGATCCGGCCATCTTCCTCGACGATTTCGCGTTGAGCGACAGCGATTACGAACGACTGGTGCTCGCCTCGTTCGCGACCTCGGGCCAGGTGTGCATGGCAGCCAAGCGGCTCTATGTGCCGCGCGGCAGGTTCACGGAGTTCGTCGACTCGTATCGGGCCGCGGCGGCGCGCGTCTTGACGGTGGGTGACCCGACCGACGAGGCGGTCACCATGGGCCCGATGGTCTCCCGGTCGGCGGCGGACCGGGTCGAAGGACTGCTGACCGACGCGGCCGCGCATGGCGGGCGACTCGTCACCTTGGCCGACGCCCCGGACAGCGATGGTTACTTCCTTTCTCCCACTCTGGTTCTCGATCTGCCCGACGACGCCGATCTGGTCCGGCTCGAGCAGTTCGGTCCCGCGCTGCCGGTGCTCACCTACGACACGGTCGACGAGGTCGTGGACCGGGCGAACGACAGCGAACTGGGACTCGGCGCCTCGGTGTGGTCGGCCGACGAGGAACGCGCCTTCGCGGTCGCCGCCCGCGTCGAGGCCGGCTTCACCTTCGTGAACACCCACAACCGCACGGGCATGTCGTTGCGCGCGCCGTTCGGCGGAACGAAGGACAGCGGATTCGGCCGGGAGTACGGCGAGGAGGGCCTGCGCGCGTATGCGCAGTCCGCTGTGCGGCATCTGCCCGCGGCTTTCCGGGCGGGCGGTGCGGGCACGGCCGCCAATGCCTATCCGACCTGAACGGCCCCACGGCACGGGCGCGCGCCGGGCGGCTCGGTCAGCGGTGGTAGTCGACGACCGCGCGGGCAGCCAGGCGCGGTTTCAGCCAGGACGCGAGTTCGAGGTGGGCCGGATGGCCTTGATATCCGCTCAACTCCTCGGCGGAATCGTGCCGGGTCGTCATGCACAGGTCGTAGGACACCGCGGTACCGGCCTCGTCGAGTTCCACGGTCATGGAACGGATCTGGGGCACGGCGGGCGCCATCTCCAGCAGCCGCCGCTTGGCTTCGGACGCATCGGACCGGTCCAGGAATTTCATCAACACGATGTGGTGCAACGCGGTACCGTCCACGGAAGCCCCTCCAGGGAGAAACGCTGTTTCGATGAAAGAAACAAAATCTTATCCGAGGTCGCACGGCTCCGCCCGGGCGCCGACATCCGGTTACGTCGCCATGAAGAGCGCGTTACCCGTCTGGACGACCGACCAGCACTGGTACAGAATCGAGAAATTCGGAAACGCTGTTTCGAACAGCGAAACGCCTGTCATACTGCGTAGCGAGAAGAGGACGATGCCATGAGTCGAGTCGCAGCCGCGCAATTCGCCGCGGGCACCGATGCGTCGGTCAATCTGCTCGCATGTCTGCGCGCGATCGACGCCGCCGCCGAAGCGGGCGCCGAGCTGGTCGTTCTCCCGGAGTTCTGTAACCACCTATCCTGGTACGCCGACCGGGAACACGCACGGCGAGAGGCCCGCCGGCTCGGCGACGACTTCCTCACCGCCGTCTCCGAGCGGGCAGCGCAGCACGAGCTCTACGTCAAGATCGGCATCAGCCTCGCCCGCGACGACGGCCGCACCACCGCGACCAGCCTGCTCTACGGCCCGGACGGCGCCCTGCTCGGCGAGTCCGACAAGCAGGTGCTGATGGGCGCGGAGAACGACTACTTCGATCCGGGCGAGGTCGATTCGCCGGTCATCGACACCCCGCTCGGACGCCTCGGGATGTATGCCTGCATGGAGGGCGTCATCAACGAGGTCACCCGCTCGATGGCCGTTCGCGGCGCGCAGATCTTGTTGAACAGCCTGAATTCTTTCGCCGTCGACGAGGCGAGCCTGCACGTCCCGGTGCGCGCCGCGGAGAACAAGGTGTGGGTGGTCGCCGCCAACAAGGTCGGCCCGCTGCTACCCGAGGACGAGCTGCCCGCTATCGCCGCGAAGCTCGGCGTGCCCGCGGACCGCCTGCACGGCGCGGGCGAGAGCCAGATCGTCGCCCCGGACGGCACCGTCGTCGCCATCGCGCCGCCCACCGGGGAGGCGATCGTCGTCGCCGATATCGACCCGGCCCGCGCCGACGACAAGGTCCGGCCCGACGGCACCGACCTGCTGGCCGTGCGCAGGCCGGAGATCTACGGACCGTTGAGCGAGCCGTCCGAGCGCACCGCGCAGCCGGGCGCGGCCACCGTGTCCGCCGCGGTGATGGAACCGGATGCCGCGTTGATCGCGAAGGCCGCTCAGGCCGGAGCCGGTCTCATCGTGCTACCCGAGCTGGCCGCGATCACCGCCGAACAGGTGCGCGAGGCGCTTTCGGGCACGGCCGCCCACGCGGTGTTCTCGGTCCGCGACGGCGCGGCGCACCACGGACTGCTCGTGAACGCGGGCGGCATCGTCGGCCGACAGCCGCAACTGCACGCGACCGCCCGGCACCCGTGGCTCACCGAACTCGGCGACCACCTGCTGATCTTCGAATTGCCCTGGGGGCGGCTGGCGGTCGTGGTCGGCGACGACGCGCTCCTGCCCGAGACCTTCCGCCTGGCGGCGGTCGCCGACGCCGATGTCGTCGCCGTCCCGCACTCGCCCTCGGAGCCGTGGGAGTACCGGCTCGGCCTGCCCGAGCGCGCCGCCGAGAACCGGCTGAACGTGGTGAGCGCGGGCTACGACGGGAATGCCGAATTCCACGGCGCCTGTTTCGCGCTCAGCCCCGATTTCACGCTGTGGACCACCTGGCAGGGTCCGTTCACCGGGGTCATCAGCCATCCCGTGGTGAGCGAGACGGTCGCCGGATCGGTGAGCCTGCGCGGCACCATCCGGCCTGCCCAGGCGGTGAACCGCAACGTCTCCAAAGGCACCAACCTCGTGGACGGGCGCCCGCGCAGGCCGCTCGCCGCCGCTACTACAGGAACGGAGTGAGAAGGTGAGCGAAACGCTCCAACACGTCGAGCAGATGGTCGACCAGGCCCCGCGCGCCGACGTCACCGAGACCTTCACCGAATGGCGCGCCCTGCTCACCGAACTGAAGGATCGGCTGGCCGAGCGCTTCGAGCTGGTGCGCGATCCCTGCACCGAGGAACTGGAGACCTACGGCGATCCGGCGAAGGGCCCGTCCGGCAGCCTCGCCGCCTACACCGGTCCCGAGGTCGACTGGCTGGTGCACTCCTGGATCGGTGATCCGAGTTCCGGATTCGTGAATCTGCACCTGACCCTCTGGCTCGGTCCGCAGATCCAGGTGCCGCACCTGGGCATCGCCATGCTGCTGTGGCCGGAGGGCTGGTTCTACGTCGACTCGATCCCGCGCGGCGATCTCGTGGCCGACGGCGAGTACTTCGACAGGTACTACGACCCGAACGACACCGCGTGGCTCGATTTCAAAGCGGCCCATCCGGATTTCGTGTGGTTCACCAGCCGCACCGGTTTCATCCGGTCGAGCTTGTCGCCCACCGCGTACTGCTACTCGTTCCCGCCGAGCCGCTCGAATCTGGACACCGTCGCCGAGGTGCTGCGCGGCCGGGTCGACCAGTGGCTGGCCTGGGTGGACGAGGCCGAGCCGGTGCCCGCCGAGGAGCGCGCGGCGTTGGCGGCCCGCGACCTGGCCATCCGGCGTAATATCGCCGAGCGCGATCCCGCGAATGTCATGGGTGAGCGGATGTTCGGCGCCGAGGTGACTGCGAAGCTGGTCCGGGCGCTGTGGGGCGGGGACCGGGTGCTGGATCGGCCGGGACAGTCGTGAGCATCATCCGCTCGCTGTGGTGGTCGGTACGCACGCACGGCGAGAGCCCCTTCGACATCGCGCACCTGAAGGTCTACTACCCCGCCGAGGTGCGCGGTGACGATGCCGAACGACTGACCGGCGTGTTCGACGCCGACGGCGCGGGTGCGCCGTACCCGGTGGTGCTGTTCGTCTCCGGGGTCAACGTCGGGCAGGAGGCCTACCGTCGCTACGCCACCGCTATCGCCGAAAGCGGTTTCGTGGTGGTTACTTTCGATCGAGTAGCGGAACTGTTCGGCGGCCAGGTGGGTCTGACCCCCGGCGTCGAACTCGCCGCCGCGCGCCCCGGCGCCTACGGCAACGGCCCTACCTGCCCGGCCATCGGCGCCATCCTGTCCGCGCTCACCGCACTGAACGCCGAAGGGCCGCTGGCCGGCGCGCTCGACCTGAGCCGGGTCGGTCTCGGCGGACATTCCGCGGGCGGCACCGTGGCCCTGCAGTCGGCCCGCTTCTTCCCCGGCATCAAGGCGGTCTTCGCCTGGGGCGCACACACCATGGTCGCCACCATGCTCGGCTGGGATCCGGGTACCGTGCTCCCCGCCCAGGTCGACTGCCCGGTCCTGCTCGGTGTGGGCACCAACGACGGGGTGATCATGGGCAGCGCCGACCGCTACGGCGAGGACGGCGCGAACCGCCCCGACCCGGTCACCAGGACGTTCCGGGAAGCCCTGCCCGGCGACGGACATCTGCTCGCGATCATCGAGGGCGCCAATCACTTCGGCATCGCCGAGGCCGACCCCACCGCGGCCCGCGCCTTCCTCGACGGCCCCGCCGACACCGACGCGCTCGCACCGTTCTCCCGGCTGACCACGCTGTTCCTGCGCGCCCATCTCACCGGCTCACCGCAGGCACGAGCAGAGCTCTCCGAATTCGACGTCTCAGCCGTCGACGACCGCCCGCCCATCGACGCCGACGTCGTCCTGCACCACCGATAGGAGCTTTCCCGATGATGAAGAACTTCTGGTACGCGCTGGAATTCGCGGACCGCGTCACCCGGAAGCCCGCCCGGGTGACCTGCCTCGGCCAGGAATTCGTGCTCTACCGCGATCAGGCGGGCAAGCCGGTGTGCATGTCGGATCTGTGCGTGCACCGCGGCGGCTCGCTGGCCCAGGGCACGGTGACCGGCGACCGCATCACCTGCCCGTATCACGGCTGGCAGTTCGACCCCGACGGCGTGTGCAAGAAGATCCCCGCCAACGCCGAAGGTCGCTCGATCCCGCGCAAGGCCAGAGTGGACACCTACCCGACGGAGGAGCGCTACGGCATGGTGTGGGCCTTCATCGGCGACCTACCCGAGGCCGAGCGCCCGCCGATCCCGCACATCCCCCAGCACGACGACCCGACCTTCCGGATGGTGCAGGTCGAGATGGAGATGGACGCCAACTACGAGCGGGTCTTCGAGAACGCGGTCGACGCCTCGCACACTCCATTCGTGCACGGCACCGCCTTCGGCAATCCCGACAAGCCGGAGATCCCCGAGTTCGTGATCCGCTCCGACGAATGGTCGGCCGAGGCCGACATCCCGATGAGCCCACCGCCGCCGAAAGGGCTGTGGGGCTGGCTGTCCAAACGCAGGCCGCGCCCGGAGCACGTCGTCGTCACCAACGGCTGGTACCTGCCGAACGTGGTGAAACTGCACGTGCGCCTGTCGATCGGCGAGATGATCCTCTACGACTTCAACATCCCCATCTCCGAGGACAAGACGCTGATCAAGATCCTCGGCTACCGCAATTTCTTCACCGGCGCCTGGGCCGACGACAACGCCCGCAAACGCATCGAGCGGATCCTGTTGCAGGACCGTCCCGTCGTGGAGGCCCAGCGCCCGGAGCTGCTGCCCTTCGATCTCGCCGACGAGCTGCACGTGCGCAGCGACGGCCTGCAGGTCGCCTACCGGCGCAGGCGCAATCAGCTGATCAAGGACGGCTGGTGGGTGGGCGGCGACGACATCATCCCCATGTCCGGCCTGCGCCGCAACGCCACCGTCATCGCCTCGCCCACCCGGCGCGAGAACCCCGAATTGGCCAGTGCCTGGGTGCACAAGGCCCGCAACGGAAGTCAGCCCCGATGAGTCTGCCCGCCGCGCTCAGCGAGCGCACCCTCGCCACCCTGTCGGACGCCCTCGGCTCCACCCTCACCGAGGACGTACCGCTGACCAGCCCGATGTCGCCCGAACCGGTCGGCAGCCTGAAGGTGCTGCGCGGCGGCCCGATCGACAAGATCGTTTCGGTGTCGCTGGTGGTGCCGATGATCGGCCTGGACAGCCACATGATCTTCGCCTTCACCGGACCCGATTCGTCGATTCCGCATTTCACCCTGGACTCGGTGTCCTCGCCGGAGTTCCACGCGATGCACCTCGACCTCGTCCCGCGGGCCGACCTGGCGGTACATCTGGACTACCTCGACGAGGTGTTCGTCCCGCTGACACCGTTGCTGGCGGCGGCATGGACCGTCGACGGCATTTCACCTGCGGCAATCGGCCCACGTCAGCGCGCCATGATGTCCCCGTGGATGCTGGTGTGCCGGGCCACGCCCGAAGCCTTCAAGGCACTCGACGACACCGTCGACGGCTACCTGGAGCACTGGCTGACGCTGGTCCGCAAGGGCGTCACCGAGGTGGACGCCGATCTGGCGGGCCGTGACCGCGCCAACCGCGCGAACCTGTTCGATCCCCGTGTCGATCCGGTGTGGGAGCAGGTGACCCGCCTGATCGGCGCCGAGCAGTCCGAGCGGGTGCGCGGGGAGCTGCTGGCATGAGCACGGCGGTCGAACCGAGCGCATGGCAGCAGCGCATCGCCGGCGAATGGGTCGGCCGGCCCTCACTGTTCGACGCCCACGGCGTCTGGCACGGTTTCGAGGACATCCGCCGTTCCTCGGTCTTCGACAACGGCGTCACCACCTACTACATGGACGGCGGCATCCAGGGCAGCGGTGCACTGGCCAACCGGTTCGCGCTGGCCGCGCCGTTCGCGTTCGGGGTGATCGACTCCGATGCCGACCGGCTCTACACCGGACCGGACTTCTTCGGCTCCGGGCAGCCCTACGGCGGTTTCGTGGACGCGCGCTACTACGGGCCCGGGTGGCAGGTCGGCCTGAACACCTGGAACCAGACCATCGGCGACAGCCAGGTGTATTCGTCGGTGCTGCGTCAGGGCCCGGCCATGGTCGGCGTGTTCAACGGCCTCTACACCCGCGTTCCCGAACTCGTCGAAGACCACCTCGCACACGAGACGCGCTGCGGTGCGGTGGCTTTCATGCTGCCGACGAAGGATTCCAGCCGCTATGGCGGCGCATGCGAACTGTGGGGCGCCGATCAGCAGAAGATCGGCGCGGTGCACATCGACCTCGACATCGAGCCGGTGAACCTGTTGACAGCCGTGCACACGGTCACCTGGTCGGGCGCGATGGAGCAGTGCTACCGGACCACGGCGCGGCGCGACGGGGCCCGGCTCTTCTACGAGGGTCCCGACGGCTGGGGAAATGCGACCTCCTACGGCCGCGCCAATTACCCGACGGTGCACTTCGCCGACGGAAAGCGGATCGAGGGCAGGGAATTCATGATGGATGCGCAGCCCGGTATGGGTGCGGGCACCCGCCTCGCGGTGGTCTACGAACTCTTCGAGCACAACCGCCTGGCCTCCGTCGTGCACGGTGTCCTGGAGCGGTCGTGACAGCGCCGGTGAAGACGGTGGCGATCACCGGCGGTACCCGCGGCATCGGCCTCGGCCTGGCCTGGGCGCTGCTCGCCGCCGGGCATCAGGTGGCCGTGTGCGGCACGAACCCCGAACGCGTCGAACAGGTGCGGGCCGAGCTCCCCGACCGCGCGCTGGTCTTCGTCGCCGATGTGACCGATCGTGATCAGCTCCAGAAGTTCTGGGATGCCGGGTGCGAGCGGTTCGGGCGCATCGACATCTGGATCAACAATGCGGGCATCTCGCACGACCGGGCCCGGGCTTGGGAACTGCCCGCCACCACGGCGCAGGCGGTGGTCTCGACCAATCTGCTCGGCGCGATGAACGGCTCCGCGGTGGCGATCACCGGAATGGCAGCCGCCGGTGGCGGGCACGTGTGGAACATGGAGGGCCTTGGCAGCGACGGGCGCATGGTGGCCGGGCTCGGCTTGTACGGCGCGACCAAACGCGCCGTCGGCTATCTCAGCCAGGCATTGGCGAAGGAAGCGCCGGAGGGCGTCTCGATCGGCAGGCTCAGCCCGGGCATGGTCGTGACCGATCTCCTGCTGCACGGCTACTCCGCGGATGAGCTGGTCGCGGTCAAGAAGGTGATGAACATCCTCGCCGACAAGGTCGAGACCGTGACGCCCTGGCTGGCCGAACAGGTGGTCTCGCAGACCCGCAACGGTGCCCACGTGCGGTGGCTGACCACGCCGAAGATCGCGGCACGCTTCGCGATGGCCCCGATTCGCAAACGAGACCTGTTCGGCGACAACGCCATCTCGGCCTGAGAAGAGGAGAATCCCATGCCCGACGTACTGGGCTGGCGCCGCAAGTTCGGCGTGCTGGCGCCTTCCACGAACACCGTGGTCGAACCGGATTTCGCCCGCATGGGCGTGCCGGGTGTGACCGCGCATTTCGGCCGCATCCACATTCGCGACCAGAACATGAACGACGACGCGGGTATGGGCAGGCTGCTCGACCAGATCCGCGCCGAGATGGCCGCGACCTGCGAGCGGATCATGACCTGCGAACCGGACTACATGGTCATGGGCATGTCCGCGGAGACCTTCTGGGAAGGCGTGGAGGGCAACAAGCGCTTCGTCGAGCAGATCCGTGGCCTCACCGGGCTCGAGGTCGCGACCGGGGCCGAGGCCTGCCGCCGCGCCCTGGAGATGTACGGCGCGAAGAAGATCGGGGTGGTGACGCCGTACCAGCCGGTCGGCGACGCCAATGTGGTGCGCTTCTTCGGCGAGCTCGGCTTCGAGGTCGCGCACATCGAGGGCCTGCGGTGCCCGACCGCGGTGTCGATCGCCCACGTCACCGAGAAGACCCTGCGCGCAGCGATCCTCGCGGTGGACGGCGACGAGATCGACGCCATCGTCCAGTGCGGCACGAACCTGTCGATGGTGCGCCTGGCGGACGAGGCCGAACGCTGGCTGGGCAAGCCGGTCATCGCGATCAACGCGGCCACCTGGTGGATGGCGCTGCGCGACAACGGCATCACCGACCGGGTCGAGGGTGCGGGCAGTCTGCTGCGGGACCACTGAGCCCGATCCGCCTGCCCCTCCGCCCGCAGGAGTTCTCGTTCGATTCACGTGGAGGTAGCGGTGGATGTCATCGTGGTCGGAGCCGGGCCGGGCGGGATCGCGTGCGCGATCAGCGCGGCCGCGGGCGGCGCGCGAGTGCTGTTGCTGGACAAGGCCGACGACATCGGCGGCGCACTGCCCTATTCCGGCGGCCATCTGTCGGCGGGCGGTTTCTCCGCGCAACGGGCCGCGGGGATCGACGACGATGTCGAGGCGCACTGGGCCGATGTGCGGCGGATCAGCCGCGGCGCCGGGCGCGAGGATCTGACGCTGCTGTCGCTGCGGGAACAGCCCGCGGCGCTGGAATGGCTGCTGGCGGCCGGGTTCGAGATCGATCCGGCCACGCCGAGGATCGTGCACGGCCACGAGCAGTACCGCACGCCACGCACCGTGCACGCGAAGCCGACACCCGGCGGTCCCGCGATTCTCGCGGTGCTGCGCCGGCTGCTGGAGCCGCATGTGGCCGGTGGCGCGGTCACGGTGCAGTGCGGGGTGCGGGTCAGCTCGCTGCTGTGCACCGGCGAGGCCGTCACCGGCGTCGAGGACACGACGGGCAGGCAGTGGCACGCGCCCGCCGTGGTGCTGGCCACCGGCGGGTTCGGTTACGACCCGGAGCTCTTCGCCGAATTGGAGGGCGCGCCGCTGACCACTTCCGCAGCACCCACCTCCACCGGCGACGGCCTGCGCCTGGGGCTGGCCGCGGGCGCCGGGCTGCAAGGCCTGGGCAAGTACCTTCCCACCTTCGGTGGCTTGCCACCCGAGGGCGACGACCTGCGGGTGGACTGGCTGCATCGGCCCCAGCTCGTCGCTCCGGAGCGCCCGCCGTGGGAGATCTATGTCGACCGGTTCGGCGCGCGCTGGGTGGCCGAGGACGAGCCGAGCATCGACCGCAAGGAGCGGGCGCTCACCGGCATCGACCGGATGACGTTCTGGATGGTCTTCGACGCGCGCGGTCTGCGCGAATCGCAGCCGATGGTGCACGGATGGAGTCCGGAGGAGCTGGACGCCGCGTGCGGGAAGCGCCGCGGCGTGCACCGGGCCGAGTCACTGCGAAAATTGGCGTGGGCCGCCGGGATCGATCCGGCGGGGCTGGCCGCCTCGGTGGCCCGCTACAACGACTTCGTGGCCCGTGGCGTCGACTCGGACTTCGGTCGCAGGCACCTGCCCGCGCCGATCGCGCGGGGACCGTTCTACGCGATCGAGAACCATCCGGTCACGCTCATCACCTTCGCCGGCCTGGATGTGGACACCGCGCTGCGGGTCCGCCGCACCGACGGCACGGTGATCGCGGGGCTGTACGCGGTGGGTGAGGTCATCGGCTCCGCGGCGGTGAACGGCAATGCGTTCTGCTCCGGCATGTGCCTGACCCCCGCCCTCGCGTTCGGTCGCATTCTCGGCCGGGCGCTCAGTGGCTGAACGCGAAGCCCGCCGCGCGCAGCCGGGCGGAGCTGACCGGCACCTCCGGCGTCTTGATCTCACCGCGGAAGGTCAACGGCGGCAGTCCCAGCTGCGCGCAGATCTCCCCGAACGCCTGCGCGTTGGTCGGTGGCACCTCGGCGTCGGGGATGGCGTTGTAGACCCCGGTCAAGCCGTTCTCCACGACGAAGGCCAGCGCGGCGGCGGCATCGCGGTAATCGATGCGGTAGAGCAGGGATTCGGCGGAGAACGGGACGGAACCGCCGAGGATCGTGTGCGCCATCTCGACCCGCGCCGGGTAGTCGATGTCGCGCGGGTGCCCGTACACGTCCGGGATGCGCAGCGCCGCGCCGCCGGGCGTCGCGATGACGGCGGCTTCGGCGGCGGCGAACTCGCGCGGCGAGGCGTCGTCGTCCTCGGTGAGCGGGGTGACCTCGGTGATCAGATCACCGGCGCCCGCACCGTACACCGAGATCGAGCCGGTGAACACCACGCGCGGGTGCAGCGCGGCGGCGGTGCGCGCGGTGGCGGTCAGGGTGTCGGCGTATTCGGCGACCCGCGCGGCGGCGTCGTAGGAGCGGGATATGCGGGGCGAGACCGTGAGAACCACGGCGTCGACCCCCGCCACCGCGCGGGCTACGGCGTCGCGGTCGCTGCCGCGCAGTACCGCGACCTCGGTGCAGACGGCGCTCAGTTCCTCGATGCGATCCGGCGAGGTGGTGGTGCCGACGACCTCGTGCCCCGCGCTCGTCCACCGTCGAGCCAGCTCCATGCCGACATTCCCGCAGCCGATGATCACGTAACGCATGGACAACCCTCATTCCGACCAGAAAGGAAACAGCGTATCCACTCTGACGCATCCGGTCGGCCCCCGCCAGTCGACATTCCATCGCCGACGACGCCCCGCATCGATGCCGACGAATATGCCGATTCCGTGTCACCACGGAAAACTCCCGCCGGAACAGGTGTGAGTTTCAGCTGCTCGCAGGGGATTCTGTCGCCCAGCTCCCATTGACAGCGCGGGCGCGGTGGTCGTTAATTGGCGCAGAGAAACACCATTCCGCTCAGGGAAACGGTGCACAGGTATTCGCAGGAGCGCACGATGAGTTTTCGACTACCGTCCCTGATAGCGGCCGGCGCGATAGCGGGCACGACATTCCTCGTCCCGGCCGCGGCGTACGCGGAGCCGGTCGTCCGCGCCGACCACACGATCGACATCCCCTGTCGCAGTTCGGTTCTGCACCAGTCCTCGGACTGGTTCATCCCCGTCGGCACACCCAAGGGCCTGATCTGGCTGCAGCACGGCTTCGCCCGCACCGACACCAACGTCGCCGCCCTGGCCACCCGCTTCGCCGAGGCGGGCTATCTGGTCTTCACCCCCGCCCTGCCGTTCATGGACCTGAACGGCTGCACGCTGCAGAACCTCACCGGCAACCAGGATTTCCTCGGCGGGGTGGCCGCGCTGCTCGCCGACGCGACCGACCCGGCGAGCACGCTGGGCGTGAGCCTGGCCGACGCGCTCGAGCGCTCCGGGCGCGCGCCGATGGCCATGCCGGAACAGCTGATCTTCCTCGGCCACTCGGCGGGCGCGGAAGCCGTCACCTACGTCGCGCACCGGATCCACACCGACCACCCCGCCACCTGGCCGAAGCTGCGCGGCCTGATCCTGCTGGATCCGGTGAAGTCGTTCGTGGACAACAACTCCGACGCCGCACTGGCCGCTCTCGACCGCACCGACCTGCCGATCCGGACGATCTCGGCCGCGCCGTCGTGGTGCAACAGCTTCGGCACCGGCACGACGGCGGTACAGACGCACCTGCACCGCCCGTTCCTCGGCGTGCGAATCCCCGGCGGCACGCACGTCGATGCCGAAGGGGCCAGTTCGGACCTCGTCGGCACCCTGGTGTGCGGCATGCCGCAGCAGGCCCACGTGTCCGTACTCGACGCCCTGGCTGTGGGCTGGGCCGACGACTACCTCACGGGCACCACCAGCGCCTCCCTGTATCCCGACGCCGCCGGACAGGTGGCCGCAGCGCCCGGCGCCGAGGTCATCCGCCCGCTCTGATCGGCCGGCATGCCCGCGCGGTGGACGCGAGCCGCGGTCCCGCGCCGATGAAACATTCGTGTTTCCACTCGTTTTCACACCTTGACACTTTCACTTCGCCACGGATTCAATACCCCATATGAGAAACTACGTTTCTCATAGCGAAACGCCGACTGGAGGCCTGGTGTCCGAGCAAACCACTGTCGCGCACTCCCCCGCTTCGGCCGCGCCGGACTCCGGCACCGCCCCCGCACGCCCCGGGATCCTGCTCGCCTGGTCGCTGGCCGCGTCCGCCGCGGTCACCGTCCCGGTAGGTGGCGGACAGATGGTGCTGATGGCCAAACCGATCGCCGGAACCATCGGCGTGCCGGGCGAAGTCATCGGTTACATCGCACTGACCGCGGCGCTGCTGGGGTGTCTCACCGCACTGGCCGTCCCCCGGCTGCTGCGGCTGACCTCGGCACGAGCGGGCGCGTGGGCGGCGCTGGGGGCGGGAGCCGCGCTCGTTCTCACCGGCGTCGCCGACGGGCCGATCCTGTTCTCGGTGGGCGCGTTGCTCGCCGGGGCGCTGATCGGCATCACCTACACCACCTGCCGGATCCGCTTCGCCGGACTCGGTGGCGGCGCCCGCACCGCGCGGCACGCCCTCACCTGGCTCGGCCTGCTCGCCGCGGCGATGCTGAGCCGGTCGTTCTATCCGGACCCCATGACGGGACTGCTGATCGCGGGCGTGGTGGCCACCGGGTTCGGCATCCTCGCGGTGCCGATCTCGGCGGGTCCGTGGCAGGAGCCGGTCACCGCGCCCGTAGCCGGCCCGGATCGGTGGGCGCTGTTCGGCTACGGCGCGGCCGGGTTCGCGACGGGCGCGGCCGTCACCTCCGCCATGTACGTGCTGTCGCACCGCTGGGAAGTGCTCGGCGCGGACCAGATGCCGCTGATCGGCGCGGCCGCGGCGGCCGCGCTGATCGTGGTCGTGCTGCCCCTGCGGCCGGCATCGATCCCGTTGCTCCTTGTCGTCGCCGCGGGCGGGTTGCTGCTCGTGGCGATCGCACCCGGATCCGCCTCCACGGCAGCGGGACTCGCGGTCACGGTGGCGGCGGCCGCGCGGACGGTGACCGATCTGGATCGCTCGACGGCCGCGACCGGCACGACTCGTTCGTCTGCCCGCGCGGTGTGCGTGGGCGGGCTCGGCGCCGTGGCCGGCTTCGCGACCGCCGAAGTCCTGCGGGAGGTGACGGCCGCGGGCACCGCGATCACCCTGACCGTGTTCCCGGTCCTGGCCCTCACCGCCGCGTGGACGATCCTCGCCGCGCGCCCCGCCACCTCATCGGAAGGAGACCACTCGTGACCGTCCCGGCACGCGGACTACTACGCCTCGCCCTGCCCGCCGCGGTGATCGGCGCGGGCGTTCTCGCCGCACCGATCACCGCGCACGCCGACGAGCCCACCGCCGTCCTGCACATCAGCGATACCAGTGATCTGCGGGAGGGGCAGCAGGTCACCGTCAGCGGCACCGGTTTCCGCCCCGGCCTCTCGGCCGTCGCGGTCGGCCTGTGCAAGCACGGCTTCACCAACGGGCTGACCGACTGCGATCTCGAAGGCGGCGCGACCTTCGTCAACATCGGCGCAGACGGCACCTTCGGCGAATTGACCATGGTCGCGCGGTCGCGATTCAGCACTATCGACTGCGCCCAGCAGCAATGCGTGATCGCGGCCGGCCCGCTGCCCGGCACCGAACCCGATGCGATCCGGCTGCCCAATTCGGTGTCCGTGCTCATCGGATTCGAGGGAACGCGGTTCGCCGGCGGCGTGGAGGAGCCGCCGGTCGCCGCGAACCCGGTCGCCGAGGACCTGTCCGGACCATCCGTGCCGCTGTGGTCCGCCACCGCGGTGCTGCTGTTGATCGTCGCGGGGCTGGCAGTCGTCCGACCCGCGGCCGTTGGAAAAACCCAGGAGGAAGAATGAAGTTCGTCAAATCCCGGCTAGGTGCTCTGACGGTGGTCGCAGGCGCCGCTGTCCTCGGCGCGACCGGAACCGCCTCGGCGGCCCCGTCGCTGTGGGTCAGCCAGACCAGCGGAGTGAGTGCCGGACAGACGGTGTCGGTGTCGCTGAGTGGCATCACCGCCGACCTGGGTTCGGTCGCGATCGGCCAATGCAAGTCGTCGGTGTCCTCGGTCGGCGACTGCAACCTCGCGGGCGGTCTGCTCGGTAAGGCCGACGGCGCGGGCAAGTGGGTGTCCAACAAGGGCACCAACGCCATCACGCTGGTCGGCAGTCTCGGCGGGGCGAACTGCGCCGCCGCTCCCGGCACCTGCTCCATGGTGGTCACCAGCCTGAACAACCCCTACAACATTCTGGCGACCGTCCCGCTCACCTTCGGATAGGCACAACATGACAGCAACGAGATTCCGCGTCGGCGCGGTCCTGGCACTGGCCGTGGGAGCGCTCGCGCTCGCCCCGGTCGCCAACGCCGAACCCACCCTGCAACTCGACTCGAAAGCCGTGAAAGCGGGTGATTCGGTCAAGGTCTCGCTGGAGGGACTCCCACCGAACCTGCCGATGGTCACCATCGGACAGTGCAAGGCGCAGGTCGTGGCCCCGACCGACTGCAGCCTGCCCACCGCCCTCATGGGCGCCGCCGATGCCGCGGGCGTCTGGCAGGCCAACGAAGGAAAGGACGCCATCACCCTGGCCGCGCAGATCGGCGGGGTCGACTGCGCGAGCGCCGCGGGCGCGTGCACCCTCGCGGTGACGAGCCTGACGAACCCGTCGAACATCATCACGTCGTTGCCGCTGGACTTCGCCGCCGCCGCGGAGGAGCCGGTCGCGGCCCCGGAAGCGGCTGCCGAGGAGGACGACTCCGGCAATACGGCACTGATCGTCGGCGCGGCGGTCGTTGTTGTCGTGGTGATCGCGGCCGGCGCGACAGTGCTGGTGCGCAGGCGCTCGAGCTGACGGAAAGCCTCCGCTCGAGCCGTGAGAAAGATCGGATCCCCGAGGTGCTCCTACCGCCTCGGGGATTCGTTCTGCAGTTTACCGGTATACGGACAGCGTGCGGGGCGGCCCTGTTCCGACCCGGGCCGCACGAGCGATCATCAGTCCGCTCCACGCGATTTCGCCGTCGCGGCAAGGTATTCCAGCGCGCGCGCCAGATCCCACACCTCACCCATCTTCTGGCTGATATCGAACAGGTTCGCCGCGTGGACCACCGGATCGCGATCGCCGACGGCATCGGCGACGACGATCGGAACGAACCCGTGCTGCATGGTGTCCAGCGCGGTCGCACGGACGCACCCGCTCGTGGACAGCCCGGCGATCAGCACGGTGTCGATGCCCGCGGCGCTCAGATACGAAGCCAGCGTGGTGCCGAAGTACGCGCTCGGATACTTCTTGGTCAGCCGCAGCTCGTCCGCCGCGGGCGCGAGACCGTCGATGAATTCGGCGAACGGACTGCCCTCGCAGAATGCGCGCAGGCTGGGCGCCTTACGGAAGAACACCCCCGCGTCCGCACCGTCGGCGCGCAGCCTGACCTCGGTCACCACGACCGGGAAGCCCGCCGCGCGCACCGCCTCGAGCAGGGTGCGCATCGCCTCGACGGAATCCTCGACACCGGCGTAGAGCGAGCATTCGGGGTCGATGTAGGCCCGGGCCGGGTCGACGAGGACGAGCGCGGGGCGCGATCCCGGTTCGAGCGCGCCGCCGAAGCCGGCGTGCGCGTAGTCGGCGGCGAGGACTTCCCCGGGTGTCGGTTCGGCCGCCGAATCCACTGCTACGGGGGAACTCACGGCATCGTCGTCGGACATGGTCAGGTCGTCCCTTTCGCTCGATGCTCTTTCGTCACCGATCGCGCCCGTGACGCGCGATCACGCCCGGTGCCGGTGCAGGTAGGTGCCCCGCGGGTCGCCGGTCACCCGGCCGTTCTCGCAGATCCGGTGCCCGCGCAGGAAGACGTCGGTGACCCGCGCGCTCATATCGAAACCCTCGAACGGGGTGTATTCCTGTGCGGATTCGGAATCGGCGGCGCGCACGGTCCACTGCGCGTCCGGATCGACGAGCGCGATATCGGCATCGAAGCCGACAGTGATATCGCCCTTGCCGGTCAATCCGTAGCGCCGCGCCGGATTCCACGAGGTGAGTTCGGCTATCCGCGACAGCGCCAGACCGCGCTTCATTCCCTCGCCCACCAGGCCGGGCAGCAGGTATTCCGCGCCGCCGAAGCCGGACTTCGCGGCGAACACGTCGTCGCGGTCGTCGCCGAACTTCTGTTCGTCGCGGCAGCACGCGTGATCGCTGACCACCCAGTCGATCTCGCCCGCGAGCAGGTGCCGCCACAAGGCCTCGACGTCGTCGCGCTCGCGCAGCGGCGGGTTGACCTTGCCGCCGATTCCGTGCGCGGTGTCCACGTCGGCGAGCAGGTGACCGATGGTCACCTCGCGCCGGAAGTCCACCGTGGGGAAGGTCGAGGCCATCCGCAGCGCCGCGTCGACCGCCTTCGCCGAGGACAGGTGCAGCAGATTGATGCAGGCGAGCCCGGTTTCGTGGGCGAGATAGGCGGCCATGGTGATGGCCAGGCCCTCCGAGTGCGGCGGGCGCGAGGCGCTGTAGGCGCGCAGCCCGGTGAGCGTCCCCTCGCGTTCGACCATCTCGGTGTAGGCGGCCATGATCTCGGCGGTCTCGCAGTGCAGCGAGAGCGAGATCTTCTCCCCGTAGCGAGCGCGGGCGTCGGTCAGCGCGCGCATGACGAATTCGAAATGGGCCAGGTCGTAGCGCTCGCTCGGGCCGATCATGAGGAAGTCGGCCTGGTCGTCGGAGCGACCGTGCAGCCCGTGGCCGCCGTAGAACATGAAGATCTTGAACGAGGTGACGCCGAAATCCTCCACGAGAGTGGGAATCTCGGCGATGTGCTCGGCGGTCATCGGGGCCAGGTGCAGCGCGTGATCGACGAAGGACCGCCCGGCCATGGCGTCGAGGGCCAGCGGGACGAAATCCCGGTACGGCCCGCCCCGGTTCAGGTAGTAGCGGCCGGTCCGCATATAGGTCAGCGAGGTGGTGACCCCGCCCTGCGCGCACGCCCGGCTCTCGCTGTCGGTGTCCTCGGCCAGGCCACGGTAGATGCCCCAGTGCTGGTGGCCGTCGACCACCCCGGGGAAGGCGAGCAACCCCTGGGCGTCCACGACGCGCCCGGCTCCCGCCACCGGCAGATCCGCGCCGACGGCACTGATCCTGCCGTCGGTGACCGCGATGTCCAGCGGCGGCGGAATATCGAGGGTGTCCTGTCCGGGACGCACCACGCGAGCATTCCGGATCAACAGATCGATCGGCGACACCT
Organism: Nocardia higoensis NBRC 100133; assembly: GCF_000308595.1. Classification (GTDB taxonomy): domain Bacteria; phylum Actinomycetota; class Actinomycetes; order Mycobacteriales; family Mycobacteriaceae; genus Nocardia; species Nocardia higoensis. The sequence goes on along the minus strand of NZ_BAGA01000077.1, from coordinate 152,783 downwards.
TGGCACTCCGTTTCTCTACGCGAAACGATATGTTCGCATCACGATGGTTTCAGCCGAATCGACTGTTGGTCAAGGCTGATATGTCAATGCCTTGTTTCGCTTAGGGAAACTCACTCCGATCCCGGAACAGCCGGAGAGAATCGGGCGGCGCCGCACACCGTGGCGCCGCCCGTCGGCGGATCGGATCACTGATAGCTGGGATCGACCCACGGACCGATCGAGCGGGACCGGACCGGCTGGACGTAGGTGGGTGCCATGGTCTCCGGGTAGCCCTCGCCCCAGTTGGTGGGATCGCCGGTCATGACGACGCGAGAGTTGTCGGTGTACCAGTCGACGAGATCGGCATCCGAGCGCAGCAACCAGGTGCAGCCCTGCTCGGCGTCGGCGGTGAAGTCGCCGTGCCGGATCAGCGGGGGACGCCAGAAGTAGGCGCCCGGCCACATCTTTCCGTAGTTGTAGTCGAATCCGCCGTCGAGGCAGTACGCCTCCTCGCTGCAGGGGTGATGCGCCAGCGGCACTTCCCGCCAGCCCGGCTTGGCCTTGATCAGTCGGGTGTAGAAGCCGGTGGTCACGTCGCGGTGCAGCAGTTTGATGTAAAGGCCGGGCACCGGCGTGCCGCCCAGATCGAAGCGCATCGGGCTGCCGTCCTTGACGTCGATCCACGGCATCTCGGAGGTGTTCAGGACGATCAGCTTCTGATCGGGACGAACGGTGTCCCGACTGGAGTCCGATGGCTCGAACTGCCACGCGGCTCCTTCACGGAACAGCAGGATCTCGGTGCCCTCGGCCACCTCGACAGCCGGAGTCAGCACGCCGATCGGCGCGTGCCAGTACCCCTCCGCGCCGAGCTCGGTGTCACCGATCTTCACGCTGCCCGAGAGCACGTACCACTCGGTCTCGGCGTGGTGCACGCCCGCGGGCCGCGACCAGTCGCTGGTGAATCGCACCTTCAGTGACGCCGATCCGTCTTCCTCGTCGTAGCTGAGGTTGCGCTGCTCGGCGGTGCCCGTCGCGTGCTGGAATTCGGCAAAGTGCCAGATCAGATCTTTTTCGTCGACGATTTCGACATGAGGTCGCATGGCGGTCTCCCCGGGATGGCTGCGGCTTTCCGCTACAGAACGTAGCAATTAATAATTTCGAAGACAAGATGTATCGTCAATTCCGTGACCAGACCAGGACGACCCGCCGGACCTGCCGCCGACACCGAGGAAATCGTGCTCACCGCCGCGCTCGATCTCCTCCTCACCGAGGGCGCCACCGCCCTGACCCCCGCGCGGCTGCACTCCGTCACCGGGGTGGCCCGCTCCACGGTCTACCGCCACTGGCCCACCCCCCGCGACGTCCTGGCCGCGCTCATCGCCGTCGCGCCGAATCCGCCCGCCCAGCCCAGCGGCGACCTCGCCGCCGATCTGCACGCCGAAGTGGACCTGCTGTGTGATCGATTGCGCGACAAGCCCGTCGGCGCATTCCTGCGCGCGCTGGTCACCGCCTCGGCCACGGACCCGACCTGCACCGAACTGCGCCTGCGCTACGTCGAGGATCTGCTGACGCCCTTCCACGCCGCCTTCCACGCGCACGGCACCAGCGACAAGCCCTATATCGAGGAAGCGGCCATGACGATCGTCTCGCCGCTGCTGGTCGACGCGCTGTTGCTCGACCACGCGGTCGACCGCGACCGGGCCCACCGCGCGGTCGACCAGGTCCTCGCCCGGACCCACCACATCGAGGAGAACGCCCCGTGACCAATGTCGTCGGCCCCCGCGCCGTCTTCGGAGTCATCGTCCCCAGCACCAATACCGTTGTCGAGCACGACTATTGGCGCGCCGGCCTGCCCGGCATCAGCTACCGCGCCGGCTCCATGTACATCCCGAACCCGGTGATGGGCGACGACGAGGGCTTCCAGGCCCTGCTCGGCCAGATCCGCGCCTCCATCGACAGCGCCGTGCGCGATGTGCTCACCGCCGAACCCGACCGCATGGTCATGGGCATGTCCGCCGAGACCTTCTGGGGCGGTGTGGCAGGCAACGCCGCCTTCGAGCAACGCCTGCGCGAGCGCACCGGCCTGCCGGTCACCACCGGCGCCTCGGCCTGCCGCGCCGCCCTGCACGCACTCGGCTGCCGCCGCATCGCGGTCTTCTCCCCCTATCAGCCCATCGCCGACAAGGAGGTGGCCCGCTTCTTCACCGAAGCCGGCTTCGAGGTCACCGCCATCACCGGCCTGCGCTGCCCCACCGCCCAGCAGATCGCCCGCGAAACCCCCGAACGCATCCGCGGGACGGTCGCCGAAATCGACAGCGCCGCAGCCGAAGCCATCGTGCAGGTGGGCACGAACCTCTCCTTCGTCGCCCAGGCCGACGCGCTCGAGGCCGAACTCGGCAAGCCGGTCGTCGCCATCAACGCCGCGACGCTGTGGCATGCGCTGCGCGAGCACGGTTTCGACGATCGGGTCGAGGGTGCGGGCAGTCTGCTCCGGGAGCACTGAGCCGGGCCGGTCGCTATCGCGCCGCCGCCTCGCGCGCCACGAGCAGTTCGTCGCGGAAGGTGCGGCCGGGGCCGTCGTAATCCTCATGAAAGACGCCGCGGCGCTGTAGTTCCGGCACGACATGATCGACGAACAGGTCCAGCCCGTGCGGAAGGATCGGCGGCTGAATGCTGAAGCCGTCGACCGCGCCCCGATCGAACCAGTCGACGATGGAGTCGGCGATCTGCTCGGGTGTGCCGATCACCACCTGGTGGCCGCGGCTCGTACCGAACTCCTTCTGCAGCTTGCGCAACGTGTTCTGGCCGTTGTCGATGAGGTTGCGCAGCACGTGGTAGCGCCCCTGCTGGCCCTGGAAGCCCTCCGCGGGCAGGGCGGGCAGCACGTCGTCGTAGCCGTAGCCGCTCAGATCCAGACCGGTGAATGTGGTGATCTGCTGTGCGACCTGGGCAGGCAGCACGAGTTCCTCGAGATCCTCGTACAGCTTCTTCGCCTCGGCCTCGGTCGAGCCGATGAACGGCCACAGGCCGGGCAGCACACTCACCTCGTCGGGCGAGCGACCGGCTCGGCCCGCCGACGCGCGTAACCGGTCGCGGAACGACTTCGCCTCGTCGAAGGTCTGCTGAACGGTGAACACGACTTCGGCGAAGCGGCCCGCGAACTCGATGCCCGCCGGGGAGCGTCCGGCCTGCACGATCACCGGTTTGCCCTGCGGGGATCGGGGCAGGTCCAAGGGACCGCCGAAGGAGTATCCGCCGAAGCGGGCCGGTTCGGTGTCGATCCGTGCCAGATCCAGATACCGGCCCGATTCCCGGTCACGGACCACCGCGTCGGGCTCCCAGGTCCCGAGCAGATGAGTGATCGCCTCGAGAAAGTCGGCGGCGTCGCGGTAGCGGTCGTCGTGCGCGGGCATGGCTTCCCGGCCGAAGTTGTGCGCCTCGCGGTCGGCGGTCGAGGTCACCACGTTCCAGCCGAACCGGCCGCCGCTGAAGTGGTCGAGCGTATTGATCAATCGGGCGAGGTGATACGGCGGATAGAAGGCGGTGGACACTGTCGCGACCAGGCCGATCCGCTCGGTGTGCTGGGACAGGGCGGCCAGCGTCACCAGTGGTTCGAGATTGCTCGGGCCGTTCAGCGCGACGTTCGGCGACAGGGCGAGGGTGTCGGCGAGGAAGAAGGAGTGCAGTTTGCCGCGCTCGGCGATCTTCACCAGTTCGATGTAGTGCTCGGGGGTCAGTTCCGCCGGGCCCGCCGGCGCGTCCGGATGCCGCCAGGAAGCCGCGTGATGTCCCGCTCCCATGACGAATGCGCTGAGAATGAGACCTGATCGGTGTGCCACTTCTCCACCTCGTCGTCGTGTACTCATGTGCTTCACGCGAACTTCGGCACGGAGTCGAGCAGCTCGCGGGTGTAGTCGTGACGCGGTGCGTCGAAAACCTCGGTGACATCGCCTTCCTCGACGATGCGGCCGTTCTTCATCACCACCAGGCGATCGGAGATCTGGTGGACCACACCGAGGTCGTGGCTGACGAACAGGATGGTCGTGCGATGTTCGGCGCGCAGCTCCTGCAACAGGTCCAGGATCTGCGCCTGCACCGAGACGTCGAGCGCGGAGACGGGTTCGTCGCAGACCACGATGCGCGGTGTCGGCGCGAGCGCCCGTGCGATGGCCACGCGCTGGCGCTGACCACCGGACAACCGCAGCGGCTGCCGATCGAGGATCGAGACCGGCAGGTGCACCCAGTCGAGGACCTCGCGGATCCGGCGCTTGCGGGCGAGTGCGTCCGGGTAGGACCGCAGCAGGGATTCGGCAACGATCTGTTCGACCGTGTAGCGGGGGTCGAAGGAGCTCAATGTGTCCTGCGGCACCAGTTGCGCCTGCTCGCGGCGGGAGCGGCGTTCGCGTTCCCGCAGTGAGCTCCAGGGTTTGCCGTCGAGCCGGATCTCCCCGGCGGTCGGTGTGAGCAGACCGAGGACCGCCTTCACGGTGGTCGACTTGCCCGAACCGGATTCGCCGACAATGCCGAGAGTTTCGCCGCGCCGCGCCACGAAGCTCACGTCGTCCACGGCGGTGATCACCTTACGGCCCCTGCCCGGCCGACCGTAGATCTTCGTCAGGTGGGAGACCTCGAGGGTGAGCTCCTCGGCGTCCACGACATGTTCGGGAGCCCGCTCACGCACGATCGCGCCGCCTGCCCGGCCGGCTCGTTCCTCGACCGAGGCGAGCTTGAACCCGCGGGATTGTCTGGTGGGAATGGCGGCGATCAACTTGCGGGTGTACGGATGCTCCGGATGTTTCAGCACCTGCGAGGTCGGACCCGACTCCACCACCACCCCGTCACGCAGGACCAGCACGCGATCGGCGATGCCCGAGACGACGGCGAGGTCGTGGCTGACCAGGAACAGTCCCGCCCCCTCGGCCAGCCGCTTGCGCAGCACCGCGAGCACCTGCTGCTGCACAGTCACATCGAGGGCGGTGGTCGGCTCGTCGGCGACGATCACCTCGGCATCGGCGGCGATCGCCGAGGCGATGAGAGCGCGCTGACGCTGCCCGCCCGACAGTTCGTGGGCGGATTGACGCAGCCGCCGGGACGCGTCGGCGATGCCGACCGATCCGAGCAGCGCTTCGACCTTCTCGCGTCGGCTCTTCCTGGTGCCGATCCGATGCGCCACCAGCGATTCCGATACCTCGTTCTCGATCGTGCGCAGCGGGTCCAGGCTGACCAGCGCGTCCTGCAGGACGAGCCCTACCTGCCGCCCGCGCACGGATTGCCATGCTCGCGTATCGAATCCGAGGACATCGCGCCCGCCGATCAGGAAGGTGTCGGCATCGACCTTCGACCCGGGCCCGACGAGACCGACGAGGCTGCGCGCCGTGAGACTCTTGCCGGAACCGGACTCCCCCACCAGCGCGACGCATTCGCCCGCGTCCAGGGTGAAGCTCAGCCCCGACGACACGATCGGTGGCGCCGAGCCGAAGGCGATCCGCAGATTGTCGACCTCGAGCAGGCGTTTTCCGGTCACCGGACTCTCCGTTCGAATCGCGCCTGCGCATACCGGCCGAGTACGACGAACGACGCCACGGTCAGCACCAGTGCCAGGCCAGGGAACACACTCGCCCACCAGGCGACGCGCAGTACATCACGGGATTCGGCCAGCATGATGCCCCATTCGGGCGTCGGCGGCTGCGGTCCCATCTTCAGGAAGCTCAGGCCGGAGACCGCGAGGATGGACGCGCCCAGATCCATCGCGGCCACCAGGCCGATCGAGCCGATGACGTTCGGGAGGACGTGGCGCACGATATTGCGCAACTTCGAGTGTCCGAAGGTGACCGCGTTGACCACATAGTCCGAGTTGCTCACCTGCAGCGTGCGGGCGCGGATGATGCGACCGAACTTCGGCACGCTCGACAGGCCGATCGCCAGCGCGATGCCGGTGACTCCGCGACCCCAGAGCACCGCGATGAGCAAGGCGAGCAGCACACCGGGGAAGGCCGAGAGCAGGTCGAACAGACGGCCGGTGATCTCGTTGACGATCCGGTTGGACAGACCCGCGATCAAGCCGAGCACCGCACCGAGGAACACGCCGATCGCCAGCGCCGCCACCGCGATGCCGATGGACCATCGGGCGCCGTGCAGGATCCGGGAGTAGATATCGCGACCGAGTTGGTCACTGCCGAGCAGGAATCCCTCGCCCGGTGCGTGCAGTGCTGTCGCAGGGCTGGTCGCCGTCGGGTCGGTCGCACCGAGCAGTTCGGGTGCGAGGATGGCGAGCAACACCAGCGACAGGTACAGCAGGGCGGCGATCACCGGGATCGGCAGCCGTAGCCGGATCTTTCTCGTGGTCTTCTCCCGCGTCTCGGGGAGGACCACTTCGGCTTCCGGAGCCGCGGAGATATCGACTGTCATCGAGCTGCCTTCAATCTCGGATCGATGAACGCGTAGGAGATGTCCACGATCGTCGAGACGACCACGTAGATCGCCGCGACGATCAGCACGATCGCCAGCACCACCGGCACGTCTTTGGCCATGACCGCCTGCAGGGCGATGGTGCCCAATCCCGGCCGTCCGAACACGGTTTCGGTGATCACCGCGCCACCGAGCAGGTGCGCCACCAGCCAGCCGGCCAGGGTGACCGCGGGCACCAGGCCGTGCCGCAGCGCGTGACGCAACCGCAGCCGTGACTCGCTGATACCGCGTGCGAGCGCGGTCACGGCGAACGGCTGCTCCAGCGCCCGTTCCATCGCGTCGCGCAGCACCGGCGTCAGCAATCCGAAGGTCGGCAGCGCCAGCGTGATCGCGGGCAACACCAGCGCGGAGAGGTCCTTCGCGCCCGAGACCGGAAAGAGCTTCAGATTGAAGGAGAAGACCAGCAGCAACAACAGGCCGAACCAGAACACCGGGACGGAGTTGGCGACGATCTCGATCCCCGAGAAGATCGAGCGCACGAAACGATTGCGCCCCGAGGTGAACACCGCGACCAGGATCGCGCCGCCGATCGCCAGAAGGCCTGCGGCGACCGCCAATTGGATGGTCGAGCCGATCTGCGCGGAGATCAGGTCGGTGACGTCCTGGCGCTTCACGTAGGAGCGCCCGAGGTCGCCTTCCAGCAGGCGCCCCAGGTAGGCGAAGTACTGCTCGGCAACGGGCTTGTCCAGTCCCCAGTCCGCGCGGATCGTCTCCCGGAGCCCGGGATAGTCGACATCACCGGCCATGATGTCCTCGATCTCGCCCGGGATGAACTGGAGCGCGACGAATGTCGCGGTGAACGCGGCCCACAGCACCACGACCGAGCCGACGAGGCGGCCGATGATCGTGTTGCGCAGGGCCGTGTTCTGCCGGCTCCCGGGCGGTGCCTGTGCGCTGTCCTTGCCGAACGCCGGCTCGGGGGTCACGCCGTCCGCGACCGCGATCGACTCCGCTGTGCCGGTCATCAGCCGATCCAGACGCCGTGGAAGCTGCCGACGGTCAGCGAATCGGGTTCGAAACCGATGCCGTGCACCCGCGAGGACGTCGCGATCTGGAACGCGCCCGAGCTGAGCGGCACGAACAGCGCGTGCTCGAGCACCATCTTGCGCTGGACCTCGTGGATCAACGCGATGCGCTGCTGCTCGTCGAGCGTGCCGACCGCCCGCAACGCCAGTGTGTTCACGTCCACCACCTCGGCGGGCTTCTGCGCGGCGTACTTGTAGAGCCAGTCGTGGATGTAGGTGGTGACATTGTTGGCCAGGTCGGCGCCGGTCCAGATGTTCGGGTAGATCCCGTAATTGCCGCTGTAGAGCCGCGAGTAGAACGTGCCCGAATCCGGGGTGTCCAGAAGCAGTTCGAGGCCGATGTTCTTCTTCAGCTCCGCCTGGATGGACTGGATGAGAATGTCGCGCTGGTCGCGGACGGCTTCGGCGATGTACTGGGCCGAGACGGTCAGACGCTTGCCGTCCTTGACGCGATAGCCGTCGCCGTCGCGCTGTGTCCAGCCCGCTTCGTCGAGGAGCTTGTTCGCTTCGTCGATCTTGTTGCCCCACTGACCGACCAGGCTCGGGTCGTAGTACGGGCTGTCGGCACCCGCCCAGCTCCAGTTCCGTGAGACGTGTCCCTGGTAGAGGCTCGACACGACGGCATCGACGTCGAAACCGTCACGCAGGGCCTTGCGCACCCGGATGTCGTCGGTCGGGAACCGGCCCGCGTTGAGGTTGAAGCCGAACGAGGTGCTGGTGTCGTAGCCGACCAGGTACTCGAAGCCCTCGGTGTCCTCGAACAACGGGACGTCATAGGACTGGACGCTGTCGATGATGTCGACCTGATCGGACTGCAGCGCACCGGTGCGCGCGGACGTCTCGGGCAGGAAGGTGAACACGACCTCGTCGAGGTAGGCCGGTCCCTGGTGGTCGGCGGATTCCGGCGCCCAGTTGTAGGCCTGGTTCTTCACCAGGGTCACGTCCTGGCCGGGGTTGTACTGCTCGATGGTGAACGGCCCGGTGCCGATGAGGTTCGCGGTGTCCTTGCAGAGCTTGTCCTTCAGCGGCAGCACCGAAGGGGCGAGGAATCCGGCGCGCACACTCGACAGCGATCGCAGCAATCCCGAATCCACCTTGGACAGCTGGAATTCCACGGTGTGCGGGTCGATGACGTTCACCTGCCGGATGCTGGTGATCACCTTGGCGGCATTGGTGGCATTGGCGGGATCGAGGATGAAGTCGTAATTGGCCTTCACCGCGGCCGCGTCGAAGACCTCACCGTTGCTGAAAGTGACGTCCTTGCGCAGGGTGAAGGTATAGGTCAGCTGATCCTCGGAGATCCGGTAGCTCTCGGCCAGCCACGGCGCGAAGGTGCCGTCCGGCTTCCAGTACAGCAGCGAGTCGATGACATTGCGCGCGACCGTGTAGTTCATGATCGTGCCGGTGTAGTGCGGGTCGAAGCACGGTGGGTCCAGCGACAGGCCGAAACGGGCGGTCCCTCCGCTCACCGGTTCGCTGTTCTCGCCCGCTGCTCCGCCACCGGAGGAGCATCCTCCCAGCGCCAGGGCCACCACGGCGATACACGCCGCGCCTGCTCGCAGCACGGCTTTCGATTGCTTCATGACGCTCCACGTTCTGATCTGCGCTGCCGCGGCGGGTGCAGCCGACTCCGCCGTCCTCGGTCGCCGAGGTGACGGCCCTCATCCTGACAACCGGCGGTGCGCAGGCAAACCGTTTGCCTCGATGAGAATCCAACCCTTCGGTCGGTTCATTTCGAGGGTTCGACGCGGCCTCTCAGAGCGGGTCAGGCGTGGGCGGCGAGGTGGTTCCGCCGGTCGTCGAGCAGCTTGCCCGCGATGCTGCCGAGGGCTTGGTCGAGCAGCGCCCGATCGGCGGGGTCGGCGAAGGTCCAGTCCTCGAGCTGGTCGTCGAGCCAGCCTCGCCAGACCTTGCGGAAGCGGTCGACCAGGCTCATCGGCAGCATGGGTTCGGCGGCCCGCGACTCCACCCGGACGAAGGCGGCCAGCAGAATCGCCGAGCCGAGGAACAGGCCGCCGAGCGTCGGGCCGAGCACCGTGGTCACGCCGAACACCGCGCCCATGGCGCCCTGGTACTTGCCGCGTTCGCGCAGCGGGATCACATCGGCGATCAGCGCCATCGCGGTCACCATCAGCCCGCCGCCGCCGACGCCCTGGATCGCCCGGCCGACGATCAGCAGGAACATGTCCTGCGACAGCCCCGCCACCGAACCGGCGACGAAGAGCACCGCGCCGAGCTGGAACATCAGCTTGCGGCCGAAGATGTCGCCGAACTTGCCCGCCAGCACCGTCGCCACCACCTCGGTGAGCATGTAGGCCGTCACCACCCAGGCCATGTGACCGGCGCCGCCGAGTTCGGCGACGATGGTCGGCAGCGCGGTCGACACGATCGTCTGGTCGAGCGCGGCCATCAGCATGCCGAGCACGATCGTCACGAAGACGATGTCGGTGCGACGACGACTCAGCGCAGGCGGAGCGTCCGGCGCCTCGAGTGTGCTGGTCATTTGCCGAGTATCGACGACCGGACACGCCTGGCCGGCCCTACGTCACCGCCCTACCCCGAGTGCGCACGTCCGCCGGATCGCGGCGCGCTGCGGCGAAGAGTGGCCAGGAACTCCAGGGTGCGTCGCTGGTCGACGGCCTCACCGCGGATGCTGATCAGGAGATCGGTGACGCCCGCGTCCGCGAAGCTGCCGATGCCCTCGGCGACCTCTGCTTCGCTGCCGAGCAGCGCGGTCTCGTGGACACCGGTCAGCCCCTGGCGGTCGAGCAGTTCCCGATAGCTGGGCAGCTGTGAGACCGCCGCCAGCTGTCGCCCGAGTTCACGGCGCAGCCGGTCCCGGTCGTCGGTGACGGCGGCGGACACGATCGCCGCGATCCTCGGCGCGGGCCGTCCGGCCGCCGTGGCCGCGGCGGCGAGGTGGGGCCCGACATGCTCGGCGATGATCTGTGGAGTGGCCCAGGTGGTCACCACGCCGTCGGCCAGCTCACCGGCGATGCGCAACATCACCGGTCCCAGCGCCGCGAGCAGCACCGGCGGCGCATCGGCGGCCGGGACCTCCAGTGTCGCGGCCGCGCGCACGGTTTCGCCTCGGTAGTCGACCGCTTCCCCACGCAGCAGGGGCATCAGCGCGGACAGGTACTCGCGGATGTGGCGGGCGGGCCGTTCGTAGGACAGGCCGAAGCTGCCCTCGACGACCTGCGGATGGCTCGGCCCGATGCCGAGGGTGAACCGCCCCGAGCCCGCCGCCGCCGCCACGGTGAGCGCTTGACTCGCCAGCGTGATCGGGTGCCGTGGAAAGGTCTGCACGACAGCCGTTCCCAGCTCGATGCCCGGAACCTCGCGGGCGGCGAGCGCGGCAACCGTCGGCGCGTCCCAGCCGAGCACCTGATTGAGAAAGACACTGTCCAGTCCGGCGGCCGCGGCGAACCCGACCTGCTCCAGCACACCCTCGATGGGCGGTGTTCCGCCGATGTACAGGCCGATGCGCACGGTATCTCCCCCGGATGCTCGAGCTTCCTTCCCGGCAGGCTACCACCGGGTCGCTCCGGACCGGGCCGCGTGCGCATCCGTTCGCCGCCACCCGCGGGAAGGGCGCCGACAGTCGCCGGGCTCCGTGTGAGACCTCGTGCAGCGCATCGGTTTCGGCGGAGCCATCCGACCCTGCGGAGGGAGGTCACTCAGCGAACGAACTCCTCCACGGACTCGAGCCCGGCGAGGTGGTCGCGGGCGTAGGCGATGGCGTCGGGGGTGTGCTCGAAGATCTGTTCGTCGCCGCCGGCGGGGAGAGCGCCGATGGCGGCCAGGCGACGGCGGTGGTCCTCACGCAGGCCGGACATGAGCACCGTGATGTGGCGGTGTTCGAGCTTGCCGATGGCGTCGGCAAGAACGAGAGCCCCCGTGGTGTCGAGCGCGGTGATCTGCGACATGCGCAGGATGACGACCTTGACGTCGGCCACCTCGGTCAGTTCGAGCAGGAAACGGTGGGCGGCGGCGAAGAACAGCGGTCCGTCGATGCGGTAGGCCACGATGTGGTCGTGCAGCAGGCGGTGCTCCTCGGCGAGGTGCTCGGTGTCGGCGACGGGCAGGTCGAGCGGAACCTGCTGCAGCCGCGCCTCTTTGGCGACCGATCGCAGCGCGAGCGCGATGGCGATCGCGACGCCGACCGCGACGGCGGTGACCAGGTCGGTGGCGACGGTGACGCCGAAGGTGATCACCATGATCACCGCGTCACCTCGGGAGGCACGGGCGATCGCGGCCAGCGACGCGGTTTCGACCATCCGCACGGTGGTGGCCAGCAGCACACCCGCCAGCGCGGCGAGCGGGATGTGGGCGACCAGCGGCGCAGCCAGGTAGATGATGGCGGCGAGCACCACGGCGTGGAAGAGCGCGGCCAGCCGGGTGCGGGCGCCCGCGCGAACGTTGACGGCGGTACGCGCGATCGCGCCGGTGGCCGGGACACCACCGAACATCGGGGCGGCGATATTGGCCAGGCCCTGTCCGAGCAGTTCCCGGTCGGGATCGTGGCGGGTGCCGACTGCCATCGAGTCCGCCGCGGTCGCCGACAGCAGCGACTCGAGCGCGGCCAGCGCCGCGACGGCCAGGGCGGGGCCGATCAGCGTGCCCAACTGGTCGAAGGAGACGAATCCGAGGCTGGGAGCGGGCAATCCGGCGGGGATCGTGCCGATCGCGAGGAGGTCCAGGTCGAAGACCTGCGCCGCCAGGGTGGCGGCGGCCACCGCGAGCAGTGCCATGGGCAGCCGCGGCAGATAGCGGCCGCCGATGAGCACCGCCGCCGCGACCGCCAGAGCGGTCACCAGCGAGGTGAGATGCGGGTGGGTGAGGAACGCGCGCACGGCGTCGAACGCGACCTGCCACACCTTCTCGCCCTCGGCGTGCTCGATGCCCAGCGCCGCGGGGAACTGCTGCAGCGCGATGACCACGGCGATGCCCGCGGTGAAGCCCTCGATCACCGGAGCGGGCATGTAGCGCACCGCCCGGCCGACGCGGGCGAGAGCCAGCACCACCAGGACGAAGCCGGCCATCAACCCGACGGTGAGCACCCCGCTCGCGCCGTGCTGATGGAAGATCGGCACCAACACCACCGTCATCGCGCCGGTCGGGCCGCTCACCTGGAAGCGCGAGCCGCCGAAGACCGCGGCGATCGCACCGGCGATGACCGCGGTGGCCAGGCCCGCGGCCGCGCCCAAACCGGAGCTGATGCCGAAACCGAGCGCCAGCGGCAGAGCGACCAGCGCGACCATGAGCCCGGCCATCAGGTCCGCGCCGGGCGCGCGGACCGCGGGACGCCACTCCGACCAGGAGGGCAACAGTGCGCGCATACTCATCTCCTGGCCGCCAGCCGCAATTTCAGCGCGGCGAGCTGCTCGCGCAGTTCCTCGGGCAACCGGTTGCCGCCGATGGTGGCGTACCACTCGTCGATGGATCGGGTCTCGTTCACCCATTCCTCGACGTCGACGGCCAGCGCCTGGGCGGCCAGTTCCCGATCCGTCTCGTCCAGGCCGGACAGATCCAGCGACTCGACGGTGGGCACATTGCCGATCGGCGTCCACTCGGCCTCGGCCGTGCCGTCCAGACGGTTCAGCGCCCACTCGAGCACGCGCATATTGTCACCGAAGCCGGGCCACAGGAACTTCCCCTCCGGGCTGCGGCGGAACCAGTTGACCTGGAAAATCTTCGGCAGCTGCGCGCCCTCGCGCTGCGCCATCGACACCCAGTGCGCGAAGTAGTCGCCGACGTGGTAGCCCAGGAACGGCAGCATCGCCATCGGGTCGCGACGCACCACGCCGACCGCGCCCGCGGCCGCGGCGGTCGTCTCCGAAGAAAGCACCGAGGCGGTGAAAACGCCGTGGTTCCAGTCGAAGGATTCCGCGATCAGCGGGATGGTGGTGGCGCGGCGGCCGCCGAAGAAGATCGCCGAGATCGGCACGCCGGCCGGATCGTTCCATTCCGGGGCCACCGACGGGCACTGCTCGATCGGGGTGCAGTAGCGCGAGTTCGGGTGCGCGGCGGGCGTGCCGGACTCCGGGGTCCACCGCTGGCCACGCCAGTCGATCAGGTGCGCGGGCTTGTCGTCGGTCAGGCCCTCCCACCAGATGTCACCGTCGTCGGTGCGGGCGGTGTTGGTGAAGATCGAGTTGCCGCGCTCGATGGTGGCGACGGCGTTCGGGTTCGTCTTCGCTCCGGTTCCCGGTGCGACGCCGAAGAACCCGGCCTCCGGGTTCACCGCGTAGAGCCTGCCGTCGGCGCCGAAGCGCATCCAGGCGATGTCGTCGCCGACCGTCTCGGCTTTCCAGCCGGGCAGCGCGGGCTCGAGCATGGCCAGGTTGGTCTTGCCGCAGGACGAGGGGAACGCCGCAGCGATGTAGTGCGTCTTCCCCTGCGGCGAGGTCAGTTTCAGGATCAGCATGTGCTCGGCCAGCCAGCCTTCGTCGCGGCCGATGACCGAGGCGATGCGCAGCGCGAAACACTTCTTGCCCAGCAGCGCGTTGCCGCCGTAACCGGAGCCGTAGCTCCAGATCTCCCGGCGTTCGGGGAAGTGCGAGATGTACTTGGTGGTGTCGCACGGCCACGGCACGTCGGCCTGGCCTTGCGCGAGCGGGGCGCCGACCGAGTGCAGGCACTTCACGAATTCCCGGTCGTCGCCGAGCAGTTCCCACACCGGCGTGCCGGAGCGAGTCATGATCTGCATCGAGACGGCGACGTATTCCGAGTCGGTGATCTGGACACCGATCTTCGGGTCGTCGGCATCGGTCGGCCCCATGCAGAAGGCGATCACGTACATCGTGCGCCCGGCCATCGCCCCGCGATAGTGCTCGGTCATCACCGTGCGCATGTCCACCGGATCGACCCAGTTGTTGGTCGGGCCCGCGTCTGAGCGGTCCTGCGAGCAGATGAACGTGCGGTCCTCGACCCTGGCGACGTCCTCGGGATCGGAGACACACCAGAACGAGTTCGGCTTCGCTTCCAGGGGGACGAAGGTGCCCTTGCCGACCAGCAGATCGGTCAGCCGGTCCCACTCCGCGCGCGAGCCGTCGCAGTACACGATCTCGTCGGGTGCGGTGAGGTCCGCGATCTCGGCGACCCAGGCCAGGACAGCTTCGTGCGTGGTCGGCGCGGTCGCCGTGGCGATGGAATCGGTCATTGCGGATCTCTCCTTCACAAAGGTGCAATGTAGTTAGTTTAGAAAAGCTGCAATCAAGGAGTGTGCGTGGCCGGTGCGGATGCGGATGGAGACCGGCTAGGCGGGCTGCTCGAGCGCTTCGGCCTGGCCCGCGACCACCCCGGTGAGGATGGCGCGAGCGGTGGCCAGGAGTTGGGCGACCTCGGGGGTGGCGAGTTCGTAGGTGACCGAGAGTCCTTCACGGCGGGCGGTCACGAGTCCGGCGCGGCGCAGGATCGACAGCTGCTGTGACAGGTTCGCCGCCTCCACGCCGATCTCGGCGAGCATCTCCGATACCGCGTGCTCGCGCTGGCTGAGCAGCTCCAGGACGCGGATGCGGACGGGATGGCCGAGGGTTTTGAAGAAGTCGGCCTTCATCTGGTAGAGCGGCCTGCTCAGTCCCGGCATGGTGGCCACTCCCTTCGACATGTCGACCTCCCGCGCGAGTCGCGGGTGTCGATTGCAGAGTTTAGCAAACAGTGAAGCCAGGGGGCCGAACCGGTCGACCGCCCCGGCAGTGCCACTCGGGCACCGCTCCGGCTCGAATTCGATGGTGCGGCATGGGCGATCGAAGATTTCAATACTGTGAAGACCGGTGCACCGACGCGACCGGCGGAGTATTCTGGCAATCAGCCAGCTACCCCCCGAGCTGGCATGCGATTCGTCCCCCTGCGAATCGCGACCCGAATCAGGTGCCGCCGGACCTCCCCCATCCGGCGGCACCTTCCGGTTTGCGCAGGCATCGACGATCGCCTCTTTCCGAGATCTCGATCACTCTTCGGCGATCTTCCCGCGAACCGGCTCACCCCACGGCGACGAGCTGGTCGAACCAGAGCAGGGTCTCGCCGATCGCCGCGGTGCCGGTCGCGCCGTGATCCATCGGAGTCAGGTCGATGTGCTCGACGCGTTCCCCGCGCAAGGTCTCGAGGCACTTCTCGGTATTGGTGGCCGGGACGGTGCGGTCGGCAGCGGAAGCGTAGAGACGGACCGGGGCGGTGGTCGTCCAGTCGCAGGTGCCGTCACTGTCGTCCATCGCCTGCAGAGCGGGGCCGGTCGGCACCATCGCCCATTCCTGGAAACGGGGGGTCAGCAGTTCCCTCGGGGCTCCCGGCAGACGGCCCGCGATGTCCAGGACGCCGTGGTAGCCGTCGAAGAGGTCTTCGACGTGTTCGTCGTAGGGCGGCAGGAACGCTTCGGACGGGTTGTCGTAGACGTGGTAGATGCGGTTCATCGCGGTGACCCAGTAGGCCAGGTAGACCACGGCGGCACGTGGGTCGACCCGGCCGTCGAAGGCGGCCGGGGTCTGGGCTTCGCGGATGTCATAGGGGCCGCTGACGGCGGAGAGCGCACCGACCGCGAAGCCGGTGTCCGGGTGGTCGTGCAATTCGCGGGCGAGCGCGGTGGCGGCCTGACCGCCCTGGGAGAAGCCGAGGATGTAGACGTCGGGGTCGACGGTGTGACCGCGTTGCTCGGCGAGAGTGCGGGCGGCGCGCAGCAGGTCCAAGGATGCGCTCGCCTCACTGGGCGCGTGGGCATAGGGGTGGCGACCCGGGCCTTCGCCGAGGCCGAGATAGTCGGGGGCGACGCCGATCGCGCCGCCCGCGGCGAACGCGATGGTGCGGGCCCGGTCGTTCGCGCCGCCGACCGAGGGCGCCTCGTCCTTGCGCAGGATCGTGCCGTGCGCGTAGCTGACGATGCGCAGTCTTTCGGTGTCGGTCTCCGGGAGGACGATCAGACCGGTGGCCGTCGTCGGCTGCCCGGTGGCGCCGATGGTGCGGTACTCGACGCGGGAGGCCTGCACGCCGTTGCGAACGGGCGCCTCGAGCGTGCGATCGGTGAGGAACTGCGAGGTCTCGGCCTCGGTCATGGTGGATATCGGGGCCACCGAGACCACCTCGCCGCGCGTGGAACGCTGCTCGCTGCCGGAGCCGCAGGCCGATGTGAGCACGAGCAGCAGGATCGCCGCCACACTCGTCAGCACCCGTCCGGTCCGGCCGGCCCGGGTGGCGGGACGACGGCCGGGGCGCGCGGCGCGGCTACCGTCGGAGCTCATCAACTCACCATAGTCGCGTCCGTCAATTGGCTGCCGCCCCAGCGCGAATAGTGCAGAATCACGCCGATGCTGTCACTGCAGGAGATCTCCGACCGCATGGAGATCGAAGATCTGATGGTCCGCTACGCCCATGCCATCGACACCCACCGGTGGGATCTGCTCGACGAGTTGTTCACCGCCGACGCCCATATCGACTACACCGCGATGGGCGGGCCCGCCGGCGATCTGGCGGCGACCAAGGAGTTCCTGTCGGTCACGCTGCCGCATTTCCCCGCCTTCCAGCATCTGATATCGAATTCCTCGATCACCGTCGACGGCGACACCGCGACCGGACGCACCATGTGCCAGAACCCGATGATGATCGCCGGGCCGGACGGCACGCAGCAGCTGATGCTGTGCGGGTTGTGGTACCTCGACACCTTCGCCAGGGTCGATGGCACTTGGCGCATCCGCACCCGAACCGAGGAGAAGAGCTACATGTTCCTCGCGGCCCAGGCCGGCGCGCAGTAGCGCTCAACCGCGTTCCCGCACCGCCTTGACGGCTTTGCGCGCGGCGACCAGCACCGGGTCCCAGACCGGGGAGAACGGCGGCGCATAGCCCAGATCCAGCGCGGTCATCTGTTCCACCGTCATGCCCGCGGTGAGGGCCACCGCGGCGATGTCGACACGTTTGGCCGCGCCCTCTCTACCGACGATCTGCACGCCGAGCAATCGCCCGGTGTGGCGTTCGGCGAGCATCTTCACCGTCATCGGGGCGGCGCCGGGGTAATACCCGGCCCGGCTGGTCGACTCGATGGTCGCCGTCACGAACTGCAGGCCGGCGTCACGCGCGTCCTGCTCCAGCAACCCGGTACGCGCGACCTCGAGTTCGCAGATCTTGCTCACGGCGGTGCCGACGACGCCGGGGAAGCTCGCATAGCCGCCCGCGAGGCAGGCGCCGATCACCTGACCGTGCTTGTTGGCGTGCGTGCCGAGCGGGATGTGGCGATCGCGTCCGGACACCAGATCGCGCACTTCGACGCAGTCACCACCCGCCCAGATGTCGGTGTGGCCGCGCACGCGCATGGACAGGTCGGTGAGCAGTCCGCCGTATTCGCCCAAGGGCAGGCCGGCGGCCCTGGCCAGATCGGTGTTGGGACGCACGCCGAGACCGAGCACGACCACATCGGCGGGATACTCGGCGTCGGCGGTGGCGACCGCACGGGCCCGGCCCTCGGCGCCGGTGCGCACCGCGCGGGCCTCGGCGTTGCAGATCACCTCGATGCCGATGCCGCGCATCGCCTCGGCCACCCTGCCGCCCATATCGGGGTCGAGGGTGGTCATGGGCGCGGGACCGCGGTGCAGCACCCGCACCTGGTAGCCGCGCTGGATGAGCGCCTCGGCCATCTCCACCCCGATATAGCCCGCGCCGATGACGACCGCGCGCCTGCCCTCGGTGTGTCGGAGGGTGGCGATGAGGGCCTCGCCGTCGTCGAGAGTCTGCACCCCGTGCACGCCCCGGGCGTCGATGCCGGGCAGATCCGGACGGATCGGGCGCGCGCCGGTGGCGACGACGAGCTTGTCGTAGGTGGTCCAGGATTCCTCGCCGGTGGCGCGGGCCCTGGTGCGCACGCGTTTGCCCGGCACGTCGAGTTCGATCACCTCCGTGTGCAGCCGCAGGTCGATGTCGCGGGCTCGATGTTCCTCGGGGGTGCGCGCGATCAGATCATCGCGGGTGTCGACGAGTCCGCCGATCCAGTACGGGATGCCGCACGCGGAATAGGACGCGTGGCCGCCGGATTCGAAAACCGTGATGCGCAGTGCCCGCGGGTCGAGATGGCGGCGGGCCTGTGAGGCCGCGGCCATTCCGGTCGCGTCCGCCCCGATGACGACCAGGTGTTCGCTCATGTCCGTCACGCTACGGCCCCGCCGCGAGCAGGGTTTGCGACCACCCGGCGGCTGCGTTACTTTCCGGTTCACCGGGATCGGTCCGTTCCCGTGCCCGTGCGTGGCGGGCCGAGGGCCGGTGGGGCGAGGAAAGCGGGGTGGGCGGCGCGGTGCGCGAAGTGCTGGCCGGATCGGGAGTCTGCCTGCTCGTGGCGGCGGTACTCGCCTTCGTGTTCGCGTGCACCTGGCATGTGACGCGGCCCCCGCAGGCACGGGGCCGGACCGGCAGAGTGCTGATCGACACCGGACTCGCGTTGACGGCGGCCGGGTTGATCGTGGCGGTCGCCGGGCTGGTTCCGATCCGGTCGGCGGGCACTCCGGACACCCTTCCGGCGGCGACCACCGCGCCGGCGCCCTCGTCGGCGACGCCTCGAACCGGCGGTGCGGCCGTCCCCGCCCCCACGGCTCCCACTCCCCCGGCACGGTGACCGTGGGGGCGGTTTCGCACCGTTTCGAGCACGATTCGTGATCCGGCGGGGCCGCGGCGCGCCGATTCGATACATCCGATGTCAGGTTGCCTCGTCCGGACCCTCCCGCGCGGGCCCGCCGGAAGTTACGTTGTGGATGTGAGTTTCGAGTATGTGGTCGTGCCGGTCGGCGCGATCCGCACGCCCGGGGAGATCCCGGACTATCTACGGGCGCAGGCCGGTAGACCCCTCGACGACGACCTTCGCCTGGTCGTCGTCGCCGGATTGCAGGCCTGGAACGCGGCGGTGCAGGCTTCACGCCCGCACGCCGGGGTCCGGATCGAGGCCGCCGGGTTCGCGGTGCGGGTGACCTCCGCCGACCGGGGCGACCGGCCCCGGGTACCCGGTGCACTGGACAACGCGGCCGCGCCGGTGCGACAGCTGCTACAGGATCTGATCACCGGTTTCGATTACGAGCTCTACGACGCGCGCCCCTACAGCACCGGTCCGGCGCCCGAGCAACCGAGCGTGGAGCACCGCGAGGTGGAAGTCGACATCGGCGGCGAGCACACCTACTCGTCGATGACCGAGCGGGAGATCTACACCTGGGTGCCGAGCCTGGACACCCTGGCCGCGACGCCGTTCCTCATCGTGGGCAAGCCGCACGACGAGCAGACCTTCATCCAGACCTACCGCAATTCCGCGGTCGACTACACCCTGGAGATCCACGACAGCCAGCGGCGCGATCACTATTTCGCGACGACGGTGTCCGATCCCGCGGTCGTCGCACGGCTGATCTGGGAGTGGGCGGGCGACGACTGGTCGACGCTGCAACGCGTGGATTGGCGGCACACACCGAAATGAGCAGGGCCGTCGTCGTGCACCCGGCACGCACCGCACCTGTCCGATTCGCACGCCCCGGGATCATCGCGCCACCCCGGAGCGCGCCGAGTACGCTCGAGCCGCCGCGCCCATGCGGGAGGCGGTGCGCAGATCCAGGCGCGAAGCGGAAGGCCAGCACATGAACGAGCCGTATTCCCCATGGCACCAACGGAATCCGGCAGGCGAACAACCCTTGGCGGCCCGCTACACCGGTTCCGAGCCGATCTTGTGGAACGGCAGCATGGTCTATCCGATGTACACCGACCGGATCGGTTCCGAACCGATCCTGCTGTACATGACGCTGCTGTCGCAGGCACCGCCCGCGGGGCTGCGCGGGCACGGTCTCGGATTGTCGGTCCAGCAGGGCTATATCGATCTCGACGGCCACAAGCTCACCGGGGTCGACATCTGGAGCGACGCGCTCGCCCGCGGCGTGACCGTCGAACTCGTCCCGACCGGCGTGGACGCGGCATTCTCACTGACCCCGGTCTGGGTCGATCAGGCGGGCGCGCACCGCAACTGGACGGGCAACTACGGAATGCTCGTGGAGGACATCCCCAACGACATCGTCGCGTTGTGGTGCAGCCTCGGTGAGGGCCCGCCGAACTTCGCCAATCTCGTCGTCGGCGTCGGGATCGCACCGGTGCGGCCCGGCACGCGCCATCCGACGCGGCAGGCGGGCACCGATACTGCCGCGCCCTCCGATACCGATGTCCCCGCCGGAACCGCTGTGTCCTCCGGAACCCCCGTGTCCTCGCAGCCCCCCGCGTCACCCGAGCCCGCGACGGCTCCCGCCCACTCCGTCACGCCGGCGGTCACGACGAGCGGCTCGGCCGACGCGGAGTGGCTACCGCCCGAGGCCTATGCCGCGCCCACGCAGGCCGAGCCGGATCCGGTGTCCCCGGAGCCGGCGTACACCGACAGCGCCTACGCCGACGACCGGCTCACCGACAGCCGGGTGCCCAAGGAGCGGCAGGTCCGGCGGTTCGATACCGCGCCCCCGACCGAGCCCACCGCGCCCTTCGTCGACGAGAACGCCACGATGACGATGAAGTACACCCCGCCGCCCTGGGGTGCGGTGTCCGCCCGGCCCTCCGTCGCCGAGGAACGACCCGCACCGGCCGCCGCGACGGCCGGCCGTCGCGAGCCTGCCCCGCCCCGGCTCACCGCCGTGCCGGACCCGTTGCCGGAGACCGCATGGGAGATCCCCGAGCCCGTCCGGACCACCGAGCCGGTGACCGGCCCGCAGTCTGCGCTGCTGCCCGAGTTGCCCTCCTTCGAGCAGCTGTGGGAATCGGCGGGATCCGGCGCGACCGAGCCTGCGACCGAACACACCTGGCCGGCCACATCGACCGAGCCCGCGGCCGAACAAGCCCGGCCGACCCCATCCGCCCTGCCCGCGGAAGCACCGAGTTGGGCGAGCACATCGCCCGAGCCGCAGGCCGAACCGGCCTCGGCGGGCACATCGCCCGAGCCCGCCTATGCCCCGGACGCGGCCTGGCCGGGTACACCGGTCGCCGCCGCCGGACCCGCGCCGGAGCAGGCGTGGGTTCCGACCCCGTCCCCGGCCTCCGAGCGCGCGGCCGCACCGGCGCAGTCCGGGGAGTCCGGCGCCGCTTACCGCAATGCCCTCTACGACCTGGGCACCGGCATGTACGACCGCGGCGAGGAGGAGCA
Organism: Nocardia higoensis NBRC 100133; assembly: GCF_000308595.1. GTDB lineage: Bacteria > Actinomycetota > Actinomycetes > Mycobacteriales > Mycobacteriaceae > Nocardia > Nocardia higoensis. The sequence goes on along the minus strand of NZ_BAGA01000077.1, from coordinate 131,183 downwards.
GGCGTGCGGGCTCTGGGCGCAGGCCGCCGAGGCGGGCCACACCGGAGCCGCCCACGATCTGGGAGTGCTGCTGTTCCGGCGTGGTGCGCACGCCGCCGCCGAGGCCTGGTGGCGGGTGGCCGCGGAGTACGGCGAGTCACGCTCGATGTCGCTGCTGGCCGAAGTGCTCGAACGCCGCGGCGACGCGGCCGAGGCCGCGCGGTGGCGGGCCGAGGCGGGGCAGGCGCTCCACTCCTGAGGCGTCCCGGAGGGCTGCAGAACCGGAGGATCGGCAGAGCAGCCCGGAAAAATCGGTGGATCGGCGGGGGCGCCGGACGATACGGTACGCCCATGGAGTCATCGTCACCGGGCGCGCTCGCAGTGCGCACCTACTTCATCCGGTTGCGCGCGACTGCCCGGCCTGCGCCGGCGCACCGCACCGCCACGGGAATCTCTCGCTGACCGGTCACCGACCGGGCGCCCCACGGCGCTGACCGCATCGAGCCGACCGCTGACGCGGCGTCTCGTCGTGCCCCGGCATGGGTCCGGGCGAATCACCCTCCTAATTCGGCCACTCCTGACAAGGACACCCATGTCCCGCCATCGTCGTTCTCCGCGTCCTGCCCACACCCGGGCCGACGCGCGCAGACGTTTCTCCCAGAACTTCCTCGCCGACGCGGGCGCCGCACGCGTCGTTGTGCGCGCCTCCGGCGTCGGCCCCGACCACCTCGTGCTCGAGATCGGTCCCGGCGACGGCATGCTCACCGGGCAACTGCTCGGTGTGGCGGGTCGTGTGCTCGCCTACGAGATCGATCCCCGCTATGCCGCCGCACTACGGGCCCGATACGCCGGTGATCGCCGAATCCGCTGTTACCGAGCCGACTTCCGCGACGTCCACGCACCGCAGGAGCCGTTCGCTGTGGTCGCCAACATCCCGTTCGCGGCGAGCACCGACATCCTGCGCTGGTGTCTGGCCGCCCGGCACATGACTTCGGCGACACTGCTCACCCAGCGCGAGTTCGCCCGCAAGTACTCCGGCGACTACCGGCGGTGGACGAAATCGACTGTCACGCACTGGCCCACGGTGCGGATGAGCCTGGGACCGCGCATCGCCCGCGACCGGTTCCGGCCGATTCCCCGCGTGGATGCCGCGGTACTGCACCTGCACCGGCGTGAACGGGCGCTGCTGGCCGGCCGCGAACTCGCCGGCTACCGGCAACTGGTGGAACTCGGCTTCCTCGGCATCGGTGGCTCACTGGCGGCGTCGCTGGCGACGCGGTTCCCGGCCCGGCGGGTGCGCGCGGCATGCGCGGAAGCGGACATCGCGACGCACACGCCCGTCGGTTCGGTGCCGCCGGACAGCTGGATCGCGCTGTACCGCGCACTCGGGTGAATCCCGGCACCGCGAACCGGCGTTCGGGCAGCCCCTGTCGAGCTGCCCGAACGCCGGTTCCACCTCGCGATTCACACCGGCGTGAAGTCGCGGCTGCCGATATAGGTCGGACGCGGAGCCGCGGCCGCGTACGGCTGCACCAGCGTGTTCTCCACGCTGTTGAACACCAGGAAGATGTTCGAACGCGGGAACGGCGTGATGTTCGACGCCGAGCCGTGCATGAGGTTGGAGTCGAACAGCAGCGCCGAGCCGGCCTTGCCGGTGAACTGCCGGATGCCGTGGCGGTCGGCCAGTGTGGTGATGTCGTCGGTGGCCGGCACACCGATCTGCTGCTCGCGCAACGACTGCCGATAGTGCCCCTCGGGCGTTGCGCCGACGCACGGCACGAAGGTGCGGTGCGACCCGGGCATCACCATGAGGCTGCCGTTGAACGGATAGTTCTCGGTCATGGCGATCGACAGGCTCACCGCTCGCGGCGCGGGCATGCCGTCCTCGGCGTGCCAGGTCTCGAAGTCCGAGTGCCAGTAGAACCCGGTGCCGCGGAAACCCGGCATGTAGTTGATCCGCGTCTGGTGCAGATACACCTCGGATCCGAGGACCTGACGCGCAGGCCCGGCGATCCGGCTCTCCCGGACCAGGTCGGCCACCGCGGCGCTGAGCTTGTGCACCTCGAAGACCGAACGCACCTGGTTCGACCCCTTCTCCCGGATCACCCGGTCGTCGCCGGCCGGCGACGGATCGACCATGAGCCGCTCGATCTCGGCGCGGAACTCGGCCACCTCGTGCGGTGTCAACAGCGCGTCCATGATCGCGAAGCCGTCGCGATCGTAGGTCGACAGTTCGTCACTGCGGATCTCACCCCACACGACCGGGTCGCGCCGCTCGATGTGCGGCGCGCGCTCGGGCGTGCGGGTGGGATACCGGTCCATGCGTTCCATCGAATCCGAATCGCGATCGATGGTCTGCTGCAACAATTCTCGTCGCTCCTCTCAGCCGGCCTGTGCCGCGACCAGCGGATAGACTCCGTTCTCGTCGTGGACTTCCTGCCCGGTCACCGGTGGGTTGAACACGCACATCATCCGCATGCGCGTGCGCGCCTCCAACCGGTGCTTCTCGTGACCGTCGAGCAGGTACATGCTGCCGGGGCCGAGGGCGTACACCTGGTCGTTGTCCAGGTCGGTGAGCGTGCCCTCACCCTCGATCAGCCATACCGCCTCGATGTGGTTCCGGTAATGGAACACATGGGTGGTGCCCGCATCGATGGTGGTCTCGTGGAAGGAGAAGCCGACTCCGTCCCCGCCGAGCACGATGCGCTTGCTGCGCCAGCCCTCGTCGGCGACGTCGCGGTCGGTGCCGGTGATCTCGGCGGTGGTGCGAACGATCATCCCTGAACTCCTGTCCTCGTGGCCGAACGGTCCCAGCCGGTGCACACCGAGTCGATGGCGCCGGTGAGGATCTTCAGGCCCTCGTCCAACTCGTCGTCGGTAATGATCAGCGGCGGAAGCAGTTTCACCACTTCGTCACTGGATCCGGAGGTCTCCACCAGCAGCCCGCGCTCGAAGGCGACCTGGCACACCTTGCCCGCCTGCGAGGGGTCCTCGAAGGCGATGCCCTGCACGAGCCCGCGGCCACGGCTGGACAGACCGGGGAATTGCGCTGCGACAGCGGCCAACTCGCCGGCCACCCGCTCGCCCTTGGCCTTGGTCGAAGCCTCCAGCGCGCCGTCGGACCAGAAGTGCTCGAGCGCGACCCGGGCCGTGACGAACGAGGGGTTGTTGCCACGGAAGGTGCCGTTGTGCTCGCCCGGCGACCACTGGTCGAGCTCGGGTTTGAACAGCACGAGTGCCATCGGCAGGCCGTAGCCGCCGATCGACTTCGACAGCGTGACGATGTCGGGGGTGATGCCCGCGACCTCGAAGGAGAAGAACGGGCCGGTGCGCCCGCACCCCATCTGCACGTCGTCGACGATCAGCAGGATCTCGCGCTCCCGGCACAGCCCGGCCAGGTGACGCAGCCACTCGGCGCGGGCCACATTCACGCCGCCCTCGCCCTGCACGGTCTCGACGATCACCGCGGCCGGGCGGTCGAAGCCCGAGGAGGTGTCGTCGAGGACGCGCTCCATCCATTGGAAATCGGCGGTGGTGTTGTCGAAGTATCCGTCGTAGGGCATGTGTGCGGCGTGCACCAGCGGAACACCCGCACCCGCGCGCTTGGCCGCGTTGCCGGTGACCGACAGCGCGCCCAGGGTCATACCGTGGAAGGCGTTGGTGAAGCTGAGGATGGTCTCCCGGCCGGTCACCTTGCGGGCCAGCTTGAGCGCGGCCTCCACGGCGTTCGCACCGGTCGGGCCGGGGAACTGCACCTTGTAGTCCAGCCCGCGCGGGGCGAACAGGGTATCGCGCAGGGTTTCGAGGAGCTCACGTTTGGCCGCGGTGGACATGTCCAGGCCGTGGGTGATGCCGTCGCCGACGATGTAGTCCAGCAGCGGCTGCTTGAGCACAGGGTTGTTGTGGCCGTAGTTCAGCGCGCCCGCGCCGGCGAAGAAGTCGAGGAAATCCTTGCCCTCCTCGTCGCGCAGCCAGGCGCCGCTGGCGGTGGTGAACACTGTCGGCCACGAGCGGCAGTAGCCGCGGACATTGGACTCGAGCGACTCGAAAATGGTTGTATCCGCGCTGATCATCGAATCTCCTTGGTGATAGGCGAAATTTCGTAAAGCTCTTCGGCGGCGTGCTCGTCGGGGAACACGTCCGGCTCGAACAAGGGACGCTTGGTGAATTCCGCGTCGCGATGCCTGGCGACCGCCGCGAACATCGCGATGGAGGCCGGATTATCGGGGGAAATAGTGGTTTCCAGCGCGGTGACGCCGTGCGGGGAGACGCGATCGAGCAAATTCTCGATCAGCGCCGTACCGGTGCCCCGGCCGCGCTGACTCGCCGAAACGGCGACCTGCCAGACGAATACGGTGTCGGGTCGCTCGGGGCGCAGATAACCGATGACGAAACCGACGACCTTGCCGTCGACTTCGGCGACCACGGTGGTGCCGGGAAAATCACGACACCACAGCAGGTATGCGTAGCTCGAATTCGTGTCCAGCACACGGGATTCCTTGGCGATCCGCCAGATCTCCGCTGCGTCACCCAACTGCGGCGCGCGCAACAGTGCGGTCCCGACCCGGTCGGAGACCTCCCACGGTGGCGTCACTGGGCGCGGCCGCGCCGTGTGGGCGGCACCTCGAAGCGAGGTGGCATGCGGGGGCTCGTTCGAAAGCGCGGTGTACGTGGACAAGGTTTGCGGTGACATACAACTCCCAACGGGTCCGTCTACCTATCCAGCTTCACCAACCAATTTTGCGGTGAATTGGTCGATCTCTTTGCGATTGCGTTACGTATATGTTTCGTAGCCCGGGATCGGGCAGACCAAACGTGACGTCAGGCACAACGCTTCCGCGTGAAAATACCGATTATCTGGGCAGGTCCAGTCGATAGCCGAGGCCGCGCACGGTCACCACGATGCTCGGATCCGAGGGGTCGGCTTCGATTTTGGTGCGCAGTCGGCGCATATGGACATCGACGATGCGTTCGTCACCGAAGAAATTCTCTTCCCAGACCTTCTCCAGCAATTGAGCGCGGCTGAGCACACGCCCGGGCACGTCGGCGAGTTCGCACAGCAGGCGGAACTCGGTGAGCGTCAATTTGACCTCGTGGTCGCCGCGGCGAACCAATCCGCCCTCGCGATCGAGCAGCAGAGGCGCTTTCTCGTCGGCGTCGAGGGCGATCTCGCGGGGCGCCTCACGCTCGGCGGCCAGCCGGGCGCGCCGGCGCAGCGCCCGCATGCGGGCGGAGATCTCCTTGATCTCGAAAGGCTTGGTGACGAAATCGTCGGCGCCCGCTTCGAGCGCGGCGACGACATCGTGGGTGTCGTCGCGGGAACTGATGACGATGATCGGCACGTCGTGGTCGCGGCGGATCTCGCGGATGCACTCGAAGCCGTCCATATCGCCGAGTGTCAATTCCACGATCATCACGTCGGGCACGCCGTTGTTGCGTAAGCGGCTCAGCGCGTCTTCGGCTTGGTGGGCCTCCGAGACGTCGTAGCCTTCGTCCTCCAGGGCCACTCGCAGCTCCCGCCGGACCCGGTCGTCGTCGTCCACGATCATCAAGTTCGCGCTCAAGCCCTCATCCCTCGCAACCAGTCGGAAGCAGAAGTCGGAAACGTCCGCTTCCGGCAAACATGCCGATCTATCGGTTACCCGAACCGACCGATCGGTAAACGTTGTTTGCTGGGATGTGGCGCGCGCCGCCGGGGACCGGTTACACCAGACGCGGCCGGGTGTTCCATCGTGACCAGTCGAACTCGATGGCCGTGCGATATCCGCGGACGACGAAGTCGTAGGGCTCCTGGAAGGCCTCGACCGAATCAGTGAGGGTGCGGACGATATGCCAGCCGAATCCGGACTGGGCCACCGCGTCCTTCGACCGCGTCAGTCCCCTGACCCGGACGCACATCCGATCCTGGCCGTAGTCCATTTCGCAGTCCAGCTCCGAGCCCGGCACAGCATCCAGCACCAGCGCGGTGGCCACCTCGTCGAGCGCCAGTCTGATATCGGCCACCTCGTCTATCGCGAAGTCCGCGATATGCCCTATCGTCTCGGCCAGCGCTCGCAACATGGTGAGCTGCTCGGGGCGCGCGGGCACTCGAACCCCTATGGTCGTCGCCGCCGTTGTCGGCTGCTGCCACGCCCGTTCCCCCATGATCATCGCCACCTCGTTCGCATCGCTGCATCCCTACCGTGTCCACGGACAGCCGGGCCGATGTCTCGACATCCGGTTGCCAGTCCACGCTCGGAGGGCGCGTACCCGGCGTCCCCAGCCGTCAAACAGTGGCGCGGCGGCGATCGGAGGGGTCAGAGCGCGAGCGCGTCGTGCATGGAGGGATAGCGATGGAAACGGCAGCGCACGCCCGTGAGCTCCAGCGAACGTTCGATCTCGGGGCGTGTGGTGACCACCCGGACGTCGACTCCGCGGCGGGCGGCCGGTGCCTGGACCTCCCCCAGGGCGGCCGCGGCCCGCAGGCTCAAGAACAAGGTGGCGCGGAGATCGACCACGACCGCGCCACAGTCCGAGCGGACGGCGTTGTCGAGTGCCTGACAGAACCGGTGCTGGGCGAGCGCGTCCAGCTCGCCTTCGATGCGCACGACCGCACATCGGTGGTCGCGGTCGACGAACTCCGCGTAGGACCACCGAACACCGGGCCGATTCGCCTCGGTGTAGCGGGAGTGGATGGAGAGCGTGACATCGACTGCCATGGAAGTAACCTCCCTGGATCTGCTCCAGATCGGTGCAGCTGGGGCCGACTGCGGTCGCGCGAGCTGTCTACAGTCTGGCACGCCGGAGCAACCCTGTCACCGCAGAGGTTGACCCCTCCGCCCGACCGGCGTAGACCGGGGATATCTCATCCTTCACGTGTTCGCCGGCGCGCTGAGAGGAGCTCGTCATGACAGCCCACGTGCCTTGGCCCGAACAGGCCTATCCGGAAACGGGGAACTTCCCCGATCACACCCGTACCAGCCGGTCCCATGCGGGTGAGTCCATCGAAGACCCCATGAATTGGCCGGGCATGTTCCTCGTCGGCCTGGGGATCGTGACCGTCGGGCTCACCATGACCGCGGCGGGCTACGGATTCGAGGGCTGGGCGCTGATCGGCGGGATCGGCATCGCCCTGTTCCTGGTGCTCGGCATCGGGCTGATCACCGCCGAGCACCGCAGGATGCGCAGGATCTCCGCCGAACAGACCGGCTACGACGATCGGGGTCACTGACCGCGGTCGGCGCGCGGCCGGGCGCCCGTGCGCTCGTCTGCCGTATCAGGAGATCGGCGCGATGGCGACGGTGATGTTGTCGTTGCCACCGCTGCGCACGGCGAAATCCGCGAGGTCGCGCGCCGCCGCCATCGGATCGTCGGCCGCGGCCAGCGCCGCCAGCTGATCCGCTTCGGGCCGGTAGTTCCACAGACCGTCGCTGCACAGCAGCAGGCGGCCGGATGTGCGTGCCCGGAACGTCCGCACCGCGTGCTCCGACCACGGCCGCTCGTCGGTGTCGGCGCCGAGCCAGCGCAGCAGGGTGTGCGCCCGGGGATCGTTCATCGCGGCCTGCTCGTCCATCGCGCCCGCGTCGACCAGAGCCTGCGCCCAGGAATCGTCGACGGTCAGCCGCTGTGACGGGATGTGGGTGTCGTCGGCGTCGATCGGCCGGTCGGAAAGCCAATACGCGCGGCTGTCACCGACATTGGCCACGGTGACGTCCACCGCGCCACCGCCCGCGCCGCGCACGATCGCCGAGACGTAGGTGCACGAGGGCGCGTTGTGCTCCTCGTTCGGAATCGCGCGGACCGCGTCGGAGGCCGCGACCAGTCCGGCGAGCGCCGCCTCGGCGGCGGGCAGGCCCTGCTCGAGCGCCCGCAGGCAGGCCTGAACCCCCGCGCGGACCGCGGATCCGGACGCGGCCTGCGGATCCGACGAGGTGGACACCCCGTCACACACGACGAAGACCGTGGTGTGCGGACCGTGCTCACCCTCCACGACGGCCGCGGCGACGGCGTCCTCGTTGCGCGCATGGTGGATGCCCCGGTCGGTGACCAGGCAGACCGCGCCGAGATCGGCTTCGAACCGGTCGGCGGGTGCGTCGGTGAGGGGAAGGGCGATCCGCTTGTCGGTCAGATCGAGCCCGCAGGACGCGCAGACGGCGCCGCCGGTGACGTTCTCCGCGCCGCAGCCCGGACAGCGGGGGCCGCTGCCGCGCACCGTGCGCGCGGTGCGGATCTCGACGGTGGGCGCGGCGGAAGCGCGGGTGATCTCCACCGTCGGCGATTCCGCGGTCGACGACCCCTCCCGCGCTGTCGGGCTCTCGATCGGCATGGTGGTGGCTTCGGCGGGATCTTCGGGCAGATCGCGATTCACAGCGTGGTCCTCGGGCGGGTATCGGCGGCACGGCCGACCGGCAGGTCGGGCCTACAGCGTTCCAGACGACGGCGACGGATGTCCCGCTTCCCCGCCATACCGGAGTTCGTGTCTCCCGGCGTCTCCGGCACCCTTTCCCCCTTCGTCACCAACCGGCGCAGTCGTTCCCGCGATCGTACGACAACGAACGGGGTGCGCCCGCATCCGCTAATCGCGCAGCACACCGGGCTTGTCGACATAGCGCTGCATGGCCTGGTTCAGGCCTTGCATGGCGAGGTTGTAGGCCGGGGGGAAGTACCGCTGCGCCCAGTGCCCGATGCGGATGTCGTGGGAGGTGTAGATGAGATATCTGTTGCGTTCCACGCCGCGCACCACCGACTTCGCGGCCGCTTCCGCACTGACGGCATGGCGCAGGAACAGCTTCATACCGCGCTGCACCGCTGCCGATTCCCGGTCGACGCCCGCGATCTCGAGCCGGTTCACCATCGGCGTGCTCATGGCGCCCGGACAGACCAGGCTGACGCCGATGCGGTGCCTGCGCAGATCGAAGCGCAGCACCTCCGACACGCCGCGCAGCCCGAATTTGCCCGCACTGTAGGGCGCGTGCCAGGGCAGGCCGAAAAGCCCGGCCGCGGAGGCGACATTGACCAGATGACCGCCGCGCCGGGCCGCGATCATGGGCGGCAGGAACGACTCGATGATGTGGATGGGTCCCATGAGGTCGATATCGATGGTGCGCCGCCACTGCTCATGGGTGAGCCGGTCGACCGTGCCCCAGGTGGCGATGCCGGCCACATTCATCACGACGTCCACGCTGGTGAGCCGTTCGTGCACGCGGCCCGCGAACGCGACGACGGCGTCGTGGTCGGCGAGATCGAGCGCCTCGGCCACATGCACGGTGGCTCCCCCCGCGCGCAGATCCGCGGCGGTACGCTCGAGTCCCGTACCGTCGATGTCGGTCAGCACCAGTGACGCGCCCTTGGCCGCGACCGCCTCGGCGGTACTGCGACCGAGCCCGCCCGCGGACCCGGTGATCAGGCAGATCTTGCCGTCGAACTTGGTCATGACTCGACCATAGTGTTTGCGAACATGCTTGTCTATAAACCCTTTCCCCGTCGCCTCCCCGGTCAGCGCAACAGCCGGATCCAGCGACGGGTGTCGGCGGGATCGATCACGTCGTCGAGTTCGAACACGGTCGCGGCGGTGAGCGCCTTGCCGCTGGCGTAGGCCGCGGCGACCAGATTGTCGAAAGCCTTCGCCCGCTCGGCCGGGTCGGCGATCGCCGCCAGTTCCTTGGCGAATCCCAAGCGCACCGCGCCCTCCAGTCCCATGCCGCCGATCTCACCGGTCGGCCAGGAGACGATGAACCGCGGGGATCGGAACGAACCCGCGGCCATCGCCTGGGCGCCCAAGCCGTAGCCCTTGCGCAGCACGACGGTTCCCCACGGCACCCGCATCCGTGCGGCGTCGATGAAGAGCTTGCTGAACTTGGTGACCGTCGCGTGCTTCTCGGCTTCCGGACCGACCATGAATCCCGGTGTGTCGCAGAGCGAGACGATCGGCAGGCCGTGCGCGTCGCACAGCGAGAGGAAGGCGCTGAGCTTGTCGGCGGCGGGGGCGTCGAGGGCGCCGCCGAGATGATGGCAGTCGTTGGCGATCAGCCCGAACGGCCTGCCCTCCACCCGCACGAGCGCGGTGACGACGCCGACGCCCCACTCGCGGCGCAGTTCCAGCACCGAACCGACATCGACGATCGCCTCGACGGCGGCGCGGATGTCGAAGGCGTGCAGCCGGTTCTCCGGCACCACGTGCCGGGCCGACCGCGGGTCGGGGGCCTCCCACTGCTTGGTCGCGCCTTGGAAGTAGGACAGGTAGCGGCGGGCGATGGCGACCGCGTCGGCCTCGTCCTCGGCGACCACGTGGACGACGCCGTTGCGCCGCTGCACCTCGACCGGGCCGATGTCCTCCGGCCGGAACACGCCGAGGCCGCCGCCTTCGATCATGGCCGGGCCGCCCATGCCGATATTGGCGTCCGGGGTCGCGATCACCACGTCACACATGCCGAGCAGGGCGGCGTTACCCGCGAAGCAGCGGCCGGAGACGATGCCGATCAGCGGCACATGTCCCGACAGCGCGCCCATCGCCCGGAACGTGGTCAGATCCAGACCCGAGATACCCGAGTAGTCGGTGTCACCCGGACGTCCGCCGCCGCCTTCGGTGAAGAACACCACCGGCAGCCGCTGTTCGTGGGCGAGTTCGAGCATGCGGTCGGACTTGGCGTGATTGCGCATGCCCTGGGTGCCCGCCAGCACGGTGTAGTCGTAGGACAGCACGACGGCGCGGGCGGCCTCCTCACCGAAGCGATCGGCGTTGACGGTGGCCACGCCGGCGATCAGGCCGTCCGCGGGAGTGTTGGCGATGAGGTCCTCGGGGCTGCGGCGCAAACGCTGCGCGGCGACGGCGAGACCGCCGTACTCGACGAAGCTGTCGGCATCGACGAGGTCGTCGATGTTCTCGCGGGCGGTGCGCCTGCCGAGACGGTGACGTTTCGCGACGGCTTGCGGCCGGGATTCGTCCAGCACACCGCGCCGACGGTCCAGGACCTCACGCAGATCGGGACGGATGCTGTCGAGGTCGACCGCGGCGATGTCGGCTCGCTCACCGTCGTGCTCGGCGGGCGTCCAGACCAGCAGCACCGCCTGCGGGTCCACCACGTCCCCCGGCTCGGCGAGCCTGCGCAGCACCCGCAACGGCCGCTCCGCGCGCAGCACGTGTTGCATCTTCATGGCCTCGAGCACCGCCACCTGCGCGCCCGCCGCGACGACCGTGCCCGGTTCGGCCAGCTCGACCACCGTGGCGCCCATCGGCGTGGTGAACGCCGCCTCCTCGGGTCCGAGGATCGGATCCGAGGCCGCGGCAGTCGCGACCGGCGTGCCGACCGGAACCTCCGGCGCGGCGTATTCCTCGGCGGCACGGGCGAATTCGCCGACGTGGCGTTCGAACCAGCCGGTGTCCACGGGTTCGGACGCGGTCAGCGCCTCCAGCACGGCCCGCAGTACCGGCGCGTTGGTACCCACACCGGCGACGACGGTCTCGGCCAGCGCGTCGGCGCAGCGCCGCAGCGCCGCGGCGCGGGAGTCCGCGCGCACCACGATCTTGGCGAGCAGTGAATCGAAATGCACGGTGTGACGCATGCCCGGATAGACGGCGGTGTCGACCCGCACGCCCGCGCCGGTCGGGGTGTCGAAGCGCGTGAGCACCCCCGAACTCGGCAGCACCTGTCCCCCGGCGTCGAAGATCTCCGCGTTCACCCGCGCCTGCACCGCATACCCGCGCGGGGCGGTGTCGGGCAGGTCGAGTTCGGCCAGGCCGCGGCCGGCGGCCAGGTCGAACTGGATGCCCACCAGATCCAGGCCGGTGGTCTCCTCGGTCACGGTGTGTTCGACCTGCAGGCGCGGATTGACCTCCAGGAACCATGCCTCGTCGCCGCGGACCAGGAATTCCACCGTGACCACACCGCGACACCGCACGGATTCGACGATGCCGACGGCCGCGCGATACAGACGGGCGCGCAGTTCCGCACCGAGGCCGGCGGCTGGGGCGATCTCCACCAGTTTCTGCCTGCGCCGCTGCACGCTGCAGTCGCGATCACCCACGGCGCGCGCGTGCCGTCCGTCGCCGATCACCTGGATCTCGATGTGGCGGGCCTCGGTGACCAACGCTTCGGCGAAGACGCGATCGTCGCCGAAAGCGGCGCGCGCCTCGTCGCGGCATTGCGCGTAGGCGACGGCGAGTTCGCCGGGTTCGCGCACCGCGCGCATGCCGCGGCCGCCGCCACCGGCCGCGGCCTTGACCATCACCCCACCGGGGTTGGCGGCCAGCAGGGCGGCCACCGTGTCGAGATCCGCGCCGAGCGAGGTGCCGGGCAGCACCGGCAGGCCCGCCCGTTCGGCGGCGGCACGGGCGGCCACCTTGTCACCGAAGGCAGCCAGCACGGCGGGGTCCGGTCCGACGAAGACGAGACCGGCCTCGGCACAGGCGCGTGCGAAATCGGCGTTCTCGCTGAGGAATCCGTAGCCCGGATGCACGAGCGCTCCCTCCCCGGCGCGCGCGGCGGCAGCCACCACCGCAGCCGTGTCGAGGTAGGCGGGCACGCCTTCGCCGGGCAGTTCGACGGCCTCGTCGGCAAGCCGGACCTGCGGTGCGTCGCGCTCGGCGCCTGTATGCACGACCAGGGTGCGATATCCCCGCGCCCGGGCGGTCCGCACGATCCGGACCGCGATCTCGCCTCTGTTCACCACGACCACACGCATGCGGTCAGTGTCGCGGATGCTTCCGGTCGCGGCCCGGTGGGGTCGGGCGAAGGCCGGCGGCGCCGGTTAGGGTCGAGGCGTGAGCTGGACCGTCGGTTTCGACCTCGATATGACACTCATCGATTCCCGGCCGGGGGTGGCCAGGGCGGTCGATGTGGTCGCCGGAGAATTCTCGCTGTCCGTCCGCGGTGCCGACGTGGTGGACAAGCTCGGCCCGCCGATGCCGATGCTGCTGGCGGAGGCAGGCTTGGACGCCGAGCTCGTGCCCGCTTTCATCACCCGCTACCGCGAGTTCTATCCCTCGGTGGTCGCCGAGATACCGGCGCTGCCCGGCGCGGCGGCCGCGCTGGCCGCCGTGACCGAGCGCGGCGGCCGGGTGCTGGTGGTGACGGGCAAGCACACTCCGTTCGCGCAGTTGCATCTGGAGCATCTCGGCTGGCAGGTCGACGCGGTGGTCGGCGACCTGTGGGCCGGGGCCAAGTCCGGTGCGCTGCGTGAACACGCGGCGCACGTCTTCGTCGGCGATCACGCCGGGGACATGCGCGGCGCGAAAGGCGCCGACGCGGTGGCCGTCGGCGTCACCACCGGCCCGTGCGGCGCCGACGAATTGCGCGCCGCCGGCGCCGATTACATACTGACCGATCTCACCGATTTCCCGGCCTGGCTGGCCGAGCGGGCCGTCGCCTGATCGCCGCGCGCAGGCTCGTGCGCCGGCGGTGACCCTCGCGCACGGTCGCGGTGATCGCCCGCGCCGGGGTGACGCCCGAGCCCAGCGACTGCGCGGGTTCCGACGGGGCAGCCGGGTTTCGGGACAATGTGCGCCCCACCGTATTCACCGGCAGCTCTACCCGTTCGGCGCCGATCAGCACCTCCGGCCGATGCCGGCCGATGGCGCCGAACACCGCCTGCACCCGCACCGGCAGCGCCCGCACCGGCACCCGGGGGCAGGCCCGGACCGATCCGCCGCGCAGGACGATCTCGAGCATCTGCTCGCGGCCCTCCCTGCTCACTCGCACGTGATCCACATTGCTCCAGGCGATCCGGCCGAACGACAGATGTTCGATCGCCTCGTCGCCGATCACCAGTTCAGGTCTGCGCCGCCACGCCGCCCACGCCATCTCGCACGCGATCGGCGCGAACAACAGCGTGCCCACCGACCCCGCCAGCACCGCAACTCCACTGACCGCCGCGATCAGGCTGACCATCGCGACGGCACCACAACACACCAGCGCCCCGGGGGTCGCGCCGGTCGACCGGTACACCGTGTCCGGACGCCGCGAACTCCCCTTCTCCGAATCCATTCGAGCGATCCTAGCGTCGCCGTCCGCCGAGGCAAGGCTTTCCGCTCACCGAATCACTTGAAGCCCAGATCTTCTGCCGCACAACGGTATTGCGCTCGCTCACCGGCGCCGATCACGCTCGAGAATGTGTAACCCGCCGTACCAGCTCCGCCGCGGTCACCCGAGCCGAGACCGACCCGCGCGCAGCACCGGGTATCCGGCACGCCGGGGCGGACGAGCCGGGCAGTCCTCGTCCACGCCGCCGCCCGGCGCTCCTCCTGACACGGCCCGCGCGTTCAACGCAGGAGGTCGAGGATCGGGGCGAAGGCCTCCATGCTGTCCTCGAGGACGGTGAAGTAGCTGATGCCGAAACGTTCTCGCAGTTCGCGGAGGCGGTCGGCGGCCGCTTCGGGGGAACCGGTCAGGAGAGTGGGGATGTCCGCGGGATTCGCGGCGGCCTCCTCGGTGAAGGCGGGGCGGTAGGTCTCGAGCAGGGCGGCGGATTCCTCAGGGCCGACCACCTTCTGCAGCAGGAGGTTGTATTCGACCCGGTCGGCCCGGTCCCCCAGGGCGGCACGGACATAGGCGACGCGGTCGGCCATCTTCTCCGCGCCGGCGAGCAGGAGGGGTCCGGCGGCGGTGGCCGACTGGGCGCCGGTGAAACCGACGATGTCGGCGTGCCGGGCTGCCACGGACAGCAGGCGGTCGCCCCAGCCCGCGATCAGCAGCGGCGGTCCGGAGGGCTGGGCGGGGCGCGGCCGGTACTCGGGGTCGGCGAACAACCGCCGCAGAGTGACGGCCGTTCGCTCGACATGCTCGACCCGCTTGCCGCCGGACTCGAAGGCGATGCCTGCCTCGTCGAATTCCTCCTTCACATAGCCCGCGCCCAGACCCAGTTCGACGCGCCCGTCGGTGAACCCGTCGACGGCAGCGACTTCCCTGGCGAGCAGGACGGGGTTGTAGAAGGCGGCGTTGAGGACGAATGTGGTGAGCCTGGGACGCTCGGTGGCCTCGGCGGCGAGCGTCATGGCGGGAAACGGCGCGGGCATGCCGAGATGGTCGGCGACGCCGAGCACATCGAAGCCGAGTTCTTCGGCCCTGCGGCACTTGCCGATCCACTCGGCGCGCGAGGACGCGACGAACATGTTGACACCGAAACGGAATGCGCGGGGTGAGCTCACCCGTCCTGTCTACCGGCGCGCCGCCGCGGCGCCAACCTTGCCGCGCCGGACCGGCCGGGGCATCCTGGCGGAATGTTCGACGCGCCCCGTTACGGAACGGGTTCCCTGTCCGACCTGCTGCCCTCGGCACTGGCCTGCCTGGGCGTGCCCGGCGAAGACGACCGTCTCGGCCTCGACCTGACGGCCACCCGGGTGTGCGTGCTGCTCGTCGACGGTCTCGGCGCCGAACTGCTGGCCCGGCACGCGGAGGCGGCGCCCTTCCTGTCCGGCCTGGCGGGCATCCCGCTGACCACCGGCTTCCCGAGCACCACCGCGACCTCGCTGAGTTCGCTGGGCATCGGCGCGCCGCCCGGCGAGCACGGCATCGTCGGCTACCTGATGAATGTGCCCGGATACGACCGGCTGGTGAACCCCTTGCGCTGGCATCTGCAGGGCCAGGGCCACGATCCGGTGGAGAATCTGCTGACCGAACTCGTTCCCGAACAGTTCCAGCCGAGGCCGACGGCGTTCGAACGCGCGGCGGCCGCCGGGGTGCGGGTGGCACAGGTGGCGCCGATGTATCAGGCGGCATCCGGGCTCACCCGGGCCGCCTTGCGCGGCAGCGAATTCCGGCCCGGCTTCTCCTTCGGCGATCTGGTGGACGGCGCGATCACCGCGCTGCGGGCCGGCGACCGTTCCCTGGTCTATGCCTATCACGGCGAACTCGACACCACCGGGCACGTGCGCGGCACCACCTCGGACGCCTGGTTGCTGGAACTCTCCCACGTCGACCGGCTCGCGGCCGCCATCGCCGAGCGCCTGCCCGCGGGCGCCGCACTGCTGGTCACCGCGGATCACGGCATGGTCGACATGACCGACCCCGTCGACTTCGACACCCGCGCCGAACTACGCGCGGGGGTGCGCCGGCTGGGCGGTGAGGCGCGCGCCCGGCACGTCTACACCGAGGAGGGCGCCACCGCCGATGTCGCCGCTGCCTGGCAGGCGATGCTCGGCGACGATTTCGTGGTGCTCGACCGCGCGGAGGTGATCGCACGCGGCTGGTTCGGACCGCTGGTCACACCCGACGCCGCGGCGCGCATCGGTGATCTGGTGGTGGCGGCGCGCGCAGGCGGCGGGGTGATCCGCAGCGCCGCCGAGCCGCTGGAATCGGCGATGGTGGGCCAGCACGGCTCGCTCACCGCCGCGGAACTGGAGATACCGCTGCGTATCGCCACCGGCTGACCACAGGCCGGGCCCGACACGAAGTCCTGCGCGCCGCGCTCTAGGCTCACCGCGGGGGCCACACAGGATCGCGCGGCCGTCCGCTCGACCGGAGAACAGGAGGAGCCGGATGATCGGCACCGTTGGCAGAACCGGTCTGGTGACCGTCGCGAGCGTGGCATTCGCGATCGTGGCATCGACAAGCGGGTGCTCCGATGTGGAGCGGGCGCTCAATCGCGGCGGCGACACCCCGTGCGGCGAGTACGTCACCCAGGACGCCGACACCAAGCGCATCACGATCACCAAGTTCGTCAAGGAGCGCGACAACCTCTCCACCGAACCGTCCGGCACCGCGGTCGATCTCACGATCATGGCCGTCGACGTGTTGTGCTCGGGTCAGCGCAATGCCGAGACCCCGATCAAGAACGCCGATGTGGCGGGCATGATCATCAACAAGTGAGCCGCGGCGGCCGGGTTCAGCGACCCGGTAGGAAGCGCAGCGAGCGGGCGAGCGTCATGAGCATCCGCTGCCAGAGATCCGGCGGCACCAGCGGCGGGGCGTCGAGATTCAGCCACCGGGTGACCACGACGTTCTGCGGTTCGGTGTATTTCAACAGCCCCTCGGGTCCGTGCCTGCGCCCGACACCGGACTGGCCCATCCCGCCCATCGGCGCGGCCGTGGTGCCCCAGGCGGGCGCGTACCCCTCGTCGACACAGACGGTGCCCGTGCGCAGTCGCCGGGCGATCGCCTCGCCGTCGGCCGGGCTCGCGGCCCATACGCTCGCGTTGAGTCCGTACTCGGTGTCGTTGGCGCGTCGGATCGCCTCCTCCACATCGGCGACCGGGTAGATCGAGACCAGTGGCCCGAAGGTCTCCTCGCGCGCGCAGGTCATGTCGTCGCCGACTCCGTCGAGCACGGTCGGCTCGAAGAACAGCGGCCCCAGATCCGGGCGGGCCCGTCCACCCACGAGGATCCGCGCGCCCTTCGCGGTGGCGTCGGCCAGATGCGCGGTGACGGTCTCCAGCTGTGCCGCGGAGATGAGACTGCCGATGTCGGTGGAGAAGTCGTATGCCGCGCCGAGACGAGCAGCGCGGACCGCGGCGACGAACTTCTCGGTGAACTCCGCGGCCACCGGCTGCTCGACATAGATCCGTTCGATGGAGATGCACAGCTGCCCGGCATTGGAGAAACAGGCGCGTACCGCCGCGCGGGCGACGCGATCGAGATTCGCGCCCGCGGCGACGATCATCGGATTCTTGCCACCCAGTTCCGCGGAGAAGCCGACGAGCCTGCGTCCGCACTGCTGCCCGAGCGCGCGACCGGTGGCGGTGGACCCGGTGAACATCAGATAGTCGCAGCAGTCCACGATCGCGGCGCCTACCACCGTGCCGCGTCCCGGCACCACGGCGAGCAGATCGCGCGGCAGGCCGGCGCGATAGAGCAGGTCGGCGGCGGCCAGCGCGGAGTAGGGGGTGGTGCTGTCGGGTTTGACGACCACCGCATTGCCCGCGAGCAATGCGGGCAGCGCGTCGCCGATGGACAGCAGCATCGGATAGTTCCACGGCGCGATCACCCCGACCACGCCTTTGGGCTGGTGATACACCGCAGCGCGGTTCAGCAGCGGGAACGCCCCCGGCACGGGCTGCGGCGACAGCAGTTTCGGCGCGACGCGGGAAAAGTAGCGCGCGGCGAAGATCAGGCCCATGATTTCTTCCTGGGCCGCCCATCGGGCTTTTCCGGACTCGGCCTGGATCAGGTCCATCAGTTCCGCGCGATGTGCGACGACCAGCGCGCGGAAACGCTCGATCACCGTGGATCGAGCGCGGACCGGCCGGGTGGCCCACCGGGACGCGGCGGCGCGGGCCCGGCCGAAGGCCACGTCCACATCGGCGGCGGTGCCCACCGGGACTTCGCCGAGCGTCTTGCCCGTGAAGGTTTCGGTGATCGCGACGCGCTCGCGCTGGTCAGGGCTGTGCACGGCGGCGAGCGCGCCCAATCGGGCGAACTCGGCGACGGTCGGCGCGGGCATGGTGCCTCCTCGAGTGTCGCACAGCACAGTGATCATGACATGTCAATAGTAGTCTCGCTCACCGGGACCGGAATGACAGCCGTGTAGTGCGCTCAACTACGTTGTGCGGATGTTCAAGGCGAGACTCGGTGTGCGAGGCCGGATCCTTGCAATCGCGTTGGTCCCGAGTCTGACACTGCTGGTGATCGGCGTCGGAACCGCGGGCTATCTGGTCGATCAAGGAAGCGCGGCCCGCGATTGGGCCGACGAAATTCAAGCGGCGACGCCCGCCACCCGCGAATTCGTCGAGGCGTTGCAGCAAGAACGGCACTACACGGTCGCGAGTCTGACCGGCGACGCGGCAGCCGGGCCTGCCCTCACCGCCGCGCGGGTCCGCTTGGACGGCGCGGTGCGCGGCATGCTGGAAGCGACCGCCGACCTGAAAGTCGGCAACTCCAACGACGAGGAAATGGCGGCCTTCACCTCGATCATCGATCACCTCGGCCAGCTGCGCCAGGGCGTGGATGTCCGGCAGGTCCCGGTCCTCGACGCCTACGGGTTCTTCAGTCAGATCCTCGACCGGATCTCCACGGGCACGCGCACCGCGCAGGAGCAGGCGCCGGACGCCGAGATCGGCGTCGAGCTCAGCCGAGGGGTGCGGCTGCTCTACGCCGCCGAAGGCATGTCCCGCTCGAACGCGCTGGCGCTGGCGCTTGCGGCCACCGATGCGAAACTCGCCGATCTCCCCATGGAGGAGCTGGTCTACCAGATCGGCTACTACCACACCGAGATCAACCTGTTGGCCGCCGATACCAGCAGCGACCAGCAGGCGCAGGCGGCCGCCCTGCTGGCCTCGCCGGCCTGGCAGCAGGTGACCGCGGTCGAGAGTGCGATGCTGCGCGGCGACGATCTACCCGGAAGCGTGGTCGACTGGCAGGAAGCCGCCAACCAGCTCAACCGGGGGCTGCTCGACCTGTGGATCGGCCACAGCCTGCGGACCGAGAAACTGGCCGAGGAAACCTACGGTGCGGCCGCGCGCAATTCGTTGCTCACCGGCGGCGGCGTGCTCGCGATCAGCATCTCGGCCTTCCTCATCGCCCTGGCGCTGGCCAACCGGATCATCCGCAGGCTCAAGAAGCTGCGTGGGGAAACCCTCGCGCTCGCCGACGTCAGCCTGCCCGAGACCATGCGCAAGCTGCGCGACGGCGAAATCGTCGACGCCTCCGGCGAGACCCCGCACCTGGACTACGGCGACGACGAGATCGGTCAGGTGGCACAGGCTTTCGAGCACGCGCACGCGGCGGCCGTCACCGCCGCCGTCGACGAGGCCCGCACCCGGGAAGGCGTGAAGGCGGTGTTCCTCAACATCGCCCATCGCAGCCAGATCGTCGTGCACCGCCAGCTGGAGATCCTCGACGAGGCCGAAGCCAAGCAGGAAGACCCGTCGATGCTGGAGACGCTGTTCCGGCTCGATCACCTCGCCACCCGGGAGCGGCGCAACGCCGAGAACCTCATCGTCCTGGGCGGCGGCCTGCCGGGCAGGCAGTGGCGCAACCCGATTCCGCTGGTCGACCTGGTGCGCGCGGCGGTCGGTGAGACCCTCGACTACGCCCGGGTCCAGGTGCTGCGTATTCCGGATGTCAAGGTGCTCGGCTCCGCGGTAGCCGACCTCGGGCACCTCATCGCCGAACTGGTCGACAACGCGATCTCCTACTCGCCGCCGCAGTCGAAGGTGGAGCTGTCGGGCAGCGTCGTCGGACGCGGCGTGGTCGTCGAGATCGCCGACCAGGGCATGGGCATGCCCGCGGACGAGCTGACCAGGGTCAACGAGATGCTGCGCAACCCACCGGACTTCGGTGTCGCGCGTCTGTCCTCGGATTCCCGCCTCGGCCTGTTCGTGGTCGCGCGACTGGCGGTCCGGCACGGCGTGTCGGTGCGGCTGTCGGAGTCCAACTACGGCGGCGTCCGCGCGGTCGTGCTCATCCCGTCCGCACTGCTCGCCCCGGAGCCCTCCGCCGAGATCATCGACGAGCAGGCCCTGCCGGTGTCTCAGCCGCGCTACGAGCCCGCCCCCGATCTGCCCTCGGCCGAGCGCCCCGAAGCGTCGGTGGCCACGCTCGCGCCGCCGGCCGCTATCCCGCCGCGGACCGCGCCCGAGCGCCCGGTACCGTCGGCCTACACCCCCAACGGCAGGCCGGAGCTGCCCCGACGCAGGCGGCAGGAGAATCTGGCGCCGGAACTGACCCACACACCCACCACGGAGCCGTCCGCCGAGCGCGAACGTTCTCCCGAACAAGCCCGCGATCTGATGTCGGCCATAGAGAATGGAACCCGGCAGGGCCGCCGTGAGCGGCTCAACGATGGACAGGAAGGCCAACAGTGAGCACTGCCAAATCCGGCGACCTCGACTGGCTGCTCGACGACTTGGTGGACCGACTGGCCGGCGTGCGTTACGCGGTGGTGTTGTCCACCGACGGACTGCTGCTGGGCAGGTCGACCAAGATGAGCCGCGAGGACGCCGAACATTTCGCGGCGATGTCCTCGACGCTGTACGGACTCTCCCGCAGTGCGGGCAGCCGTTTCGGCGGCGGCGGCGTCCGTCAGGCGGTCATCGAACTCGACCGCGCGGTTCTGTTCGTCACCGCGGCGGGTGACAACGCCTGCCTGGCGCTGCAGGCCGCGGAGAACGCCAACCTCGGCATGGTGGCCTACGAGATGAACGTGACCGTCCAGCGCGTCGGCAACTATCTGTCCACCCCCGCCAGATTGTCATGACACGCGAGAGCGGGGCGTTCTTCGACGACGCGGCCGGACCGGTGGTCCGTCCCTACGCGTTGATCCGCGGCCGCACCATGGGCGCCGCCCATGATCTGGACATGCTGACGGTGGTCGTCACCACCGGAAAGGCTCCGGCCCTGCGCAGGCCGGAGCCGGAATACGGCATCATCGTCCGGCTCTGCGCACAGCCCCAATCTGTCGCGGAGGTAGCTGCACACTTGCAACTTCCTCTTGCGGTGACGAAGATTCTCGTCGGCGACCTGATCGGCGAGGGACAACTGATCTTCCGGGCCCCGATGCAATCGGAAACCGGCCCCGGCGATCTCGATGTATTGCGAGCGGTTTTGGATGGCATCAGAAAACTTTGACCCACGGGTCGATTCCGGATCTCAGCGTTTGGCCGCGTCGGTCAAAATTCTCATCGCTGGTGGTTTCGGCGTCGGCAAGACCACAATGGTTTCGGCGATCAGCGAGATCACGCCGCTACGCACCGAGGAACTCATCACCGAGGTCAGCACCGGTGTCGACGACCTCTCCGGTGTCGAGTCCAAGGAAACCACCACGGTGGCCCTGGATTTCGGTCGAATCACCATCGACCGCGATCTCGTTCTCTACCTCTTCGGCACGCCCGGCCAGGACCGCTTCTGGTTCCTCTGGGACGAGTTGTCCCGTGGCGCGCTCGGCGCGGTGGTTCTCGCCGATACCCGTCGGCTCAGCAATTCCTTCGCCGCGGTCGATTTCTTCGAGCGCCGTGGGCTGCCGTTCATCATCGGCGTGAACTGCTTCGACGGCGCGCCGCGCTACACCGTGGACGAGGTGCGCGACGCGCTGGATCTCGATCCGCACACCCCGGTCCTGCTGTGCGATGCCCGCAGCCGCGATTCCGCCAAGACCGTGCTGCTCACCCTCGTGCAACACCTCATCGAATTGGCGGGCCGCGCACCGGTCACCACCTGATCGCCGATCCGGCATCCGCTTTCACCTCTCGTGCGGATGCCGGTCGGCGCTCCTGTTTCCGGCTCGGAAAGCCGGATCACCTCCAGCCCGTCACCCGATCAGTAGGGTCGCGATTCCGGGATCACGATCGGCCCAGGCCGAATCGTTCGGCGAATGCCGACAGTTGGTCGTGTTGTTCGGCGGGGTCCTCGGCGGTCGCGCTCACCACCACACGGGTCACCCCCTGCGAGGCGAAGGCATCGAGCTGCTCGTCGGTCATATCGATGCCACTCCAGCGGGTGTATTCCAGTTCCTCCGGTTCCCGCCCCGCTTCTTTCGCGGTCGCCCGCACCAGATCCCATTGCGCGGCGCGATCCCACGGCATCAACGCACCACCCGCGAAATATCCGTCACCGCGTAGTCCGGCGCGACGGGCGGCCGCATTGCTCGAACCGCCGACGTGAATGGGCAGTGTCGTCGCCCGATACGGTTTGGGGAACTGCACGAGGTTGTCGAACGAGAAGAACTCGCCGTGGAAACTCACGCCTTCGGCGCCGCCGGCCCACAGCAGACGCAGCACATCGATCGCTTCGTCGGCGCGGCGACCGCGTGCGCGGAAGTCGACGCCGGTCGCGGCGGCCTCTTCCGGTAACGCTCCGAGTCCGACGGTCAGCAGTCGCATGCGCCCCTTCGACAGCACGTCGATGGTCGCCAGTTGTTTGGCGAGCACCACCGGATGCCGATACGGCAACAGCAGCACACCGGTGCCCAGCAGGAGACGTTCGGTGGCCGAGGCGATGTAGGCGAGCGTGTCGAGCGGATCGAGGAACGACAGGTCCGGTGGAACTTGGTTGCCGTGTAACTGCGCGCCAGGGAACAGCAGCAGATGCTCGGGTAGATACAGACCTTCGAAGCCGCAGTGCTCGGCGTGGCGCGCGTAGGCCACCAGCCGATCCGGATCGGCGCCGAAATGGGCACTGCTGTAACTGACGGAGAACTGCATCTGTGGTCCTCTCCGCGGATTCTGCCGCGCTGTCGGATGTCGACTGAGGGGAGAACCTCGTTGCGCGCCCGTCGATTCCCCGGACCATGCCGCGCCCGGCTCAGCGCAATTGCCCCGCCGCGTGCAAATCGTCGAACAGCAATCGGTCGACCGGCGGAACGAGTTCCCGGTCGGCGTAACCGAACCAGGTCAGTTCCTCGATCTCGCTGCTGGCGGCGAGGGTGCCGCGGTACTCGGCGGTGTAGCAGGCCATCCGAACCAGCGGCCCGCTTTCCGGCCCGTGCGCATATGCCTCGTAGCAGCCGGCCGGTGCGACGGTTTCGGGGACCAGCTCGATCGTCAGTTCTTCGCGGATCTCGCGCACCAGCGTCTGCAGATCCGATTCGGCCCCTTCGCGTTTGCCGCCGGGAATGAAGAAGACGTCCTTTCCGCGGGGGCGGCCGCACAGGATCCTGCCGTGCTCGATGTGCACCCACGCGACCGTGTCGATCAATGTCGCCGTCACCGGACTCTCCGCCATCGCCGCAGCCTATCGCGCCCCGACCCGCAGATCGGCGCGGCCCGTGGCACGAGCCAGCCGTTCGAGCGCGTCGTCGAAGCCCTTCGGCAAGGGCGCGTCGCCGAACATGGACACGATCACCTCGTCGCCATCGAATTCCCAGGTGCCGGTGATGCGCCCCGCGTCCACGACCAGCGGGGCGATCCAGCCCGCCGTGCGGCTGACCCCGCCACGATGGGCTTTCGGGAGCAGCTCGGTGTCGGCGGTTCCGGGACCGAGCACGTACTGGTCGAACGGTCCGAGGAGATGGACCTCGCGTGACGGCTCGACGGCGGCGAGTTCGCCGGCGTGCTCGGTGAGCAGGTAGGCGGCGCGTCCCTCGACCTCGACCGGAGTGAGCGCATCGCCGAGCGCGGTGAACCACGAGCGCACCACGGTCTTGCGCAGGCTGTTACGGGTCAGCCAGGCATCGAAGACCTCCGGCCCGGCGGGACCGTAGGCGCCGAGGTAGCCCCGGATCGCGACAGGTGCGGCGATCTCCGGCGCTACCGGATCCGACCAGCCGGGGATCAGCGCGTGCGGGCTGGTGAACGTCACCCGGTTGCCTTCGGCGGGGCCGTGACAGAGCACCCCCTGCCAGGCCAGCGGTTTGAGCAGCGCGCCCCAGCCGGACTTCAGCTCGGTTCCGAGATCGTGGAAGCCGGAGTCGGCCAGCAGCGCGTCGACGAGTTCGGCTCGGGTGAGCACGGCGCCCGCGAGAATCCGCCCGACCGCCTCGGCCAGCGCCGCCACCGTCTCCGGGCTCGCACCGAAGGTCTTCTGCCAGGACGGTTTCTCCCACGTCCGCGCCGAGGCGATCAGCGGAAGCACGGCCGCGGCGGTGGCGGGAGTCATCGCGTGCAGGGTGCCGCGCATCGCCCAGGTCTTCACCAGAGCCCCGCTCGCCAGCGCGGATTCGACCGCCCCGGCCACCGGCCGCGTGCTCCGCACCGCGACCGCCGTCTCCGCCGCCGACGCCACCTGCGCCTGCACCCCCGACAACCGGTCCGCCACCGCCACCGCGGCCCCCTCCCCCGCAACGGGTTCGGCCACGAACTGCCTACGCAATCGCCAGGCGAACACCTGATCCCACGTGACCCGCACCGCTCCTCCTGTCCCCGGCGTACAGCGCCCTCACGCTACCCGTGCGGACCGACAGATCCAGGGCGGCCGAAACGACCACGAACTCCGGAGCATCGACAGCCACAGCAGGCCGAACGACTAAGTGGTATCGGCGTACCATCGCTCTTCGTTCACGCAGCGACGAGAGAAGGGACAGCCGGTGCCACGCTTGGCCGACCACGACGCACGGCGACGCCAGATCACCGATGCGGCACGCCGGGTCATCGTGCGCGGCGGCCTGGACGCGGCGACCTTCCAGGCCGTCGCCGCCGAAGCCGGGATCTCGGTGCGCCTGGTGCAGTACTACTTCGGGACGAAGAGGGATTTCCTGCTGGGGACGCTGAAGTCCGTCATCGACGCGATGGCGTTGCGGTTCCTCGGACAGTTCGAGAGCCTCGGCACCGAGCCCGATCCCCGTTTCGCATTGCAGATGATCGGGCGCGCACTCCTGCCTCTCGACGACATACGCCGCGACGAGGCCCAGATCCTCGCCGCCTACCAGGCCGCCCGCCTGACCGGCTCCCCGACGCTCCCCGGCGAAACGCTCGCGCCTGCCCGGCTGCTGGAGCAGACGCTGGCCGAACACATTCGCCGCGCTCGCGGCCTCGCCCCCGGCTCGGACAGCCCCGAAGGCTCGGCCGCGGCCGATCGCGACGCCGAACTGCTCACCGTGGTGATCGCCGGGCTGTCGCAGGCGGTGCTCAGCGACTTCTACTCCCCCGAACGAGCCGCCGAACTGCTCGACCACACCATCGACCGGGTGCTCGACTCGGAGCGCCCGAGACCACGGGAGGACTGACCCGCCCCGGCATCGGCATCGGCATCGGACCCGCGCCCGTGTCCCTCCCGGTCTCGGCGCCGAGCGATCAGCTCTCCGATTCGCACACCGCGCGGTCGATCTCGTCGGCCAGCGTCGCGCCGGCGACTTCGCAGGCGGCGGCGCGGAAGCGTTCCCGGAACCGCTGGTGATCCGCGCCGATGCCCTCACCGCCGTAACCGGCGGGCAGGGCGTGGCGGAAGGTCGCGACGATCTCGTCGGCCAGTTCGGCGAGCCGGGCGCGGATCAGTTTGCGCAGCGCGCCGCTCAGGGCGATATCGGTGCCGAGGTCGTAGAGGATCAGCGCGCCCTTGAGCATGGGCTGATCGGGGATGCGCCAGCCCCCCTCACAGGGGGCGATGTACTGGGCGGCGACGAGTTCGTCCAGTATCTCGGCGCGCCGATCACCGAGCAGGGCCGTGAGCTGGTCGTCGTCGAGCACCACCGTCTGGTCGCGCGCGCCGGGATAGCGGGGATCGAGCACGGCACGCCAGTCGGCGGGAGCGCCCTGCTGACTCTGGGCATCGAACACTTCACGGATCGCCCCGAGCCGCAGGCCACGCGCCTGCATATCGGCGATCTCACCCAGCCGGGTCAGGTGCTCGTCACCGTAGACGACTTCCTTGCCCGCGCGAGCGGGCCTGGGCAGTACGCCGAGCGAGTGGTAATAGCGGATCGTCCGCGCCGGAACACCGCTGAGGTCGGCGAGCTGCGAGCGGCTGTAGCGGGACACGCTCGACAGCATAGAGGCAGCGACCGGCTTTCGTTGACAGTTGCAGCTGTCGGCGTTAGCGTAACGCGCGTCACTGCCGACCGATCGAGGAGAGCCCATGTCCCAGCGTGAAACCGACTTCGACGTGCTCATCGTCGGGTCCGGATTCGGTGGCAGCGTCACCGCGCTGCGCCTGGTCGAGAAGGGCTACAAGGTCGGCGTCCTCGAGGCGGGCGCGCGCTATGCCGACGACGAACTGCCCAAGACGAGCTGGGACATCCGCAAGTTCCTCTGGGCGCCCGCGCTCGGCTGTTTCGGCATCCAGCGCATCCACCTGCTGCGTGATGTCCTCATCCTCGGCGGCGCGGGCGTCGGGGGCGGCTCGCTCAACTACGCCAACACCCTCTACGTGCCGCCGGAGCCGTTCTTCCGCGACGCACAGTGGCGTGACATCACCGACTGGCGTGCGGAGCTCAGCCCGTACTACGAGCAGGCGAAGAAGATGCTCGGCGTGGTGCAGAACCCGCACATGACCCAGGTCGACGAGATCTTCAAGAAGGTCGCCGACGATCTGGGTTGCGGCGACACCTTCGTGCAGACCCCGGTCGGCGTGTTCTTCGGCGAACCGGGCGAGAAGGCGCCGGACCCCTACTTCGGCGGCGTCGGCCCGGAGCGCACCGGCTGCGTGGAGTGCGGCGACTGCATGGTGGGCTGCAAATACGGCGCCAAGAACACCCTGGTCAAGAACTACCTCTACCTCGCCGAGCAGGCAGGCGCGCAGGTCGTGCCGATGACGACGGTCACCGCGGTGCTCCCGCTGCCGGACGGCACGTGGACCGTCGAGACCAAGCGTACGGGCAAGATCATCGGCAAGCAGCCGAAGGCCTACACCGCCCGCCACGTGGTCATGGCCGCGGGCACCAGGGGCACCCAGCAACTGCTGTTCAAGATGCGCGACAAGGGCGTGCTGCCGGGGCTCTCGAACCGGCTCGGCGTGCTCACCCGCACCAATTCCGAGGCGATCGTCGGCGCCGCGACCAAGAAGCTGAACCCGGGCCAGGATTTCACCCAGGGCGTCGCGATCACCTCGTCGATCCACCCCACGCCCGACACCCACATCGAACCGGTGCGTTACGGCAAGGGCTCGAACTTCATGGCCCTGCTGCAGACCCTGATGGTCGACGGCGGCGGCAAGCTGCCGCGCTGGCTGAAGTTCGTGCTGCTGGTGCTGCGCAAGCCGCTCGACACGCTGAGCTTCCTGAGCACCAAGAACTGGAGCGAGCGCACCGTCATCTCGCTGGTGATGCAGAACCTCGACAACTCCATCACCACCTACACCAAGCGCGGCCTGTTCGGGCGCCGGTTGACCTCCAAACAGGGTCACGGCGAACCCAACCCGACCTGGATTCCGGTCGGCAACCAGGTGACGCGCAAGGTCGCCGAGGAGATCGGCGGCATCGCGGGCGGCACCTGGGGCGAGATCTTCAACATCCCGCTCACCGCGCACTTCCTGGGCGGCGCCGCGATCGGCGCCGATGCCGAGCACGGGGTCATCGATCCCTACCACCGCGTCTACGGCTACCCGACGATGAGCATCGTCGACGGTGCGGCGGTCTCTGCCAACCTGGGCGTGAACCCGTCGCTGACCATCACCGCGCAGGCCGAACGGGCCGCCGCCTACTGGCCGAACAAGGGCGAGCAGGATCAGCGCCCGGCGCAGGGCGAGCCGTACCGCCGGATCGCGCCCATCCCGCCGGTCCATCCGGTGGTGCCCGAAAGCGCGCCCGCCGCACTGGTTTTGCCTGTTTTCCCGGTGAAGCGCACCGAGCAGGACACTAGGCTGGCCTGAGGACTCACCGCGGCCCGGTTCCACGCCCCCCGCTGCGGCGAAACCCGCCGGGGGCGACCCCGGGTGCTCGTATCTTTGCCCCAAGCAGAAGATCGGAGTGGGAAACGTGGCCTCAGAACAGATCACCGCCGACTACGTCGTCGTCGGGACCGGATCCGCGGGCGCGGTCGTCGCCGATCGGCTCAGCGAGGACCCCGGCGTGGAGGTGGTCGCGCTCGAGGCCGGGCCCGCGGACAAGAACAAGTTCGTCCACATTCCGGCCGGGTTCTCCAAGCTCTTCCGCTCCGATCTGGACTGGGACTATCTGACCGAGCCCCAGCCGAATCTCGGTGACCGCCGGATCTACTGGCCGCGCGGGCGGATGTTCGGTGGCTCCTCGTCGATGAACGCGATGATGTGGGTGCGCGGCTTCCGCGCCGATTACGACGAGTGGGCGCTGCTGGCCGGCGAGCAGTGGGGCTTCGCCGCCGCGGTCGAGCAGTTCCGGCGCATCGAGAACGTCCAGGACGCCCAGTACCCCGATGAGGGCACCGGCGGCCCGCTGCACATCCAGCACCAGCGCAGCCCCCGCACGTCGACCGCGGCCTTTCTGACCGCCGTGCGGGAAGCCGGGTTCACCGTCGAGCCGCCGAATCGGCCGCAGCCCGAGGGCTTCACCCGGACCATGGTCACCCAACGTGACGGCCGGCGCTGGAGCACCGCCGACGGATATCTCCGCCCCGCGATGCGCCGCCGCAATGTGACCGTGCTCAGCGAGTCGCAGGCCACCAGGATCCTCTTCGACGGAACCAAGGCCATCGGCGTCGAATACCGCCGCGGCCCGGCCACTTTCGTGGTGCTGGCCCGCCGCGAGGTGGTGCTGTGCGGCGGCGCGATCAACAGCCCGCAACTGCTCATGCTCTCGGGCATCGGCGACTCCGACGAGCTGGCGCGCCAGGGTATCCCGGTCGTGCATCACGCTCCCGAGGTCGGCGCGAATCTGCAGGACCACCTGGTGGCCGGCATCGGCTACTCCTGCGAGGACACGCTCTTCGCGGCCGAGAAGCCGCTGGAACTGGTGAACTACCTGCTGCGCCATCGCGGCATGCTCACCTCCAATGTCGGTGAGGCCTACGGATTCGTGAAGAGCAGGCCCGAGCTCGACCAGCCCGATCTGGAGCTGGTCTACGCCCCCGCGCCGTTCTACAACGAGGGCCTGATCGAGCCCGCCGAGCACGGCAACATCCTGGCCACGGTGCTGCTGCGCCCTCGCAGCCGGGGCCGCATCAGTCTTGCCTCGTCCGACCCGCTGGCCAAGCCGATCATCGATCCGCGCTACCTGTCCGACAGCGGCGGCGTCGACCGGGCAGCCATCCTCGCCGGGCTGCGCACCTGCGCCGCGATCGCCGAAACGCCCGCGATGAAAGCGATTCTCGGCGATCTGATCTACCCGCCGAACGCCCCCGCCGACCTCGAAGCGACCCTCGAGCACACCCTCACCCACTACGCCCACACGCTTTACCACCCGATCGGCACCTGCCGGATGGGCAGCGATCCGGTCAGCGTGGTCGACCCCGACCTGCGGGTGCGTGGCGTCGAGAACCTGCGCGTGGCCGACGCCTCGGTGATGCCGCTGCAGGTGCGCGGGCACACCCACGCGCCGAGCGTCTTCATCGGCGAGCAGGCGGCCCGCTTCATTCGGTCGGCGAGCTAGAACCGATCGGCGAGCCGGGGCAGGACGAGCCGGGACGCGAACCGTGTCCCCGCTCGTGGGCGCTCAGATGGCCGGGATGCGATCGAAGCCGAGCGGCGGAGTCGGGTGCGGCCCCGAGCGGCCCACCGCCCGGAAATCCGGCAGCGCGGCGAGCACGTCCACATTGCGGGCGGCATAACAGCGCACCTGCGGCAGTGCGCGCAGCACCTCCGCGCGTTCCACCGGCTCGTCGTCGATGAAGGCGATGGTGTCCAGGCTCAGCCCCAGCGTGCGGGCGATCCGCACGATCGACGCCGATTTGCGGCCCCAGCCGATCTCCAGCGCGGAGAACATCTCGTAGAGGCCGTGCCGGTGGAGCTGGTCGAGGGTCATGTCGCGGTCGCTGCGGCTGGCCGCTGCGTGCCAGATGCCGCGTTCGCTCAGCGTCCGCAGGGTCCGCATGGCCGCGGGCCGCGGCGCGGTATTCGTCGCGTCGCTGACCACGCCGTCCCACAGCGTGTTGTCCAGTTCCCAGACCAGGCACCTCAGAGCCGGTCGCATCGCCTGCCCCCATCCGTCGTGAACACTGCAGCACCTGCCGTGGCGGGTGTGGCCGATGATACCGGCCGGTCCCTCGTCTCGGCGCCCTCCAGTCCCCACCCCGGGACCGGGTTCGTTGTGACGCCCCCCATGACAATCGATCCCGGGGTGTGCCAGGCGTCTCATCACAGATAGAGTCGAGCGCCGCACCTCCGTTCGGCCACTCGACGGATCGGGCGCCACGGCGAGTTCGAAGGACAAGACAACATATGAGCGGAACGCGAGACAAGCTGGATCAGCTGCTGGGGATCCTGGAGCTCGCCGAGGAACCTGCCGGCGAGGCCGGAATCGCGAAGCGCAAGGCCAAGGAGATACCCAGCGCTCGCGAGCGCGTGCGGCTGCTCTTGGACAAGGGCACCTTCGTCGAGATCGGCAAGCTGGTGCGCCAGCCCGGCGGCGGCGACGCCATGTACGGCGACGGCGTGGTCACCGGGCGCGGCGAGATCAACGGCAGGCCCGTGGTGGTGATCGCCCACGACCAGACCGTGCACGGCGGCTCGGTCGGCGAGATGTTCGGCCGCAAGGTCGCCAAGGCCATGGACTTCGCGTATCAGAACGCCTGCCCGGTCATCGCCATCAACGACTCCGGCGGCGCCCGCATCCAGGACGCGGTGACCTCGCTGGCCTGGTACGCCATGATGTGCCGCAGGCAGGAGGACCTGTCGGGCTTCGTGCCGCAGGTCGCCATCATGCTCGGCAAGTGCGCGGCCGGCTCGGTGTACGGACCGGTGAACATGGACGTGCTCGTCGCCACCGAGAAGTCCTACATGTTCGTGACCGGGCCCGAGGTGATCAAGGCGGTCACCGGCGAGACGGTCAGCGCCGAGGAACTCGGTGGTGCGGCGGTGCAGGCGCAGAACGGCACCGTGCACCATGTGGCGCCGACCGAGCAGGCGGCCTTCGACTGGGTCCGCGACTACCTGAGCTACCTGCCGTCGAGCTGCCTCGAGCAGGCCCCGGTGATCAATCCAGGCCTCGAGCCGGAGATCACCGCGCACGATCGCGAACTCGACTCGATCATCCCGGACTCGGACAAGGTCGGCTACGACATGCACGAGGTCCTGCTGCGGATCTTCGACGACGGTCAGCTGCACGAGGTCGCCGCGGCCACCGCGCCCAACCTCATCACGGCCTTCGCCCGCGTCGACGGCCGCAGCGTCGGCGTGGTCGCCAACCAGCCGCAGGTCCTCGGCGGCGCCCTGGACGCCCAGTGCTCGGACAAGGCCACCCACTTCATCCGGCTCTGCGACGCCTTCGGCCTGCCGCTGATCTTCGTGGTGGACACCCCGGGCGTGCTGCCCGGCGTCGAGGAGGAGCGCAACGGCGTCATCAAGCGCGGCGGCCGCTTCTTCCGCGCGGTGATCGAGGCGACGGTCCCGATCGTCACCATCGTCACCCGCAAGGCCTACGGCGGCGGATACGCGGTCATGGGATGCAAGCCGCTCGGCGCCGACATCAGCTTCGCCTGGCCGACCGCGCGCATCGCGGTCATGGGCGCGGAGAGCATGGTCGGCATCATCGGCCGCAAACGCCTGGCCGAGACGCCCGAGGAGCAGCGCCCGGTGGTGCGTCAGCAGATGATCGACTTCTACAACGCCACGATGGCGACCCCGTGGATCGCCGCCGAGCGCGGATACATCGACGGCGTGATCGAGCCGTCGCAGACCCGGCTGGAGATCCGCAAGGCGCTGCGGATGCTGCGCGACAAGAACCCCCGCCCGCGCAACAACCCGCGCAAGCACAGCCTGTTCCCGGTGTAGGAAGAACTACCGCGGCGTGGGCGATTTCCCCCTCGAGACTATGACTCGTCACAGATTTCCGGGAAGTCGCCCACGACAGTGGACCAACCGCTCACGGCAATGCCCGCCGGACCGGAGCGCATCACCTTGACCAGCGCGTTGTGCTGTCCCACAGACGATTCCGGCACCTCGATGGGCGACCGGACAAGGTGTGCGCGGAAATAACCGAAAACGCTTGACCGGATCGCCAACTGCCGGTTACAAATAGGTTTCCGCCGACCCGAACTGTTCGAACCGGCCGACGAGAATTGCACGCCGATGGTTACCGACGTCTTCGATGTGACCGCGGAACTTCCCGTTTCCCGCCAGTCGGTGTGGGACCTGCTCCGCGAACCGCAGACCTACCCGCGCGTCTTCTCCGGCATCGGCGCGTGCGATCCGCTGGAGCCGGTGGGCGGCCACGCCATGCTCCGCATGCGGGTGGGCACCGCGCACAGCGGGATACGCGTGCACACCGTGCAGCTGCGCATCCGACGGTGGTTCGAGAGCCTGGAACTGGTCTGCCCGGCGCAGGGCAGCTTCGCCTCGGTCCAGCTGCTCGGCGACGAACGGCGCACCCGCGTGGTGGTCACCCTCTTCGCGCCCGGACGTATGCATCCGGCCGTCGAGCAGGCCACCAACGCGGTGATCGTCGCCTGGGCCGAGCGCGGCCTGCGCAGGCTGGCCGACCTGGTGCGCGGCGCGCCCACCTCGGTGCTCGTCAACGGGGAGAACGCGCCGCTGCGCAGGCGCGCGGAGATTTTGCGGCATGTCGTCGGCGCCGGGGTGGTGCCCAGCCGCCCGGATGTCGGTATCAAGCAGTTGCGCACCCTCACCGCCTGGGGTTTCAATCTCGCGGGCGGATACGCGGCGGGATCGATCGCCGAGCCGGGCCGCACCGCGCTGGTCGACGCCGACGGCGAGCTGACCTACGGTGAGATGCACCGCCGCACCACCGCGATCGCGGCCGCGCTGGCCGAACTGGGCATGCGGGCGGGCGACTCGGTCGGGCTGCTGGCGCGCAACCATCGCGGCATGGTCGAAACCATGGTGGCCGCAGGCAAACTCGGCATCGATGTCGCGCTGATCAACACCGGCCTGCCCGCCCGCCAGATCGAGGACGTCGTCCAGCGCGACAAGCTCTCGGCGCTGTTCGTCGACGACGAATTCGACCCTCTGGTCCGGTATCTGCACTCCGATCTGCCGCGCTACAGCACCAAGGGGAATACCTTCCCCGGCAGACTCACCCTCGACGACCTGGCGGGCATGGGCCACACCCGCTTCCGCAAGCCGGCCAACCCGGGCAAGTTCATCGTGCTGACCTCCGGCACCTCCGGCACTCCCAAGGGCGCGCGCAGGCCCCAGCCCAAAGGTTTCGGCACCATCGCGGCACTGCTCTCGCGCATCCCGCTGGAGACGGGCGAGACCATGCTCATCCCCGCTCCCCTGTTCCACACCTGGGGACTGGCGGCCCTGCAGCTCAGCACCGCCCTGCGCGCGCGGGTGGTGCTGCCCAGCCAATTCGACGCCGAGGAATGCCTGCGCCTGATCGCCGAGCACAAAGTGCACACCATGATCGTGGTGCCGATCATGGTGCACCGCATCCTGGAACTGCCCAAGCACGTGCGATCCCGTTACGACACCTCCAGTCTCCGGGTGGTCGCGAGCTGCGGTGCGCCGCTGGCGGCGGGCACGGTGCTGGACTTCATCGACACCTACGGTGAAATTCTCTACAACGTCTACGGTTCCACCGAGGTCTCCTGGGCCACCGTCGCCGATCCGGCCGACCTGCTCGCCTCACCCGCCACCGCGGGCCGGCCGCCGCTGGGCACCAGGGTGGCGGTGCTCGGCCCCGACTTCGAGCCGGTTCCCGTCGGCGCCACCGGGCACGTGTTCGTCGGCAATCACATGCTCTTCGACGGCTATGTCAACGCCGCGCCGCCCGACGAGGCCGACGGCATGCTCGACACCGGCGATCTCGGCTATCTCGACGCCTCCGGCAGACTGCACATCGCCGGCCGCGACGACGAGATGATCATCTCCGGCGGGGAGAACGTCTTCCCGCGTCCGGTCGAGGAAGCGCTGTCGTTCCTGCCGCAGGTCCGCGAGGTGGCGGTGGTCGGCGTCCCCGACCGCGAGTACGGCCAACGACTGGCCGCGTTCGTGGTGAAAAGAGAAGGGGCCGGGCTGGATTCGGACATGGTGCGCACCTACATCCGCAACCGGCTGAGCCGCTTCTCGGTGCCGCGCGATGTCACCTTCCTCAGCGCGTTGCCGCGCGGGGACACCGGCAAGATCCTCAAGCGGCTGCTGGCCGGGCCCGGCGGCGAGCCCGCACAGCATCCGATCATCGGCACCATCGCGCCCAATCCCTGACGCTGCGCTCACCGCGCCCGGGGCTGGTCCACCGTCTCGGGCCCGCGGTGCCGCAGCGCGTCGAGCAGGCCGCGCGTGTACTGCGGCGGCGAGGCGTGCACCGAGAGCATATTGGCCACCGCCCGGTAGGCCGACAGGTCGGATTCCTTGTCCAGGTAGAGCGCGCCGGTCAGCTGTTGCAGGTACACGATGTCGGGCAGGTCGGACTCGGTGAAGCGCAGCATGGTGAAGCCGCCGTCGGTCAACGCGGGCCCGCCGACGTGATCGGCGAGTACCTGCAGAGTGATGTTCGGCCGCGAGATCGCCTCGATCAACCGGTCGAGCTGGCCGCGCCAGACCGCGGATCCGCCGATCGGCCTGCGCAGCGCCGACTCCTCCACGATCAGCCACACCTGCGGCGGGTCGGCGCGCTCCAGGATGTGCTGCCTGCGCATCCGCAGGGCCACCCGGCGTTCGATCGCATCGGCGGGCTCCTCCGGGTGGGCGAGGGTGAGCAGGGCGCGCGCGTAATCGGCGGTCTGGAGCAGTTCGGGCACCGCCCTGGGCTCGTAGCAGCGGATCAGCCGGGCGCCCTGCTCCAGGCCCAGGTAGGTGTCGAACCATTTGGGCAGCCAGTCCGAGTCACGATGCCACCAGCCCGAGGCATTCGCGCGGCGGGCGAGCTCGAGGAACTCGTCGCGTTCGGCCTCGTCGGATACCCCGTAGAGGGCGAGCAGATCGATCAGGTCCCGCTCGCGGAATCCGGTGCGCCCCAGCTCGAGTCGGCTGATCTTCGAGTGTGAGCCGCGAATCGCCTCGCCCGCCTGTTCTCTGGTGACGCCGCACCCCTCACGCAGTCGCCGCAGCTTGCCGCCGAGGATCATCCGAAGCACGGTTGGACCACCTTCGTGCGCGTTTTGTGTTGCCGGGAAACGGGATTCGTGACGGGACATGCCGAAGAGCCGACCTTCCGTGGAACGCATCCATAGAGTCTGCCATGCACGAGAGGCATGACTCCACAACTAAACCGGAGTGTCTTCCGTCATATTCCCCAACGCGAACGCCGCTCCCCCAGCCGATTCCGGGTTTGGCTACTCTGGGTTCGACGCGGTCGGGCGGCCGCCGTCCGGCGCGACGCGAGGAGGGACACACGGTGACACTCCGGCAGCGCATCAGCGGCCGGGCGCCACGGGCCCGGCTCGCGACACTCGGCCTCTGCGCCGCACTGGGACTCGCGGGATGCGGTGCGGATACGCCCTCCGCGCCCGCCCCACCGCCGACCACCACGACGCCGAGCACTCCACCGTCGGCCGCGCCGACACCGACCCGGTCCACGACGCCCCTCGCCCTACCGACCGTCGACCCCTACGCCGGTCAACCCCTGATCGAGCGCGTCGAGTGGACGACGGGGGAAGACGGCCCCAGGCTGCTGGTCTTCCCGACCCGGGCCGGCCGCGACACCACTTTTCCTGGCGCCGAGCAGCGCGCGTGGGCGGAGGTGCGCAGCTACTCCCCCGACGCCGATTCGCCGGGGATGTACGACCAGTTCGTCTGCCACTGGCACTGGGCACGGCTGGTGCAGCCCGACAAGCCCAGCTGGAACCTCGAGCCGTGGCGACCCGCCGTCGGGTATGAAGGAACGGTAGCGGCCTCCTGCAATCCGGGCGGTCCCGAGCGTTGAAGCACGCGGACCTTCCGCGCCGCGAGATCCTGCCCTACCACGAGCGCGACAGGAAGGAATCGACCATGGATGTGGCGATCGCGGGTGGACACGGCAAAATTGCCCTGCACCTGGCCGAGCAGTTGAGCGGTCAGGGCCATCGCGTGCGTGCACTGATCCGCAATCCCGATCACGCCGACGACGTGACGGCCACCGGGGCCGTCCCGGTCGTCCTCGATCTCGAGCAGGCGAGCGTCGACGAGTTGGCCGAGGCCATCGCCGGCGCGGACGCGGCCGTGTTCGCGGCCGGCGCCGGGCCGGGCAGCGGCGCGGCGCGCAAGTACACCGTCGACAAGAACGGCTCGGTGCTGCTCGCCGACGCCGCACAGCGGGCGGGGGTCAGGCGCTTCCTGCAGATCTCCGCGATGGGCGCGGGAGAACCGCCCACGGCGGGCGGCGACGAGGTCTGGCTCGCATACCTCGACGCCAAGTCCCAAGCCGAGGAAGACCTGCGGTCAAGGGAGCTGGACTGGACCATTCTGCGCCCGGGACGGCTCGTCGATTCCGCCCCCGCCGGATCGGTCACCCTCAGCACGGGCCGGGTCGGTCGCGACAGTATCGCCCGCGCGGACGTAGCCGCGGTGATCGCGGCCCTGCTGCCCGCCGCGAACACCGTGCACACCACCCTGGAGCTGGTCGAAGGCGCGACGCCTATCGCCGAGGCCGTCGCCGCCATTGTTAGCTGAACAATTGCCGAACTGATCTGCGTGGCAATGGGATCAGAACCTGGCAACCGGTCGGATTCAATGATCCACCGCCCGAGCGGATTCGTTTTCATCACGATTGCGTGTGCCTGCTCCCCTTCCATTGACAGAAGCGGTAGACCAAGAGGGCAAGGCGGACGAGACCACGCGGAACAGTCCGAATACACCGCGCGACTCGCCCTCCGGACACAACGGTGAGCACC
The DNA here is from genome assembly GCF_000308595.1 of Nocardia higoensis NBRC 100133. Lineage (GTDB taxonomy): Bacteria > Actinomycetota > Actinomycetes > Mycobacteriales > Mycobacteriaceae > Nocardia > Nocardia higoensis. The sequence continues at coordinate 94,087 of NZ_BAGA01000077.1, read as the reverse complement.
GGCCCCGACCGTGCCGGCTCCCACCGACAGCACCACCCCACGCCCGGCCGGACCTGTCGGCACCCGACCCGACAGGCCACGAGCGGCGACAACACCGCCGCGCGACGGGCAGCGCTCGGTATCCACGCGGGGAAATTCGGCTGCAGTCATCCATAGCGCAACACCCGGTCGGCTCGGTCGGAACAGGCTGCGAATACACGAAAATCCAACTGCGTGAATACAAATGGACCTTGCAGATGTACTTGCATTTGCAAGATGCACGGTCCTAGACTCGGAATCGCACGACCAATCAGGGGACAACCAGGGGCGGCTGTTACGGCGAATCGGCGGCAATGTCGCCAGAGATTAGCCGCCGCCGAAAGTCAGGGGCGTTCAGATGAATCATTCACTCATTGACGGCCACGTCGGTCTCGTCGAACCCGTACGGGCCGTTCAGCCACCGAACGGTAGGACAATGAGCACACCGCCGGCCCACAGCGGGCACGCGAACACCAGGTACACGCGGGAGACCGCGGTCGCCTTCGTCATCGACGCGGTGGAGTCCACCGGCGCGGCGACCCGCAACGACTTCGACATCGACCGGATCGTCAGCACCGCACACGAGCTGGCAGAGGACTGGGATCTGAACTCCCTGCAGCCGGAGACCTTCTGGCGGATCGCGTCGAGCTGCATCAAGCCCTGACGACATCGCGCCCGCGTGCGCGATGTGCTCAGGCCGAGGCGATGCGTCGGACGACCTCATCAGCCGATCGATTGCTGCCCGGGGGTCGGGTGGGTGGTCATCGCTTCGGCCGGGTCCGCGCATCAGCCGGATGAAGCAGTCGTGGCCTGCCCGGGATCGATCCGGGCAGACCACGACTGTCTGTTCGTCAGCGGATCACAGGCGAGTGGCGAAATCCTTCAGCCACTGCAGCGAGGTGTCCGGAGCCATGGCCTGCACGCTCAGGCGATCCATCACCGAGCGGTACAACGCCAGGTCCTGCGGGCGTTCCAGGTACAGCGCGCTGGTCAGGTGCTCCAGGTACACCACATCGGGCAGTTCCGATTCCGTGAAGCGGAGGATGCTGAACGAACTGCCCGCGGCGGCATGCTCACCCGCCGAATACGGCAGGACCTGGACGGTCACATTGGGCAGATCGGAATACTCGATCAGATGCTCGATCTGTTCGAGGTGCACCCGCGAGCCACCGACCGGCCGATGCAGCGCTGCCTCGTCGATGACGGCCCACACGATCGGCGGATCGGTACGGCGCAGGATTTCCTGCCTGCGCCGGCGGACGGCCACCCGTCGGTCGGTGTCCGCGTTGTCACTACCGAGCGCGAGCACCGCCCTGGCGTAATCCGGCGTCTGCAACAGGCCGGGCACCAAGTGCGCCTCGTAGGTGCGAATCTTGCTGGCAGCCTGTTCCAGTCCCAGATACGTGCCGAACCACTGCGGCAGCAGATCGCTGTAGCGATGCCACCACCCCGGCTCGTTGGCCCGTCGCGCGAGATCGAGGAAGGCCTCGCGTTCGACGGTATCCGTGACACCGTAGAGAGTCAGCAGATCCCGGATGTCACGTTCCTTGAAACCCGTGCGCCCCAACTCGAGACGGCTTATCTTGGCGTGTGAGCCACGGATCGCCTCACCCGCTGCCTCGCGGGTGATATTGCAGTTCTCCCGCAGCTTTCGCAGTTGGCCGCCGAGCGCGATCCGCAACACGGTCGGACCACGTTCCGCGGCCGCCCGAGGCGCACGGCCGTCGTCGTTCGATTGCGCATTGGGTTCTGCGATCATTGAGCTCGTCTCCGATACTCGAGTTTGCCCACCAGTGTGTCACATGCGTCGTCGCGCCACATGCAGCCAAGGCGAATGCCCTGGCATCCGCTCGGCGTCGCAGGACTCACCGCATCGATCGCAATGTTACCTTTCAGTTAGTCAAATCGTCGAATTCCCCGGCCTTCGCGCCGCGAACGAACGCGTCGATCTCCGGGCGGGTGTAGAAGACGACCGGACCTTCGGGGTCGCGCGAGTTACGAAGGGCCACATGGCCGTCGGTCGCTTCGGCCAGTTCCACGCAATTGCCGCCGCTCGGGCCGCTGAACGAACTCTTGCGCCAAGCACCGGTGACACGGTGCGCCTTGTTTTCCGACATTTCCACTCCTCTGTGCGCAGTGCGAAGGATTCGTACGAGTCGGTTGTGCAGATGCAAACTCAAACGTTCTTGCATCTGCACCGCCGCGCGAACGATAGCACGGAGTTCACCGTGTGTGTTGTTGTGCGGCAATGTTTTTCGTACCTAACGGTCGGCTTTGTTACGCCGATCGAGACCTATCCGGAACGGCCGTGTTCGGCTATCGCATCCGACCCGCTCCGAGCGTGTGAATCTTGTACTGTCACAGGGCAACATCGGGATGTACCGACATCCGCGACACGCCCGCGCCGATTCTCCGACGCGCCGCAGCGGGATGGTGCGCCCACCACGAAGTACATCGCTCGTCTGAGGAGTCGTACGCAATGGCCGAAACCAACGCACCCTTGATCCGGACCGATATCCCGCACTCGGCGCGCATCTGGAATTACTGGATGGGCGGGAAGGACTACTACGAAATCGACCGGATCGCAGGCGATGCGGGCATCGAGGTCGATCCCGACATCACCACCATGGCGGTCCAGTCGCGCCAGTTCCTCATCCGCGCCGTGAGCTATCTGGTCGGCGAAGTCGGCATCCGGCAGTTCCTCGACATCGGCACCGGCCTGCCGACGATGCAGAACACCCACGAGGTCGCCCAGGGCATCGCCCCCGAGACCAAGGTCGTCTATGTCGACAACGACCCACTGGTGCTGACCCACGCCCGGGCGCTGCTGACCAGCACCACTCCCGAAGGCGTGACCACCTACGTGGACTGCGACTTCCACGACGCCGATCAGATCGTGGCCGACGCGCGCAATGTGCTGAACTTCAACGAACCGGTCGCCGTGATGTTCATGGGTGTGCTCGGTCATGCCAAGACCTACGACGACCTGCGCCGCATCGTGAACACCGTGCTCGACGCGGTGCCCTCGGGCAGCTACCTCATCATGTGGGACGGCACCATCGACAATCCCAACTACGTCGCGCTCTGCGAGAACTACGCCGAGACCGGCGGCGTCCCGTACACCGCCCGCACTCAGGACGAGATCCGCGCGGTCTTCGACGGCCTGGAATTCGTCGAGCCGGGCTTCACCTCCATCACCGAGTGGCGCACCGAAGCCACCCAGGTCGGCGCGATCCGGCCGATCTCGGCCTACGGCGGCGTCGCGCGCAAGCCCTGAGGCCCGCACCCGACCCGCACGAAATAGACTGCGGTAGAACAGAAGCCGCCGTCCGCACCGGACGGCGGCCTTCTTGTTTCCGAACCGTCCGGAATCCTTTCGGATGTACTTGCATCTGTAAGCGACAGATGCCTAAACTTCCGGCAAACATCAACCGGGGAGGTGCGCCGAACCCGCAGGCGCGACGTCGATTTCGGTGTCCCGTCCCGGCAGTGTCCCGCACAGGACCATGCCGGTCAGGACAGTGTCGACCAGGACAGCGGTGCGCGAGAAGCGCCTCCCCATCGCGAGAAGCGAGGGGCGGTCCGATGAGCCAACCATTGCGAACCCCGTACCCGGCCGGCATCGGTGCCGCGGCCGGTATGGGAACCGACGTGCTGCCCGCCCGCGCGGACACCCTGCGAGCCAGGATGTTCACCGAGATCGCCGCTGCCGACTGCACAACCGAGCCGGGCGGGCTGACCTACCGCCGCGCCCGGGACATCCTGCAGGTGCACGAGGTGCACGGACCGCGGTGCAGGCAGTGGCTGGCAGCGGCGGCCTACCTATCGGCGGGCCTGAACGACGAGTGAGGGCGGGGCGTCGGCGCTTCGCCACCGGCGCCCCGTTCCACGATGCGAATTCACCAGCGCAGCACGGGCTTCACGATCTTGCCCGTGCGCTGGTCGTCGAGCGCCACCTCGATCTCGGCGCTGGGGTAGACCGACACCAGCCGATCCAGTGGGAGCCGGCCGGCGCGGTACAGCTCGACCAATCGCGGGATGAACACCGACGGCACGGAGTCGCCCTCGAGGCAGCCGCGAATGCTCTTGCCGTTCATCACCAGGTCGCGCATGTCCACCGGCGGCACTCCCGCGCCCAGCCCCAGCGCGACGACCGTTCCACCGACCGCGAGCGCACGCACCGCGTCGCCGAGCACCGCCGGAATGCCGGTGGTGTCCACCGCGTAGGCCGCGCCCTCGCCGGTGAGTGCGCGGATACGCTCCGCGCTGTCGCACTCGGCGGGGTCGATCACCTCGGACGCACCCAGCTCGAGCGCGAGGTCGCGCCGCTGCGGCGAGGTCTCCACCACGATCGTGCGCACCCCCTCGGCGGTGTGCGCCGCCAGCAGCGCGGCCATCCCGACGGCTCCCGCACCGAACAGCGCGAGCCAGGAATCATGCTGCGGGGCGAGAACATTGAGCACAGCGCCGGCGCCGGTCTGGAATCCGCAACCGAGCGACGCGACGAGCGCGAGATCCACCGACGGATCGACCGTCACGGTGTTGTCCTCGGTGGACAGCGCGTAGCCCGCGAGGCTGGATTGGCCGAAGAAACCGTCGAGCACGCGGGCGCCGTCAACGGTGACTCGCGGGGACCTATCGGCGCGTCGGCCGAAAGTGTTGAGCGCGTCGGCCTTCAGACAGTAGGCCGGACGGCCCGCGGCGCAGTTCCGGCAGGCACCGCAGTGCCGGAAGGTCAGCACCACGTGATCGCCGGGACGCACCGTGGTGACCTCCGCGCCGACCTGTTCGACGATGCCGGCGCCCTCGTGACCGAGCAGTACCGGCCGCTGCGCCGAGCCCGCCGGGCGGGTCACCAGGTCGGTGTGGCAGATGCCCGAGGCCACGATCCGCACCAGGATCTCGTCGGCCCGCGGTCCGTCGATGTGCACCTGTTCCAGACTGAACGGCTCACCAGGATCGCGGGACAGGGCGGCAGTCGTGATGATGCTCATCAGGCCCCTCTCCGCTCCGGCAGGGATTCGCGCTCCAGCAGGAAGTAGAAGTGCTCGCCGCGACCGAGCACCAGCTCGCGCCTGCCGTTCATGATGCCCATCAGGGTGTTCTCGTCGAGCCATTTGAAGTGGTCGAAGACCGCGCGGCCGTCGTAGACCATGGTGGCGGTGACCTCGCCACGGAACTCGATGTTCCACAGCGTGGCCTCGCCCTGGCCGAGCTCGATATTCGAGAACAGCCCGCCCTCGTCGTCACGGCAGATCAGCGGCTTGGCGTCGTCGAGCGCCAGGAAGTGCTTGCCGTGCCAGCGGCTCGCGGCCAGCGCCTTGCACAGCGGATGGCCGGTCTGGAAGGCGGCGCCGCGCCACTGCCCCAGGATGTCCTCGGCCCGCGCGGTGGGCAGTTGCTCCCATAGCCGGTCGAGGTCGCGCGGCGAGACGCCCTCGCTCACCTCGCGTAGCACTCGCCAGTCGATTCGATCGGTCGTCACAGTCTTGCCTTTCACACATTTCCGCCCGCGCCGCCGCGGCATCCGCTGCCGCGGCCTCCGGATGTCCGGCGGCCGCCCCGGCGTCGTCCGTCCCGACGATATATCCGAACCAAATGGTTCGGCAAGCTAGGATCGGTGTCATGCGTGCAGCAGGAGAGGCCACCAGGGAGCGAATTCTGGCCGCGGCGAAGGCGGAATTCGCCGAGTTCGGCGTGGCGGGCGCGCGCATCAACCGCATCGCCACCGCCGCGCGGGCCAGCAAGGATCGCCTCTACGCCTACTTCCCGGGCAAGGACGAGCTGTACGCCGCGGTGATCGAGCGCTGGGCGGCGCAGACCACGGCGGAGACGGCGCTGTCGGCCGACGATCTGCCCGGTTATGTCGGGCGGCTGTTCGACCATTTCGTGGCCAATCCGGACAATGCCCGGCTACAGGCCTGGGCGGATCTCGAGCCGACCGTGCACGACGCCGTCGCCGAGGTGCTGCGGGCGGCGGTGGTGCCGAAACTCGCCGAGGTCCGACGGGGTCAGGCCGCAGGCACCGTGACCGCGGAGTTCCATCCGATCGCGTTGCTGCGCATCCTCACCGATATGGCCCGCACCTCGGCCACCCACGCCATGCAGACCACCGAGGCGTCCAGCAGGGCTGCCCAGCGCGAGGCCATCATGCTCGCGGCCCGCCGCTTGACCGAGCCCCGCGCCTGACACGCGGGATACACGGCGGCGCAGCAGGGATCGACGCACTCCGGGCGCAACATCGCGCAAGGCAGCCCTTGCCCTGTTCCGGCACGGATCAGCGGCCGGGCGCGTCACCGTAGACGACCAGCCAGATGGCCCGGCCGAGCGCACGCGCCATGGCCTCGTCGTCGGGGCCGGAGTCGGTCGCGAACGCCGTGGCGATCGAACGTTCCACCATCGAGGTCAGCACCACCGCGGTCGCGGCCGGGTCGATGTGCGGATCGACGCGGCCGGCCGCCCGCTCGGATTCCAGGCGCCTGCGCACGATCTCGACGAAGGCCGCCACCCGGCTCCGCCAGTAGCCGCCGACATCGCGGTCGTAGGAGGCGACTTCGGCCAGGGCCAGCAACAGGAAGCGGTGCTCGCGGAAGCCGGCGATCATGGCTCCGATCGCGCTGACGACCCCGGCCTGCTCGTCGGCATGCTCGGCCTCCCACCAGTACTCGGCCGCGCGGAACAGATCCGCGGTGGCCAGCTCGGCCATGCGAACGAGCAACCTGCTCTTGTCCGGAAAGTAGCGGTAGAACGTCGAGCGCGCCGAGCCGGAGGCCGCGGCGATCCGCTGTACGGCGATCTCGGTGAACGGCGTGCCGTCGGCGAGCAGTTCCTCGACCGCGGCCAGCACGCGCTGCTCGAACTCCGCGCGCCGATCGTCGTCCGGTTTGCGCGCCGTCTTACGGACCCGGGTCAGTGACGCCATCCGGCGCCCGTCGAATGCTCGGCGACCCGGCGCCGCCCCGATCGGCTGCATGACTGCATGCCGACCATTCTGCCCGTAGATGTGCGGTTGTTGACAATCGAGCGGAGCGACCTCACCATAATCGGACAGTGTGTCCGAGACTAGGTGACCGAGGCGGTTCGGATGGACGGCTCACTTGCCCCACCGGGCGAAGAAACCGAGGTCATCGTGGTCGGCGCGCGCTGCGCCGGGTCCGCGGCAGCAGTTGCTTTCGCCCGCAGCGGGCGGTCCGTGGTGGTCCTCGACTCCGCCGGATTCCCCTCCGACACCTTGTCCACCCACCTGCTGTGGCCCGCGACGGTCGCCGAACTGCGCGGAGTGGGGGCGCTGGAGCGAGTCCGCGCGATCGGCGCTCCCGAATTGCGGTCCGCCTTCGCGGCGGGCTCGGGGGTGGGCATCCACTCGGACTTCAATCCCGCCGACGGCATCGACTACGCGCTGTGTGTGCGACGCACCGGATTGGACGCCGCACTCGTGGAGACCGCGCGGGCGGCAGGCGCGCAGGTGCGCGAGAGATCGCGCGTGGAAGAGTTGCTCTGGGAAAGACAGCGCTGCGTCGGCGTCCGCTACACCGACAGTTCGGGCAGCCACGAACTTCGGGCGGCGATGGTGGTCGGCGCGGACGGCAGGCGCAGTACGGTCGCCCGGCTGACCGGGGCCGAGACACCGTGGCTGGCGACGCCGAGCGGTCGCGACTGCTTCTTCGCCTACTGGCGTGATCGCGCCGATTCGTGGCGGCACATCGCCGCCCAGTGGCGCGCGGGGCCGGATCTCGGCACCGCTTTCCCCTGTGACGACGGCTTGGTGCTCAGCCTGGTGCAGCCGCCCGTCACCGGCGAGAAGTTGCGGCCGGGCGTCGCCGAACGCCGCTACACCGAAGCACTGCAACGACTTCCCGGCTTGACGGAACGACTGACCGGCTGTGAGCGGGTCGGCCGGGTACGCTCGGCCACCGGGATCGAGTCCTACTTCCGGCACGCGGCCGGACCGGGCTGGGCGCTGGCCGGCGATGCCGGCCATTTCAAGGATCCGGTGACCGCGCAGGGCATTCGCGACGCGCTGCGCTACGGGCGCCTGCTGGGCGAGATGGCCGCGCCTGTACTCGACGATCGCGTCGAACTCGATGCGGCACTGCGTGATTGGGAACGCAAGCGGGTAGCCGAGTGCCTGGAGATCTTCCAGTGGACCAACCGGCTCGCCCGCGGCACGGCGATGAGCTCCCTCGAGATCGAGCTGTATCGCAAGGCCGCCACGGATCGCGAGCTGGCCTCGCAGGTCACCGAGATCTTCTCGCGCACCAAACGGCCCTCCGACATCCTCGGACCGGCCCGCAGCGTCGAACTCGCCGTCCGCGCCTTGCGCCATGCCTTTCCCGCGGTCGGCCCGGTCTGCGCCGATCTCGCCGGCGAGGCACGCGACCTCGTCTCCGACTGGTGGCAGGCCCGCGGCGTCGCGGCGGGCGGTCAGCTGCCGTGCTTCCCGGCCACTCCTGTGATCCCCCCTCCGACCACCGTCTGTTCAGGAGAGCGACATGGATGACAAGCGACCCGTTGCGGGCCCCACCCGCCGTGATGTACTGCGGGGCGCGCTGGCCGCGGGCATCGGCCTGGCCGCCACCGCGCCCGTCGCGAACGCGACGCGCGACCGGCGCACGCCCTGGCTACGCACCGGCGGCGGTCGCACGGTGGCCGTTTTCGGCGGCGGAGTCGCGGGGCTGTCGGCCGCGCACGAGCTGATCGAACGCGGCTACCAGGTCACCGTGTACGAACCGTCCCATCTCGGCGGCAAGGCGCGCAGTATGCCGGTGCCGGGCACCGCGGGCGGCGGGCGGCTCGACCTGCCCGGTGAGCACGGGTTCCGCTTCTTCCCCGGCTGCTATCAGAACATCCCGGAGCTGATGAGCCGCATCCCGTTTCCCGGCAACCCGAACGGCGTGGCCGACAACCTGATCCGGGTCGAGGGCACAGTGGCGGGATTCCGCGGCAGGCCGCCGATCTTCGTGCCGGTCGAGCTCGGCGCGATCGACCAGCTCACGCCGCAACGGTTGCAGAACAGCATCGTCGGCGGACTGAGCTTCATCCCCGAACTGCCGCCCGCGGAACTGGCGTTCTTCGGCAAGCAGATGATGATGTGGTTCACCTCTTGCGAGGAGCGGCGCTTCGGGCAGTGGGAGCACATGACCTGGGAGCAGGCCTTGCGCGCCGACGGCAAATCGCAGGCCTATCGCGACTACCTCGTCTCCGCGCTGACCAGGATCACCGTCGCCGCCAAGCCGCACATGAGCTCGGCCCGCACCATCGGCACCATCGGCGAGGCGCTGGTGCTCGCGGGCACCGGGTTGATCCCGGAGTACTCCGGCGGCATCGACCGGATCCTGAACCGGCCGACCAACGAGGCGTGGATCGACCCGTGGGTGGAGTATCTGCGCTCGCGCGGCGTGCGATTCGTCCTGGGACAGGGCGCGAGTCACGTCGAGATGCGCGGCGGCCTCGTCGGTTCGGTGCGCACCTCGGGACCGGCCGGATCGAACACGGTGACCGCGGACTGGTACGTGTGTGCCGCGCCGGTCGATCGCACCGTCCCGCTGCTGAACACCGCGATCCTCGACGCCGATCCGAGTCTGGCGGGGATGCGGCGCCTGATCGTGGACTGGATGGTCGGCATCCAGTACTACCTGCGCACTCCGACCGACCTGCCCGAGGGCCACATCGCCGCGCTCGGCACGCCGTGGGCGCTGACCGCGCTTCGGCAGGCTCCCATGTGGGTCGGTGATTTCGCGGGCAAGTACGGCGACGGATCGGTGCGCGAATGTCTTTCGGTCGACATCTCCGACTGGGACACCCCCGGCATCCTCTACGGCAAGACGGCCAAGCAGTGCAGCAAGGCCGAGATCGCGGCCGAGACCTGGGCGCAGCTGAAGGAGTGGCTCAACACCGGCACCGGCTGGCTGCGCGACGAGGACGTGCACTCCTGGCATCTCGATCCGGGCATCAGCTGGAACGGCGGCGCCATCGACAACGCCACTCCCCTGCTGGTCAATACGGTCGGCTCCTACGCCAACCGCCCGACCTCGCACTGCGGAATCCCCAACCTGTTCTTCGGCGGCGATCACGTGCGCAACCACATCGACCTGGCGACCATGGAGGGCGCCAACGAGTCCGGACGCACCGCGGCCAATGCGATCATGGACGCCGCGGACGATCCCGGGCCGCGGGCGCCGGTGTTCCCGCTGGTACGGCTGCCGATCTTCGAGGCGGCCAAGGCCGTCGACGCGGATCGGTATCGGGCAGGGCTGCCCCACGTGCTCGATCTGGTCTAGCTCCGGCCTGCCGGTACCTGCCCAACGGCCGACCCACCTCGGCCGCTGGGCATGTCCACGACGCCGATGTGGTCAGGCCGGTTCGGCGCCCAGGGCGGACAGTTCGCGGATGGCGGCGCAGCTGCGGCGGGTCATCGCGGCGAACATCTCGTCGCCGCGCGGGGTCGACGTGCCGAACGCCGCGCCGAACACCGCGATCAGCGGACCCTGCGGCAGGGCGAAAACGTAGTCCTGCCACGAGTGTTCGAGGGTGTAGCCCGTGACGCCGCGGGAGCACAGAGCCCGGTGGTACTGCTCGACCAGGTGACGCTCGTGCCTGCCACGCTGCTCGGGTTCCATCGAGGTGCCGATGAAGAACGCCAGGTCGCGGGCGGGTAGCGCCAGACCGAGGGTCTGCCAGTCGACGGCGGTCACGATCACCGGCCCGGCCTCGGGCTCTTCCGAGCGCATCGCGGGGATGAGGGGAATCGAACCCCTGCCCTCCTCGAGCTCCGCGCCCGGCAGGGATGGTGGCTGTTGGTCGCCCCTGCCGTCCGCGGAGCCGAGGGGACTCGAACCCCCTACTCCTGTGGGCCGGCAACCGGTGGAGAACAGCAGGTTGTCGAGGCGGTAGTCGCCGTGGACGAGAGCGAAGCGTTCGGGGCGGGCGAGCAGCCAGGCAGCACTGGTGTCGACGCAGCCGCGCAAGGTCGCGGCGTCGGCCGGGTCGAGGCGGTCGCCGATGCGGTCGAGGAAGGTGTCGAGGGCGGGGCCGTAGTACTCGGCCAGCATGTCGGCTTCCTCGGTGGTCGCCGGTGACAGGCCGTCTTCGTCGAGCAGCGCCGGGTCGCACCAGCGTGGCGCGTGCAGCGCGGCCAGATTGCGCACGGCGGCTTCGGCTTCGGTGACATCGCAGCCCGCGAGTTGGTCGCCCTGCCGAGCGGGTGCCATGTCTTCGAGCAGCAGGGTGAATTCGGCGCAGTCGCCGCGGCCGCGCGCGTAGTAGCAGTGGGGTGCGCGGACGGCGACGGTGCCGGTCAGGCGGGTGTAGAACAACAATTCCCGGCGGTAGGCGCCCGCCAGCATCGCACGGGCGACCGGATCCGAGGCGGGGAGTTTGGCCAGAATCGAACCGGGGACGCCGTCGCCTTCGAGGAAGACGCGATAGACGGTGCCGATCTGGCCGGTGCCGATCGCGACGGCGCGGGCGGCGCGGACCGGGCGACCGAGGGCGCCGCTCAGCCACGCGGGGGTGAGGTCGTCGGCGGTGAGGGCCAGGGCCGCGGGACCCGGCGCAGCGGAATCGGCGGCATCCGTCGATGTCACGGGATGCTCCTTCCCGGGTTGGCGGGCAATGCGGCGAATCGCTGCGCCTGCCGCTGTTCGTCCCATGCCGCGAGAACCGGGGCGAGTTCGGCGGGAGTGGCGCCGTGCAGGATGACGCCGTCGACGCCCGCCGCGAACTGGTCGGCGATGCGGGTGGCGCACCGCTCGGGGGTTCCGGTGGCCGAGGCCGCCAGCCACGATCCGGGAAGGAGGTCGCGCACGGCGCGCAGGGTGGGCCCGCCGGCCACGGCGTCGATCGCACCCGCACATCCGGTGACCATCGGGTCGGACCGGAAGCGGTGCAGCACTTCGGGATTCCATCCGTTGGCGCGCACGAGCACGTCACCGTAGCCCTGGAGGTAGGTGCCGAGGCGACCGGCGAGCTTGCGCAGCCGCAACGATTCGTCGATGCCGTCGTGCACGGTGACCAAGACCGACCAGATGCGGACCGACGCCGGGTCGCGACCGGCGGATTCGGCGGCCTCGCGCACGACCCGGACGGCGCGGGCGGTGGTCTCGTCGGTGAAGAAGGTGTGCAGAACGACGCCGTCGGCGATGCGGCCGGCCAGGCGCAGGGTGTTGTCGCCGATGGCGGTGAACACGATCGGGATGTCCTCGTCGAACTCCGGATCCAGTCGCAGCAGCGGGAATCTGCCCGCGGGGCCGTCGTGGCCGACGATGGTGCCTCCGCGCCACAGGGTTCGGTAGAGGCCGGCGATGTCGGTCAGTTGCGCCGAGGTCACCCGGGGCAGGCCGAGGACGTCGAAGTAGAGGTCGAAGCCGCGGCCGAGGCCCAGTGCGTAGCGGCCCTCGGTGAGGCGGTGCAGAGTGACCGCGGCGGCGGCGGTGACCACGGGGTGGCGGGTGTTGTGGTTGGTCGCCGCGGTGCCGATGCCGATGCGGGAACTGACCGCGCCCGCGGCGCCCGCCATCGCGATCGCCTCCTTGGTGTTGAACCGTTCGGAGAGGAAGATCGACCCGAAGCCCAGGTCCTCGGCTTCCCGCACCTCGTCCAGAAGGGTCCGCGCCGTCGTCACGTGACCCGCGAGGCCGTAGCAGCCGAGTTCGGGGAAACGTTGCCCGCTCGGCGCACTCACCACCGCAGCCTCGCGCCGCAAGTGCCGTGTGTCGGCCGTGTCCCGCGCGCCGTCCGGATCCCGGTCGGCGCTCATCGGCGTGCCCGGTCGGGCGTGATCATGCGTTCCAGCTCGTCGAGGTCCCACGGCGGGCTGTCGGTGTGGTCGCGGTAGCCGAGGATCGAGGGGGTGGGGCGATCGAAGCGGCCGACGAAATTGCCCGCGGCGATGAAGATCTGGCCGGTCACCGCACGGGCGCGCGGCCCGGCGAGGAACAGGTACAGCTGGGCGGCGTACTCGGCGGGCGGCGCGTCCAGCGCGCCCCGCGCGGACAGTTCGTCGAGCAGACCGCGCCGGTGCAGCTCGCGGATCTTCGCTTCGTAGTCCGGTCCGCTCGACAGCCGGGTCCGGGCACCGGGGCACACCACGTTGGCGCGGACGCCGTGCTCTTTCAACTCCGCGGCGACGGCCAGCGTCAGGCTGGTCACCGCTCCCTTGCCCGCCGCGTAGCCGGTGCCGCCGTAGTCACCGAGATAGGCGAAGGAACTGGTGTTCACGATCGACCCGCCGCCCTGGGCGACCATGTGCGGCGCGGCCGCGCGGCAGGTGGCGAAGACCGTCGTCAGGTGCGCGTCGAGCAGCGAACGCCACTGTGCCGCGGTCACGTTCAGGATCGAGGAGCCCTCGGGTTCGGCCGTGCCCGCGCAGTTCACCAGCACGTCGATCGCGCCGAACGCCGCGACACACGAGTCCACGGCGCGTTCGGCGATCTCCTCCTCGGCCGCCGATCCGGCGACGCCGACCGCGCGGTGACCGGCACCGGTCAGCCGGGCCACCGCTTCGTCCACGGCGGCCGGCTCGCGGCCGTTCACGACCACGCCCGCACCCGCCCGCGCGAGTGCGGCCGCGACCTCGAAGCCGATTCCCCTCGACCCGCCGATCACCACCGCCGCGCGCATCGATCCCGGTTCGCTCATTCGCGGGTCACACTCCTCGCCGCCACATACTCGCTGCCGCGGGGCTCCGCCGCAGCTGTCCGAAGCCGCGACCGGCGGTCGCGGCTGTCGTCGTTCACGTCCCTCCGCCCGTGGCGCTCATCGGCCGAGCAACTCGCCGAAGAAGACCTCGAAGACCGATTGCGGATCGTGGATCCAGCGGCTCGAGGTGGACGGCACGAACGGCATGCCCTCGTCGGTGTCGGTCACGACGTAGTCGGCGTGCGAACCCGGCACCCGGTCGACCAGTCCCGCGCAGCTCGGACCGCCGGTCGCGTTCACCTTCGGCAGGTCCTGTAGGTACTTGTACGGCTCGGCGCCGAACATGAAGTCGGTGTTGAAGGCCGCGCCGGGCTGGTTGCCACCGAAGATGGCCTCGCCCTGCGGCAATACCGAGACGACACCGTTGATCACGCACTGCAGGGCCGGACGGTATTGCTGCAGCAGCGCCGTGGTGGGGGCGAGCAGGGCCAGCGAGTCGGCGAGGTTCCGTTCGTTCTCGGTCAGCACGGTCCCCGCCGAGCCCGTGACGTTCAGCAGCACCCCGTCGAAGTCGGCGGTGCGCTCGGCGATCGTCGCCGAGGTGACGGTGGCGCTGTCGACCGTGCGGAGCAGATCCGGCGCGGTGTCGGCATAGAGGTCGGTGACCTGGGCGCTCGCGGCCAGATCGGCGCGCAGGGTGGGCAGCGTCGGATTCATCTCGCGCAGATAGGCATCGGCACCGTCCAGCAGTTCACCCAGCTTCTCACCGCGACCCTGCAGCGCTTGACCGAGGGCCGCCAGCGTCGCGTTCGACTTCGAGGGCTCGATGCGCGACAAGATCGTCGACAGCCGCTGGAACAGGGTGTTGAACTCCACGGTGACCGAGTCGGCGCGGATCAGCGCCCCTTCGCTCAGCGGAGTGGACGACGGCTGCGGCGGGTCGACGAAGTTGATGTACTTCGCGCCGAACACCGCGGTGGAACGGATGTCGACCAGCGCGTTCTCCGGCACCGTGCGCATCAGCGCCGGATCGAGCGCCAAGGTCAGGCGCACCCGGTCCACGGCCACCTCGGCGGTCTCCTGGAACCGCCCGGTGAACGCCGACAGCGCCAGCAGCACCACGGCCACGCCCGCAGCGACGAACGCCAGACCGGCCACTTTCAGACGGAGGATCCGCCACAGACCGCGCAGGTCGGAGTGCCGTTTCGGGTGAGTGCGCTGGCGTGGGTCCACTGTTCACCTCTCGCGAGACTGCCGATGCGCGGTCGAGGCGCGACTCTTGCCGGGTTCCAGTTCGTCATAGTACTGTCCAGACACGTGTCCATCACGCGAATTGGACAGGTATCTGTGGAAGGAATTCCGATGACTCTGGTGAAACCACAGCGGGTCTCCGGCGGGGAGCACGAACACGGGCACCTCGAGGAGTTCCGCACCGACCCGATCGCCCTCATGCGGCGCGTCCGGGACGAGTGCGGCGACGTCGGCGCGTTCGAGCTGGCGGGCAAGCAGGTCATCCTGCTCAGCGGCGCCGAGGCCAACGAGTTCTTCTTCCGCGCCGGCGACGAGGACATGGATCAGGCGGCGGCCTACCCGTTCATGAAGCCGATCTTCGGCGACGGCGTGGTCTTCGACGCGAGTCCGGAGCGCCGTAAGGAGATGCTGCACAATTCGGCCCTGCGCGCCGAGCAGATGCGCGGGCACGCGAGCACCATCTCCGCCGAGGTCGAGCGCATGCTGGCGACCTGGAGCGAGGAGGGCGAGATCGACCTGCTCGAGTTCTTCGCCGAGCTCACCATCTACACCTCCTCGTCGTGCCTGATCGGGGTGAAGTTCCGCAATGAACTCGACGAGCGGTTCGCCAAGCTCTACCACGAGCTCGAGCAGGGCACCGACGCCCTGGCCTATGTGGACCCCTATGCCCCGATCGAGAGCTTCCGCAAGCGTGACGAAGCGCGTGCCGCGCTGGTCGAACTGGTGCAGCAGATCATGGATCAGCGCGCGGCCGACCCGCCCACCGACAAGGCCGACCGCGACCTGCTCGACGTGCTGGTCTCGGTCCCCGGCGACGACGGCGGCCCGCGCTTCTCGGCCAGCGAGATCACCGGCATCTTCATCTCGATGATGTTCGCGGGCCACCACACCACCTCCGGGACCGCGGCCTGGACGGTCATCGAACTGCTGCGCCATCCCGAGCTGCTGAGCCGGGTGACGGCCGAGCTCGACGAGATCTACACCGACGGCCAGGACGTGAGTTTCCATGCGCTGCGCCAGATCCCGCTGCTGGAGGCGACGCTCAAGGAGACCCTGCGGCTGCATCCGCCGCTCATCATCCTGATGCGCGTGGCCCAGGGCGATTTCGAGGTGTGCGGGCACCACATCACCAAGGGCGATCACGTGGCCGCGACACCGGCGATCTCCAACCGGCTGCCCGAGGACTTCCCCGATCCGGACGCCTTCGATCCGGGCCGCTACATCGACCCGAACCAGGCCGATCTGGTGAATCGCTGGACCTGGATCCCCTTCGGCGCGGGCAGGCACCGCTGCGTCGGCGCGGCGTTCGCGCTCATGCAGCTCAAGGCGATCTTCTCGATCCTGTTGCGGGACTGGGAGTTCGAGATGACACAGCCCTCCGAGAGCTACCGCAACGACCACTCCAAGATGGTCGTGCAGCTGGCCCAGCCGTGCCGGGTCCGCTACCGCCGCCGCGCCGCGACCGCCTGACGGCCCGCGCCCGCCCGGGCGTGAGCGCGCCGACCTAGACTCCGAGCGTGCGCAACAGGACGGTGACCAGTTACGACGTCGCGCGGCGGGCGGGGCTGTCGCAGTCGACGGTGTCGCGCGCCCTGCGCGACGACCCGCGCGTGACCCCGGAGACCAGGGCGCGGATCCGGGCGCTGGCCGAGGAGATGGGCTACGTCCCGCACATCACCGCGCGCAGCCTGATCACCCGGCGTTCGGCCGCGATCGCGGTGATCAGCGGCGATATGCGCAATCCGTCCTATCCCACACTGTTCAACGCCTTGCAGGACCGGTTCGCGCGTGACGACTACCGGGTGCTGATCATGAGCGACCGGACCGAGAGCAGCAAGCAGGACGGCGATATCCGCGCCTTGCGCGGCGGCCTGGTCGACGGCGTGGTCTTCATCTCCTCCCGGTTGGACTCGCCGGTGGTGCCGGAACTGATCGACGGCGGCATTCCGCTGGTGATCCTCAATCGCGATGTGGACGGCAGCCAGGCGGGCCGCGTGGACCGGGTGACCTCCGACAATGTGCGCGGCGGCGCGCTGGTGGCCGACCACCTGCTCGATCTCGGGCACCGACGCATCGGCCTGATCACCGGCCCGCTGGACAACTCCTCGGTGAAGTTGCGCGAGTCCGGTCTGCGCGACCGGCTGGCCGAGCGCGGTGCCCCGATCGATGAATCCCTGGTGGTGCGGGGGCCGATCCACGCCGACACCGGCATCGCGGGCGCGACCGATCTGCTGACCCGGGGACAGCCACCCACCGCGGTGTTCTGCGCCACCGACTTCGTCGCCTACGGCGCGCTGGACGCGGTGAAGCGGCTGGGCTTGTCGGTGCCCGGCGATCTGTCCGTCGTCGGCTACAACGACCTCGACATCTCCGCGTGGGCGATCTTCGACCTGACGACGGTGCGTCAGCCGCTGGCCGAGATGGCCTATACCGCGGCCGAGCTGCTGCTGGCCCGGATCGACGGCGCCGCGGGCGCCCCGGTGCATCGGAACTTCGCCGTCGAGTTGGTCGCGCGCGGCAGCAGCGGTCCCGCAAGCAGATAGTTACCTGAGGCAACGATCCCGTTACAACCGTGCACTTTTCCGGAAACGCGCCCTGAATACATTCGAAGTCATGACGCGGAGGCAGTGCCGCACAGCGTCACAGGCAACGATCCCGCATCCGTCTGGAGGACGACATGGACATCGGCGTATTCATTCCGATCGGCAACAACGGCTGGCTCATCAGCAAGAGCGCACCGCAATACCAGCCCAGCTTCGAACTGAACAAGACCATCGTCACCAAGGCCGAGGAATACGGCCTCGACTTCGCGCTGTCGATGATCAAGCTCAAGGGCTTCGGCGGCGAAACCGAGTTCTGGGACCACAACCTGGAGTCGTTCACGCTGATGGCGGGACTGGCCGCGGTGACCGAGCGCATCAAGTTGTTCGCCTCCACCGCGATCCTCACCCTGCCGCCCGCCCTGGTGGCCAGGATGGCCTCGACGATCGAGTCCATCGCGCCGGGCCGGTTCGGCGTCAACATCGTGACCGGCTGGGCGCCTGCCGAATACACGCAGATGGGCATGTGGCCCGGCGACGAGTACTTCGGCTACCGCTATGCCCAGGCCACCGAGTACGTGACCGTCATGCGCCAGCTGTGGGCCGACGGGGTCAGCGATTTCAAGGGCGACTACTACACGATGGACGACTGCGTGCTCTCCCCGCGGCCCGCGGCGGGTGCGGTGCCGATCGTGGCGGCGGGCCAGTCCAAGAACGGCATGAAGTTCGCCGCCGAGATGGCCGA
This sequence comes from Nocardia higoensis NBRC 100133, assembly GCF_000308595.1. Taxonomy (GTDB): domain Bacteria; phylum Actinomycetota; class Actinomycetes; order Mycobacteriales; family Mycobacteriaceae; genus Nocardia; species Nocardia higoensis. The sequence goes on along the minus strand of NZ_BAGA01000077.1, from coordinate 75,895 downwards.
TTTCAACTTCGTGATGGGCGTCGGCGTCAACACCCCCACCGCGATCGCCGATACCACCTCGGAACTGGTTGCCGCCGCCAAGACGACCGGTCGCGATGTCGGGGCACTGGCGCTGTTCATGATCATCGCCGACGAGACCGACGAGGCGGCCCAGGCGAAGTGGCAGGACTACCACGACAACGCCGACATGGAGGCGCTGGCCTGGATGTCGGGTCAGTCCGCGCAGGACGTCACCGCGGCCGACGGATCGACGGCCAAGACGATCTCGGCGCCCGAGGGCGCGGTGAACATGAACATGGGCACGCTGGTCGGTTCGTACGCCACGGTGGCCGCGATGCTCGACGAGGTCGCCGCGGTGCCCGGCATCAAGGGCATCATGCTCACCTTCGACGATTTCGTCGCGGGCATCGACGCCTTCGGCACCCGTATCCAGCCGCTGATGACCAGCCGCACCACCGGCGAGATCGCGGCGTGATCCCCCCGGGGGAGCGGGCCGGGCGCCCGTTCCCCCGACCACTCTCATCCGCATTCCAGGGAAGGCGCCCCATGGCCACAACGACTGTCGCGCTCGTCCAGGCGGGCGGCATGACCGACGATCTCGCGGGCAATCTCGCCGTGCTGAGCGAGCTGATCACCGCGGCCGCCGCACCGGACGCCTCCGGCGCCGTCCCCGACCTGGTCGTGCTGCCGGAACTGAGCACCACCCCCTACTTCTGCGGGGGCGACGGGACCGATCGCGGCGACTGGGCGCAGCCTGTGCCCGGTCACACCACCGAGGTCTTCGGCGCGCTCGCCCGCGAACTCGGCTGCGCCATCGCCTTCGGCATGTTCGAACGCGCGGCCGACGGCACGACGTACAACTCCGTGGTCGTGATCGACGCCGAGGGACATCCGCTCCGGTGGGATGCCCCCGACGGCTCGACGCTGCCCGCCTATCGCAAACTCTCGCTCCCACGCTCCCTCGTCGGCGACGTGCGGATCGACGAGAAGCGATACTTCAGCCCCGGTCCCGCACCGGCCACGGTCGAACTCGGCGGCGTGCGGTTCGGCTGCGTCATCTGCTACGACCGCAGTTTCCCCGAGAACTGGGCGGTGGCCCGCGCTCTCGGGGCGACGGTGATGCTCGCGGTGGTCTCCTCCCTGGGCACCAGGGAGGCGCTGTTCCTGGCCGAATTGCAGTCCCGCGCAATGGAATCGCAGATGTGGGTGGTCGCGGTCAATCGCGCGGGTCCCGAGACGCTCGACGGCGCGACCGTCGACTACTTCGGGCTGTCCTGCGTGATCGCCCCCGACGGCACCGTCGTCGCCCAGGCCCCCGCCCATCGCGCCGGCCCGATCCTGCGCTGCCGACTCGACCTCGACGCGGTGTCGGCCGCGCGCGCGGGACTGCCGCTCGGCCGGGACCGTCGTCCGGATGTGGTGCGCCTGCTGGCCGACCTCACCGCGAACGCGGCGACACGCCCCGGGCAGGCCGCATGAGCGCCGTCGACTATCCCGATCTGACCAGAGCAGCGGTCGGCTCGCTCGCCGAGTTGCTCCCCCGCGCACGGGCCGACATGACCCCGGTGCTGGATCGTGCGCGCACCCGGCCGCTCCCGGCGTCCCCCGCGAGTCGGGGAACCGAGCCCGCCGATTCGCCGCACCTGCTCGCCGGGCTGCCGGTCCCCGATCCCGCTGTCGTGGCTCCGGCACCGGCGCCTGCCGATCGACCGCCGCACCTGCTCGGCGTGCTCGATCTGCTCGACGCCTTCGCGCACGGCACGATCACCCCCTCCCAGCTCCTGGCGCACCTGCGGCGGCGATGGGCCGACAGTGCCCTGACCGGCGGCGCGATCCTCGCCGTCGTCGGCGGTGCGGACGAGGCCGCGGCCACCGCGGATCTGCGGTGGCGCGCGGGCACGCCCCGGCCGCTCGAGGGTATTCCGTTCGCGGTCAAAGACATCATCGACGTGGCCGCCACGCCGGTGACCGCGGGCTCGCTGACCACCGGCGACCGGATCGCCGCGGCCGACGCCACCGTGGTCGCCAGGTTGCGCGCCGCCGGCGCGATTCCCGTGCTGATCGCCGCCACCACCGAATTCGCCTGTGGCGCACCGCGTAACGCCCGCTACGGAACGGTCACCAATCCCTGGGACCGGGACCGCTGGACGGGCGGCTCGTCCACCGGTTCGGCGGGCGCGCTGGCCGCCGGGCTGGTCCCCCTCGCCCTCGGCTCCGACACCGGTGGCTCGATCCGCGTACCGAGCGCGTTCTGCAATCTGACCGGCATCAAACCGACCTACGGCCTGGTGCCGCGCACCGGGGTCGCTTCGCTGTCGTGGACCCTCGATCACGTCGGCCCGATGGCGCGCAGCGCCGCCGATCTGCGGACGGTGCTCGCCGTACTCGCCGGACCGGACGGCAGCGATCCGTGCACCGCGCCCGCGCCCGTCGCCGCGGCCCTCGGCCGCCATCTCACGACCGGCGCAACACCGGGGCCCGCTCGCCTGGACGGGGTCACCGTCGGCATCCCGGGTAGCTGGTTCACCGACCTGTGCGACGGCGGCGTGCTGGCCGCCTGGCAGGCGACCGTCGAGACGGTCCGCGCTCTCGGGGCGCGCGTCGTCGCGCTCGACATTCCCGACATCGCGGCCATCGACGACGCCTTCCTCGTGGTGCTGACCAGCGAACTGGCCGCCAATCAGGAGGCCGCGCTCGCCGACTTCGCCCGCTTCGACATCGGCACCCAGGTGCGGATCGCCCGGGGGACGGTGCCCTCGGCCGTCGACTATCTGCGCGCCCTTCGCCTGCGTGCTCCGGCCCAGCGGGCAGCGCTCGCGGCGTTCGACACGGCGGGCGCGGACGTGCTGCTGACGCCGGGAATCGGCGCGACCGCGCCGCGACTGTCCGACGCCACCGTGGACATCGACGGCGCCCGTTACCCCATGCAGTCGATCATCGGCCGCAACACCGCCGTCTTCGACTACCTCGGGTTCCCGGCCGTCATGCTGCCCGCCGGATCCTCCGGCGGACTGCCGGTCGGGGCGCAACTGGCGGGCAGGCCGTGGGCCGATGACCTCTGCCTGCGCGTCGCGGCCGCCGTGCAGTCGGTGACCTCCCATCACGAGCGGCACGCCGATGTCTGAGCAGCAGGCGAACGCGGTCAGGCCGTGGCGGGTGTTCGCCGCCGCGAGCTTCGGCGTGGTCGCGATCTTCATCAACATGAGCGGCCTGACGGTCGCGCTACCCACCATCGCACGCGAACTGGACGCCTCCCCCGCGCACTCCACCGCGATCGTGCTCGGCTACATGCTGGTCACCACCGCGCTGATCCTGGTCTTCGGCCGGATCGCCGACCTCGTCGGCCGCCGTCCGCTCTATCTCGCCGGGATCGGGTTGTTCACGGTGGCGACCGCCCTGTGCGCGCTGTCGTTCTCGCCCTGGATGCTCATCGCGGCGCGCGTGCTGCAGGGCGTCGGCGCCGCGGCGTTCGTCACCAACAACACCGCGCTGCTGACCGACACCTTCGCGCCCGGGCAGCTCGGACGCGCGCTCGGCTGGAACGCGACCATCGCCGCCCTCGCACAGGTGATCGGCCCGGTGGTCGGCGGCGTGGCGACCGCGATCGCCGGGTGGCGCGGACTTTTCCTGCTGACCCTGCCATTCGGCCTGATCGCGTTGATCGCCTCGGCGCTCGTCGTTCCCCGGGCAGCCGGGCAGCGCGGCGCCGGGGAACGGTTCGACGCGGTCGGGGCGGTGTTGTCGACGGTCGCGCTGTCGGCGGCGGTGCTGGCACTGTCCGCCGATGTCCCGGTCTCCCCCTGGCTTAGCTCAGCGGTGGCGCTGGGAGCGGCCGCCGGGTTCGTCGCGGTGCAACTACGCCGGCCCCATCCGCTGGTGGACGTGCAGTTGTTCCGCAACCGCGCGGTCACCCTGGTACTGGTCGCCGCCCTGCTCAATGCCGTGGCCACCTACGCGACCGTCATCATGATCTCGCTCTACGGCCAGGGCGGCGGGCTCGATCCGGCGCAGGCGGGGCTGCTCGTCGTGCCCATCGCCCTGGGCACCGTGGTCGCCGCGGCGGCCACCGGGCGGCTCATGCAGCGCTTCGCCCCGCGCGAGCTGGCCGCGATCGGCATGGGCCTGAACGCGATCGGCTCGGTGGGTGTCGCGCTGAGCCTCGCCGACGACGCGACGACGCTGTGGCCGTTGGTGCCGTGGCTGGCGGTACTCGGCGCGGGCACCGGATTGTTCATGACCCCGAGCACCAGCGCGCTGATGCTGACCGCCCCCGCGCAACGACGCGGCATCGCCAACGGCCTGCGTTCGACTCTGCAGAACGTCGGCTACCTGTTCAGTTCGGCCATCGCGCTGGCCGTGGCGACCGTCGGGCTCGACGAACAGGCCAGGCGCGCGGCCTTCGGCGGGACGCTCAGCGGCGTGGACACCGCGCAACTGGCAACCTTCGTCGGCAATCTGCGGCTGGTCGGGCTGCTGTTCGCCGCCATCTCGGTGCTCGGGCTGATCGTCTGCCTGTTCTTCCCGCGCCGCGGTCGGATGCCCGCGCTCGTCGTCGCCGACTCCGCACCGGAAACGACCGGTGTCCCCGAAACCACCGCCCGTCGATAGGAGTTCCGCCGATGTCCCCCACCGATGATGCCGTACACACCGGCGCGCTCGCCCGCGGTCGCGCGACCGACGACCTCGACGCCGACTACGCCGCCGCGGGCTTCGGCGGGCAACTGGGAGCCGGTCACTGCCCCGCACTGGTCCTCGTCGATCCCGCCCGCGCCTACATCGACCCGGAGTGCTCGCTCTACGCCGGTGCGGAGGAACCGGTCGAGGCGATGCGGGCCCTGCTCGCAGCCGCCCGCGCCGCCGGCATCCCGGTGATCGTCACCGAGGTCCGGCTGCGCGCGGACGGCGCCGACGCGGGGGTGTTCTTCCGTAAGTCCCCCTCGCTGCGCGCGTTCTGCGCGGGCAGCCCGTACGCGGAGTTCATCGACGGACTCGCACCGCTGCCGAACGAACTGCGCCTGACCAAGCACTATCCGAGCGCCTACTTCGGCACCACCCTGCAATCGCATCTGTCCGCGCTGCGGGTGGACACCGTGCTCATCGCCGGGCTGTCCACCAGCGGATGCGTCCGGGCCACGGCGCTGGACACCATGCAGCACGGCTTCGTGCCGATCGTGGTGGCCGATGCCGTCGGCGACCGCGACCGGCGCGTCCACGAAGCCAACCTCTTCGACATGGCGGCCAAGATGGCCGACGTGTGGTCGCTCGCCCAGGCGAGAACCTATCTCGCCGGCCTGTCCACCGATTCCGCGCCCGCTGCGGCGGGCAGAAAGGTAGTCGCATGAGAACCGTAGTCGTCGCGGGTAATCCCAAACCGGCGTCCCGCACCCTCGACGCCGCGACGCTGGTCGCCTCCGCGATCACCGGATCACCGCCGGACGCGGTCGTCGACGTCATCACCCTCGGGGCCGGTCTGCTCGGCTGGGGTGACGAGGGCGTGGCCGAGGCCGTGCGCATCGTGCGCGAGGCCGACCTGGTGATCGTGGCCAGTCCGACATTCAAAGCCACCTACACCGGGGTGCTCAAGCTGTTCCTCGACCAGTTCCCCACCGGTGACGGGCTGCGCGACGTGGTGGTCGTTCCGCTCATGCTCGGTGCCGGACCCGCCCACGCGATGGCGCCGGACCTGCTGCTCAAGCCGGTACTCGTCGAACTCGGCGCCATCACTCCCGCGCCCGGCCTGTATCTGGGCGATTCCACCTACACCACCGACGACCGCATCACCGCATACGCCGAACGCTGGGCTCCGGTCCTGCGTGCGGCCGCCACCGCACAGCGGGCACAGACGGAGGCACGAACATGACCGGATTCGACAGTCGCGGCCTGCGCAGGGCCTTCGCCCACGTCCCCGCCGGCGTGGTCGCCATCTGCGCGCACCGGGACGGCGCCCCGATCGGCATGGCCGCCAGCACCTTCGTCCCGGTTTCGCTCGACCCGCCGCTGGTCGCGTTCTGCGTACAGAACACCTCCACGACCTGGCCGAAGCTGGCCGAGGTCCCCCGGCTCGGCGTCAGCGTGCTCAGCGACGGACACCATCTCGCCGCCCGCGCGCTCGCGGCCAAGGAGGGCGATCGCTTCGCCGGGCTCGACATCGACACCCGGCCCGGCGGCGCGGTGTTCGTGAACGGGACCGCCGTGCGCATGGAGGTCAGCGTGCAGCGTTCGATCCCGGCGGGCGACCACGCCATCGTGGTGCTGCGCGTCGAGGAGTTGCACGCCGACGAACAGGTGGAGCCGATCGTCTTCCACCGCAGCGCTTTCCGCCGATTGGAGGTGGCCTCGTGAGCCGGGTGGCGGCCGCGCTGGCGGCGCTGCGGGCGGGCAGGCCGGTGCTCGTCGCCGACGACGAGGACCGCGAGAACGAGGGCGATGTCATCCTTCCCGCCCACGATGTGGGCGCGGAGTGGATCGCCTGGACGGTGCGCCACACGACCGGCCTGCTGTGCGCGCCGATGACCGGCGACCGCGCCGACGCACTCGGCCTGCCCGCCATGGTCGCGACGAACCAGGATCCCCGGGGCACCGCGTACACGGTCACCGTGGACGCCGCGCACGGCGTCACCACCGGGGTGAGCGCCGCCGATCGCGCCACCACCCTGCGCGCACTGGCCGATCCGGCCACCACCCGCCGGGATCTGATCCGTCCGGGTCACATCCTGCCGCTGCGTGCTCGACCGGGCGGGGTCCTCGAACGGCCGGGGCACACCGAAGCCGCGGTCGACCTGTGCCGGCTCGCCGGGCTGCCCGAGGTCGGCGTCATCGCCGAATTGGTCGCCGAAGACGGCACCATGATGCGGATGCCCGGTATCGAAGAGCTCGGCGCCCGGTTCGCTCTGCCGGTGCTCACCATCGCCGAACTGGTGGCCTACCGGCGCGCCCGGCCGGTCCCCGTCCACGCCGTCGCGGCGCCCGCCCGCGTCACCCGCGCGGACGAGAGCACGCTGACCACCCGGTTCGGCATGTTCCGGGCGGTCGGCTATCGCGACAACGAGACCGGCGCCGATCACATCGCCCTGTGCGCGGGCGAACTCGGCGGCGATCCGCTGGTCCGGGTGCATTCAGAATGTCTGACCGGCGAATCGTTCGGCTCCCAACGGTGTGAATGCGGCCCGCAACTGGACGCGGCGCTGGCGCGGATCGCCGAGGAGGGCGGTGTGCTGGTGTACCTACGCGGCCACGAAGGCCGCGGCATCGGACTGCTGGAGAAGCTGGCCGCCTACCGGCTGCAGGACCAGGGCTACGACACCGTCACCGCCAACCTGGCCCTCGGTGAACCGGCGGACGCCCGCGAATACGGCGGCGCGGCCGCGATGCTGCGCGATCTGGGGGTGAGCTCGGTGCGGCTGCTCACCAACAACCCGGACAAGGTGGCCGGCCTGCGATCCCACGGTGTCGCGGTGACCGAGCGGCTGCCCCTGGTGGTCGGCCGGGCACCCGCGAACGTCCGGTACCTCGACACCAAGCGCCGCAAGATGGGGCACCTGCTGCCCGCGGCGACCAGCGCCCGGATCGCCGGTCCGGCGGGCGAGGACGCCGAACAGGAGGCCTCGGGCTACTCGTAGGCCACCTGCCAGCTCTTGATGCCGTTGATCCAGCCGTTGCGCAGCCGGACCGGCGCGGACAACTCGCGCAGGTTCGGCATGGCGTCGGCGATGGCGTTGAACATCAGGTCGATCTCGAGGCGGGCGAGGTTGGCGCCGACGCAGTAGTGGGTGCCGGTGCCACCGAAGCCGACGTGCGGATTCGGATTGCGGCCGATGTCGAAGGCGAACGGCTCCGCGAAGCCGTCTTCGTCGAAATTGGCCGAGCCGTAGAACAATCCGACCCGCTGACCCGCGCGGATGAGCTGACCGCCGAGTTCGACGTCGCGGGTGGCGGCGCGCTGGAAGACCGTCACCGGCGTCGCCCAGCGCACGATCTCGTCGGGTGCGGTGCGCGGGCGCTCGGCCTCGAATCGCTCCCACTGCTCGGGGAAGTCGACGAACGCCTTCATGCCGTGGGTGATGGCATTGCGGGTGGTCTCGTTGCCCGCCACCGACAGCAGGATGACGAAGAAGCCGAACTCGTCGGAGGCCAGCGCTTCGCCGTCGATGTCGGCCTGGATCAGTTCGGTGACGATGTCGTCGGCGGGACAGGCGCGGCGTTGCTCGGCCATGTTCCAGGCGTAGCCGAGGACTTCGGCCGAGGCCATCGCCGGATCACCGAATTCCGGGTCGTCGTAGTTGAGCATCTGGTTCGACCAGTCGAAAACCTTGCGCCGATCCTCCTGGGGTACGCCGAGCAGTTCCGCGATCGCCTGCAACGGCAGCTCGCAGGCGACCTGTTCCACGAAATCGCCGCTGCCCGCCTTCTTCGCCTCGTACACGATCCGCTCGGCGCGTTCGGTGAGCGCGGCGCGCAGGCTCTCGACCGCGCGCGGGGTGAAGCCCTTGGAGATGATGCGGCGGATCTTGGAATGCTTGGGCGGATCCATGTTCAGCAGCAGCGCGCCGGTCTCGTTCATCTGGGCCGGGGTGATGTCGCCGGGCAGCCGGATGATCGAGCCTTTGAGCTGTGAGGAGAAGACCTCCGGGTTGCGCGAGATCTCCTTGATGTCGGCGAGCTTGCTCACCACCCAGTAGCCACCGTCGTGGAAGCCGCCGGAGTCCTCGTCGGATTGGGCGTTCCACCACACCGGCGCGGTGCGGCGCAGCATGGCGAACTCGGCCACCGGCCTGCGGTCTCCCCAGAGTTCGGGATCGGTGAAGTCGAAGCCCGCCGGCAGCAGCGGTGAGCTCATGCCTGTCTCGCTCAATTCGGTCTCCTGGAATGTGTGGCGATGCTGGGATGCGCGAATCCGCCGAGCAGAGGCAGGTCGCGATAGGTGCGCACACCCGGTTCCGCCGCGACCACCGCGGGGACCGAGTTCACGCAGTGCATGGCGGTGGCCACGATGCCGGGGTGGCGGGTCAGCGCGGCCGCGGCACTCTCGGCATGCATGCCGGTGATCACCGCGTGCGCGCCGGGGTCGCCGACGATGCGGATGTCGTAGCGTTGTCCGGCGGGACCGAACTCCCAGGCCGGGTCGAGGTCCTTCTCCCCCATCAGCCAGTTCACGCCGACGGTCACCACCGGATTCCCGTCGACGGTGCCCTGCCACCGGATGCGCTGTGCGGCAACGCGTCCGGGCTGGATCGGGCCGATCGGCGAGTCGATGGGCGCGGTGGCGACGGCGACCTCGTGCACGGTGCGCAGGTCGTCGTCGAGATCGATGCCGAGCATCTCGCCGACCAGCCGCACCGACTGCCCGTAGCCGCCCGCCAGCATGCCCGCCATGAATCCGCCGGTGGCCTCCGCCGGCGTGGCGCCGAAGCGCATCCAGTCGCGCACCACGTCGGGCGCCGCGTAGGTGCGGATGTCGGAGTATTCGTGCGCGTGGACCTCGGTGATCGAGCCGGAGAAGGCCGAGAGCACGATCGGCAGTTCGTCGGTCATGCCGCCGGGATGGATGCCGGTGCCGTGCAGGCTGACTCCGGCTTCCCGGCAGACCGCGTCGAACTTCTCGCGTTGCCTGCCCGGCGGATGGAACCAGCCGAGCGGGGTGACGATGTTCTTACCCGAGGCAAGGATGGCCCGCATGACCGCGGTGTCGGCCTGGAGCGGACTGTAGATCACGCAGTCCGCGGGCACGGCCAGCAACGCCTCGGCGTCGGTGGTGGCGCGCACGCCGGTGTCGGCGCGCCCCACCAGCGCGCCGGCGTCCACGCCGTTCTTGTCCGCGCTGTGGACCCAGACCCCGACCAGGTCGAGGCCGGGGTGGTCGAGCACGGCCTCGATGGCGGCCCGGCCTACTCCCCCGGTGGCCCACTGGATCACCCGGATCTTGTTGCCCGTCTTCGACATTCGACTCCTACCGGTCGACGCTCACAGCACGGTGAGCGGCAGCGGCTTCCCGCGATCTGCGAAGGTGAAGTCGGCGCCGGTGCTGAACCGGGTGACGGCCACCTCCGACGCCTCCTGGAAAGGCTTGTCGGCCGGCGCGAAGTCGATCGTGAGACCGTCGGCCGCTCGAGCGGCGGTCGCGACATAGCGCGGGTTCACGCCACGGGCGAGAGCGTTCAGCGGGGCGAGATCGTCGACCTCGAGCACGGCGAGCCAGGTGCCGTCGGCCTGCGCGCCGCTCTCGGCCGGGATGTGCAGACACACGCCCTCGCCGTCGCGGGTCACCTCGATACCGGTGTAGGCGACCGGGTTCAGCGCGGGATGGACCGCGAGCACCGCCGCCAGCCCGGCACCGTCGTCGCCGACGCCCAGGCAGCGGCGCAACCGCTCGGCCGTGAGGCCGGCGATCCCGGTGAACTGCTTGCGCACGATGTCGATCGCCTCGGCCTCGCCGGTCCTGGCGCGCACCGCGATGCGGAAGCCCAGCGTCAGCAGGTGCTGTTGCAGGCACACCTCCTCGGCGATGCGCGCCAGCGCCGAATGCGAGAAGTCGCCGAAGCGCAGATCGCTGAGCAACGGGCCGGAATAGTCGCCCTGCCCCTCGTCGTCCGGGTCGATCGGCTCCAGAACCGTCTGCGCGGCAGCCGAATCCGCCAGCAGGTCGGAGTTCGGCGGGATCGGCGGCGGCTCGTGCGCGGCGTCGATGGTCACCGTCCACGCGCACACCGGTTTCCGGTCGGCGGGGACCCGCGGCGGGCGGTGCACCGGGCGGACCCGCGCGTGCGGATTGGTCGCCAGGGCGGTGGCGTCGAAGGTGGGGTCCTCGATGTCGTGGCACATCGCCACGACGAACTCCTCGCCCATCGGCTCCACATCGGCCAGCGCGCCGCAGTGGTCCAGCCAGAACTCGCCGTGATCGTGGTCGTGGACCCGGTACCGGAAGTCCATGAACTGCGGCGGGGCGCCGATCTCGAGCTGCATGCCCTTGAAGATGGTGTCGACGCCGTCACCCACGAAGTTCAGCGCGCGCTGCATACGCCGGGTGTAGACGGGGCTGGCGGTCTGCCATTCCTCGATCGCCACGCCCGCCATGCCCTCCCGGCCGAAGGCTGCGATGGTGTACGCCATGCCGCAGCGGTCGATGAGGTGCCCGCACAGCAGCAGTTCGGGCACCAGCGCGGCCAGGGTCTCGCGAGACAGCGACCGGAAGGCCATCACTTCGCGCCTTTCGGGTGGGCGTCGGACTCGTCGTCGACGAGCGAGAGCGCTTGGGTCGGGCAGTAGCGGATCGCGTTCGCGACGTCCTCGCGCCGGTCCGGACCGGGCGTTGGATCGAGGATCTCGACCTGTCCGCGCTTGGGCACGGTGAAGATGCCGGGCGCTTCGGCCTGGCAGGCGGCGTGGCCCTGGCACAGATCCAGGTCGACGACGATCCTCACGGCGCGTCCCCGGTGGCGGGACGCGGCTTGATCGGCGCCTCCGGCTGGACCTCGACCAGCACCAGATGCGCCCCGCGCGGAGCGCTGACCACCGCGACCACCGCGTCGGCCAGCTGCGAGGCGCGCAGGAAGTACGGGTGCCGGGCGAAGCCCCACTCCTGCCAGGCCTCCAGCATCGGCCCGACCTTCTCCGCGGGCGAGGTCAGGCCCATGCCGGTCTGGGTCGGGCCGGGACGCACCAGGGAGGCGCGGATGCCGGTGCCCTCCAGCTCCATCCGCATCTGCCGCACCATCGCCTCGACACCGGCCTTGGCCGCGCTGTAGGCGCCGGTCTGCGGACGCGGCAGGTCGGCGCAGTCGGAGCTGATCAGCACGATGTCGCCGCGCTGACGCTCGAGCATGCCCGGCAGCACCCGATGCACCATGCGATGCGCGCCGACCAGGTGCACCTGCACCTGCTTCAGGAAATCCGCCGGGTCCATCTCGCCGACCGAGCCGAACTCGATGTCGCCCGCGCCGGAGACCAGCATCTCGGTGGGCCCGTGGGCGGCCTCGGCGGCGGCGACGAAGGCGTCGACCGAATCGCCGTCGAGCACATCGAGCTTGTGCGCGAGGGCGGTGCCGCCGTCGGCCCGGATCTTGCCGGCCAGTTCCTCACACAGCTCCACCCGGCGCGCGCCCAGGGCGACCGGATGGCCGAGCTGGGCCAGCGCCACCGCGGTCGCGGCGCCGATGCCCGAGGACGCGCCGGCGATCAGGGCGGGGCGGACCGTCGGGTTGGGTTCGAAACGAGGCATTCAGCGCACCTCCACGGTGATCGGCAGATGGGCGAAGCCGCGCACATTGGTCGAGTGCACCCGCTCGACGCCCGCGCTCACGACTTCGTAATCGCGCACCCGCGTGACGAATTCACGCAGCGCGACATCGGCCTCCAGTCGCGCCAGGTGCGCGCCGAGGCAGAAGTGCACGCCCGCGCCGAAGCTGGCCAGGGCGCTGGTGTCGGTCCGGTCCAGCCGGTAGCTGTCGGCCTCGTCGAAGGCCGCCGAATCCCGGTTGGCCGAGCCGATGAGCAGCAGCACCTTCGAGCCGGCCGGGACGACCCCGCCGTGCAGTTCGATGTCGACCGTGGGGCAGCGCGCCACCATCTGGCTGGAGGTGTCGTAGCGCAATGTCTCCTCCACCCAGTCCGGCACCCGCTCCGGATCGGCGACGACCTTCGCGAACTCGGCCGGGTTGCGCGCCGCCCAGTACACCGCGTTGCCGAGCAGCTTGGTGGTGGTCTCGTTGCCCGCGACCACCATCAGGAACATGAAGCCGATGATCTCGTCGTCGGACAGCGAGTCGCCGTCGATCTCGGCATCCAGCAGCGCCGAGGTCAGATCGTCGGTCGGCCGCACCCGCCGGTCCTTCACCATGTCGGCGTAGTAACCGACCAGACGCAGCGAGGCGTCGATCGCCGCGTCGGGTACGTCGAGCACGCCGTCCTCGCGGTGCACCACCAGATCGGCCAGCCGCCGGACCTCGGCGCGATCGGACTCGGGCACGCCCATCAATTCCGAGATCACGTCCATCGGGAGCTTGCCCGCGAAGTCGTCGATCCAGTCGAGGCTGCCGCGCTCGAGCGCGGGGCCGAGGTAGTCCAGGGTGATCTCCCTGATCCGTGTTTCCATCTCGGCGACACGGCGCGGGGTGAAGCCCTTGTAGACCAGCTTGCGCATGCGCATGTGCCGCGGATCGTCCATCGCGAGGAACGACATCGTGCGGTGCGCGTGCGGGCCCCAGGCGGCGGGGTCGAGCGAGACGCCGTTGGCGCTGGAGAACCGGCCCGCGTCGCGGAAGGCCGCGGTGACATCCGCGTGCCGGGACAACGCCCAGAAGCCCAGCTCGGGGTTGTGGTACAGCGGCGCCTCGGCGCGCAGCCGGGCGTAGATCGGGTACGGATCCTCGTGGAACGAGTAGTCGTAGGGATCGAATGTCAACGGTTCCACCGACGCCGCGGTCATCGCACGGACCCCCATTTCGGTAACAGGTTCTTCCCGCCGGGCATCCCCGTGACGCACCGTGGAGACAGATAGCTGGACATGTGTCTGGACAGTACCATCGACACCATTCCATAACAATGGGCACCGCGAACGATTCCATGAAACCCCTCGCCGCGCCGCCACGCATGACATTCGCCGCAACCGGTCACGGACGCCTGGATCAGAACACGTTCCCGCTCGATGCCCGGCCTCGCGGACGGTCGCGCCGCGCGTCACCCGGCACATCGCGAGGCCGCGGACTACGGTTGTTGCGCTGCCTTCACGACCCCGACAGCAGGGGCCGGTGCGCGCCGGACTCCTCTCGACGCGCCACCGGCCGCTGACCACTCCGTCCCGAAAGCGCAGTCATGACAGACGAAATCGCCCGGAGCTGTGACGTCATCGTGCTCGGAGCGGGCCCGGTGGGCGAGAACGTCGCCGACCGGACTGCCGCCGCCGGCCTCAGCACCGTCGTCGTCGAATCCGAACTGGTCGGCGGCGAGTGCTCGTACTGGGCCTGCGTTCCCAGCAAGGCGCTGCTGCGTCCGGTGCTGTTGCGCGCCGAGGCCGCCCGCATGCCAGGAGTGGACTCGATCCTCGCCGGCCCGGCCGACGCCGACGCCGTGCTCGCGCACCGCGACAGCATGGTCGCCGACTGGAACGACCAGGGCCAGGTCGAATGGCTCGAGTCCGCGGGCGTCGCACTCGTGCGCGGCACGGGCCGGATCGCCGGGCCGCGGCAGGTGACGGTCGAGACGCCCGAGGGGCGGATCCGGCTGACCGCCCGCCATGCCGTCGCGGTGTGCACCGGCTCGCGCGCCGCTGTGCCGCCACTGCCCGGACTGGACGGCGTGCGGATCTGGACCAGCCGCGAGGCGACCAGCGCGCGCCATGTGCCGAGCCGCTTGGTCGTGGTCGGCGGCGGTGTCGTCGCCACGGAGATGGCGACCGCGTGGCGCGGCCTCGGTTCACGGGTCACCGTCGTCGTACGCGGCGACCGGTTGCTCCCCCGCATCGAGCCCTTCGCCTCGGATCTGGTCGCCGAGCGGCTCCGGGAGGCGGGGGTGAGCCTGCGGTTCGGCACGACTGTCAGCTCCGCGGAACGGGCGGGCGGGGCGGGCGATCGCATCGACGTCACCCTCGGCGACGGCACCCACCTCATCACCGACGAACTGCTCTTCGCGACCGGGCGGGCACCGCGTACCGACGACATCGGCCTGGAGACCGTCGGCCTCACCCCGGGCAAGTGGATCGACACCGACGACACCTTCACCGCGACCGGGGTCGACGGCGAATGGCTGTATGCGCTGGGCGATGTCAATCACCGGGTGCTGCTGACCCACCAGGGCAAGTACCAGGCGCGCATCGCGGGCACGGTGATCGCCGACCGGGCGCGCGGACGCGCCGTCGACACCGCCGACTGGGGACCGCACGCGGGCACCGCCGACCGGCTGGCCGTACCGCAGGTCGTGTTCACCGATCCGGAGATCGCCGCCGTGGGCCCCACCGCCGAGGACGCCGAGCGCGCCGGGCTCGAGGTCGACGTCGTCGATTACGACCTCGGCAGGGTCTCGGGCGCGATCCAGTACGACCCCGGCTATCGCGGCCGCGCCCGACTGCTCGTCGACCCGCGCCGTCGCGTCGTCGTCGGGGCCACCTTCGCCGGGCCCGGCGTGGCCGAGCTGCTGCATTCGGCCACCGTCGCGGTCACCGGCGAGATCCCGCTCGACCGGCTCTGGCACGCCGTACCGTCGTTCCCGACGATCAGCGAGATCTGGCTGCGGCTGCTGGAAACCTATCGCGACGAACGATATTCGCGGGCAGGCGCCTGAGTGCCGGGCGAGCCGCGCCCGCGACCCACCCGCGCGCCCTCCCGCCGGGGTACGGTGAACACGCAAAACAGGAACACGTTCTTGCGATCCACGATCGAATCGGACTATATTCCGAACACCTGTCCAGACAGTTCGGAAGGGCCCGCCGCGGTGGCCGCGGCAGACCGTTCGCACGATCGAGTTCGAGGAGCCACGCATGCGGCGTTCTTCCCACAGCACCGTCTTCGTGCCGGACACGCGGTCATGAGCGGGACGCAACCGGCCGAGCAGCAGTCCGAGACGAGGGCGCGCGGGCTGGCGAAGATGGGCGAGGTCTACGGCTTCGACTTCGCCGACGGTCCCGACGAGCTGTTCGCGATCACCGCCGACCACCTCTTCGCGGGGATCTGGTCGCGCCCCGGACTCACCCTGCGCGACCGCAGGCTGCTGCTGCTCGGCGCGCTGGCGGCGGGCGGGCTGTTCGATGTCGCTGGGATCCAGGTGGGGGCGGCCCTGCACAACGAGGAACTGAGCCCGGAGCAGTTGCGCGAGGCCGCCCGGTTCCTCGGCGAGCACCTCGGTTCCGAGCCCGGCGCGGGGCTCGACGCGGTCGTCTCCGCCGCACTCGAGAAGGCCTGACCCACCTCTCCGCCCGGCCGATCGACTCATTCCGCCTCCGGGCCGGGGATCACGCACAGACAAGGCAGCGATCATGCGCTACGGCATCGTCCTCTTCACCAGCGACCGCGGTATCACCCCCGCCGCGGCGGCACGGGCCGCCGAGGACCACGGCTTCCACTCCTTCTACGTCCCCGAGCACACCCACATCCCGGTCAAGCGCGAGGCCGCGCATCCCGGCACCGGCGATTCCTCGCTGCCCGACGACCGCTACATGCGCACCCTCGACCCATGGGTGGCGCTCGCGACGGCCGCCGCGGTCACCGAGCGCATCGAGCTCGCCACGGCGGTCGCGCTGCCCACCGAGAGCGATCCGATCACCCTGGCCAAGACCATCGCCTCGCTGGATCACCTCTCCGGCGGCCGCGTCCTGCTCGGCGCCGGATTCGGCTGGAACACCGACGAACTCACCGATCACGGGGTACCCGCGGGCAAGCGCCGGACCGTGCTGCGCGAATACCTGGAGGGCATGCGCGCGCTGTGGCGCGACGACGAGGCCGAGTACTCCGGCGAGTTCCTGTCCTTCGGCCCGAGCTGGGCGTGGCCGAAGCCCGTGCGCAAGAACGTGCCGGTACTGATCGGCGCGGGCGGCACCGAGAAGACCTTCCGGTGGATCGCGAGGTCCGCCGACGGGTGGATCACCACACCGGGCGAAACCGACATCACCGACCGTCTCGCACTGCTGCAACAGATCTGGCGCGAAGCGGGCCGCGAGGGCGCACCGCGGGTGGTGGCGCTGGACATCAAGCCGGACGCGCAACGCCTCGCGGATTGGGCCGCTGCGGGGGTGACCGACGTACTGTACGGTTTGCCCGATAAGCCCGAGGACCAGGTGCGGGCCTACCTCGAGCGCCTCGCCGCCAAGCTGGCCGTACCGGCCGGGGAAGGACACTGAACCGTGCGTATCGCCCTGCTGTCCTACCGGAGCAAGACGCACTGCGGCGGACAGGGCGTCTACGTCCGTAGGCTCAGCGCCGGCCTGGCCGAGCTCGGTCACGAGGTGGAAGTCTTTTCCGGACAACCGTATCCGGAACTTCTCGATCCCCGGGTGCGGCTGACCGAAGTGCCCAGCCTCGATCTCTACCGTGAGCCCGACCCGTTCCGCACGCCCCGGCTCTCGGAGATCCGCGACCGCATCGATGTGCTCGAGGTCGCCACCATGTGGACCGCGGGGTTCCCCGAACCCCGCACCTTCAGCTTGCGCGCCGCGCGGTTGCTGGCCGGGCGGGCGCACGAGTTCGACGTGGTGCACGACAACCAGTGCCTCGGCAGTGGACTGCTCGCCATCGCCGAACATCTGCCCGTGGTCGCGACCGTGCACCATCCGATCACCCGCGACCTCGCCGTCGACCTGGCCGCCGCGCCGCTGCGCCGGAAACCGTTGGTGCGCCGGTGGTACGGCTTCCTCGGCATGCAGAAGCGGGTGGCGCGGCGCATCCCCGAGCTGGTCACCGTCTCCAGTTCCTCGGCCACCGACATCGTGGCCGACTTCGGCGTGGATCCGGCTCAGCTCAGCGTGGTGCCGCTGGGCGTGGACACCGAGCTGTTCGCCCCGCGCCCGCAGCCGCGCGTGCCGGGCCGGATCGTCGCGGTCGCCAGCGCCGACAAGCCGCTCAAGGGCGTCTCGCATCTGCTGCGCGCCTGCGCGCGGCTTCGGGTGACGCACCGGATCGAGCTGCAGCTGGTCGCCAAGCTCGAGCCGGAAGGGCCGACCGAGAAGCTGATCGCCGAACTCGGTCTGTCCGATATCGTCACGGTACGCTCCGGGCTCAGCGACGACGAACTCGCCGAGCTGCTGGCCTCCGCCGAGATCGCCTGCATCCCTTCGCTGTACGAGGGCTTCTCGCTGCCCGCCGTGGAGGCGATGGCCAGCGGGACGCCGCTGGTGGTGAGCCGCGCGGGTGCACTGCCGGAAGTCGTGGGCGAGCCCGGCGAGTGCGCCGACCTGATCACCCCCGGCGACGCCGAGGAACTGACCGCCGCGCTGGGCGCGCTGTTCGACGCGCCGCTGCGCCGGGCGGAGATGTCCCGGGCCGGGCGCGCGCGGGCGCTGTCGGTGTTCAGCTGGGAATCGGTCGCCGCGCAGACCACCCGGATCTATCAGCGCGCCATCGACCGCGCGCAGGGCGCACCGTAATCGGACGATTCGAGCACATCGCAGTTCCATCTCATCTCACCACTTCAGGGCACACAGGAGGATCACCGTGCTGACCGTTGACTTCGACCGACTCCGCATCGCCCCCGGCACCCGGGTGATCGACGTCGGTTGTGGTGCGGGCAGGCATTCGTTCGAGGCCTACCGGCGCGGCGCCGACATCATCGCCTTCGATCAGAACGCCGAGGATCTCGCCGGTGTGCAGACCATGTTCGAGGCGATGGCCCGCGAAGGGCAGGCGCCCGCGGGCGCGCTCGCGCGGACCGTGCGCGGCGACGCGCTGGCACTTCCCTACCCGGACAACCACTTCGACATCGTCATCGCCTCGGAGATCCTCGAGCACGTCCCGGCCGACGACCAGGCCATCGCCGAGCTGGCGCGGGTGCTCAAGCCCGGCGGCGATCTGGTGGTGACGGTGCCGCGCTGGCTGCCCGAACGGGTGTGCTGGGCGCTGTCGACCGAGTACCACAGCAACGAGGGCGGCCACGTGCGGATCTATCGCGCCGACGAGCTGCGCGACAAGATCGCCGGGCGCGGATTGCGTTTCGTGCGCAGCAGCCACGTGCACGCCCTGCACGCGCCGTACTGGTGGCTCAAGTGCGCGGTCGGGGTGAACAACGAGAACAACCCACTGGTGCGGGCCTATCACCGGATGCTGGTGTGGGACATGATGTCGCGGCCCGCGCTGACCCGGGTGGCCGAGAGAATGCTGGATCCGCTCATCGGCAAGAGCGTCGCGCTGTACTTCGCCAAGCCGGCGGTGCAACGTGCGGTCGTCTGACCTCCCGAGCGTCCCGCTCGCGCTGACGCGCAAACAGTGCCTGCGGACCGGGGAGTCGATCGCGGCCGCCCAGGAACCCTCGGGCGCCATCCCGTGGTTCCCCGGCGGCCACACCGATCCGTGGGATCACGTGGAATCGGCGATGGCACTGACGATCACCGGGTTCCGCGACGAGGCCGAGGCGGCCTACCGCTGGTCGGCCTCGACCCAGCGACCGGACGGCTCGTGGCCCCGGCAGTTCCGGGCCGGGGTGATCGAGGACGCCAATTCCGAGACCAATTTCTGCGCCTACCTCGCGACCGGCGTCTGGCACCACACGCTGTGCACCGGCGACCTCGGCTTCGCCGCGCAGATGTGGCCGACGGTGCGCGCCGGGATCGAGCACGTGCTGTCGCTGAGCGGGCCGGACGGCCAGATCCCCTGGGCTGGAAGCGAAGACGGCCCGATGGCCGAAGCGCTGGTCACCGGATGCTCGAGCATCCACCACAGTCTCGGCTGCGCCGTCGCGCTGGCGGAGGCGCTGAACGACCCGCACCCGGAGTGGGCGAGCGCGCAGGCGCGGCTCGGCGAGGCACTGCGGTCCCGGCCCGAGCTGTTCACGCCGAAGGACCGGTACTCGATGGACTGGTACTACCCGGTGCTCGGCGGCGCGCTGCGCGGACCGGCCGCGGTGGCCCGGCTCGAGGCCCGCTGGGACGAGTTCGTGGTGGGCAATATCGGCATCCGCTGTGTGGCGGACCGGCCGTGGGTGACCGGGGCCGAGACCTGCGAACTGGTGCTGGCGCTGGACGCGATCGGCGACGCCGACCGGGCGCACCGGTTGTTCGCGGCCATGCAACACCTGCGCGAGAGCGACGGATCCTATTGGACCGGGCTGGTTTTCGCCGACGGCAAGCGCTGGCCCGAGGAGCGGACCACCTGGACGGCGGCGGCCGTCGTGCTCGCCGCCGACGCGCTCTCGCGGACCACGCCCGCCAATGGGCTCTTCCGCGCGCTCACCTTGCCGGTGCCGGTGGGCGTCGGGGTCTGAGTCCCCCGCCCTACGAGCCGGCCGCCACCCAGGCCTGCCTGCGGCCCTCGCTCAGCGGACGCGCTCGAGGACCCGTAGCGATCCGGTGGCACCCACCTCGCGGAAGTCGCCGCTGTCGAGAGCGCGACGGTAGATGTTGTAGGGCGGGCGGCCGCCGTCGGCGGGGTCGGGGAAGACGTCGTGGATCGCCAGCGCCTTGCCGACGGCGATGAATTTCGCCCAGCCGGAGTAATCGTTCTGGGCGGCTTCTTCGGTGTGGCCGCCGTCGATGAACAGGAAATCCAGCGGCGCGCCCCAGACCGAGGACAGTTGCCGTGAGGAACCGACGAGCGCCACCACGGTCTCGCCGAGTCCGGCGCGCAGGATGGCGCGGCGGAATTCGGGCAGGGTGTCGAAGCAGCCGGTTTCCTGGTCGACCAGGCTGGTGTCGTGGTACTCCCAGCCGGGCTGGTGCTCTTCGGAACCACGATGGTGGTCGACGGTGTAGACCACCGAACCGCGCGCCCGCGCCGCCGCGGCCACCAGAATGGTGGACTTGCCGCAGTAGGTGCCGATTTCGACGACCGGACCGCCGGCGCTGTAGCGCGATACCGCGTCGTGCAGCGCCCGCCCCTCGTCTTCGGGAAGGAATCCCCGGACATCGCGGGAGATCTCGAACAATTCGCTGTCGGACAACCCCGCGTCCGGCTGTGCGGATGCGGCGCCGGGCTGGGATGCGACCTGCTGCGTCATTAACCGACCGTGCTTCCTCGAATATTGCTGTTCAAGAACGCCGATAGTAGCATCTAGACACATGTCCGAACGCAATTCCAAGACCCTCGAGGCGACTCGGCGGCGACTCAGTGGCAAACAGGCGGACACGGTCGAGAAATTGACCAAGGCCGCGCTCGCCGTACTGGGGCGGGAGGGCTACAGCGGCATGACCATCCGGATCGTGGCGGCCGAGGCCCGGGTCGGAGCGGCCACCGCCTACACCTACTTCTCCTCCAAGGAGCATCTGGTCGCGGAGATCTTCTGGCGGCGACTACAGGCCTCGCCGAGCCCGGTGGCGCCGGAGGCCGAGCGCACCGCGCGGGTGGTCGCGGAACTGCGCGATATCGCCCTGCTGGTGGCCGACGAGCCGGAATTGTCCGGCGCGGTGACCAGCGCGCTGCTCGGGCGCGATCCCGACGTGCAGCACCTGCGCACCCGCATCGGGCTGGAGATCCGCGCGCGCATCAGCGCCGCGCTCGCGCCCGACCCGGACCCCGAGATCATCGAGTCGCTCGAACTGATCTACGCCGGGGCCCTGATGCGCGCCGGGATGGGGCACGAGTCCTATACCGACATCGCCGATCGGATCGAACGCTCCGCGTTGCGCGTCCTGCGCTGAAATCCCGCCGCGCCGGACCGACCCCCGATCCGGCCGCGCCGGGCGCGACGACCGCCGGACTCGCGGCGTGGCACCCGGCTCCGGAAGGACCTACTCCCCCGTCGCGACCGGGTTGGCCGGGTCCGAGGACCACTGCGACCACGAGCCCGGGAACAGCGGCAGTTCGATGCCCGCGGCGTCGGCGGCGGCCACCAGAACCGCCGCGGTGACGCCGGATCCGCAGTAGGCCCCGAGCGGGTTCCCGGCGTCCACCCCGCGCTCGGCGAACCGCTCGCGCAGCTTCTCGGGGTCGACGAAATTGCCGTCGTCGTCCAGCACGCCGGTGGACGGCAGGTTCGCCGCGCCGGGGATGTGCCCGGCGACGGGGTCGACCGGTTCGAGCTCGCCCCGGAAGCGTTCGGGCGCACGGGCATCCAGCAGGACGCCCTTCTCCGCGACCTGCTCGGCCTCGGCGGCGGTCAGCGTGGGCAGGGCGCCCGCGTACAGATCCTCATGGGCGACAGTGACATTGCCGGTGCGGTCGGCCGCGCGACCGGACTGGACGGATCCGCCCGACTCCAGCCAGCCGCCCAGCCCGCCGTCGAGGATGCGCACGTCGGTCAGACCCGCGGCGCGCAGCACCCACCAGGCCCGCGAGGAGCCCGCGCGGTTCCAGTCGTCGTAGGCGACGACGGTGTCGCCGTCGTCGATTCCCCAGCGCCGCAGCGCGGCTTGCAGGTCGCTCCCGGAGGGCAGCGGATGGCGGCCGCGACCGGTGACGGAGTGGTCGCTCAGCTCCGTTTCGAGGTCGACGTACGCCGCGCCCGGGATGTGACCGTCCGCGAAGGCCTCCCTGCCGTCGGGCTGGGCCAGCGCCCAGCGGACGTCGAGCAGCCGCACGGGGGTGTCGGTGGCCAGCAGATCGGCGAGTTCGGTGGCGGTGATGATGGTCATCGGGTTCCTGTCTGTCTGGGCGGTGCGGTGGCCGGTGCTCATATCGCCTTGCCGGGGTTGAGGATTCCGGCCGGATCGAACACCGACTTGAGCGATCGGTGCAGTTCCAGCGCCGTGTCGCCGAGGTCGTCGGCCAGCCACGGGCGCTTGAGCACACCGACGCCGTGTTCCCCTGTCAGTGTGCCTCCCAGGCGCAGTGCGAGGGCGAACACCTCACCGACCGCGGCCTGCACCGGTTCGGGCACCGGATCGGCCGGGGCCGCGTCGGTCAGCACGATCGGGTGCAGATTGCCGTCGCCCGCGTGGGCGAAGGTGAAGATCCGCACCCCGGTGCGGCGCGAGATCTGCTCGATGCCCTCGACCGCGTCCGCGAGCCTGGTCCTGGGCACGGCGATGTCCTCGATGAGGACGCGGCCGTGGCGTTCGATGGACGGCAGCGCGAGCCGGCGCACCTGCAGCAGCCGTTCGGCCTCGGTCTCGTCGGCAGCGGTCTCCAGGCGGATCGCACTGTGACGCAACAGTTCGCGCACGCGCTCGGCCTCGCCCTCGGCGCCCGCGCCGTCGGTCTGGATCAGCAGGAAGGCGCCACCGTCCGCGCCGAGCGAGGTGCCCTGCGCTTCGTCGATGGCCACCAGCGTCGCGTGGTCCAGCAGTTCCAGTGTCGAGGGGGTCAGGCCCGCGCGCAGCAGCTCGCCCACCGCCTGGGCGGCGGCGGACACGGTGGTGAAGGTGGCGGTCATGGTCGCGCTGCCGACGGGGCGGGGCGCGAGCTTCACCGTCGCCTCGACGATCACGCCGAGGGTGCCCTCCGACCCGACGAACAGGCTGGTCAGGTCGTAGCCGGTGACGCCCTTGGCGGTGCTGCGGCCGGTGTGCAGCCTGCGACCGTCGCCGAGGACCACATCGAGGGCCAGCACCGCGTCGCGGGTGACGCCGTACTTGACGCAGCGCAGCCCGCCGGCGTTGGTCGCGATATTGCCGCCGAGGGTGGAGATGGCGGCGCTGGCCGGGTCGGGTGCGTAGCGCAGGCCGTAGCGCCCGGCGGCGGCGTCGAGTTCGGCGGTGATGACGCCGGGTTCGACGCGGGCGATGCCGTTGTCGGGATCGATCTCGAGAATCCGATTCATCCCGGACACGTCGAGCACGATCTCGCCCGTGCTCGCGACCGCGCCGCCGGCCAGGCCGGTGCCCGCGCCGCGGGTGACCACCGGTGTGCCCGATCGGCTCGCGTGCGCGAGCGTGGCGACCACATCGTCCACCGAACCGGCCCGGACGACGAGGTCGGGCACGCCGTCCGGGATGAGGCCGGACCGGTCGGTGCGGGCGGCGGCCAGCACCGACGGTTCGATGGACCAGTCCGACACCGACCCGACGAGCCCGGCCAGGTGCGCGGGCACCGCCGCGACCGTCATCGTCCGGTGTCGCCGCTGCGCACGATCACCGGCAGGTCGGCGCCGAGGCGCAGGCGTTCGAGGAAGAGCACCACCGTCGCGGCGACCGAACGGTGGGTGGCGTCGTTGAGCACGTCGTGACGGCCGTCCTCCACGACGTGGACGGTCGCGTTCGGCAGCGCGCGGTAGTACTCCAGCGCGCGGTCGACGGGGCTGATGGTGTCGGTGCCGCCGTGCAGGGCCAGCACCGGCACGGCCGGCGCGGCGGGGGCGAGGTCGGCCGCGGTGATCGCCTCGGGCAGCGAGGCGTAGCTCTGCGCGCCGACGGACCGCAGCACGCCCTGGTGGGTGGGGCAGCCGGTGCGGGCGAGGATCTCGGAGTCCCAGTCGGCCGTCGGAACCTGCTGATCGACCGGGACCCCGGCGACGACGACCGCGTCGACGAGCCCGTCGGTCGAGGCGGCGGCCAGCGCACGCAGCGCGCCGATATCGGAGCCGACCAGCACCAGCGGCGCGACCGCCCACGGATCCTTCGCCAATTCCTCTACCCGCGAGATCAATTCGGCGGTGTCGGCGGTATCGACGACCGTGACCCGGTAGGCATCGGCGGCCAGCCGCGAGCCGAAGCGGTTGTAGACCTCGGCGGTCTCACCGCGGCCCGGCACGATCACGAGGGTGCCGCGCGGATTGAGGCCGGTCGGCTCGTGCCAGCGGGCGGCGGTCGCTTCGGCGGCGGTGTCGGTGGTGAGGGTCACGAGTGGGCCTTTCCGGTGGTGGCGGCCGACTCGGCCGCGGTGAGGACTTCGGTGGTGGTGCGGGTTCCCGGCTTCTCGCCCGCCAGCGCGGATGCGCCGAGGACGGCCTGGATCGCCGCGTTGAACGGGACGGCGACGCCGTGCAGGCGTCCGAGCAGCACGATTTCCCCGTTCAGGTAATCGGTTTCGGCCGAGACGCCACGAGCGAAACTCTGCCAGGTGGACTGCTGGCCCGGCTGGATGCCGGAGTCCGGATCGAGCGCGAAGGCCGAGAGATCTTCGGTGCGCTCGGCCACGGTGTCGGCCACGGCGATGCCCGCGGCCGCGAGGACGGCGTGGGTCTCGGCGACGAGCGCGTCCTCGATGCGGGTCTTCTCCTCGGCCTCGCCCGCCAGCACCTCGACGGCATTGCGGACGTTGTGCACGATCTTGGCGGCCTTCCAGCGCACCACGTCGTCGCTGATCTGCACGATGTACTCGGCGGCGCGCAGATCCTCGGCGAGGGCGGCCAAGCGGTCGTCGGAGCCGGTCGGGTAGCGCCCGATGGTGAGCACGCCGACCGGGCCGGCCGCGCCGGAGACGACCTCGCCGACGACGGTGAAGCGGGCCGGGGTCAGCAGGGAGGCGCCGTAGACGACGGCGAAGCGGCGCAGCGCGATGCGTTCGGCGTCAAGACCGTTCTGCAGGGTGATGACCGGCAGGTCGGCGGCGGTGCGGCCGGGGGCGTCCGACAGCGGCTGCCAGGCCCAGTCCCGCACGGCGGTGTCGAGGTCCTGGACCTTCGGGGTGAAGACGAGGACGTCGTCGGTGGTCAGGGTGACCTCGCCGGGCGCGGCGGCGGTGGCCAGCGGGACCGTGGTAGCCGCGCCGCGACGGTGGTAGGTCAGGCCGTGTTCGGCGAGATGGGCGATCTGCGCGCCGCGGCCGACGAGCACGTAGGGCAGGCCGTGCAATTCGAGCTGGGCGGCGAGGCCGGCGCCGACGGCGCCCGCGCCGATGACGACGTAGCGGGTCATGACTTCTTCTCCGAAGTGGTCGAGGGGGTGGCGGTCGAGGGGGCGGCAGCCGGGGCGATCGAAGCCTTGGCCTGCTTGCCGAGGAAGGTGGTGACCGTGTCCTCCTGGGGGAAGTGCACCCGGGCGGAGTACACGTCGCGCAGGTGGCGTTCGAGCGGATTGGCGCGGCTGAGACCGGGATTGCCGATCAGCCCGACCATCTGCTCGACGGTGCCGATCGCGGCCCGGTTGGCGACGGTCTTGGCGCTCCAGGCCACCGCCTTGGGCACCGCGATGCCGCGATCCGCCTGGTCGGCAAGGGATCTCAGCAGGGCGACGCTGCTGGTGAGCTGGATGTCGATCTCGCCGATGGCGGCTTCGAAGCGCGGCAGCTCCAGCAGCGAGTGGCCGAGGTTGGCGGGGCGGCGGGCGTCGAGGAAGCCGATGAACCAGCGGCGGGCGGCGTGCGCGGCGCCGAGGTAGATCGCGGGCAGCGCGGTGCCGGGGCCGAGGTTCTGGTCCTGCGGTTTGCGATCGGCCAGCGACTGCAGGCCGAAGGCGAACTCGTCGGGGACGAAGACGCCGTCGAAGGTGACGCCGTGGCTTCCGGTGGCCCGCATGCCGGTGTTGTCCCAGCTGTCGTCGATGGCGATACCGGGCTGCCTGGCATCGACGGTGAAGGAGCCGACCCGCGGATCCGCTTCGTCGGTGGTCGCCATGACGATCATCCAGCGCAGTCCCGCCGCACCGGTGGAATAGATCTTGTGGCCGGTGATCTGCCAGCCGCCGGGCACCTTGCGCGCCGTGGTGGCCGGGGCGCCGCCGCGCGAGGGGGTGCCCAGTGCGGGCTCGACCTGCAGGGCGTTCAGCAGCGACGGGCCGTCGACGGAGTCGGCGAGAACCTGCTCGTAGAGCGCAGGCGGCAGCGCGTCCTCGGTGGCCTGCCTGGCGTGGATGGCCAGGGTCATGGCGGTGATGAGCGCGACCGACGGGTCGCCCTCGCCGAGGGCGAGCATCAAATCGACCGTGCCCGCGTGGCCGAGTTCCGCTCCGCCGAAACGCTTGCCGACAGTCGCGGTGAGAATGCCCGCCTCGTGCAGGACCTGGATGCTCTCGGCCGGGAACGCGCCGGTGCGGTCGTACTCGGCGGCGCGCTCGGCGAGCGCGGCGGTGACGGCGGGCAGCGCGGACGGATCATAGGGCCGGAGCGTGGACGCGACGGTCACGAGAGCACCTTTCGGGAGTGGCGGGCGCCGGGCACGGCGGCCAGCAGTGCCCGGGTGTAGTCGACGGCGGGGGTGGTGTAGACGCGGTCGGCGGTGCCCGCTTCGACGAGGCGGCCGCCGCGCATGACGACGATCTCGTCGCTGACCTGCCGGATCACCGCGAGGTCGTGGGAGATGAAGATGTAGCTGACGCCGAGTTCGGCCTGCACCCGAACCAGCAGCTCCAGGATCTGCGCCTGCACCGACACGTCGAGTGCCGAGACGGCCTCGTCGAGCACCACCAGCGACGGCTCGCTGGCCAGTGCCCGGGCGATCGCCACCCGCTGGCGCTGACCGCCGGACATCTCCACCGGCTTGCGCTCGGCGAACGCGGCGGGCAGGCCGACCAGGTCGAGCAGTTCGGCGACCCGGCGTGCACGGCCGGCGCGATCGCCGATGCCGAAGGCACGCAGCGGTTCGGTCAGGGTTCGGCCGATGGTGAATCGCGGGTCGAGCGAGGCGAACGGGTTCTGGTAGACCAGCTGTACGTGACGACGCAGCTCGCGCAGTTCCTTGCCGCGCAGGCGGGTGACGTCGCGCCCGTCGAATTCGACTCGCCCGGAATCGGGGTCGGTCAGCCGGGTGACGATACGGGCGAGCGTGGACTTGCCCGAGCCGGATTCGCCCACGACGCCGAGGGTGCCGCCGCGCGGCACCGCGATGCCGACATCGTCGACAGCCTGGACATCGCCGCCGGAACCGCTGTCACGAAACGCTTTACGCAGATCCGTGGCCACCAGGATCGCGCTGTCGCGGCGCGTCTTCGCCGGCGCCTCGCCGGGCACGCGTGCGCGGACGGCATCGCCCGCCCACACCAGCCGGCCGGAGGCCACATCGGGCACGGCCGCGAGCAGCTTGCGGGTGTAGGGGGCCGACGGCGCGGCCAGGATCTCCTCGGGTGCGCCCGACTCGACGACGCGCCCGGATTCGAGCACCACGATCCGATCGGACCGGTCCCCCGCCACGCCCAGGTCGTGGGTGATGAGCAGGATGGCGATGCCGAGCTCGCTGCGCAGTTCGTCGATGTGGTCGAGGATCTGCTTCTGGATCGTGACGTCCAGCGCGCTGGTGGGTTCGTCGGCGATGATCAGTTCGGGGTCGTTGGCCAGCGCGGTCGCGATGAGGGCGCGCTGGCGCATACCGCCGGAGAGCTGGTGCGGGTACTGGCGCGAGCGCAGCTCGGGCCGGTCGATGCCGACCTTGCCCAGCAGCTCGGTGATCCGCTCGCGCAACACCTCTTTCGGGACGCGCCCCTTGTGCAGGGTGATCGCCTGGGCGATCTGCTCGCCGATGCGGCGGGTGGGGTTGAGCGAGACCGCCGGATCCTGGGGAACGAAGCCGATCCGGGCGCCGCGGATGGCGCGCCACTGCTTGTCGCCCAGGGCGGTGAGGTCGGCGCCGTCGAAGCGGATGCTGCCGCCCTCGATCCGGGCCCGGTCGCCGAGCAGGCCGAGCACGGCGTGCGCGGTGGTGCTCTTGCCCGAGCCGGATTCGCCGACGATCGAGACGAGTTCGCCCGCGGCGATGTCGAAGTCGACACCGGACACGGCACGGAAGGACTCGGTGCGCGAGATCCGGTAGCCGACCTGCAGGCCGGACACCGACAGAAGTGGTTGCGTGGTCATGTCACCGGTCTTCCAGGAAGCGGGCGATGCGGTTGGCGGAGAGCACGACCGCGGCGATGACCAGGCCGGGGAAGGTCGTCATCCACCAGGCGGTGGCCAGGTAGTCGCGGCCGCCGGACACCAGCGCCCCCCATTCGGGGGTGGGCGGCTGGGCGCCGAAACCGAGGAACGACAGGGCCGAGACCGACAGGATGGCGGTGCCGAACTCGAGGGCGGTCAGCGCGAGCACAGGGCCCCTGGCATTGGGCAGCACGTGCGCGAACAGGGTGTAGGACCAGTGCGATCCGGAGGCCTTGGAGGCTTCGATATAGGGCAGCGCCGAGATCTTCAGCGTCTCCGAGCGCATCACCCGGGCGAAGCTGGCGATATTGGCGATGCCCACCGCGATGGCGACATTGATGGTGCCGAAGCCGAGTGCGGTGACCACGGCCAGCGAGAGCAGCAGGCCGGGGACCGCGAGCATGACCTCGATGATCCGCATGAGCCAGTCCTCGACCAGCCCGCGCACGAAGCCGGCGATCAGGCCGATGCCTGCACCGACGACGATGCCGACCAACACCGCGACCAGGGTCGCCTGCAGGGTCAGTGCCGAGCCGTGCACGACGCGGGCGTAGCTGTCGCGGCCGAGATTGTCGGTGCCGAACCAGTGTTCGGCGCTCGGCGGGGACAGGCGCTGCGACGGGACGCCGTTGATCGGGTCCTGCGAGGCGAAGACCTCGGGCAGGAACGCCCAGGCGATCACCAGGGCGATCACCGCGAAGGAGATCACCAGGCCGGGCTGCCGGAACAGGCCACGCCAGAATCCGTCGCCCGAGCGGCGAGCGGGTTCGCCCGCCGACAACTCGGCCTCGCGCGCACTGTCCTCGGTTTTCACCAGAAGCGCGGTCATGATGCGGTCCTTTCGGCGACCTGGTGGACGGGAGCGAACGTGTCGGCGGAGAGCTTCTCCACGACAACGCCTTCGGCGGTGGTCGCGGCCCTGCGCCGCACCCGTGAGCCGATGCGCGGGTCGAGCAGCGGGTAGAGGATGTCGACGGCGATGCCCAGCACCACGAAGACCGTGGCGGCGAAGGTGACCACCGCGAGCACCACCGGGATGTCCTGGGCGTTGACCGCCTCGTAGGTGATCCGGCCGAGCCCCATCCGGGAGAACACCGTTTCGACCACCACCGAGCCGGCCAGGATATTGCCGACGATCATGCCGACCATGGTCAGCAGCGGCAGCGCGGCATTACGCAGCGCGTCGGTGAACAGGGCGTGCGCCCGGGAGGCGCCCTTGGCCCTGACCACCTCGATATAGGGCTCGCGCATCGTCGTCGCCAGGCTCTTGGCCAGGATCTGGGCGACGAATGCCGCGGTCGGGATCGCCAGCGTCACGGCGGGCAGGGTGAGGCCGTTGATCCCCTTGCCGCCCAGCGGCGGAAACCAGCCGAGTTCGAAGGCGAAGTACTGGATGAGCAGCAGGCCCACCCAGAACGAGGGCACCGAGACACCGGCGGCGGGCAGCGACAGCAGTAGTTGCTGCAGCGGCCGCAGCCGGGTCAGGGTGGCCGCCAGCGCGATACCGACGCCGAGGACCAATCCGATGGCCAGGGCGAACGCGCCCAGCACCGCGGTCTCCGACAGTGCGTCACCGATCAGGTCCGTCACCGGCCTGCCGGTCTGGATGGAGATGCCGAAATCGCCGCGCACCGCGTTCCACAGTGCGTGCAGGTACTGGATCAGCGGAGGTTCGTCCAGGCCGTACTGCCTGCGCAGTTCGTCCAGGGCCGCGTCGTCCGCAGTGGCGAATTCCGTACCGCTGCCCGAGACCATCAATCGGATCGGATCGCTGGGCAACAGGTACAGGACGACGAACACGAGGGTGAACGCGGCCCAGAGCACGAACAGTCCCTGCAGGAGTCGGCCGCCGAGGAACCAGAGCCAGTCACGTACAGCGGTCGTCGACACCGGGCCGCGAGTCATCGTTCTCGTCCTTTCTTCTCACCGAACTCGGCGTCAGCGCTGGAGCCAGGCGTCGTACAGCGACAGCTGCGCGCCGGGCTCCCACCTCAGGCCGCCGAGGGAGCCGGAGTACCCGTGTGCGACCGACTGCTCGCTGAGCAGGATCACCAGCGCGTGCTCGGTGATGTAGCGGGCGGCATTGTCGACGGCGACCTGACGGTCCTCCGGACGCGAGGCGGCGGCCTGCTGCTCGAGGTAGGTGTCGAGTTCGGAGGGCTGCAGGCGCAACGGGTTGTTGCGCTTGGTGGTGAAGTGCATGGTCAGCGCGGCCGGATCGGCGCGGGTGAAGCCGTAGGGCACGAAGTCGTACTGGCCGGTGTCCAGCGCGGCGAGCATCTCCGCGCGCGAGACGGTGCGGATGATCAGTTCGACGCCGATGCGCTGGAGCTGCTGGGCGACCAGTTCGTAGGTGTCGGTGCCGATGCCGTGCCCGTTGAGCACGGTCAGGCTGAGGCGTTTGCCGTCCTTGGCCCGGATGCCGTCGGCGCCGGGCAGCCAGCCCGCACCGTCGAGCAGCCGCTTCGACTCCTCGGGGTCGTACTTGATGTACTGCGAGAAGTCCGTGTAATGCGGTGTCGTGGAGGACAGGACGCTGGTCGCGATGTTGTAGCGCGGCAGCAGGACCGTAGCGCGGTACTCCTCCCGGTCGATGCCGAACTGGATCGCCTTGCGCACCGATTCGTCGGACAGGATCGGCGAGCTGTTGTTGGTCAGGTATTCGAAGACCGTGCCCGGGTTGTTCGTGGTCAGCACGCCGAAACCGGTGGTCTTCAGAACGTCCTCGTCCTGCTGGGGCACCTGGTTGATCAGATCGACCTCGCCCGAGCGCAGGCTGCCGACCCGGACGCCGGCCTCCGGGATCACCCGGTACTCGATCCGGTCCAGGTACGCCTCGCCCTCGTGCTCGGCGTTCGCCGACGGCCATGCGTAGCCGGCGCGCTTGGTGAGCACGACCTCCTGGGTCGGCGTGTAGTGGTCGAGGACGAAGGCGCCGGTGGCCGAGATCTGGCCGAGGCACCGCTGTTCGGGCGGCAGCTGGTAGGTCGAGGGCGAGAGCACCGCCATGTTCACCGTCGACAGCGCCTGCAGGAAGCTGGCATTGGGCTGGTCGAAGCTCACCCGGATCTTGTCGGGCGCGACGACCTCGGTGCCCAGGTAACCCTCGAGGTAGCTGGAGGCGTTGAACGCGCGGCCGCCCAGGGCGTCGACACCGTCGAGGAAGGCCTTCGCCGCCGCGGCGTCGAACACCTCGCCGTTGCTGAAGGTGACACCGGAGCGCAGGCCGAAGTCGAAGACCGTCGCGTTGTCGTTGACGACCCACTCGGTCGCCAGCCACGGCACGATCTCGCCGGTCTCCGGGTCGGCGTCGACCAGCGAATCGCCGACCTGTCGCAGGATGTCCCTGGTCGCAGTGAGATCGGTCTGATTGGGGTCGACGCAGATCGGGTCGAGACCGGTGCCGACCTTCAACGTCCCGCCGGACACCGGGTCACCGGTCGGTCCGATCGAGGACGAGCCGTCGTTGGACGAGCAGGCGCTCAGGGTGAGTGCCGCGAGCACCGACACGGCGGCCCACCGTTCGACGCGTCTTTTCCTAGCCACAGTTCGGCCTTTCGCAATGAGTGTGGTGGTGGTCAGTGATGACCGAGGACGTTGAAACGCAGGGTGTCGCCGGCATACTCGGTCTGGAAGAGTCCACGGCGTTGCAGTTCGGGGACCAGGTGGTCGGTGATGACGCGGTAGCCACCGAAGTGCTGCGGCGAGATGACGAAACCGTCGACCGAGCCCTCCTCGAAGCGCTCCTGGATCCGGTCGGCGATCTGCTCGACCGAGCCGACCGGATCCCAGTGGCCCGAGGCGGCGCGATTGTTGTGGTAGACCAGCTCGCGCAGCGTCTTGTCGCCGTTGAGAACCCAGCGGCGGTACATCTCGTAGCGCGAGCGCCTGCCCTGGACGGCTGCGACATCGGGCAGCCGGTGCAGCGGGATCGGCTTGTCCGGGTCCAGATCCGACAGGTCGACGCCGCCGAAGCCGGAGCTCTCGAAGTTCTTGCGCTGGGCGTCCCAGTCCGCCGTGGTCGCCAACTCGGCGAGCCGTCCGGCGGTGTCACGGGCCTGCTCCTCGGTGCGTTCGATCACCGTGTACAGCCCGGGCAGGATCTTGAGGTCGTCGGGGTCACGGCCGGCGGCGGCCACCCGGCCCTTCATGTACTTGTAGAACTCGAGGCCCTCGTAGCGGTCGGGCTGGGAGGTGAAGATGGCGTCGGCGTGGCGCGCGCCGAAATCCACGCCGGCGGTGGAGGAACCGGCCTGGAACAGGAACGGGTAGCCCTGCGGGGCGCGGTCGATGTTCAGCGGGCCCTCGACGCTGTGGTGCTCGGAGACGAAGTCGGTGCGGCGCACCTTGGCCGGATCGACGTAGACGCCGTTCTCCCGGTCGACGATGCGCGCGTCGGCATCCCAGCTGTCCCACAGCGCCTTGGTGGCCGCAACGAATTCCTCCGCGCGCGAGTACCTTTCGTCGTGCGGCGGCAGCTCGATGCCGAAGTTGCGCTCACCCGCCGACGAGGTCACGATGTTCCACCCGGCGCGGCCCTTGGACAGGTGATCCAGCGAGGCCATCTGGCGGGCGAGATTGAACGGGGCGTTGAAGGTGGTCGACGAGGTGACCACCAGGCCGATGCGCCGGGTCACCGCGGCCAGCGCGGACAGGAAGGTGACCGGCTCGAACAGGCCCATCGGGCGCTCCAGCGAGGTGCCGACGCCATCGGACAGGAACAGCGAGTGGATCTTGGCGGCCTCGGCGGCCTGCGCGATCTCGGTGTAGATGTCCAGGTCGAGGACGCGCTCGGCCGGGCTGCCGGGCAGCCGCCAGGACTGGTAGTTGGTCCCCATCCCGAGAATCTGCAGAACCAGGACGAGTTGTCTCTTGTCGCTCATGAAAGTGTGCTCGTTTCCGAATCTCAGGCCGGGGCTGCGGCGGAAGCCAGTTCCTCGCGCAGCAGTGGCAGCAGATACTTGCCGTAGTCGACGACGTCGTTGAGGTTGTCGTAGCCGCGAATCGAGATGAGGTCGGCGCCGAGGGCGACGTAGTCGAGGATGGCGGCGGTGACGGTCTCCGGAGTGCCGACCAGCGCGGTCGAGGCGCCCTGGGCGTTGGTGGCCGCGGCGGTCGGGGTCCACAGGGCCCGGTCGTGCAGCTCACCGGCCTGGGCGGCGGCGAGAAGCCGCTGGGAGCCGACGTTTTCGGGCAGGTTGGCCGGGGTCGCGCCCTGGTTGTGGCGCTGCAGCGCGGCGAGGATCGTGTGCGCCTTCTCCCAGGCCTGGTCCTCGGTGGGGGCGATGATCGGGCGGAAGGTGACCCAGATGCGCGGCTTGTCCGGGCGGCCGGCCAGTTCGGCCTGCTCGTGGATGGCCGCGATCTGCTCGGCGGTCTGCGCCAGCGGTTCGCCCCACAGGCCGAAGATGTCGGCCGAGGAACCGCCCACCCGGTAGGCGTCGGCCGAGGAACCGCCGAGCGAGATCGGGATGGTGCCGTTCACCGGGCGCAGCTCGGAGACGAAATCGTCGAACCGGTAGTGCGTGCCCGCGTAGCTCCACGGTTCCGACTCGGTCCAGGCCCGGCGCAGGATCTCGATGAACTCCCCCGACCTGGCGTAACGCTCGGACTTGCTCAGGTAGTCGCCCTGGCGAGCCTGCTCGGCATCGGTGCCGCCGGAGATGATGTGCACGACCGCGCGGCCACGGCTCAGATGATCGAGCGTGCTCAGCGCCTGCGCGGCCGCCACCGGGTGAATGATGTTGGGGCGCAGGGCCACCACGAGCTTGATGCGCGAGGTGAGCTGGCTGAGCGCGTCGGCCACGCCGAAGGCGCTGAAGCTCTTGGAGCCGTAGGGCACCAGCGTGTAGTCGAAGCCGGCCTCTTCGAGCGCGTCGGCGTAGCGCCGCAGGTAATCGACATCGATGTCGGCGCCCGGCTTCGGGTACAGATCCGAGGAATCCCGGACGTGTACCTGACTGATGAATTCGACAGCCATGTCTTCTATCTCCGTAATCTGGGCGCGTTCGTGCAGCCCGAAATTGTCGAGGGGGGGTTCAAGGGGGCACGCCGGCTCGGGCGGATCACAACGATCGCCGCGGAGCCCGGCTCACGCGAGGAATCCTCAGCGGCAGCAGCGGCAGAGGCGACAGCAGCGACAACGCTCGGCCGTCGCCGAGGCCTTCCGCTGCTCGGTCATCCACATCTGCACGGGGACAACCATGCCGTCGCCGAGCGTGAGCTGTCAAACCACTCACGTGGATTCGATCGTCATGATTAATAACGCAGACGAGCGCGCCGATCTGCGGCAATCTTGACCGAATCTGTCGCCATCTCCGCCGGATACGGGGCGCGGCGACATCGCGGATGTGTGTGGGAGGGAGCGTGCCGACCGTGAAATCACCGGTCGTCGAGACGAAGGACCGGCGTCGATCAGGCTTCATGTTCAGATCGGACCAGCTCTGCCTGAACTTCGTCGCCACCGTCGCCAAGCGCGACATGAACGACACCGAGCGCCTGGTCACCGGCGAGGATCTGCAGACCTGGCTCTACGTGGCCGGCCTGCCGCCCGCTGTGGGTCCGGTCACCGACGAGCAGCTGTCGGCCGCGCGGGAGCTGCGCGAGGCCGTCAACAACCTGACCCGCGCCCGCGTCGACGGACTGCCGCCCGCCCCCGGCTGTATCGAGGTGATCAATCGGGCGGCGGCCGTGGGCACACCGCACGCCGTGCTGTCGGTCGACGGCACGACGGCCGTGCCCGCCGCGCCGGCCCCGCTGGCGGAGATCCTCTCGATCATCGCGCGCGATGCCATCGACCTGTTCAGCGGTGAGTACCGCGATCGGGTGCGCCGTTGCCTCGGCCACGACTGCTCGCTGTACTTCGTCGACCGCTCACGCCGGGGCGCGCGGCGCTGGTGCGCGATGGCGGCGTGCGGGGAGAAGGCCAGTTCGGCGGCGTATCGGCGGCGCCAGACCACCTCTCCGGCGGTATCGAGGAACTGACCCTTCGACGACGAAGGCCCCGCACGGACCGTCGCGAAGACGATGGCCGTGCGGGGCCGTTCGCTGTCGTGCCTACTTCGAGGCGTCGGTCAGCTGCGCCTCGACGCTGCCGGATTCGGACTCGTCCAGCTTCGCCGGCCACCAGATGCGTGGACCGACGAGAGCGAACAGGGCGGGGACGACGACGGTGCGGACCACGAAGGTGTCGAGCACGATGCCGATGCCGACCACGATGCCGATCTGGGTCAGGGTGATCAGCGGCAGCACGCCGAGCACGCAGAACACCGCCGCGAGCACGATGCCAGCGCTGGTGATGACCGGACCGGTCGCCGAGACCGCGCGCACGACGCCGCGCGCGGTGCCGTGTCCGGGCGCTTCCTCCTTGGCTCGGGTCACCAGGAAGATCGTGTAGTCCACGCCGAGCGCGACCAGGAACAGGAAACCGTAGAGCGGGACGGTGGTGTCCAGCGCCGGGAATCCGAAGATGTGCTCGCTGGCCAGGCTGCCGAGCCCGAGCGCGGCCAGCGCGCTGAGCACCGTGACGCCGATGAGCACCAGCGCGGCGGGCACCGCCCGCAACAGCGCGAGCAGCACGAGGAAAACCACGACCAGGATCAGCGGGATGACCAGCAGCTGGTCACCACTCGCGGCCTCGGATGTATCGAGCTCCTTGGCGTCGCTGCCGCCGACCAGCGCGTCCGCGCCGGGCAGAGCGGACAACTGCGCGCGCAGATCCTCGATGATGTCGAACGCCTCCTCGGAGGACGGTGCGGCGTCGAGCACCACCGCCCACCGGGCCACGCCGTCGTGCGGCGGGCCGGTGCGCACCGCCTGCGAGACGCCTGCCTCGCGGTCGAGCACGCCCTGTACGGCGGCCTCGGCCTCCACGCGCGCGAGCACGACCGTGGGGTCGGAAGCACCGGAGGGGAAGTGCGCGGCCAAGGTGTCGAGGGCGTCCACCGATTCGGCGCGCACCCGGAACTGATCGGACTGCGACAAGCCGACCGTGGCCCCGAACAGGCCGGTCGCGCAGAGCAGCAGGACCAGCAGCGTGCCCACCGCCACCGGCAGCGGCTTACGCACCACCCGGTCGGCGATGCGGTACCAGGTTCCGGAACCGGCGTTGTCGGTGCCGTCGACGGCGGGGACGAACGGCCAGAAGATCCTGCGGCCGCAGAGCGCGAGCGCGGACGGCAGCGCGGTGAGTACGAACAGCGCGGCCATCAGCAATCCGGCCGCCGCCATCAGGCCGAGACTGCGGGTACTCGGCAGGGCGGCCAGCAGCAGGGTGAGCAACGCCAGCACGACGGTCACATTGCTCGCCAGGATCGCCGGCGCGCACCGGCGCACCGCCTCGCGCAGCGCGTCGCGATGGTTCTCGTGGCGGTGCAACTCGTCCCGGTAGCGCGAGATCAGCAACAGAGCGTAGTTGGTGCCCGCGCCGAAGACGAGCACGCTGGTGATGCCCGAGGTCGAGCCGTCGAAGGTCAGATCGGTGGCCTTGGCCAGCAGTGTGCCGAGGCTGGAGGCGGATCGGTCGGCGACCCCCACCACCAGCAGCGGCACCAGCCACAGCACCGGCGAGCGGTAGGTCAGCACGAGCAGGATCGCCACCACCAACGCGGTGACGGCCAGCAGGGTGACATCAGCGCCCGCGAAGGCATTGGCGGCGTCGGCGCCGAAGGCGGGTCCGCCGGTGATCTGGGTGCGCAGCCCCTCCGGCGCGCGCTCCTCGGCGACCGTGCGCAGACGCTTGATCTCGTCGTTGAGCGGGGAGCCGCTGAGTTCGCCCGACACCGGCACCTGGCCGAGTGCGACCATCCGGTCCTCGGAGACGGTCAGCTGGGCGGGTGGGCCGCCCCCGCTCGGCACGCCCGATTCGGCGCGGATGCTCGCGACCGCCTCGGTCGCCGCCGCCAGTTCCGATTCGGTGAGCTGTCCGCCGTCGACGCGATCGAACACCACGATCGCGGCCGTGTTCTCGCCGCCGGGGAACTCCTTCACCATCTGCTGCACCCTGGCCGATTCGGCGTCGGCGGGCAGTGAACTCGGGCCCGCGCCCGCGGAGTCGTTCGACCCGGCCAGCCCCATCAGGGCTCCGGAGAAGAGGAAGACGACCAGCAGTACCAACCATGACCGCCGGCCGGTGACAGCCGCGGCAAACCGATCACCGATATTCACGACGATCACTCTGTCAGACCCACCTGAGAGTTTCGTTCATGGCCCCGCGCCATGTCATCGCGTGTCCGGGCCGGTCGGTGAAACCTGTTTGCGCACACAAATGTTCGTTCAGATGCACTTGCACGCGGAGATAGGTCAACCTTAGTATTCCTGGATACAGGGGAGCTTCACACCCGTGAGAAGGCCAGGCGCATGGATCAGCCACTTCACCGTTCACCGCGTACCGAGCGTGCCCGTCGTCTGGGCATCGCCGATATCGCCGCCGCCTACGGCACCGAGGCCCTACAACGCCGGATCGCTCAGTTACACGAGGCCGGTCAGCACTACGCCGCCCTGGCGATCGAGCGGGAGATCCGCAGCGCCACCGTCGCCGAAGCCGGCTGATCGCGCGGCGCACCGCGACCGGCCGGACGCTTCCGATCTCACCGAAGCGGCCCACGACCGGCATTGTTTTCCTATAGTGAGGCTCGATTCGGGCCCGCTGGTCGCGTGTCCGAGGTGGTAGTGGGAGCACACACCTATGAGTATCGCCGCGCCGGACCGTCCGCCGGAATCATCAGCGGGCCGGGACGGCGGCGCACCGCCTCCGGTCGCGCTCACCGGCGCCGACCGGACACCCGGTCCGCGCTCGTCGAGCACATCCCGGCTCATACCCTCCGGCGCCGGGCGCTCGATCGACGGATCCTCCGGGACGGCAGCGGGCTCCCGGTCCGCGGCGGTGGCCGAGATCGCCCGGCTCTGCCGCGCGGTCGCCGCGCGGGCGTTCGAGGACGGGAAGGCCCCCACCGAGACGGAACTGGACTCGCTGGGCGAGGCGGCCCTCCGATGGGCCGGTGCGGCACTGCCGTTGAGTACGGTCCTGCGGGCGTGCCAGGAGGGTCTGCGCACGGCGCTGGACTCGGCCACCGCACGCACGGCAGCCGAGGACGCGGGCGGGGTACGCGACGCGACCGATCTGATGCTCGAACTGCTGCGGGCGGTCACCACCGTGGTCTGCGACGCCTATGTCGGCCACGACCAGGACCTGGCGCGGGAGCACCGGGCCGCGGGGCAGGCACTGGCTTCGGCGCTGCTGAGCGGACAGGTCGGCTCGGCGGTGGCCCGGCACAGCGGACTGCCGATCGCGGAGTCGTATCAGGTGATCGCGCTGGCCGCCCCCACCGGCGCGCTCGACGGCGCGAACGGCCCCTACCCCGCACCGGCCGCGGCCGGACGCGGGCTGCAGCCGGCGGTGACGGCCGTCTTCGGCGCCCAGGTGCCCGCACTGCTGTCGCCCACCGGCGGGACACTACTGCTGGCGCGCGGCGCGGGCGGACGCGAACTGACCGCCGAACTGCTCGCGGAGTTGTCCGCCGTGGCCGGGCTCGCGCTGTCGGCCACGGCGATCCTCGCCGACGCCGGGCACATTCCGGAGGCCGCCGAACAAGCCCACGAGTTGCTCGAGCTGGCCCGCATCGCCGGGCGCGGCCCCGGCTTCTACCGGCTCGACGACCTCGCGATGGAGTATCAGCTCACCCGCGACGGGCCCGCGGGCAGGCAGCTGATGCGCATGCTCGATCCGCTCGACACCTACCCCGAACTGCTCGACACCGCGCGCGCCTACCTGCGCAACGATATGAACCGCAGGCTCACCGCGCGGCAGTTGTTCGTGCATCCCAACACCGTCGACTACCGGCTGCGCCGGATCGGCCGGCTCACCGGCATCGACCTGGCCACCGCCGCGGGCATCGCCCAGGCGACCGCCGCCCTGCTCGCCCGCGACCTGTACCACGCCGGGCGACGACGCCGCTGACCGGCACCCGATGCCGTTTCGTGCTGGTCAGCGAGGAAAAGAGGCGGGATGCTTGAATCCCGTGAGTCTGGATGGTGAACAGATGCGTATAGCGGAGATCCTGCGTAGGAAGGGCAGCCAGGTCGCCACCGTCGGGCCGGCCACGACGGTGCGCGAACTGCTCGGCATCCTGGCCGAGCACGATATCGGCGCGGTGGTCGTCTCCCCCGGCGACGGGGTGATCGCGGGCATCGTGTCCGAGCGCGATGTGGTGCGCGGGCTGCACCGACACGGTGCGGCCCTGCTGGACACCCCGGTCGGCACCCTGATGACGACCCGGATACAGACCTGCGCGCCCGACGACCATGTCGACGGTCTGCGTGTGGTCATGACCGAACATCGAGTCCGGCACGTGCCGGTCGTCAGCGACGGCAGATTGGCGGGCATCGTCAGCATCGGCGATGTGGTCAAGAGCGCCATCGACGAACTCGCCACCGAACGTCAACTGCTGGTGGACTACGTCGAGGGCGGATACTGATCCCGCCGCGGATGGCCGTCACGATCCCGCCCGGGGCGTCGGCACGACCACCCCGAGCGGCCCGTTGCCGACGCACAGCCGGAGCCCGGGGGTCAGGGTCCGCACGCGCAGGGCCTCCCCCGCACCGAGCAGCCGGACGAACACCCGGTGCAGACCGGAGCGGACCGGAATCCGCACGGCATCGGCACTGCCGTCGAGGCCGAGTTCTACCTCGCCGTCGATGTCGGCGAAGTAGTTCAGCTGCACCGTCCATTCCCAGTCCATGAGCGCCCCACCCAACAGCAGTTCCACCGGCGCGTCGGCGACGCGGTGACCGCAGCCGGGGACAGGGCCCTGTCCGAGGGTCCGGGTTCCGGTGACCTCGGCGG
The DNA here is from genome assembly GCF_000308595.1 of Nocardia higoensis NBRC 100133. Lineage (GTDB taxonomy): Bacteria > Actinomycetota > Actinomycetes > Mycobacteriales > Mycobacteriaceae > Nocardia > Nocardia higoensis. Next base: position 35,764 of record NZ_BAGA01000077.1, on the reverse strand, counting down.
GCACGAGCTCGCCGGAATCGTCGAATACGCGCAGCACTTCGGTGTAGCGGCCGAACGCCGGGCGTTCGGTCAGCGGACCGAAGACGTGACTCACCATGTTGTGCGGATAGGCGACCGGCAGCAGGATGTGGATCGCCACCGGGTGATCCAGAAGCGGGGTGTCCCGGTCGGCGGCGAGCGCCGCCCGCGCGTTGTCGAGATAACCGACCGTCGGGTTGTCACGCCAGCGCTGGGCGAAGGTCGCGGTGGAACACACGCTGCTCACGATGAACGCGGCGACCACGGCGGCGACCAGGACGGGGCCCGGTCGCGGCAGGCGGTGTTCCGTCGGCCTGCGCGGCGCGCGGGCGATGACGGCCCACCCGATCGCGATGACGACCGCGCTGTCGGCGATGTAGCGCAGGGTCTGCGCCAACTCGGCCGCCGTGCCCGGGCCGGTGCGCACCAGGATCATCGAGGCCTCCGACAGCGCGAGGTAGCCGAGCAGTATCGCCCAGACGGCGGCGGTGCGTTGCCGGTTCCGCAGCGACCAGGCCGGCGCCGCGGCCACCGCAAGCCATCCGAGGACGACCAGCACGGCCGGCGGGGTCGCCCACGGTGGACTCGGCGGCCAGCGCTCCCACACCCACGGGCCGCCCGCCAACGTCGGCACCAACCCCAGCGAGGTGGCGTGGTGCACGAGCTCGGCCGCCTCGGACAGGGTGGGCGCCGCCGGCCGGGAGTCGGTGACGAGCAGGTACCCGACCGCCCACGAGGCGACCACCACCACCAGGGGCATCCACAACGCGCGACCGCGCACGAACGCCGTGCGCAACGGTCGCGGGAGGCCGTCCACCCGGTGGATCGCCGCCACGACCGTGAACGCCACCAACGGCACGAGCACCGACTTCTCGAAGAACGCCAGCGACATCGCCGCGACCACCGTGCCCGACACGGCATATCGGCGACACCCGCTGCGGCACAACAGGATGGCGTCGCCGGTCACCCAGGCCAGCCCGATCTGCAGCGGCAGCGAATTCAGGGCGGCCGCCCACCACGCGAACGACGGCAGGGTGAGCGGTGCGAACAGATAGAAGGCCAGCGGCGGCAACAGGACCGGTCTCGTACCCAGCACCAGGCGCAGCACCCGCAGCACCGCCAGCGAGGCGAGCGCCTGTCCCGCGAGCAATGTCGCCGCGGGGACCGTCCAGTTCAACGGCGCCAGGTGTGTGGACACCCAGGCGAGCGCGAACGCGGCGGGCATGAAATGACCGTCGTGATCGTAGAGCAGGAACTCCCGTGACAGCAGCGGCCACTGTCCCGACCGGCCGATCAGGATGAGATCGTCCCAGTAGAAGTCGCCGGAGAACGCCACCGCCGCGCGGATCGCCAGTTGCAGCGCGATCAGACCTCCCGCGACGGCCATCACCTGCCGGGTGGACAACGGCCGTCGCGGTGACGACGCGCGAAGCCCGGATTCGGCGAGTTCCTCGGTGACCGTCGCCGGAGCCGCCCGCACGCACACGCCCCTTCCCCGGGCCGGGATCCACCGAACCCGTTGCACCACATCGGCTTTGCGGCACATTACGCGCCCGGTGGGCGCGCGGCCCGCCCGGTGTCAGTTGTCCGGGATCGACCCGAGATCGGCGGACAGCCACCGCTCGGGCTGCATGGACACCACGACCTGCGGACCGAAGCCCTCGGCCATCTGCAGATAGGCCTCGACCTTGTCCGGCGGCACATAGCGGGCGACCATCTCCCGATGCCGGGCCTCGGTCATCGGCGCGACCTCGGCGACCGGGCCCTCGACGCTGACATAGCGCACGGTGGGCGTCTCCTGGTGCACCATCAGCGAGAACCGGCCCGCTTCCCGGATATGACGCATCTTGGTCGAGTCGGGACCGGTGAGCACCCAGGCCCGGCCACCGGGTTCGTACTGGTACCAGATCGGCACGACCAGCGGGCCGCGCCCGGCCACGGTCACCGACAGCGCCGCCACATGCGGCGCGGCGAGGAATTCCTGACGTTCTTCCTGGCTCAACGGCATGGGCGCGAGTGTAGGCACCGGGTACGACATCCCGGCGCACACACGCGGTGAGCGGCGCTAACTGTTCGGGCCGCCGCTCACGTAACACCCGGCCACCGGCTGCGGCGGCAGCAGGTGGCCCATGCGTCTGCGTTTGGTTTCCAGGTAGCGCACGTTCGCCGCGGCGACGCCCACGTGCAGGGGTACCCGGCCCGACACGGCGATCCCGTTGGCCGCCAATCCGTCGATCTTGGCCGGGTTGTTGGTGAGCAGCCGGACCGAGCGCACCCCGAGGTCGTGCAGAATCGCCGCCGCGCCGCCGTATTCGCGGCCGTCGGCGGGTTCGTCAAGTTCGAGATTGGCCTGCACGGTGTCGAGGCCGTCGTCCTGGAGCCGGTAGGCGGCCAGCTTCTTCAGCAGTCCGATGCCGCGACCTTCGTGGCCGCGCAGGTAGACCAGCGCGCCGCCGTCGCGGGCGATGTTCTCCAGCGCCGCGTCGAGCTGCGGGCCGCATTCGCAGCGTTGCGAGGCGAACGACTCGCCGGTCAGGCATTCGGAGTGCACGCGAACCACCATGTCGTCGGCCGGTTCGCCCGCCACCAGGGCGACATGCTCGGCGCCGGTCGAGAGGTCCAGATAGCCGATCGCGCGGAAGGCGCCGAAGCGGGTCGGCATGACCGTCTCGCCCGCGCGCGCCACCCGTCCGGAGGGGACCACCGGGGCCGGGAGCGGATGCCGGGCGCGGTGGGCGATCAGCTCGGCCACGGTGAGCACGGGCAGATCGTGGCGCGCGCCGAGCGCCTCGATGCCGGGCATCCGCATCATCGACCCGTCGTCGGCGACGAGTTCGGCGATCACCCCGACCTGGGGCAGGCCGGCCAGCGCACACAGGTCGACCGCGGCTTCGGTGTGGCCGGGGCGTTCCAGTACACCGCCGGGCCTGGCCCGCAGCGGCAGGACGTGACCGGGGCGGATGAGGTCGCGCGCGGTGGCCGTGGGGTCGGCGAGCACGCGCAGGGTCGTCGCGCGGTCGGCGGCGCTGATGCCGGTGCTCACCCCGCGCGCCGCGTCGACGGTGACGGTGTAGGCGGTCTGCTTGGGATCCTGGTTGTCGGCCACCATCGCGGGCAGGTCCAGTACGTCGGCGCGCGCGCCCGTCATCGGCGCGCACAGCAGTCCCGAGGTGTGCCGCACGGTCCACGCGATCCATTCCGGGGTGGCGTGCCGGGCGGCGAGCACCACGTCACCCTCGTTCTCCCGGCCCGCGTCGTCGGCCACCAGGACCGGGCGCCCCACCCGCAGTGCGGCCAGCGCCGCCTCGACCCGGTTCACGACGCCAGCTTCCGGAAGGCACTGCGGTGGAACACGATCGGCTCCACACCCGGCTCGGACTCGTCGCAGTGCAGTTCGTGCACGCGCAGCACGACGATCGCGTGGTCGCCTGCCGGCACCTGCTGCTCCACGGAGACGTCCATGCGCACTGCACAACCGGAGACGAAAACCGCTCCCCCGTCACGGGTTTCGGTCTCGATACCGGCGAACCGGTCGCCGTCCCGTGCCGCGAGTACCCGAGCCGCCCCGCCGTGCGCGGCGCTGAGCACGCTGATGCCCAGACGCCCGCCGGCCGCGAGCTTCGGCCACGTGGCCGAACTGTTCTGCACGCAGAAGGCCACCAGCGGCGGGTCCAGCGACACCGGGACGAAGGTGCTGGCGGCCATGCCGAGGCGTTCGCCGCCGCGGTCGGCACAGATGGCGACCACCCCGGAGGGAACGTGGGCGAACGCGCGCCGCAGTGTGGCACCGTCGAGGTCTACCGAGCTCATCATGACTCCGTTCGGTCGAGTCGCGCCGGCGCGCCGTTCCGCGCCGCGCGGCTCGCGGTGAGCCGATCCCGGAAGGTGCCGGGTTCGTAGTGGGTGCGGGCGGCGCCCCGGCGCTGCAGTTCGGGCACCAGGCCGTCGAGCACCTCGTCGAGGTAGTGCCGGGTGATGATGCCGCCGCCGCCGTGGAACAGCAGGAACCCGTCGCCACCGACGAACTCCATCGCCTCGGTCATCCGGTCGGCGACCGCGGCGGGGGTGCCGACGAGTTCGAGCGAGGTGGATTCGCCTGTGCCGCCGAGCACTTCGCGCAGCGAGGAGCCGGCGGTGAGGCGCTTCATGGTGTCGAGAATGCTCTGCGCGCCGTTGGTGGTGGCGTCCGCGGGGAGGGGGCGGTCGAGATCGTATTCCGCGAAGTCGATCTCGGAGATGTTGGACAGCTGCACGATGCGGCGCAGGAAGTTGTCGCCGTCGGGCGAATACATCCGGTCGCGCTTGGCGCGGGCCTCGGCGTCGGTCTCGCCGAGGATCGGGGTGACCATGAACAGCACCCGGCAACGGTCGGGGTTCCCGCCCGCACGTTCGACGCGTTCGCGGATGCCGTCGCGGTAGGCCTTCATCGCGTCCAGTCCGACCGGCACCGCGACGATGAGATCCGCCCAGTCCGCGGCGAAGTCCATACCGGCCGACGACCCGCCCGCCTGGCACAGCACCGGGCGCCGCTGGTTCACCGGCGGCGCGGCGGGGCCGCGCAGCCGGTAGTACGTGCCGTCGTAGGACACTTCGCCCGCACCCGACCACAGCGCGCTGGTGGCGCGCAGGTAGTCGTCGGCGCGCAGGTAGCGTTCGTCGTGTTCCCAGAGCTTGTCCAGGCCCACGTTCTGCGCGGCCAGGTCCTCGAACGAGGTGACGATATTCCAGCCGGAACGGCCGCCGCTGAGCTCGTCGAGCGTCGCCTGCATGCGCGCCAGCCGGTCCGGCGGGTACAGGCTGGTGCTCATGGTGGTGACGATGCCGAGCCGCTCGGTGGCCTGGGAGATCGCCGCGGCCAGCGGCAGCGGGTCGTGTTTGGGCGCTTTCACCGTCGCCTTGAACTCGGCGACCATGTCGCCGCCGAAATTCTCCGGCACCACGCTGGAGTCCTCGAGCATGATGAAGTCGATGCAGCTGCGCTCGAGCGCGCGGGCCATGTCGAGGTAGAACGATCCGTCGGTCCAGGCCCGCGGATCCGGTCCGGACCACGGACGATTCCAGCCGGTCGGCATGTAGTTGACGAACCATCCGAGTGTCATCGGGGTGTTCACAGGTGCACCTCTGTTCCGGGCTCGCAGGGCACGAAATCGAAATCGCTCGCGGGCAGCGCCAGGCGGTCGCGCAGCAGCCCGCCGCGGGCGGCGGCGAGCGCGGGCAGCACCTCGTGCAGGACGCGGCCGAACATTGCGCCGGGGCCGATGCCGTGGAAGGCGTAGCCGTCGGCGGCGGTCTCCGGCGGGGACAGCGCCTGGCCGGGGCCGAGGCGCAGCAGCACGTGGGATGCGGTCTCGGCGGCGGCGGCGACCTCGGATTCGCGCTCGACCAGCACCACATCGGCGGTGTCGGAGGCGGCCGTGCCGAGGATGCCGGAACCCGCTGCGGCGGAGACGAATTCCGCGACCCGCACCGGCCTTCCCTGGGGCGGGCGCGGGGCGTTGAGCGGACCGCGGGTGGCGTAGTAGGGACCGCGGTAGCCGGGCACGTGCACGCAGTCGGCATCGACATAGCGGCCCGCCGCCACATCGGCGACGATCGCGTGCGGCTCCCAGGAGTTCCACAGTGCCGCGGTGGCCGCCAGGTAGTCGGCCAGGGCTTCCTCGCGCTCGCGCGCCCCGGCTTCGTCCGGGCTCCAGCGGCCCGAGTCGTCGACGCAGACCGCGCCGGTGTCCTCGGCCCCGACGAACCATCCGGCGCGCCCGCGGGTCAGCGCGTCCAGGGTGTTCAGCGCGCGAGCGGTGAGGAAGGGCGGCTGGCTCCAGGGCGAGATCTCGGCGATCAGGCCGATGCGCGGTGCCCGGTGGGCGGCGGCTGCGGCCACCAGCAGCGGTTCCGGGCCGCCGCGCGACTCGGCGGGCAGCACCACCGCGTCGGCGCCCGCGAGGTCGAGTTCGACGATCGCGCGCACCATGTGCTGCGCGCTCGCGGGTTCGAGCAGCCACAGCACAGTCGGTCGAGTCGGCATGCGAGCTCCTCAGATCGTTGACAGGAAGGCGATGTAGGGATCGAGCACCGCCCGTGGGTTCTGGTCGAGGACGTATCCGCCGCCGGCCAGGGGCACGTAGTGCGCCTGCGGAAGCGCTCGTCGCGTCGCGGGGACGTAGGGGTGCAGGATGTCGGAGCTGCCGCACAGCAGCAGCGAGGGCGCGGTGACCCGGCCGAGGACCGACATCATGTCGGTGCCGAAGACCGCGAGATAGGCCTCGTGCCAACGGGTTCCGGCCCGGAGTTTGTCCACCACCTCCCGGTGCCGAAGCACCGCATCCGGCGCGAACGCCGGGTCGGCATCGATGGTGCCGACCTGGCGCCACGCCTCGGCCAGGTGCGTGCCTTGCGGATCCAGCGTCATGGCGCGTACCCCGGCCTGCCAGCCGAGCCGGTCCGGCTCGTCCATGGCGACCGCGCCGATCATCGCCAGGCTCGCCACCCGGTCGGGCGGGTGGCGGCCATGACGCCGGCGATGGCGGCGCCGGTGTGGTGGCCGAGCAGGTGCACCCGCCCGGCATCCACGCTGTCGAGCGCGGCGAACATGTCCGCCGCCCAGTCGTTCAGGTCGTAGGGGCGGTCCGGGGTGAACGACATCCCGAATCCCGGTGTGTCCGGCGCGAGCAACCGGTAGCGTGCGCCGCACCCGGCCGCGAGCATCTCCGCGGCGAACCGCTCGTACATCACCGAGGACGCGGCGGTCTGGTGCAGCAGGAGGATCAGATCGTCGCCGTCGCCGGCGAGGCGGACGTGGATCTGCCCGCGCGGGGTGTCGAGGTAGGTGCGGCGCATCGCGATCACCCGAACGAGCGCAGGTTCTCGCGCAGCGTGTCGTGCGCGTAGTCGGTGCGCAGCAGGCCGCGGCGCTGCAGGGCGGGCGCGACACCGTCGGTCATCTCGGCGATCGACTGGCGGCTGATCGGCTGGCCGTAGATGAGGAATCCGTCGCCGCCGACCTCCTGCATGAACTCGTCCATCTGCGCGGCGATCGAGTCCGGCGTGCCGACCATCTCGGTGGTCTGCACCCGCATCCCGCTGAAGCCCTCGCGGATGGTCCGCCCGCCCAGTTGCGCGCGCCACACCTCGAGCTGGCTCTGGTGGCCGTTGGTCGAGACATCGTCGGGGATCGGCTGATCGGGATCGAACTGGGAGAAGTCGATCTCCATCGTGGCCGCGAAGTGCGCCATCTGCACCTCGAAGTTGTGCTCCTTGCGGGCGTACCAGGCCGCGTTCTTCTCCTTGGCCTCCTGCTCGGTCTCGCCGACGATCGGATACACGACCGGGAACACCTTGATGTCGTCGGGATTGCGGCCGAACTTCACCGCGCGAGCGCGGATGTCGTCGCGATAGGCCTTGGCGCCCTCGATGCCGTTCGGGATGGTGAGGATGATGTCGGAGTACTTCGCGGCGAAGTCACGGCCGCGCGGCGAGCCGCCCGCCTGGCAGAACACCGGTCGTCCGCCGGGGCCCGGCGGCAGGTTCAGCGGACCGCGGGACTTGTAGAAGGTGCCCTCGTGGTGAATCGGGTGGACCTTCGTGTGGTCGGCGTAGTAGCCGGTCTCCGGATCGGCGAGGATGGCGCCCTCTTCCCAGGAGCCCCACAGCTTCATCGCGACCTCGACGAACTCCTCGGCCATGTCGTAGCGCAGGTCGTGCTCGGGCAGCTTGTCCATGCCGTAGTTCTGGGCGGCGAGGTCTTCGCTGGAAGTCACGATGTTCCAGCCGATGCGGCCACCGGTCAGATTGTTCAGCGTCGCGAACTGCCTGGCCAGCTGGTAGGGGTGATAGAAGGTGGTGGAGGCGGTGGCGACGATGCCGATGTGCTCGGTGGCCGCGGCGAGCATGGCGGCCGCCGCCACCGGATCCATCTTGGGGGCGTAGCGGGCGTGCTTGAGCTCGATCTCGGCGGTGCCGCGGTAGATGTCGCTGACCATCAGCGAGTCCTCGATCATGAGGAAGTCGAAGCCGGCGCGCTCGAGGTTGCGCACCATGTCGGTGTAGAAGCGGCCGTTGAAGTAGTTGGTGGTGGCATCCACGCCGCTGTAGGGGGTCTTCCATTCGGGGGCGGCGAGATTGCCGAACCAGCCGAGACGGAACGGTGCTGCGGGCATGTCGGGTCCTCTTCTCTTGCGGGGTGGGACGGTTGTCGGGCGGCAGCCGGATCAGGCCGCCGCGGAGGGGCTTTCGGCGGGCGCGGACTCGCAGGCCTCGAGCAGGGCGGCCTCGGTGAGTTCGGCGCCGCGCAGTTCGGCGACCAGGCGGCCGTGCTGGAGCACGAGCACCCGGTGGCACACGGCGGCGAGCATCTCGTGTTCGCCGGAGAACACCAGGACCGCACTGCCCTCGGCGGCGGCCGTGGTGGCGTCGGCGAGCAGTTCCTTCGCCGAGCCGGGATCGACGCCCTGGGTCGGCTCGTCGAGCAGCAGCACCTTCGGGTCCAGCTGCAGCCACTTGGCGAAGACGATCTTCTGCTGGTTGCCGCCGCTGAAGGCGGTCATGGGCAGATCGGGGCGGTTGGGATGCACGTTCACCCGGGTCATGAGCGACCGGGCGCGCTCGCGAATCGCCGTGTGCTCCAGCCCTTTCCAGCGCCGGTAGCGCTTCACCACCGGCAGCACCACGTTCTCCTCGGCGGTGCCGGCGGGCCAGCAGCCGTCGCGCAGCCGGTTGCCCGGCACGAGCACCATGCCCGCGCCGATCGCCGTGGCGGGCTTGCCGGGCGCGAGGTCGGCGCCGTCGAGCCGGACGGTGCCCGCGACGGGCCGCTCCGCGCCTGCCAACAGCATCGGCACCTCTTCCTGGCCCATGCCGGCCAGCCCGGTGACGCCGACGATCTCCCCGGCGTGCGCGGTGAGATCGATATCGGCGACCCGGCGGCCGGTGAGGCCGCGCACCAGCAGGCGCGCTTCGCCGGGCTCGCGATCCGGCGGCGCCGGATAGAAATCGTCCATCCGGCGGCCGAGCATGTGCGCGACGAGTTCGGCGCGGGTGGTCTCGGCGATGTCGACCTCGGCCACCCGCCTGCCCGCGCGCATCACGGTGGCGCGGTCGCAGACCTCCATCACCTCGGCGAGCCGGTGGCTGATGAAGATCACCCCGGAGCCGGCGTCGGCGACCCGGCGCATCAGCGCCAGCAGCCGGGCGGCCTCCGGGCGGGGCAGCGCGGCGGTGGGCTCGTCGAGGATGAACAGGTGCCCCTCGGCATCACCGTCCATCAGGCGCATGGCCCGCACCACGGCGAGCAGCGCCCGTTCGGCCGGGCTGAGTGTGGACACCTCGGCATCGAGCGGGAAGTCGAAACCGAGGCGGCCCATCAGCTCCCGGTAGATCGCCTTCTCCCGGCCGGTGCGCACCGGCGCCAGCAGACGGGTGCCGTAACGGGCGTTGGCGCCGAGGTTCTCCAGCACGGTCATGCCCTCCACCAAGCCGATGTCCTGGTGGATGACGGCGATGCCGTGGGTGTGCGGATCGGCCGGCGGCAGCGGCAGCGGCCGTCCGAACACCTCGACCGCACCGGCATCCGGGGTGACGATCCCGGTCAGCGACTTCACCAGAGTGCTCTTGCCGCAACCGTTCTGGCCGAGCAGCGCGTGCACCTCGCCGGCCCGCACGGTGAGGTCCACCCCGTCCAGGGCGACCGCGCCGCCGTAGGACTTGCGCAGGCCCCGCACCTCGAGCGCGGTCCGCGCGCCGGGCGCCGCGGTCACGACCGCGCTCCCGCACGACGGCGGCCGACCAGCTTGGCCGCGGTGACCGAGATGATGAGCGCCAGACCGTAGAACACATTCGTCACCCAGGTCTGCGCGCCGAGCAACTGCAGTGCGGTGATGCCCACGGTGAGCAGGTACAGCGCCGCGACGGTGCCCCAGGCGTTGAAGCGGCCCACGGTGATGGCGGTCGCGCCGAGGAAGGCCGCCGCGAACGGCTGCAGCATGTACTGCGCGCCGACACTGGGATCCACCGCGCCGAAGTAGCCGACGAAGCAGATGCCGACGAACGCGGCGAGCAGGCCGGAGACGATGTACGCGGCGATCCGGATGCGGTCGACCGAGATGCCCGCCAGCCGCGCGGCGTCACGGTTGCCGCCGATGAACACGGTGTAGCGGCCCAGCGGTGTGCGCTGGTAGACGTACCAGAGGAGCACCACCAGCACCCAGGCGTACCAGGTGATCATCGGCAGGCCGAGCAGCTGGGAGCGGGAGAAGTTCACGAACCCGTCCGGCACGCCGGAGACGATCCGGCTGTCGGTGATCAGATACGCGAATCCGGCCAGCGCGGTGTAGGAGCCGAGGGTGGCGACGAACGAGTCGACCCCGACTTTCACCACGATCAGCGCGTTCACCGCGCCGACGATCGCGCCGAGGGCGAAGGCCGTCAGGATCGCGACCGGAGCCGGATACCCGTCGGCCGTCATCACCGCGACCACCGCGGCACTGGCGACCATCGTCTGCGCCACCGAGAGGTCGAAGTCGCCGAGCCGGAGCACGATGGTCGCGATCAGCGCCAGCAGCAGCACCAGCGACTGGGCGTTGAGCATCGTGGTGAACAGCGAGGCGGTGCGGAACTGCGGGAGGGTTGCCGTGCACAGCAGGACCAGCAGGGCCAGCGCCCCGACCAGTGCCCAGCGTTCGAAGGCGCCGCCGAAGCGGGAGGACGCCGAGGCGCCCTTCGCCGGCGACGACGCGGGCATCGCGGCCGCGGCGTCCGCCGGAGTGATGGTGGAGGTCATGTCGCGTCTCCTTGTTGCCGCTGCTACTGGGTCTTGCCCCATGCGGCCTGGAAGGCTGCCTGGTAGTCGACGAAGTTCGGGAAGATCCGCGCGGCGCTCGCGTCGGCGACATTGGTGCTGTCCACCACGCGGGTGGGGATGACGTAGCCGGGCGCGGGGGCGCCGACGATGGCACGGGCCAGGTCGTCGACGGCGAGCCAGCCGATCCAGCCGGTCGGCGGCATGGCAACGGTCATGTCCTGGTTGCCCTTGGACGCGATGGCCTCGAGATTGGCCGACAGGCCGTCGCGGGCGAGCACCTTGGCCTTGGAGTTGGCCGCGGCGAGGACGGGATCGACGTAGGTGACGGCGCTGTCCCAGACCGGGAAGACATAGTTGATTTCGGGATTGCGCTGCAGTGTGGCCTGGAGTTTGCTGCCCACGGCGGTGGCGACATTGGCGACGTCGACATCGAGGATGGTGACCGTGCAGTCCGGGCATTCCTTTTCGATCTGCGTCTTGGCGCCCGCGGCGGTGTTCTCCCACACCGCGACCGACGAGGAGGAGAGGATGGCCACGTCGGCGGCGCAGCCGCTGTCGGAGAGCATCCAGTCCGCGGCCGCGACGCCGTCGGCGGTGTAATCGGAGGTCAGGTTGCCGTACATGCCGGACGGCACCGGGGCGGTGGCGTCGCTGTTGAGCATGTTCTGCACGGGAATGCCCGCGGCGGCGGCCTTGGCCAGCGCCGAGGAGACCACGGCCGGATCGATGCCGACGAGGATGATGCCTGCGGCCTTCTGCGCGATCGCCTGCTCGATGCCCTCGTTGAACCGGTTGGTCATGCCCTGGCCGTCGTAGCGGACCAGCTTCATGCCCGCGGCCGCCACGGCCTCTTCCACGCCGTCGGCCATGTCGACGGAGAACTGGTTCATCGTGACGGTGACGAACCAGAGCGTCTTGCCTTGCAGCGCGGCCAGATCCAGCGGCGCGGTGGGCACGACGGCTTCGACATCCTTCATGGCGGCCGCCAGGCGGGTGTCGGCCTTGCCCACGCATTCCGCGGCCTGCGCCGTCAGCGTGCGCTCGACCGTCTGCGCGGAACCGGCATCCGTCGCCGAGGTACAGGCGGTCATGGTGAGTGTGACGCCGAGCACGAGCGCGCCGGCTGCTGCCAGTTCGATCGGTTTCATGAGTTCTCCGATGCTTCTTCGGCTCGGGGATGCGGGGCACCGCCGGGCCGACCGACGAGGGGGTTCCGTGACGACTTCTGTCACTTCGTCCGGTGACATCGGTCAGTCAACGGGGGGCCGATTGCGCCTCGACGTCCGCGCATTTGCGCATCGATTGCGCCGGGTAACGTTCGATGTCGGAACGACCCGAAACCGGAAAGTCCTGGTAGAGCCCGCCGGGGGGGCGTGACACAGATCTCTCGCGGTGCATCGGCCGGGAAAAACGCCCCGCTCGGCGCGATTGCGCCCGGAATACGCACGGCAGGAATCTCCCCGGACACGCAAAATGCCGACGCCCGGGGAGCGCCGGCACCGGTGTGGAGCGTGGTCAGGCGACGACGAGGCCGCCCGGGGACTCGGGTTCACGCCCCAGCGGGAAGGAGACACGGTCGGCCCGGTAGTGCGAGAAGGTGTACTCCTGCACCGTGCCTTCGGCGTCGCGCAGGATCTGTTCGCGCATCAGCACCGGCGAGCCTTCGCGCACGCGCAACAGCGCGGCGGTCTCGCTGTCGCAGGCCACCGCGTCGATGACGGTCTCGACGTCACCGAGCGGCACGCCGTAGACGAGTGCGAACGCATCCGCCAGGCTCGGGCAGCTCTGCCACGAGCGCGGCTGGGTATAGCGGCTGCGGTAGTAGGCGATCCGCACGCCGAGCGGTTCGGATCCGTCGCCGGTGATGTGCTCGAAGACGTGCTCGACCAGTCCGACCTGGTCGTCGCTGGTGCCGAGGTGGGCGCGGATGGCCGGCGTGGACGGCACGATCCGGTTGTCGGTGCGGCGGACCGCGAAGCCGGGCGGGGTCCGCCAGGGCAGGATGTCGTCGACGGGCACCTGGAAGTAGTCCCGCCGCACCCGCGTCCCGGTGCGCTGCCTGCGCTCGACCAGCCCTTCCAGTGCCAGCTGCCGCAGGGCCTCGCGCACCGGGGAACGCGGAATCCCCATTGCCTTGACCAGCCGTTCCTCGACGAGTTGCTCGTCGTTCACCAGGAATCCGGAACGGATCAGCGAGCGAATCAATTCGTACGCGCGGCGCGTCTGATTCGACGACCCTGCAGCACGGTCCACCCTGCTGGAGAACTCGCTCACCTGGCCTCCTCCGATCTCGACGCTCACAGCGGATTCCTATCAGCGAGATGTTGACGCCATGTTTCGCCGCGAGGCGGATCACATCGGCGAGGATTGCCGACCGGCCACGCGGACGGCGGCACGAGAAGGCCCGCGCGTGCCGAAAAACGCTGTCTGCCAGAAACCTTCGAGTGCGCGGTGATCGATGCGTATCGTTGATCGAGTCCGCCCGGTGGTCGGAGGGAGGGTCGCGGTGGGGACTTCCATGCCCGGATCTGCGCTGTCCACCGGCTCGCCGCCACCCGACGTCCGGGCCCTGTTCCCCGCGCTCGCGACCCCCGAGGTCTACCTCGACAGCGCAGCAACCACGCAGAAACCCCGGTCGGTGATCCGGACGGTCACCGACCACCACCGCCGCGCCACCGCGAACGCCGGTCGCGGATCCTATCCGTGGTCCTCGCGGCTGGCGACCCGGATCGCCGAGATCCGCGCGCACACGGCCCGATTCATCGGGGCCGCGGGATCCGACGAGATCGTATTCACCTCCGGCGCGACCGCCGCGCTCAACGCCGTGGCCCTGTGCTGGGCACTGCCCGAACTCCGCGACGGTGATCGGATCCTGTTCAACCCGCTGGATCACGCCTCGAATGTGCTGCCCTGGCATCATCTGCGCACTCTGCTCGCCCGGGCGGGCCGCCGGATCGAACTCGTGCCCTATCGCACGACTCCGCGGGGCACCGCCGATGTCGACGACATCGTGGCGGCGGCCGGCCCGCGCACCCGGCTGGTGACCCTGTCCCACCTGCACCACGTCTACGGCGGGCTCACCGATGTGGCCGCGCTGCGCGCCCGGCTCGCCCCCGAGGTGATGCTGTGCCTGGACTGCAGCCAGAGCGGCGGGCACCTGCCGGTCGACGTACGCGCGCTCGGTGCGGACTTCGCCGTCTTCGCCGCCCACAAGATGTTCGGCACACCGGGGACGGGCGTGCTCTACTGCGCCCGGCGGGTCCACGATCGCCTGCTGCCCTTCCTTCCGGGCGGCGACACCGGCGTGCGGCTGACCGACTCCGGCCTCGAATCGACCGGGATGCCACGCCTGCTCGAAGGGGGCACCCCTGACATCCCCGGCATCCTGGCGCTCGGCAGCGCGCTCGAGGTGCTCGACTCCCTCGACCGGCGGGTGATCGCCGAGCACAATCGGATGCTCACCCGGCGGATCGTGGACCGTCTGCGCCCCATCCCCGGCATCCGGTTCCTGCCCGGCGCGGCTCACGAGTTCCCCTGGGACGGTCCGGTCACCGGTTCGGCGCCGCACGCCACCCCTCAGCCCGCGCCGTCTCGGCCGACGCCGGCGCAGCCGCACGCTCGGCCGTCGTCGACACTCCCCGCGGGTTACGGGATCGTGTCGTTCACCCTCGACGGGATCGGCTCCCGCGATCTCGGATTCGTCCTGGCCGAGCACGGCTTCCTGGTGCGCACCGGCGCCCACTGCGTGCCGTCCCGCACGCCGGACAGCGCGGACGACTCGGTCCGGGTGAGCACCCACATCTACACCACGGTCGAAGAGATCGACCGGTTCACCACCTGTGTCGCGTCCATCGCCGAGGAGATCACGTGAGCAGCAGTGCCGTACCCGACAATCGCGCCTGCCCCGGCGACGCGGATTCCCGGGCAGACACCGTTTCCGTCCGTGCCGAACTGCCGCGCTACGACCGCCGGGCGGCCGCGCAGGTCCTCGCCCGGCTGGCCGAGCCCGGCCTGTTCGGCACGGCGCGCGTCCCGGACGGGCCTGTCGACATCGAGTGCACCACCACGACAGTGCGTTCCGAGCCGAACAGTCACCTGACCGCCTCCCAGCGGCTGTACCTGGAGCGCTTCATGCGCCCCTGCAGGCCCGACCAGGTCACCACCGCCACCCACCGGCTGACCTGGACCGACAGCGACGGCATCCCCAATACCGGGCATTATCGCGCCGACGGACTCGGTCCGATCGTGCCGGTGGCCGCCAGGGAAGCCGTGCTCGTGCTGTGGCATGCGCTGGCAGCGGACTCGGCGCTGGCCGACCGGATCGCGAACCTGGACGCGCGTGCGCACGCGCTGCTGCTCGGCACCACCACCGATCACGATCCGCTCGAGATCCTCCGGGTCGGGGTCGAGGCGGCGGCCCGCACGCTCGCCCAGCACGCGCTGCTGGTGCGGCGCAGCCCATACCGCTCACCGGCCGAACTGGCTCGTGGCCTGCGCGATTCGGGCATCTTCACGGCGGTGGCGACCCGCTGGTACTGGGAGCTGCAGGCCTCCACCTACCGGCGCGGCATGATCCCGGTGACCCTGGCCTGCCAGCCCGACGGCAGCGTCCGCTACACCGCCGACACGGTGGCGACCCTGCGTGCCATGAAGGACGCCACCATCGCCGAGGCACACACCGTCATGCGCCGCGCCACCACCGTCGAGGGACTCTCGGTGGCCGAGGCCATCGCCAGGTACCACGAGGATCTCGACCTCATCTCCCGCCAGTACGCCCTGCTCGCGCCGGGTACCCGCCCGTCCTGCCCGGCCGCCGTGCCGCATCGGCTGGAGGGCAGGCATTACACGCTGCTGCCGCTGGTGGTCGATCGCTTCGTCGACACCTTCTGCGCGGTGGTCGAGCGCTGCCACCTGACCGAACGTCGCGCCGATCCCGGCGCGCTGCCGGACACTGCGATCGACGCCGAGGACCGGGTCTTCCACGTGCCGGACATGAGTTGCCGGCACTGCGTGCGCACCATCACCGCGACGCTGGAGTCCATGGGCGTGCCGGTGCTCGACATCGATCTGGCGAGCAAACGCGTGGTCGCGGAATTCCGCAGTCCCCGTAACCGGGCGCGCGCCTTCGATGTGCTGCGCGACGGCGGCTACAACCCGGTCGCCGCCCCCGCGCCGGGCACATCGGCCGCCGCGAATGCGATATGAGTGCCGAACCTCCCGCCCTGCCCGCACTGGTGTCACCGCTGGTCCGCGAGTTCCTGGCCGACCGGCGCGCGCTCGACGCCGCCCTCGCGCGCACCGGCACACCCGTGCACCTGATCTTCCCGCAGGTTTTCGCCGAGAACGTCCGGGCCGTGCGCGCGGTACTGGAGAAGGCCGGTGCGCGCCACCGAATCTGCTACGCGCACAAGGTGAATCAGTCCAGGGCACTGGCGCGGGCGGCACGGCGCGCCGGTATCGGCATCGACGTCGCCTCCCCGGAGGAACTCGACAGCGCGACAGCCGCCGGATTCGCACCCGCCGACATCGAGATGACCGGCCCGAAAGGCGAGGCCGCGATCCGCCGCGCGCTGCGCGCGGGTGTCACCACCAATGTCGACAATCTCTGGGAGCTCGGCCTGATCGACCGGATCACCCGGATGGATCGCACGACCGGGCCGCCCGCGCCGGTGCTGTTGCGGGTCGGGGAACTGCCGGGAACGCCCGCCAGCCGCTTCGGCATCCCGCTCGCCCGGATCGACGAGGCGCTGACGGCACTCGCGGCCCCCGGCTCACGAATCGAACTGCTCGGCCTCGCATTCCACCTGGACTCCGGTGCGGTCGACGACCGGGTGCGCGCCGTGCAGGCGTGCCTGAGGCTGCTCGAACGCGCGCACGCGCGGGGGCTCGCGCCGACGGTGATCGATATCGGTGGCGGGCTGCGGCAGGTCTTCACCGCCGACGCCGACCGGTTCGACGCCTACGTGCGCGCGCTGCGCGACGGTCTGGCCGGTCGCGCCGCACCACTGACCTGGGCCGGCCAGACCTTCGGCTATCACGTCGAAGCCGGTATGGCGCACGGCACTCCGGTGTTCCACAAGTACGGCAACACCGTCACCGCGCCCGCCATGCTCGCCGAACTGCTGGGCGCCGCACTGCCCGAGCACGATCACCGTCCGCTGGCCCGGGTACTCGCCGACAATCTGCTCGAATTGTGGCTGGAGCCGGGGAAGGCGCTGGTCGACCACGCGGGGATCACCGTCGCCGGGGTCGAGTTCACCAAGGAACTCGGCGACGGCACGCCCCTGGTCCACCTCGATATCAGCCGCGACGCGGTGACCCCCGCCGACCAGGAGGTGATGGTCGATCCGCTGGTCGTGCCGAGGTCGGGACCACTCACCGGACCGCGGGCCGGCGTGTTCTTCGCGGGCAGGCTGTGCCTGGAGCGCGACATGGTGACCACGCACCGGGTGCACCTGCCCGGTCTGCCGCGACCGGGCGACCTGATCGTCTTCCCGAATACCGCCGCCTATCACATGGACCTCTCGGCGGCCTCGGCCTCGATGCGACCGCCGCCGCCCAAACTGGCCGTCGTCCGCACCGAGCGCGGCTTCCGGGTGCACGCGGACACACAGCCCGAGCCGGCGCCGCGGGACGACATCGCGGCGGTGCGCGAGTTCTCGAAGGAGACCTGATGCGCTACGACCACATCACCGAACTCGTCGGCAACACCCCGCTGCTGCGCCTCGATCCCGCGCGGCACGGCCTGGCCCATGTCGAGTTGTTCGCGAAGCTCGAGTCGCACAATCCCTTCGGCTCGGTCAAGGACCGGGCCGCCGCTGCCATGCTGCACGACGAACTGCCCCGCCTGCGCGCGCAGGGCCGCACGCTCATCGAGGCCTCCAGCGGCAACACCGCCAAATCGCTGCGGGTGCTGGGCGCGATGGAGGGCATCGGGCTGCGCGCGATCACCAACCGGATCAGGGTGAGCGAGGTGCGCGATCTGCTGCGGCTGCTCGGCACCGAGATCGTGGAGCTGCCCGGCCTGTCCGAATGCCCGGACCCGACCACCCCGAACGACGTCTACGCCGTCATCGAGTCGACCTCGGCCGCCGAACCGGCCGCCTTCCATCATCTCTCGCAGTACACCAACGAGAAGAACGTCGAGGCCCACTGGGCGGGCACCGGCCGCGAGATCCACGACGACCTCGTCGCGAGCGGGATCGATCGGGTCGACTATCTCGTCGGCGGTCTCGGCACCACGGGGTCGACCCGCGGCGCGGCGACCTACCTGCGCAAGAGCAATCCGGATCTGCGCACCATCGGGGTGGTTTCCGCACGCTCGGACTTCATCCCCGGCATCAGGTCCGAGACCGAGATGTGGGATGTGGGCTTGTTCCAGCCGGATTTCTACGACCGGATCGTGGCCGTCGAATCCGCCGACGCCATCGAGGCCACGCTGACCCTGGCCACCACCCACGGCGTGCTGGCCGGGCCGACCAGCGGCGCCGCTTATGCGGCGACCACGGATTCCCTTCGCGCGCTGGATCTTTCCGGCCGCGACCCGGAAGATCCGGTGATCGCGGTGTTCATCGTCTGCGACCGGCTCGAGCCGTATCTGTCCTATCTGCGCAAGCGCCGCCCGGACCTCTTCGGGGGATCCGAGCGCCCGGCGCCGCCGACCGAGGCCGAACTCGCCGCGGTCCCCCGGATCTCGCCGGCCGAACTCGAGCGACGTGATCGCGCCGAACGTCTCACCGTCGTCGACACCAGGGGCGCGATGGCCTACCGGATCGGGCACGTGCCCGGCGCGGTGAACATCCGTGACGACCAGCTCGACGACATGCTCGCCCAGGGCGTGCCCTTTCCCCGTTCCCGCCCGATCGTCTTCGTCTGCCCGGTCGGCGAGATCGCCCTGCGCTTCGCGGGGCTCGCCCGCCGCGCGGGGTACGACGCGGCCGTCCTGGACGGCGGCGTGATCGCCTGGCGCGATGCGGGCCTGCCACTGGAACGGGGCGGATGAGGCGCAGGCACTACTCTGGTTGCGGTGCAGACAGGCCAGGATTCAGAGAGCGCCGGTCCCCGCATCTGGGGTGGGACGACGCTCACCGAGCGCAGAGAGGCGCGCCGCGCGGCACTGCTCGACGCCGCGCTCGACCTGATCGGCGAGGCGGGGGCGGCCGGGGTGACCATGCGCGCGGTATGCAGGCGCGCCAATCTCACCGACCGCTATTTCTACGAGAGTTTCAGCAGTCGCGACGAGCTGCTGGATGTGCTCTATCGCAGTGTCGCCGAGGAATTCCTCGGGCCGATGACCGCCTTCACCGACGCCGACGATCCCTCCCGCGACCGGGCGCTCGCCGAGATCCTGGTCGACAAGGTGCTCTCCGATCCGCGGAAATCACGGCTGTTCCTGGTCGAGCCGTATTCCAGCACCGGGCTGGGCCAGACCACCATCGCGGTGATGCCCGCATTCACCCGGCTGATCCAGGACCATCTGTTCGTCCACATCGACGATCCGGTCCGGCGCAGGCTGGCCGCGGTGAGCATGGCCAGCGGAAATGCGGGCATGTTCTCCGCCTGGTTGAACGGTTCGCTGCGCGCGACCCGCGAACAGATCGTCGAGCATTGCGTCGCGACCCTCACCGCTTACCGGACGATTTACCGCTGATCGCCGACCCGCCGGGGAACCGAATCCGCCCCTCGTCGAACGACAACGCCGGAAATGGCAAGTTAGAGTTGCCCGATAGCTAGAGTTGGCGCATAGCTGACAGCGGCGGCGAGGAGCGGGTGTTGGTGTCCATCGGGAAATTGGTGTCGTTCGACAGTTCGCGCGGGTTCGGATTCATCCGGCCGGAAGACGGCGGGCCGGACGTGTTCGTCCATGTCAACGACATCGGACTGGACGAGGACGAACTACGCCAGGGCCGGGTGTTCGAATTCGATATGACCGAGGGCGATCGCGGGCCCAAGGCGATCAATCTCAGTGCCGTCGGCGGTGCGCCGAGTTCGCCGCCGCGCTCCAGGAAGGACCGCTCCTCCGGCAGCGGTGGTCAGCTCTCGGCGGACGAGCATCGGCGGCTGATCACCGAACTGCTGCTCGACGCCAGTCCCGCGCTCACGGCCGGGGAGATCCTCACCATCAGAGAACGGCTCACCGCCTTCGCCGACGAACACGGCTGGCTCGACTAGCCCGGCGAGATCCACGGACTTGTCGGACCGTCGGCCTACGATCGAGCCGACCCGCGGGGTGCGATGAATTCGCGTCCGCCACGGCGTCGTCATGGGTGAGGACCGGACCCGAGGAGGAAACGTGGACCTGCCGGTGATGCCACCCGTCAAACCCATGCTGGCGAAATCCATGCCGTCGGTGCCGCGGAGTCCCGGTCTGTACTACGAGCCGAAATGGGACGGATTCCGCTGTGTGGTCTTCCGCGACGGCGCGGAGATCGAACTCGGTTCCCGCAACGAGCGCCCGCTGACCAGGTATTTTCCCGAGCTCGCCGAATTGCTGCGCAAGGCGCTGCCCGCGCGCTGTGTGCTCGACGGCGAAATCGTGATGGTCACCGAGCACGGCCTGGATTTCGACGTTCTGCAGAACCGGCTGCATCCAGCCGCGTCGCGGATCGAAAAACTGGCCGCGGAGACCCCGGCCAGTTTCGTGGCCTTCGACCTGCTAGCCCTCGATGAGGAGGACCTCACCGGCGCGCCGTTCTCCGAACGCCGCAGCAGACTCGAATCCGTCCTCGGCGCGGAGGTCGACCGCGTGCACCTCACGCCGATCACCCGTGATCCCGAGGTGGCACAGGACTGGTTCACCCGGTTCGAGGGCGCGGGTTTCGACGGGGTGATGGTCAAGAGCGGCGACCAGGCCTACCAGCCGGACAAACGGGTGATGTTCAAGGTCAAGCACGAACGCACCGCCGACTGCGTCGTGGCCGGTTTCCGGATGCACAAGGACGGCCTCGGCGTCGGCTCACTGCTGCTCGGGCTCTACGACGACGAAGGACGCCTGCACCACGTGGGCGTGGCCAGCAGTTTCACCGCCGCCCGGCGCGCGGAACTGGTCGGCGAGCTCGCGCCGCTGCGGGAGAACGCGTTGGAGAACCACCCGTGGCGGGAATGGGCCGACGCCGCCGCACAGGCGGCCGTTCAGGCGGGGACCGAGGCGAAGATGCCGGGCGGGCTCAGCCGGTGGAGCGCGGGTAAGGATCTGTCCTGGACGGCGCTGCGCCCCGAACTCGTCGCCGAGGTCCGCTACGAGCACGTGCAGTCCGGCCGGTTCCGCCACGGCGGCAGACTGGTGCGGTTCCGGGCGGATCGGACGCCGGAGTCGTGCACCTACGCCCAGCTCGAGCAGGTCGCCCCGGCCGAGCTGACCGCGATCTTCACCGAGACGGCGGCCCGCGGATGAGCGCGAAGGAGAGCGTGGAACTGGAGGTCGACGGGCGGACGCTGACGATCAGCAATCCGCACAAGGTCTACTTCAGCAAGCGCGGCGAGACCAAGCTGGATCTGGTCCACTACTACCAGGCCGTGGCCGAGCCGCTGCTCGGCGTGATCGGGAACCGGCCGCTGTTGCTCGAACGCTATCCCGACGGCGCGTCCGGCAAGTCCTGGTTCCAGAAACGGGTTCCCGCCTCGGCCCCGGACTGGCTGCACACCGTCGAGGTCACCACCCCGAACGGCACCACCAGCGACGCCCTGGTCGCGCACGATCTCGCGCACGTGCTGTGGGCGGTCAACCAGGGCTGCCTCGGCTTCCACGTCTGGCCCAACCGGGCCGACGATCTGACGATCGCCGACGAACTGCGCATCGACCTCGACCCCTCCCCCGGCATCGGGTACCCCGATCTGGTCGACGCGGCCCGGCTGACCAGGGCGCTGTTCGACGAACTCGGCATCGAGTCGGCGGTGAAGACGTCCGGCTCCCGTGGTCTGCACATCTACGTGGCGCTGGCGCCGCGCTGGGACGGCTACCAGGTGCGCGCGGCTGCCGTCGCGCTCGCGCGGGAACTCGAACGCAGGCACCCGGAGCAGATCACCGCGCAGTGGTGGAAAGAGGAACGCGGGCAGCGGGTGTTCGTCGACTTCAACCAGAACGCCCCGCACAAAACAGTGTTCGGGGCCTGGAGCGTGCGGCCCAAGGTCGGCGCGCAGGTCTCCACTCCGCTGTCGTGGGACGAGCTCGACAGCGTCGCGCCGGAGGAATTGACCATCGCCACGGTGCCGGGCCGGCTGGCCGAGTTCGGTGATCCGTGGGCCGGCCGCGCGCCGCAATCGATCGAGGCGCTGCTGGAGATGTCCGAACGGGACATGGCGTCGGGGTTGATGGACGCGCCGTGGCCGCCGCAGTATCCGAAGATGCCGAACGAGCCGCCGAGGGTGCAGCCGAGCCGGGCGAAGAGCGAGTAGGACGATCGGTCCGGCGGCGCCGGGGTCAATTGGTCCAGCGGACCCAGGCACCCGAGCTGCCCTGGCTCTCGCACACCAGCGCCCGGCCGTCGGCGGTACGACCCGACTTCGAGATCGTCTCGTCGCAGGTCTGGCCGGGTTCGTAGACGCCGGTGCCGATGTTGTACGGCCCCGACCACTGGTGGCCGTTGCCGGAACCCGAGGCTTCCAGGCACAGCAGGGTGCCGCCGTCGACGCCGGTGCCGAGCATGCCGAGCTGGCTCGCGGTGCAGGCCGCGCCCTTGCGGACGACCGGCGCTTCCTCGGTCGTCGTCGCCGGGGTGGGCCGCGCGGACGGCAGTTCGGCGGGCGGGGACCCGGCCACGGTGGTCTGATCGGCCGTGGTCGTGGCGCCGGCCGTGGTGACCGTCGTGCCTTCGACGCCCGCCGGCGTGTCGGTCAGCGCGCTGCCCGACAGCACGACCACCGCGGCCACGACCGCGGCTTCGGCGATACCGATCAGCACGGCGAAGGTGGCCATCGCCCGGCCCTTCGGATGACCGAAGGCGATGAGCCCGAACACGATGGCGACCGGGAACAAGGCGAGCAGCGCGGCGACGAGCGCGATCACCGCATAGGGATTGACGACGGGACGGGCATCGGGAATGAACGGATCCTCGGGTTCCTGGTCCTCCGGCCAGGCCTGGGGCCACGCTTCGCTGTCGCGCCATTCCCGCGTCCGTGCCATCGGCGGTCCCTCTCGCATTTCCAACTCTCGCGCGGCACCCCGGAAGCGGCGAACCCCACAGCTACCGGGAAACAATAGTGGCCGGGCGAGAATGCGCGACCGGAATGCGTCAGGTATCGGCGCCACGGTGAGTAATGCCGGTCACACCTGCGTGCGGTGTGAATATGCCGAAATACGACCGGGATACGACAGCCGCCGCATTCACCCCACCTCGAATTGCACCCGGCAAACTCCCGGCGATATACCGGCCGGCACGAACAAGGCCGGTGGGTGCGCCCCGAATTATCGGGCCACACCCACCGGCCGCGTGTTCGCCGAGGCGGGTCAGGAAACGTGGCGCGTCTTCGCCATGGTTTCGCTGACCAGTGCCCACAACAGGTCGGCGAGCAGATGGTGCACCTGTTCGCGGGTCAGGTTTCCGCGGGTGATCCATTCGCGCCCCGCGGCTTTCACCAATCCGCCGTAGGCGCGCACCATCGCCCGCGATTGCGGACTGTGCGCCGATTCCGCGAGGCCGACCATGCACAGCGTGCGCTCGGCCGCCGCGTCGTCGGCCTCGTCCAGGATCTGCTGGACCTCGGGATCGTCGCCGACACCCTCGTGGCTGGTCACTTTCACCCAGGTGCTGCCGTGTTCGGCGATGGTGTCGAGCAACCACCGGACGCTCGCGTCGACCCGCTCGCGCGGGGTGCCGGTCGGCACCACCATGTCGTCGCCCCTGGGCAGGGTCACCATCCGGCGGACCACCGCCAGATAGAGGTCGCGCTTGTTGCCGAAATAGTGATTGATCAGCCCGCGGGCGACCCCGGCGCGCGCGGCGAGTTCGGCGGTGGACACGGCCGCGTACGGCCGTTCACCGAACATGTCGATCGCGCACGCCAGGATCTGCGCACGGCGTTGGTCGGGTTCGAGACGTTTGCGGCGCGCGGGTGGCTCACCGGATCCGGAACGGATCGGCGACTCGGAGCGGCCGGACACTTCAGAGCGACCGGGCAATGAGATCCTTCATCACTTCGTTGCTGCCCGCGAGGATGCGCAGCACGCGGGCGCCGGTGTACAGCTCCGAGATCGGATACTCGGTCATGTAGCCGTAGCCGCCGAAGAGCTGCAGGCAGCGGTCCACCACGATGTTCAGCTGATCGGTGATCCAGTACTTGGTCATCGCGGCGGTGGGGATATCGAGTTCGCCGCGCAAGTGCTTGACGATCGACTCGTCGAGGAAGGTGCGCGCGACCTTGGCGATGGTGGCGCACTCGGCGAGCTCGAACTTGGTGTTCTGCATCGAGTACAGCGGCTTGCCGAAGGCCTCGCGGCCCTTGGTGTAGTCGACGGTCAGCTGGACGGCCTTCTCCATCATCGGCACCGCGATGACGGCGGTGACCAGGCGCTCCTGGGCGAGCAGCTGCATCATCTGGTAGAAGCCCTGACCTTCGGCGGTGCCGAGCAGGTTGGCGGCGGGCACCCGCAGGCCGTCGAAGAACAGCTCGGCGGTGTCCTGGCCCTTGCCGCCCATCTTGCTCAGGATGCGGCCGCGCTTGAAGCCGGGGGTGTCGTCGCTCACCTCGGCGAAGATCAGCGAGACGCCGGCCGCACCCTTGGTCGGGTCGGTCTTGGCGGCGATGATGATGCCGTCGCAGAGCCAGCCGTTGGTGATGAAGATCTTGGAGCCGGTGATGACGTACTCGTCGCCCTCACGCACGGCCCTGGTCTTGATGTTCTGCAGGTCCGAACCGGTGCCCGGCTCGGTCATGCCGATGGAGAGCACCATCTCGCCGCTGGCGGCCTTGGGCAGGACCCGGCGCTTGAGTTCCTCGGTGCCGAACTCGGCGATATAGGGCGCGATGATCGAGCTGTGCACGGGCATGCCCAGGGCGCCGTCGCCCGCGTAGGTCTGCTCTTCGATGATGGCGGCCTCGTGGGCGAAAGTGCCTCCGCCGCCGCCGTATTCGGTAGGCACCGCGGTGCACAGCAGACCGAGTTCACCGGCCCGGTTGTACAGCTCACGGTCGGGGTGCCCCTGCGCGACGAACTTCTCCTCGTGCGGGACGACCTCCTTCTCGAAGAAGTTCCGGGCGAGTTCGCGTACCGCCTCGACCTCGTCGTCACTCCACGCGGCGCGTGCCATGCTCACGATCCTTTGCTCGATGTGGCCCGACCTCGACCGCCGGGACCCCGGCATCAGGTTCCCAGCACTATTGGCGAGTTGTCAACAGCGCGTCGAACGCGCCGGAATGCGGAAAGTCGGCGTTTGCGACAATGGATTGCTCACGTTCCCCCGGTGGCCGGCCCGATCCGCCGCGTTCCACCCCCGTTCACGAAGGATGTCCGAAGACCCGATGGCCGAGAACAGTATCGATCCCGACGAGCTGGCCACCTGTCTACGGGTTCTCGATCGGGCCGCCGAACTCGACAAGGAACACCCGGATTCGATCGCCGTGCAGCGCGCGGTCGGGCACATGTTCAAAAGGCTCAAGCAGCGCAGGCGCGAGGAAGCGCGGCGCCGGGTCGCCGAGAACGACAAGGCGGTGGTGGCGGCCACCGCGACCGGCTCGCCGAACCGCATCGACGACGAGACCGCGGGCATCCCGCTCAGCTCCACTGCCGCGGGCGCGAGCGCGGGAACCCTCATGCGGTCGCGGCCCTGCTACATCTGCAAGCAGCACTACACCCGGGTCGACGCCTTCTACCACCAGCTGTGCCCGGACTGCGCCGCCGAGAGCCACGCCAAGCGCGACGCGCACACCGACCTCACCGGCCGCCGCGCCCTGCTCACCGGCGGGCGCGCCAAGATCGGCATGTACATCGCGCTGCGCCTGCTGCGCGACGGCGCGCACACCACCATCACCACCCGCTTCCCCAACGACGCGGTGCGCCGCTTCGCCGCCATGGAGGACAGCGCCGACTGGCTGCACCGGCTGCGCGTGGTCGGTATCGACCTGCGCGACCCGGCCCAGGTGATCGCGCTGGCCGACGACGTGGCCGCGCAGGGCCCGCTGGACATCCTGATCAACAACGCCGCCCAGACCGTGCGCCGCTCGGCGGGCGCCTACAGCGCGCTGGTCGAGGCCGAGTCGGCGCCGCTGCCCGCGGGCGCGCTGCCCGATGTGGTGACCTTCGGCAAGACGATGCAGGCACATCCCGGCGCGCTGACCGCCTCGCTGTCACCGTCCCTGCTCACGGCGCCTTCGCTCACCGCCGCCGATGTCGCCGAGCTCGCGCTGGTCGCGGGATCGGCCACCCCCGAACGTATTTCGCGCGGCGTGGCCATCGACGCGGGCGGGCTGGTGCCCGATCTGGCGCATACCAACAGCTGGGTGCAGACCGTCGGCGAGGTGGATCCGACCGAGCTGCTGGAAGTACAGCTGTGCAATTCGGTGGCGCCGTTCATCCTGGTGTCGCGGCTGCGCCCGGCGATGGCGGCCGCGCCCGCGCGACGTAAGTACATCGTCAATGTCTCGGCGATGGAGGGGCAGTTCAGCCGCGGTTACAAGGGTCCCGGACATCCGCACACCAATATGGCCAAGGCGGCGCTGAACATGCTCACCCGCACCAGCGCCGGGGAGATGCTGGAGACCGACGGCATCCTGATGACCGCGGTGGACACCGGCTGGATCACCGACGAACGGCCGCACTACACGAAGGTGCGCCTGGCCGAGGAGGGCTTCCACGCGCCGCTGGACCTCGTCGACGGCGCGGCCCGGGTCTACGACCCGATCGTGCAGGGCGAGAGCGGCGTCGACCTCTACGGCTGCTTCCTCAAGGATTACCGGCCCTCCCCCTGGTGAGCGCGCCTACCCTGGGCATGTGGGCTTCCGTCTGCTCGCCGACCTCACCATGTGCGCGCATTTCGCGTTCTTGGGCTACCTCGTGTTCGGCGGATTCCTGGCGTGGTGGCGGCCGTGGGCCTTCTGGCCGCATCTGGCGACCGCCGTCTGGGGACTCGGCTCCGTGGTCGTCGGCTACGACTGCCCGCTGACGTATCTGGAGAACTGGGCGCGCCGATCGGCGGGGACGGCGGAGCTGCCATCGAGCGGGTTCATCGACCACTACCTCACCGGCATCGTCTATCCCGAGAACTCGGTGGGACTCGTCCGGCTGCTGGTGGCGGCGGTCGTGCTCGTCTCGTGGGCCGGCGTTCTGGTCCGGTTCCACCGCCGATCCGACCGGGCGCCGGTCGCGCCCCGGTGAGGCGCGCCCTCCGGCTCGTCGTGCGCGGCCATCGCAATCGCCCCGACCCGACCGTGCCCGGGCCGAGGTCCGGGTCGCGGCGGCCGTTCCTGCTCGTAATTCAGCGCAAGGTGCGGGCGACGAGTGCGGCGACGTCGTCGGGCCGCTCGTCGAGGTAGAAGTGCCCGCCGGGGAAGGTCTCGCGCTGGAACGCCGCGGCGGTGAAATCGCGCCATTCGTCGGCCTGTTCGACGCTCATGGTCGGGTCCTCGGTACTGACCAGGGCGGTGATCGGGCAGCGCAGCGGGTCGGCTTCGCGCCGGGCGTAGGTTTCCACGGCCTGGTAGTCGCCGCGGACGGCCGGCAGCACGATCTCGGCCAGGCCGGGTTCGCTGCGCAGCATGGCGATCGGGGCCGGGTCGGCGGCCAGGCGTTCGAGATCGGCGATCAGGTCCTCGTCCGGAGCCAGGTGCAGCCTGCGCGGTTCGACGAACGTCGGGGCGGGGCGGCCGGAGACGAACAGCCGGGACACCGTGCGCCCGGCGGACTCCAGCCTGCGCGCGGTCTCGTAGGCCACGGTGGCGCCCATGCTGTGCCCGAAAAGGGCGAGATTCGGCACCACGGACTGCGCCAGCAACTCTTCGGCGATCCGATCGGCCAGCGCGTGCAGATCGGTGACCGGAGCCTCGCCCAAACGATCTTGGCGGCCCGGGTATTGCACGGCGAGGACCGCGATGCCCGGACCGACCCGGTCGGCCAGATTCCGGTAAGCGGTGGCCGAACCACCTCCCGGGGCAAAACACACCAGGTGGTGGCGGGGCGAGGGTTCGATTCGCAAGGCGCGCAGCCATTCGGTGGCCGCGATCGCACTCTCCACGTCGGTCTCCTTCTGCTTGTAACCGCTAGTCTCGGACTGGTGAACGCGCACAATCGGCTGGTCCACGAGTACGAATCCGGAATCGGCGTCCCGGCTTCCGGCATTATCGATTCGCCCGATCCCGGCAGCAATCTCGCTGCGACACTGCCGGTGTGGACGCTGGCCGCGGGATCGGTGGCCGCCGTGGCGGCCGCAGCCAATCGTATGCGCGACGCGCACGGCCTCGCTCCCGTCGCCCACCGGATCGACCCCGAGCGCATCACCGCCGCCTTCTCCAGTGACCATCTGCTACGCGTGGACGGCAAGCCGGTTCAGAGCTGGGCCGACCTGTCCGGGTTCTTCCCGACCTTCGACGGCTGGGTCCGCACGCACGCCAACTACCCGCACCACCGAGCCAGACTGCTCACCGCCCTCGGGCTGCCCGAGGACATCCCGTTCGACATCGCGGTCGCGCAGATCGCCATGAGCCGCGCCTCCGATATCGAGGACAATGCCGCCGCGGTGGGCGCGGTCGCGGTCCGGGTGCGCACCGAGGACGAGTGGGCCGCCACCCCCCAGGCCGCCGACGCCGCCGCGGGCCCGCTGGTGTCGATCGAACAGCGCGAGGACCGCGCGGGCACCAGGCTGCGCTCCGACGCCACCCCGTTCCAGCCGCTGCGCGGCGTGCGGGTGCTCGACCTGACCCGGGTGATCGCCGGGCCGGTCGCCACCCGCACCCTCGCACTGCTGGGTGCGGAGGTATTACGCATCGACGCGCCGTGGCTGCCCGAGTTGCCGTGGCAGTTCGCCGATACCTGTCAGGGCAAGCATTCGGTGCTGATGGACATGCGCAGTCATGCCGTCGCCTTCCACGATCTGCTCTCCCAGGCCGATGTGCTGGTGACCGGCTACCGGCCGGGCGCGCTGGAGAGCGCGGGACTGATCACGGCCGTCCGGCGCGGCCTGATCCACGCCAGGATCAGCGCCTGGGGCGAGACGGGTCCGTGGAGCGGCAGGCGCGGCTTCGACAGCATCGTGCAGGCCGCCACCGGCATCGCCGTGCTCGAGGGCGCGCCGCAGGTGCCCGGCTCGCTGCCCGCACAGGCCATCGACCACGCCACGGGATACCTGCTCGCCGCCGGTGTCATCGACGCGCTCGCCGCGCACACCTACGACGGCGTCGGCCGCGATGTGCGTGTCTCGTTGGCGCGCACGGCTTCCTGGCTGTTGAGCTCCCCCGGCCGGACGCTGAAACATCCCGCGCCCGCGATGCCGAATCCGCACGCGGTCGTCGCCCACGGGAACCTGCTCACCGCCGCGCCCGCGCTCGCCGAGTACCCGGACTACGCCTGGCCCGCTCCGCAGATGGGGTCGGGCACCCCCGCCTGGCCGGTGCGCACCCGCTGAGCCGCCGGGCCCGGTGACGCTCGGTGACGTCGCGAGCCGGACGCCGACCGTGCGGACGGGCCCCAGCGTCGAGAGCGCCGGAAGGGAGCCGGGGACGCCTGCGGGAAAGCGGCGATTAGGCTCGGTGCGTGCGGCAGAAGATCATCGTGGACGTCGATACCGGGATCGACGACTCGCTGGCGCTGCTCTACCTGCTGGCGTCACCCGAAGCCGAGTTGCTCGGCATCGCCTCCACGGCGGGCAATGTCGGGGCCGCGCAGGTCGCCGCCAACAATCTGGCGTGGCTGGAGGTGTGCCGGGCGCCGCAGATCGAGGTGGCGCTCGGAGCGGAGCGGCCGCTGGCGATCGAGCTGCGCACCACCGAGGACACCCACGGGCCGCAGGGTGTGGGGCACGCCAGGCTGCCGGTGTCCGGACGCGCGCTGTCGGCGCGGTCCGCGGCGCGGATGTGGGTGGACACGGTGCGGGCGCACCCCGGCGAGATCGTGGGGCTGTGTACCGGTCCGCTGACGAATCTGGCGTTGGCGTTGCGGCTCGAGCCCGGGCTGCCGCAACTGTTGCGCCGGCTGGTGGTGATGGGCGGGGCCTTCAATCATCCGGGTAATACGACGCCGACGAACGAGTGGAACGTGCACGTCGATCCGGAGGCGGCCAAGGAGGTCTTCGACGCCTTCTCCGCCGCGCCTGCCGACCGCAGGCCGCTGATCTGCGCGCTGGACATCACCGAGACGATCGAGATGCATCCGCGCCACCTGCGCGCGCTCGCCGAGCGAGCGGGCAGCAGCCCGGTCGAGGAGCCCGCGCCCGGCGACCCGCCAGGACAGCCGTCCGCGGCGAGCAATCCGATCATCCGGCACCTCACCGACGCGGTCCGCTTCTACTTCGAGTTCCATCAGGCCTACGACCAGGGCTATCTGGCGCACATGCACGACCCGTTCGCCGCGGCCGTCGCGCTGGACCCGACGCTGGCGGTGGTCCGCCCCGCGACGGTGGACGTCGAACTCACCGGGACGCTGACCAGGGCCACCACGGTCGCCGACTGGGCGGGCATGTGGGGCAGGCCGTTCAATGCCGACATCGTCGTGGGCACCGACCCCGAAGCGTTCTTCGCGCGGCTCGTCGCCCGGGTCGGCGATTTCGCGGCGGCGTTGTATCCGCCCGCGCGGCACACCGTACCCGCTTCGAGTCCGGAGGTCTCATGACCGGTCACCACCATCACGGCGAGTATTCGGCGGCGAGCGACTACGTCGGCGACATCGCGTTCCTGGCCGGGTTCCGGGAACGGCTGGCACTACCCGGCATCATCGATGTGCACACCCATTTCATGCCGGAATCGGTGCTGAACAAGGTGTGGGCGTACTTCGACTCGGTCGGCCCGCTGGTGGGCAGACAGTGGCCGATCACCTATCGCGACGAAGAGCAGGTGCGGTTGAAGACCCTGCGCGGTTTCGGCGTTCGGGCGTTCACCTCGCTGGTGTACCCGCACAAGCCGGACATGGCCGCGTGGCTCAACGACTGGACCGCCGAGTTCGCCGCCCGCACCCCCGACTGCCTGCACACCGCGACCTTCTACCCCGAACCGGAGGCCGCCGCCTACGTCGCCACGGCGATCGAGCGCGGGGTGCGGGTGTTCAAGGTGCACATCCAGGTCGGCGATTTCGCACCGAACGATCCACTGCTCACCCCGGTGTGGGGACTGCTCGCCGAGGCGGGCGTGCCGGTGGTGATCCACTGCGGGTCGGGCCCGGCGCCGGGCCGGTTCACCGGCCCCGCGCCGATCGCCGAGCTGCTGAGCCGGTTTCCCGCGCTGCGGCTGATCGTGGCGCATATGGGCACGCCGGAGTACAGCGCGTTCCTCGATCTCGCCGAGCGGTATCCGTCCCTCTCGCTCGATACCACCATGGTGTGGACCGACTTCAGCGAGCAGGACGCGCCCTTTCCGGTCGCCGAGTACGACCGGCTGCGCGCGCTGTCCGACCGCATCCTGTTCGGCAGCGACTTCCCCAATATCCCGTACCCGTACGCCCACGCGGTACAGGCCGTCGAGCGGCTCGATCTCGGAACCGAGTGGCTCCGGAAGGTGTTCTGGGAGAACGGCGTCCGGATGTTCGGGCTGAGCTGACACCGCGCTCAGGCGATTACCCGCCGGGCGAGCCCGCTGGCTCGCAGCACGCGCCGTCCCACCGCGGCGCGGATCGCCTCCTCGGTGCCGATGACGCGGACGTGCCCCCGGGCGCGGGTGATGGCGGTGTAGAGCAGTTCCCTGGTGAGCAGGGTGGATTCCGGTTCGGGCAGGACGATGGAGACGGTGTCGTACTGACTGCCCTGGCTGCGGTGGATGGTCATCGCGAAAACGGTCACCACGGAGGGGAATTGGGTGGGGTGCACCAGGTAGGGATCGCTGCCGCGCAGCAGGGCCGCGCGCAGTGAGCCATCGGGCATGGTGACGATGACGCCGGTGTCGCCGTTGTAGATGCGGGCCTCGTGATCGTTGGCGGTGACGAGCAGCGGCTGGCCCGGATACCACGGGGAGGACGCGCCGTCCGGGCCCGCGCCGACGGCGGCCGCCCACTCCCCCGCCATGCGGTCCCAGCGTTCCACGCCGAAGGGGCCGCGGCGGTGCGCGCACAGCAGCCGGTGCGATTCCAGCGCGGCCAGGGCGGCCCCGGAGTCACCGGCGCGGGCGGATTCGGAAACGGCACGGGCGGCGCGCGCCACGTCCGCGCGGACGGCGTCGATCTCGTCGGGCGCGCACAGGGAAAGATCGGCGCCGCCCGAGCGGAGCAGGTCGAGGGCGCGATCGGCGTCGCCCGCCCGGACCGCAACGGCGAGTTCGGCGATGTGACCGCCGAAGCGCCTGCCGCGGGTGAGGCGCACGATGCCGCCGCGCATCCTGGTCCGCTCGAGCTCGGTCAGCCCCTCCGGATGCTCGGCGGCGTCCGGCGGCGGGGCGCCGAGGATGTCGTCGAGTGCCGGATTGGGCGCGCCCGCGACGGGTCCGGCGACCAGATCGGCGAGCACGGCGCCCGCGTCGACCGAGGCGAGCTGATCGGGGTCGCCGACGAGGACGAGCCGGGTGTCCGAGCGCAGGGCCGACAGCAGGCTGCTCATCATCGTCAGCGAGACCATGGAGGTCTCGTCGACCACCACCACGTCGTAGGGCAGGCGGTTGAACTCGTTGTACCGGAACCGGTTTCCGCGTCCTCGCTGCCAGCCGAGCAAACGGTGCACGGTCGCGGCGGTCAGTTCGGGCAGGCCGAGCGCGCCCGCCTGTTCGCGCACCGCCTCCTGGAGACGGGCGGCGGCCTTGCCGGTGGGCGCGGCCAGCGCGATGCGCAGCGGCGCGGCTTTCGGATCGGCCCGCCGATGCGCCTCGAGCAATGCCAGCACGCGGGCGATGGTGTGGGTCTTGCCGGTGCCGGGGCCGCCCGCGACGACCGTGGTCCAGTGCGTGGCGGCGAGGGCGGCGGCCAGACGCTGCCGGTCGGGGGCGCCGCCGTCGGCCGTGCCGAACAAGCGATCGAGTTCGCGGCGCGCCACCACCGCGTCGACCACGGGATGGCTCGCGGCGCGCTCGGTGAGCACCCGGCGGATCGTCTGTTCCTGCTGGTAGTAGCGGTCGAGGTAGAGCAGCGGTCCACCGTCCTCGCCGGGCGCGGGGGGTACCACCCGCAACGGGCACAGCGGCCCGGCCGGACCGCCGCACACCAGTGGGCTCACCCGTAGTGCCTCGACCACGGCCTCGATGTCGGGCCACGGCAGCGTCGCCGGGTCCACGCCCTGACCGACGTCCCAGTCCTCGTCGGCGTCCACGCCGATCTCGCGCATCCGGTCCAGTTCCAGGCACACCGATCCCGAGCGCACCGCGCGCACGGCCAGCGCCGCCGCGAACAGCACCAGTTCCGATTCCTCCCGCCCGAGCCTGCCGAGCCGGACCGCGACGTGCACATCGGCCGCGGAGAGCACACCGGCCTCGTTGAACACGCGCAACAGACCCGTGCCGCGCTGGGCCACCTGGATCGCGGTCATCGCCCACCTTCCGCCGAGCCCGCCAGCAGATCCGACAGCGCGACGACCAGTTCCACGGGCGGATGCCAGTCGAAGACGCCGTGGCCGGGCGGGGTGTCCGGGCCGATCATGCCGCGGACGAAATGGTACTGGCAGCCGCCGAGATGGCGGGCCGGCTCGTAGCCGGGCAGCCGCCAGCGCAGATAGCGGTGCAGCGCGACCGAATACAGCAGCGCCTGCAGCGGGTAGTGCGAGCGCAGCATCTCGGCGGCCATCCGGGGACGGGTGTAGTGGTCGACGGTGAGGCGGTCGATGCCGAGGCGGTTGGTCTTGTAGTCGACGATGACGAAGCGCGGTCCGTCGGCGCCGGTGACGCGCAGCACGGCGTCGATGCTGCCGGTCAGGTAGCCGCGCAGGGCGCGGTCGTCGAGCCCGGCGAGCAGGTCGGCGTAGGGGTGGAGGTCGGCGGCGGGGGCCAGGTGGGTGCGCAGCAGATCGGCGATCGCGCCGAGCGTGGCCGAGTGCGCGGTCGGCCGGTCACCGCCTGCCAACGGCAGCTCGAATTCCAGCTCGCACAGGCGATCCCGTGGGGTGAGGTCGGCCAGGCAGCCGAAGCCGAGCGGGGTGCGCAGCACCGCGAGCAGGGCGGTCGCCAGGATGTCGACGTCGAGTTCGGCGAGCAGTTCGGCGGCGGTCTCCCGGCAGCGCCGCCGGACCTCGGCGGCCAGGTCGGCGGCGGAGGTGTCGACGCGTTCGAGAACCGCGTGCACGAGGGTGCCGAATTCGGCGCCGTAGGGCAGATCGTTCATCAGCGACGGCGCGGCGGCGGGGTCGGGGTCGAGTTCCACGAGCGCGGGGGTGGCGGGTTCGTCGCCGGGACCGCGCGGATCCTCGGGTTCGGTGTCGGTGACGAGCTCGTGCGCGCCTTCGGTGAGTGCCGAGTAGGACGTGCGCCGCCACTGCAGGTCCAGGACGCGGTCGAAGCGGGCGGCGGCCAGATCGGCGGTGTCGGGCTCGACGCGGACGCGGCGCGGGGTGACGGATTCGGCGGTGTCGACGGCGGTCACCGAGATCACCTCCGACGCGGGCGCGGCCCAGGCGGTGACGGCGCCGACGACCCGTTCGTCGGCGGGCACGGTGGCGCGTTCGGGCACGTCGGGGCCGCGATCGGGGCGGCCGAGCAGCATCCGGTGCAGCGGTCCGCCCGCGGTGGTGGCCGAGGGCGCCCACCAGGCGACGACCTGGCACATGGCACGGGTCAGCGCCACGTAGAGCAGGCGCAGTTCCTCACCGGCCTCCTCGGTCTCGCAACGCTGCCTGCGCCGGGCATAGCCGCGGGCTTCCTGGCCGCCGACATCGAGGACGCGCGCGCCGTCGTCGTCGTGGAACAACAGGGTCGGCGGTTTCGGGTTCTTGGCGTTGTCCCATGCGAACGGCAGGTAGACGATGGGGAATTCGAGCCCCTTGCTGGCGTGCACGGTGGCGATCTGCACGGCGGCGGCATCGCGGTCGAGGCGGCGGGAGCGGCCCGCCACCGCGCCGGAGGCGGGGTCGCGCACCCGGTCGGCCAGCCAGCGGGTCAGCGCGGTCAGGCCGTAGCCCTCGGTGGCCGCCACCTCGTCGAGCAGTTGGGCGATGTGACGCAGATCGGTGAGGGTGCGTTCGCCGTTCTCCACGGCCAGCAGGCGCGGGGCCAGCCGGGAGCGGTCGGCCAGTCGTTCGAACAGGGCCGCGAAGCCGGTGCGCGCGAACAACCGGGCCGCCTCGCGCAGCTGAGCGCTGAGCGCGCCCACCAGATCGGCTCCGCCACTGTCGATCTCAGCGGCGGTGCAGCCCAGGATGGGCGTGCAGGCGGCGAGCCGGACGCGATCGGAGCGGTGCGGCTGTTCCAGCGCGCGCAGCACCCACAGCCAGTCCACCGCACTCGCCGTGGCGAAAACGCTACTGCCGCCTGCCAATACGGACGGAATGCCGACCCGGTCCAGCGCATCGCGCACCAGCGAGACATGGGAGCGCTTGCGTACCAGCACGGCGACATCGCCCGCGGTCACCGGGCGGCGCACGGCCGCCGCGCCCCGGCCGACGGTCACCTCGGCGCCCGATTCCAGCAACCGGACGAGATCGGCGGCCAGATCGCGCGCCACGGCGGCACGCTGGCGGTCCACCTGGGGGAAACCGTTCTTCAACGGGCCCGCGCCGGTGCGGGGCAGACAGCGCAGGCGCAGCGGCACGATCTGGTCGGACGGTCCGGACAGCCTGCTATCCGCCCGCGTCGCGGCCACCGGATACACGCTGATCTCCGGATGACCGAGCGCGGCGCCACCGAGCAGGTGGTCGAGCGCGCGCAGCAGGCCGGGATCGCTGCGCCAATTGCGGGTCAGTTCCTTACGGCTGT
>NZ_BAGA01000078.1 GCF_000308595.1 Nocardia higoensis NBRC 100133 | reverse complement strand
TTAAAGCGGTCGGCCGCCGCGATCAAGAGCCCGCTCCGCCAATCCGCAGTTACGCCCTCGGCCCTGGAAAATCGGTCCACTACCGGTGGGTAATATGAATCCCGTCCTTTCCCACCCGGCTTCTCGGAAATGAGGCAGTAGATGACAGAGCGGATTCAGGTCGGCGGGCTCCAGGTGGCCACGGTTCTCCACGACTTCATCGAGAACGAGGCGCTGCCCGGCTCCGGCGTAGATTCCGCCGCGTTCTGGGCGGGTGCGGAGCAGGTGATCAACGATCTGGCTCCGCGCAACCGCGCCCTGCTGGCCGAGCGCGACGAGATCCAGGGCAAGCTCGATGCCTGGCACGCCGAGAACCCCGGCGCCGGCTACGACAAGACGGCCTACAAGAACTACCTGACCGAGATCGGTTACCTGCGGCCCGAGCCCGCCGATTTCACCATCGGCACCGAGAACGTCGACGCCGAGATCGCCACCACCGCGGGCCCGCAGCTGGTGGTGCCGGTGATGAACGCGCGCTTCGCGATCAACGCCGCCAACGCGCGCTGGGGCTCGCTCTACGACGCGCTCTACGGCACCGACGCCATCCCGGAGACCGGCGGCGCCGAGAAGGGTTCCGGCTACAACCGGGTCCGCGGCGACAAGGTCATCGAGTGGGCGCGCAACTTCCTCGACGACGCGGTCACCCTGATCACCGGCTCGCACATCGGCTCGACGTCCTACAAGATCGTCGACGGCGAGCTCGAGGTCGGCCTCGAGGACGGCACCGAGATCGGCCTGGCCGACGCCTCGCAACTGGTCGGCTACCTGGGTGATCCGGAGTCGCCGACCTCGATCCTGCTGAAGCACAACGGCTTGCACATCGAGATCCAGATCGATCCCGAGTCGCCGATCGGCAGCACCGACACCGCGGGCATCAAGGACATCGTGCTCGAGTCGGCCGTCACCACCATCATGGACTTCGAGGACTCGGTCGCCGCGGTCGACGCCGAGGACAAGGTGCTCGGCTACCACAACTGGCTCGGCCTGATGACCGGCACGCTGGCCGAAGAGGTCAGCAAGGGCGGCAAGACCTTCACCCGCACCATGAACCCCGACCGCGTCTACACCGCGCTCGACGGTTCGGAACTGGTCCTGCACGGCCGTTCGTTGCTGTTCGTGCGCAATGTCGGCCACCTGATGACCTCCGACGCCATCCTCGACGCCGAGGGCAACGAGGTGCCCGAGGGCATCCTCGACGGCCTGGTCACCTCGCTGATCGCCAAGCACTCGCTGCGCGCGGACGTCGCGCTGAAGAACAGCCGCACCGGCTCGGTCTACATCGTCAAGCCGAAGATGCACGGCCCCGACGAGGTGGCCTTCGCCAACGAGCTGTTCGACCGCGTCGAGGACGTGCTCGGCCTGCCGCGCCACACCCTCAAGGTCGGCATCATGGACGAGGAGCGCCGCACCACGGTCAACCTCGAGGCCTGCATCGCCGCCGCCAAGGACCGCGTGGTGTTCATCAACACCGGCTTCCTCGACCGCACCGGCGACGAGATCCACACCTCCATGGCGGCCGGGCCGATGGTCCGCAAGGCGGATATGAAGTCCCAGCAGTGGATCCTCTCCTACGAGGACTGGAACGTCGACACCGGCCTGATCACCGGCCTGTCCGGCAAGGCGCAGATCGGCAAGGGCATGTGGGCCATGCCGGACCTGATGGCCGACATGCTGGTCCAGAAGATCGGTCACCCCAAGGCGGGCGCCAACACCGCGTGGGTGCCCTCGCCGACCGCCGCCACCCTGCACGCCACCCACTACCACCTGGTGGACGTGTTCAAGCGGCAGACCGAGATCGCCAAGGGCGGCCCGCGCGCGACCGTCGACCAGATCCTGGAGATCCCGCTGGCCGCCGATCCCAACTGGACGGCCGAGGAGAAGCAGCAGGAGCTGGACAACAACTCGCAGTCCATCCTGGGTTACGTGGTGCGTTGGATCGACCAGGGCGTCGGCTGCTCCAAGGTGCCCGACATCAAGGACATCGCGCTGATGGAAGACCGTGCGACGCTGCGCATCTCGAGTCAGCTGATGGCCAACTGGCTGCGCCACGGCATCGTCACCGCCGACGAGGTGGTGGCCAGCCTGCAGCGGATGGCCCCGGTGGTGGACCGGCAGAACGCCGGTGACCCGAACTACCGTCCGCTGTCGCCGGACTTCGACGGCAGCATCGCGTTCCAGGCCGCCAAGGAACTGATCCTGGAAGGCACCACGCAGCCCAACGGCTACACCGAGCCGATCCTGCACCGCCGCCGCCGCGAGGCCAAGGCCGCCGCGCGGGGCTGATCGCCGCGAGGCCGAACAGAGCCCGGCCCGGAACTCGACCGTGCGTGCGAGGCCGGGGCGCAGTGGGGCGGCCGATGCCGCTACCCTGGGCCTCGCACGTGCACATCGAGAGGTTAGGTATACATGGGAAGCGTCGTTCTCGACATCGTCGCCTTGGTCACCAACCGCGCCGCGGAGTTCTGGAATTGGCTCGCGACCGGTTCCGCGGGTTTCCCCCCGCTGTGATCCTGGCTGACACCAGCGATTTCGACCCCCGGCCCGCAAGGGCCGGGGGTCGTTTCGTTTCCGGGGAGTTCTACACCAGCGCGGGCGACCCGGGTTCGCGCGGCTCGATCCACAGTGCCTCGGCCACCGCGCACAGTTCGCCGGCGGCGGTGGCCAGGGCGACGCCGACGGTGTGCTTGCGTCCGTCGACCGCCACCGGCCAGGCGAAACTCGTGTGCGCGACACCGGTTTCCACCGGGGCGAGCACCGTCGCGGTGAGTGCGGCGGTCACCGCGCCCATCGCCATCCGGTGGTAGGCGAAGCCCGCCCAGGCGCCGGGGCAGTCGAGGGCGGCCCAGACGTTCTCGATCGACAACAGGCCGTCGGGCCCGGCCAGCCCCGGATCGGGCGTCCACGCCGAGACGACCAGACCACGCTCGCGCAAGGTGCAGGGGAACAGGCGCAGGCCTTTTCCGGGCGGGCAGCCGGACCCGCATCCGTAACAGTGGGTGAACAGGCGTTTCTCGGATTTCAGTCCGCGTTCGGTGGCGGCGACGACCTCGTCCCATTCGGGGCAGGACGGCACGTCGAGATCCAGGCTCGCCGGATGCGCCTCGGTGAGAACGGCGCCCGCCGCATCGGTGAGCGCGGTGCCGCCCCGGTCGGTGCGGGCCAGCGACAGCGGTGTGCCGACGGGCACCCTGCCGCGGAAATCGACGCGCTGGGTGGCGCCGGGGGAGCGCTCGGCCAGCGCGCCCGCGATGTACCCGCCGAAGGCGACCTCCGGGTAGCCGAACACGTGCTCGGGCACGGTGATCCGATCCAGTTCGATCATGCGCGGTGCGTCCGTCCTTCCCAGCGCTCACGGGCGGCCGCGTCGCGTGCATCGCCCGGCTCCGACGATACGGGCGCCCGGTTCGGGACCACTACCGGGGATCGGCCGCTACCCGCGGACGGCGGCCGTGCCGACGGGTGCGGCGGACTGGTCGAGCAGTCGCTCGCAGACCTCGATCAGCCGGCGGCGCAATGCCCCGGCACGCTCGGTGAGGGCCAGCTGGCTGCGCACGTAGTCGGAACGGCCCGACGGGGTTTCGATGCGGACCGGTTCGTAGCCGTAGTCACGCAAGTCGTAGGGGCTGGCGCGCATGTCCAGGTCGCGGGCCGCGCAGGCCAGCTCG
This sequence comes from Nocardia higoensis NBRC 100133, assembly GCF_000308595.1. GTDB lineage: Bacteria > Actinomycetota > Actinomycetes > Mycobacteriales > Mycobacteriaceae > Nocardia > Nocardia higoensis. Next base: position 13,226 of record NZ_BAGA01000078.1, on the reverse strand, counting down.
AAGCAGTCCAACAGCAGATCGGAGTCGACCAGCGGCAGGAGCTTGAAGCACCATTTGTACAAATCCATGTTCGCGTGGAGACAACCGGGCTGCTCGGCGGCGATCTGGTCGTCGCGGGTGAGCGGGGCGGCGTTGCGCCCCACCGCGTCGGGGGTGAAGAAGCGGAAGGCGTCGAAATGGGTGCAGCGCAGCGACATCGACTCCACCACCGCGTCGGTGCCCGCACTGCCCAGGCGCAACGGCACCTGCTGGTGGCGGACGTCGTCGGTGCGGTACACCATGGCCCATTCGTGCAGGCCGAAGCAGGACAGGTGCGGTGGTCGGGTGGCGGTGGCCCGGAGCAGTTCGGCGACGAAGCGCACGGTGTCGCGTCTGCGGTTCAGGAAAGCGGGGTCGGCGGTGTGGACGTCCTCGTCGATCCGGTGGTAGCCGCGCGCGCCCTCGTACTCGCGCGCGCCCGCCAGCGCGACGCCGAAGCCGGGATGCCAGCGGCGTAGTTGTGCGGGTTTCTGGCCGTAGTAGGTGAACAGGAAGTCGATGACGGGATGGGACTCCCCGGCCGCGCGCCGCTCGAGATACGGGCCCGCGAGTTCGTCGAAGCGCGCGCGATGTGCGGCCGCCCTGGCTCGCCATTGCGTTTCGGCCAGCACGATCACCGCGGCCCGTTCCCTTTCGTCACTGCTGTCCATCGCCCTGCTGCTGTTCATCGCCCTCGATCATCTCGCACCCGTGAAGCACGGCCGCCGCGCCCTCCGACGAGGGCGCGGCGGCGACTGCGCGGGTGCGGCCGGATCACTCCGCGTTGCGGTGGGTGGTGTCGCGGACGGTGCCGACGAACTCCTCCACCAGATCCTCGAGCGCGACGATGCCGCAGGTGTTGCCCCGGCTGTCGACCACCCGGCCGAGGTGGCTGCTGGTGCGGCGCAACCGGGCCAGCGCCTCGACCAGCGGGGTGCCGATGGTCAGGGCGGGCAGCGGGCGGATATCGGTGCGCGGGATCGGTGTGCCGGGCCCGGCGGACTCGTCGGCGACCTTGTCCAGCACGTCCTTGACGTGCAGATAGCCGACCAGCGAGCCGTCGCCCGCGCGCACCGGATAGCGCGAGAAGCCGGTCTCGGCGACGGCGGTCTCGATGTCGCCCAGGGTGGTGCCGCTGCCGCGCAGCGGGATCGACCTGGTGGCGGCCAGCGGCACCATCACATCGGCGACGGTGCGCTCGGAGGTGCCCAGCGCCTGGGTCAGCCGCCGGTGCTCCTCCTCGTCGAGCAGCCCCTCCGACCGCGACTCGCCGATCATCTCGGCCAGTTCGACGCTGGAGACCGTGGCGTCCAGCTCGTCCTTGGGCTCGATGCGCAGCATCCGCAGCGTCAGGTTGGCGGCCAGGTTGTAGAGCGCGATGAGCGGGCGGGCCAGCCGCAGGAACACGAGGTGGATCGGCACCAGCAGCAACGCGCTGCGTTCGGGGCCGGCCAGCGCGATGTTCTTCGGGATCATCTCGCCGAGCAGGATGTGCAGGATCACCACGATGGCCAGCGCGATCGCGAACGACACCGGATGCAACAGCTCATCGGGCATGCCCAGCGCGTGGAACGGCTTCTCCAGCAGGTGCGCGACCGCCGGTTCGCCGACGCGGCCGAGCAGGATCGAGCAGATGGTGATGCCCAGCTGCGCCGCGGCCAGCATCATCGACAGGTTCTCACCGGCCTTGATGACGGTTCTGGCGTTGCGCTTGCCCTGGGCGACCATCGCCTCGAGCCGGTCCCGGCGCGCCGAGATCAACGCGAACTCGGCGGCGACGAAGAAGGCGTTGCCCGCCAGCAGCACGAAGGTCAGGACCACTCCGAAGAGATCACCCATGGTTGTTCTCCTGGAGTGTGCGCGGCAGCAGGTTCTCGGCGGGGACAGGGATCAGCCGGACGCGGTCGATGCGCCTGCCGTCCATGCGCTCCACGCGCGCGATCCATCCGCCGTGGCCGGCGTTCTCGTCGATCTGCTGATGGTGCGAGGCCGCCGAGCTCGGCAGCACCACCTCGTCGTCGACCTCGGGCATGCGGCCGAGCATGGTCAGCACGAGGCCGCCCAGCGTCTCGTACTCGCCCTCGGGCGCTTCGTAGCCGGTGGCCCGGCCGACCTCGTCGATGCGCAGCAGGCCCGAGCAGTCCCAGCCGTCGGACGTGCGGCGCACGTCGAGTTCCTCCTCGTCGTGCTCGTCACGGACGTCGCCGAGGATCTCCTCGATCAGATCCTCCATCGACACCAGGCCCGCGGTGCCGCCGTATTCGTCGACGACCAGCGCCACCTGCATGCCGTGCGCGCGCACCCGCTCGAGCAGCTCGTCACCGTCGAGGCTGGCGGGCACCGCGGGCACCGGCGTGGCCAGCGCGTGCAGCGGAATGGTGCGCCGCTCGCTCGCCGGATGGGCGAAGGCCTGTTTGACGTGCACCACGCCGAGTGTGTTGTCCAGGTCGCCGTCGATGACCGGGAACCTGGAGTAGCCGGTGCGCTCGGCGGCGGCGATCAGATCGGCGATGGTGTCGTCCTTGTCCAGCGACTCCACCTTCACCCGCGGGGTCATCAGCTCCTCGGCGATGCGCTCGCCGAACTGCAGCGAGCGATCCACCACCAGCGCGGTGCGCTGGTCGAGCGAGCCGCGCTGGGCCGAGGTACGCACCAGCGAGCCCAGTTCCTGGGGGGAACGCGCCGAGCGCAGTTCCTCGGCGGGTTCGACGCCGACCCTGCGCACCACCCAGTTGGCGGTGTTGTTGAGGAAATGGATCATCGGCTTGAACACCACGGAGAAGCCGACCATCGGGGCCGCGGTCGCGCGGGCGGTGGCCATCGGCTTGGCGATCGCGATGTTCTTGGGGACCAGCTCGCCGTAGATCATCGATAGCGAGGTGGCGATGATCAGCGCCAGCGCCAGCGACAGACCGCTCGCGGCGCCCTCGGACAGGCCGAGCACGGCGAACAGCGGCCCGAGCAGCCGCGCGATGACCGGTTCGGCGATGTAACCGGTGATCAGGGTGGTGATGGTGATGCCCAGCTGCGCGCCGGAGAGCTGGAACGACAGGGTGCGATGGGCCTGGCGGACCATCCGTGAGCGCACATCGCCCGAGCGGGCGGCGGCCTCGACGGTGCTGCGTTCCAAGGCGGTCAGGGAGAATTCCGCGGCGACGAACAAGGCCGTGCCGGCGGTCAGGGCGATGAAGCCGAGAATGCTGAGGATCGTCAGAACGGTGGACAAGGTCAGCACCGTCCAGGGGGAGCGTTATCGGGGAGTGCGCCGGGTTTGTCACCCGGCTCGGTAGAGGAGCCCTCCTGAGTGGCGCCCTCGGACGCGGGTGGCAACGTGTTCCCTTTCGACGTGGCAGCGTTGTGCCGTGTGACGTGAGACCGGGGACAGCCCGGCAACCATCATGTTACCGGGCTGTCGCCGCCGCGCCGATCCGATGTGTCGGCGGGTTCGCTTCGTTCGGCGCCGGGCGCGGGTCCGTTCACCACCCGCCGGGCAGCGGCCGTCCCTCCGCGAAGCCCGCCGCCGACTGCACGCCGAGCACCGCACGCTCGTGAAACTCCGGCAGTGTGCGCGCGCCCGCGTAGGTGCACGCGCTGCGGACGCCCGAGCAGATGTGGTCGATGAGATCTTCGACACCGGGGCGTTCGGGGTCGAGCCGCATCCGCGAGCTGGAGATGCCTTCCTCGAACAGCGCCTTGCGGGCCCGGTCGAAACCGCTGTCGGTGGCGGTGCGGGCGGCGACGGCCCGCTTGGAGGCCATGCCGAAGCTCTCCTTGTAGGCATTGCCGTCGCGATCGACCCGCAGATCGCCCGGGGATTCGTAGGTGCCGGCGAACCAGGAGCCGATCATCACGTTGGAAGCGCCTGCCGCGAGTGCCAGCGCGACATCACGCGGATGGCGGACGCCGCCGTCGGCCCATACGTGCACGCCGGCCTGTTTCGCGGCGGCGGAGCATTCGGCCACCGCGGAGAACTGCGGGCGTCCGACACCGGTCATCATCCTGGTCGTGCACATCGCGCCAGGGCCGACGCCGACCTTGATGATGTCCGCGCCCGCCTCGGCGAGATCGCGCACGCCCTGGGCGGAGACGACATTGCCCGCGACCAGCGGGACGCCGAGGCCGAGCCCGGCGACAGCGGCCAGCGACTCGAGCATCTTCTCCTGGTGGCCGTGCGCGGTGTCGATGACCAGCAGATCGGCCCCGGAGTCCACCAGGGATTTCGACTTGGCCGCGACGTCGCCGTTGATGCCGACCGCGGCCGCGACGCGCAGCCCGCCCTCGGCGTCGACGGCGGGCTGGTAGATCCCCGCTCGGATGGCGCCGGTGCGGGTCATCACTCCGGCCAGCGAGCCGTCCTCGGCGGTGAGCACGGCCAGGTGCGCGTGCCGGGACTCGAGCAGATCGAAGAGATCACGCGGGGAGGTGCCGGCCGGAGCCCGCACGAAGTCGCTCTCGGCGATCTCGCTGAGCCGGGCGAAGCGGTCGACATCGGCGCAGGCCGCCTCGGTGACCACCCCCACCGGCTTGCCCGCCTCGACCACCACGACCGCGCCGTGCGCGCGCTTGTGCATCAGGGCGACCGCTTCGGAGACCGAGCGGTCCGGCTCGAGCGCCACCGGGGTGTCCGCGGTGAGCGAGCGGCTCTTCACGAAGGCGATGGTGTCGGCAGCCGCGCCGAGCGGAATGTCCTGCGGCAGAACGACGATGCCGCCGCGCCGGGCGACGGTCTCGGCCATGCGCCTGCCCGCCACGGCGGTCATGTTCGCCACGACGAGGGGGATGGTGGTGCCCGATCCGTCGACGGTCGACAGATCCACGTCGAACCGCGACGCCACATCCGTCCGGTTCGGGACGAGGAAGAGATCGTCGTAGGTCAGGTCGTAGGGCGGCTGGTGTCCGGGGAGGAACTGCACTCGACCGATAGTAACGACGAGCGGGCGGGCGCGCCGGATTCCGCGCGGAGTCCGTGCACAGGGGCAGAGCGGTGCACCGGCGGCGTCAGTCGGCGGCCTCGGCCCGCGCGAGGGCCACGGCGGTGACGCACAGGACGAGCACCGCCACCGGCACCACGACGAGCGCGAGCCCGTCGGTGCGCAGGCTCTCGTCGAGCACGGTGAGGCCGAGGTACGCGGCCGCCAGCGGCTCGGCGACGGTGGCCGCCGGTAGCGCGGCGGTGAGACTGCCCGCTTGAAAAGCGCGCTGCTGCAGGTAGACACCGATGAGGCCGGCGGCGATCAGCGCCCAGGTCTGCCAGCTGCTCAGCACCGCGTCGAGGCCGTCGGCGAACCGGCCCGCCACGAAATCGGTGAGCGCCGCGGCCAGGCCGAACAGCGCGCCGCCCGCCGCGCCGAACAGCAGTGCGGCGCGGGCTCCGCCGGATCGGGGGCCCGTGTCCGCGAAGCGCCTGCGGCCGGCGCTCGCGACGAGCACCGCGATCAGAACGCTACCGAGCAGCACGGCCAGCGGAATCAGCCAGTGCCGCAGCGGCGCCGAAGGGTTGCCCGCGGTGGGTCTGCCGACGAGCAGGAAGGCGGCCAGCGCGACGACGAGCAGCAGCGCCAGGCACCAGGTCCGGCCCGCCACGCGCCGCCCGTCGATACGGGCGGAGAGCGGGAGCGCGAACACCAGCGCGGTGACCAGCAGTGGTTGCACGATCAACACCGGGCCGAGGGCGAGCGCGGCCACCTGCAGTCCGTAGCCGCCCCCGTCCGCGCCGATTCCCGCCAGCCACCGCGGATTCCGCACCAGTGAGCCGACCAGCGACTCCTCCTCGGGGACCGCGGCCGCGGCTCGCTGCTGGGCCACCGCCGCCACCGCGAACATCGCCGCGGCGGCGAGGGCCGCGACGGCCGACCAGATCGGATGATCGCTCACCGTCGCGGCCCGCCGCGCTACGGAGCCAGCGGCCGGGTGGCCGGTCCCTCGAGGACGGTGCCGTCCGTGGCGAAACGGGAGCCGTGCAACGGGCAGTCCCATGACTTCTCGGCCGAATTCCATCGGACCACGCCGTACAGATGCGGGCAGATCGCCGACACCGTGGTGGTCACGCCGTCCACCGTCGCGGTGGCGGCCGGGCGCAATCCCTGCCGGTGTACCCGTCCGCATCCTTCGGCGGGCCGGTCGCCGGATCCGTCGCCGAGCAGGCCGGACAGCCACCCGGTGGTGAGATGTTGCAGCACAGCGGTATTGGCGGTGGCGGCCGCGGTGATCGACCGCAGGTCCGGTGGTCGCCAGGTCGTGAACACCCGCGCCCAGTCCGGCGGGGCGCCGGTGATGTGCCCGGTCAGCGTCAGCGCGGCGGCGACCCCGTTCGTGAGCCCCCATTTCGCGTATCCGGTCGCGATCAGAATGCGGTCACTGCCGGGCAATACGGGCCCGGCATACGGCAGTTCGCCGACCGGCGTGTAGTCCTGGGCGGACCAGTGCGTGAGGGGTTCGGCGGTGGGCAGGTGGCGCCGCGTCCACTCGATCAGGTCGTCGACCAGTCGGGTGGTGTCCCCGGCGCGCCCCACCTCGTGGCCGTTGCCGCCGACGAGAAGCAGTTCGCCGTCGTCGGCCGGGACCGTGCGCAGCGATCGCGTCGGCGAGTCCGCGCTGATGAGCATGTCGCCCGGTATCGGCTCGCCGACGCGGAACGAGCTCAGATAGGAGCGCTGGGCGGTCACCCGGGCGAAGAATCCGCCGCGATCGAGGAGGGGGGCGCCGGTCGCCAGGATCACCGTACCGGCGCGCAGGTCGTCCCGATCGGTGTGGACGAGGTGGTCGCCGCGCGGTTCCCAGCCGACGCCCCGCACGCGGGTGGACTCGAAGATCGGGACGGATCGCGCCTCGAGTTCGGCGGCCAGTGCGCGCAGCAGGGCCATCGGATCCAGCTGGGCCTGATCGGCCAGTCGCACTCCGCCGTGGAAGGGGAACGGGGTGTCGAGGTCGTCGACGTACTCGGTGGGCAGTCCGGCCGCACGGGTGATCTCGAGTTCGGCGCGGATGTCCCTGGTCGCGGAGGCGTTCTGGGCGTAGGTGATCGCGGCACGGTGCTGCACATCGACGCCGTGCGAGTCGCAGAAGTCGAGCAGCCAGCGTTGGCCCGCGCGGTTGGCGTCGAGGTAGGTGCGCAGCGCGTCGAGGGAACAGTGGCGGGCGATCCGGCTGCCGCGCGTGCTCTGCAACAGGCTCACCTTGCCCGTGGTGAGGCCGGTCGTTCCGACCCCGATCCGCCTGCCTTCCACGACGGCCACGTCCTTGCCCGCCTCGGTGAGCAGCAGCGCCGTGACCAGTCCGGTCAGGCCTGCCCCGACGACCACGAAGTCGTGGCGCAGGCCGGGCGGAAGCGGCGGGCGGGTGGCGGTGTCGCCGGCTTTCGACCAGATGGACGTCATACGGGCCCCTGTCCCTGTTTCGAATTCCCGTGTTACCCGGCAGGTTGCGTCGACTCGCCGGATACCCGCAGGTCCCGGGCCGAAACACCGGTCCGTGCAAGCGGGTGGGCGCGACGCGGCCTGATCGCCGACGGGGTGAAGATCCGCTCAGGGGGTATCGCATCCGGTGCCGGACGCGATCCGGCCGGAGGACTCGACGGAAGGGGAGATGGACGATGACCGGCGCGACCGACTATCTCCCCGCAGGCGAACCCACGCTGAGCGGCCTCGCGCACGCGGCGGAGGGCTGTCACGGCTGCGATCTGTACCGGAACGCGACGCAGACCGTCTTCGGTGAAGGACCGGCCCGCGCGCGGATCGTCATGATCGGCGAACAGCCCGGAGATCAGGAGGACAAAGAGGGCCACCCGTTCGTCGGCCCGGCAGGCACTCTCCTGGAGCGGGCGCTGACCGAGGTGGGGATCGCGCGCGAGGAGGTCTACCTGACGAACGCGGTGAAGCACTTCAAGTTCGTCGAACGGGGAAAGCGGCGCATCCACAAACAACCGGGGCGCACCGAGATCGTGGCCTGTTCGGCATGGCTGGACGCCGAGCTGCGGGTCGTCCGGCCGAGCGTAGTCGTGTGCCTGGGCGCGATCGCCGCGAAGGCGATCCTCGGCTCGTCCGTCAAGGTGAGCCAACAGCGCGGGGTGGTGGTCGAGCAACCGGACTACCAGGTCGTCGCCACGGTCCACCCCGCGGCGGTGCTGCGTGCGTCCGACCGGCGCTCGGCCTACGACGCCTTCGTCGCCGACCTGAGGGGCATCGCGAAGCTCGGATGATTCGGTCTCGCCCCGGTAGCTGCCCGTTTTGCCCATGGTGACCGGGGTAGGCGCGGAGCATGGGTGTCTCATTGCGTGCGGCGACTTCGTCCTGGTGGCTGGAAGCGCCGCGTGTCGTCGCGGCCGATCTGGCACGTGCGGGGGTGCAGCTGGCGGCGAAGGCGACGACGACCGCGGTCGAGGCTCCGGCGCGGGTGGTGGACGCCGGGATCAGGGCCGGGACATCGGTGGTGGAGTTCGGCCGCGACGTCCGGGCGGGTCACGAGCTGGGCGCACTGCTCGATCCGCATCTGCGCCGCTCGCAACGCCGGGTCGCGGTGCACGGGGACCGGGCGACGGTCGAGGTCCGCGGCTTGACGACGAGCAAGAGCGACGCGGTGGTGCGCGCGCTGAGCGAGCACCTGACGCGCCGGGAGGCGGTGCGATGGTGGCGGGTCAACGCGGTCACCGGTCACGTCGTCGTCGCGCTCGAGGACGGCGCGCAGAGCCTGCCGGAACTGCTGTCGGCCGTCGAGTCGGTGGAGGCCGACGCCGAGGTCGACGACCTGGACTGGAGTCGCACGGTCGAGCATCCCGACGACCGGGAACCGTTGCTGGCGGCGGGCATCCAGGTCGCGGGCGATGTGTGCGCGATGGCGCTCTCCGGCGTCGGGGCGCTGACGCCGCTTCGAGGTCCCGCACGGGCGCTGCGCGCTGCGGCGGCGTTCACCGACACCCAGCCGCGCGTGCGTAGGGTGCTGGAACAACGACTGGGACGTCCCCGCACCGATCTGTTGCTCACCACCACGAACGCGGTGGGCAACGCCCTCGGCGACCGGGCGGCGCGCGGTGTCGTCGACCTGATGGTCGACACCGCGCAGCGAAGCCTGATGTTCACCGAGGCGCTGACGCGCTATGCCCGGTGGCAGCGATGGGAAGCCGAGATGGGCATTCGCCCGCCGGAGATTCCCATCGCGCTACCCCGGCGAAGCCGCCCGGCGGAGGCGCCGCGTGGGCCGGTGGAACGGGTCGCGGACGAGGTCGCGGAGGGCTCGATGGCCGGGGCGCTGGCCACGGTACTGGGGCGACGCGGGATCGTCGACACCACCAGCGCACTGGAACTCGGCGCGCCAAGGGCGGCGCGCGCCTGCCGTGAGGCGTACAGCTCGACCGTCTCGGCGTTGATGTCGCGCGCGGGCGCGCTGACGCTGCATCCGGGGATCTGGCGGCGATTGGACCGGTTGTCGGCTCTGGTCGTCGATGGCGACACACTGCTGACCTCCCATCGCGTGGTCCTCGATGCGGAACCGGTCGACGAGAGCTGGACGCCCACAGAGGTCTGGAGCGCGGCCCAACGGTGGCTGTGGCACGGCGCGGACATCCCGGGGCGCGGCAGCACGGCCCTGGTGCACCTCGGCACCGGGCATCCCGACCGGGGCGTGACCTCGAAGCCGGTATGGCGGGAGGTGCGCGAGGACGGTCAGCCGGTCGGAAGGGTGCTCATCGGGCGTGAACTCGACGAACGGGCGCATCTGCTGCTGCGGCAGGCGCGCGGCGCGGGCCTGCGGGTGGTGCTCGTGGGCGGCGCCGACACGGTCGAATTGAGTTCACTGTGCGACCAGTTCATCGATCGTGCCCGGTCGATGAGCAAAATCGTGCGCGAGTTGCAGGAAAGCGGCCATATGGTCGCGATTCTCAGCCCGCGTGCGCACAAGGCCATGGCCGCCGCCGATGTGGCGATCGGGCTGGCGCGCCGTGAGCACGGCGTGTGGCAGATCCCGTGGGCCGCCGATGTGGTCTGCCGGGACATGCCCCAGCTGCAGCGGGTGCTCGCCGCGGTCGCGCCCGCGCGCGCGATGAGCGAACGTGGCCGCTCGCTGGCGCTCTCGGCGGCCGCGCTGGGTGGTCTGTTGCTGGCCGTATCGCCCCAGGGGCGCAACAGTGCCGTGCCGATGACCGCGGCGCACTACACGGCCCTGGTCAGCGGCGTCTTCACCGGGATTCGCGCGGTGCGCGCCCAGCCCGAGGTCATCCTCGCGCCGTCGCTGCCGTGGCATTCGCTCGAACCCGAAGAGGTGCTGACCCGGCTGCCGGAGCCTGCGCCGCTGTCCGAGCGCACCGGCGTCGCGAGCGCGCGACGACATCCGGTGCTCTCGTCGTCCGCGTCGTTCGCGCGCCACCTGCGCGGCGAACTGGCCGATCCGCTCACGCCGATCCTCGGGGTGGGTGCGGCCGCGACCGCCATCCTCGGCTCCTCGGCGGATGCCCTGCTGCTGACCTCGGTGCTGGCCGTCAACGCGGTCGTGTCCGCGCGACAACGGCAGCGAGCCGAGAAGGCGCTGGACCGGTTGCTGGAGACCGAGCGCCTCACCGGCCGCCTCGCGGACGACATCGGCGAGGACTCCCCGGCGGCGCCCGAGGTGCCGGCGGACCTGCTGATGATCGGGGACGTCATCATCGTGCGCGCGGGTGACGTGGTGCCCGCTGATGCCCGTCTGCTGCGGGTGGACGACCTCGAGATGGACGAATCCGGCTTGACCGGGGAATCGGTGACCGTCGAGAAGAGCGTGGCCGCGGCGCCGGGGGCGGCGGTGGCCGACCGGACGTGCATGATCTTCGAAGGCACCACCGTGGTCAACGGCACCGGATGGGCGGTGGTCGTCGCGCTCGGGACGGAGACCCAGGCGGGCCGCGCGGCGACGGGCGCCGTACCTCCCGAGAAGGGCGGTGTGCAAGCGCAATTGCGCCGGCTGACCGATCGGGTGTTGCCACTCACCCTGACCGGCGGCGGCGTGGTCACCGTGCTCGGCGTGCTGCGCGGGCGGGTGCTGCGCACCGCGATCGCCGACGGTGTGGCGGTGGCGGTCGCGGCGGTGCCCGAAGGGCTTCCGCTGGTGGCCACCGTCGCCCAGCTGGCCGCGGCCCGGCGGCTGTCGCGTCACGGGGTGCTGGTCCGGGCCAGCCGCACCGTCGAGGCACTCGGACGTGTCGACACCCTGTGCTTCGACAAGACCGGCACGCTGACCGAGGGACGGCTGCGACTGGCCGCTCTGGCGGATTCGGATGAACAATGGTCCCCGGACGCCGACTCCGCCGCCGCGCGCAGGCTGTTGCGCGCCGCGGCCAGGGCCTGCCCGGATCCCGGCGACGGCCCGGTCGTGCACGCCACCGACCGCGCCGTGCTCGACGCCGCCGCCGTGCTCGGAAACGACGACCGATGGGATTCGATCGAGGAGATCCCGTTCGAATCCAATCGCGGATATGCCGCCGCGCTCGGCCGCACCACCCGCAAGCTCCGGTTGGTGGTGAAGGGCGCCCCGGAAATCGTGCTCGCACGGTGCGCCCGGGTGCGCACCGGGGCCGAGGGCACCGGGCCGTTCGGCGAGCGACAGCGCGAGCGCGCCGAACGGATGGTGCACGAGCTGGCCGAGCAGGGGCTGCGCGTGCTCGTGGTCGCCCGCCGGGACCTGTCCAGGGAACCCGACGATGTCGAGCGGATGGTCGGCGAACTCACCCTGCTCGGCTTCCTAGGTCTGACCGATCTTCCGCGGCCGCAGTCCCGGGCGATGGTGGAGGCAGTGCGCGAGAACGGGATCAGCGTCCGCATGATCACCGGCGATCATCCGGTGACGGCGCAGGCGGTGGCGCGCAAGCTGGGCATCGAGGCCACGGAGGTCGCCACCGGGGCGGATTTGGACGGACTCGACGAGACCGCGGAATGCGCGTTGATCGATCGCAGCACCGTGTTCGCGCGGGTCGATCCGGCGCAGAAGGTCAGGATCGTCGCCGCGCTGCGCCGCGCGGGTCACGTGGTCGGCATGACCGGTGACGGCAGCAACGACGCCGCCGCCATCCGGACGGCCGATGTCGGTATCGGGGTCGGCGCGGCCGGTTCGGTCGCCGCGCGCAATGCGGCCGATCTGGTGCTCACCGAGCCCGACCCGCTGGCGCTGCTGCACGCGCTGGTGGAGGGGCGTGGCATGTGGCAGCGGGTGACCGACGCCGTGGGCGTGCTCGTGGGCGGCAACGCGGGCGAGGTGGCCTTCACGCTCTACGGCACCGCGCTCAGCGGCGAGGCGCCGCTGGGTACCCGCCAATTCCTGCTGGTGAACATGCTGACCGACATGTTCCCCGCGATGGCGTTGGCCCTGTCGCCCGAGCGTGACGACGAGGATGCGGAAGCCGCCGACGATCCGGTCGCGCAGGCGCGCCTGGCGTCGGATCGGCTGGCCGCCATGCCTCCCGCCGTGCTCGGGGCCGATCTGATCAGGACCCTGTCGATCCGCGGAATCGCCACGGCCTCGGGCGCTTCGGCCGCCTGGACCATCGGGCGCTACACCGGCACCCGGCGCCGCGCCGCCACGATCGGCCTGGTGGCTCTGATCGGTACCCAGCTCGGCCAGACACTGCTCTCCGGTCACCGCAGCCCGCTGGTCTGGGCGACGATCGCCGCGAGCGGAGCCGTTCTCGGCGCCGTCGTCATGACTCCCGGGTTGTGCACCTATTTCGGTTGCCGCCCCCTCGGCCCCGTGGGCTGGGCGATCGCGGGCACCTCGGCGGCCGCCGCGACCGCGACCGCCGCGTTCGCACCCGCATTGCTCGTCGGCAGGCAGGAGCAGGCCGCCGTGGAGCAGGCCGGCGTGGAGCAGGCCGGCGTGGAGCAGGCCGATGCGGAGCAGGCCGATGCGGAGCAGACCGACGCCGAGCAGCCCGACGCCGAGCAGACCGATGCGGAGCAGCCCGATGCGGAGCAGACCGACGCCGAGCAGCCCGACGCCGAGCAGGCTGCCGACGAGTAGCCGATTCCCGTCCGGCGCCGTCGTGCGTGCCTTCTCCGGCAAGGCCGTCGCATCCGGCTGCGAACTCCGGAAAAGCCGCTGTCGCCGTGCCGATTTCCGCCGACCAGCCGGTGGATCACCTCGTGCATGTCGTGCGGGGTGCGAGGGGACTTACCGAGCGGTACCGGCGCCCGGGGCTCCTCGGCCACCCGAGCATGGTTGCGAAGAGATTGCTGAATGCCGCGGCTCCGCAC
>NZ_BAGA01000079.1 GCF_000308595.1 Nocardia higoensis NBRC 100133 | reverse complement strand
CGGCCCGATGACCGGATTCCGCCGCCGCCACCTGCTCGCCGCCGGGCTCGGCATCGCCGCGGTGCCGATCGCCTCCTGCAACGCCCAGGAGCCCACCGGCCCCACGCCTCCGGGAGGAACCGCTGTGCGCAACATCCGTGACTTCGGCGCCGTCGGCGACGGCAGAGCCGACGACACCGCCGCCCTCGCCGAAGCGTGCCGCACCGACGGGCCGCCGCCGGTGGTCTACCTGCCGGCGGGCGACTACAAGGTGACCGCCTTCCCCGAACTGCCCGACTTCGCCGTCGTCTACGGCGACGGCGCCGACGTGACCACCGTGTTCTGCGACACCGACACCACCCTGGTCACGCTGCGCGGCAAACAGCGGGTCCGGTTCGCGCGCATGGGTTTCTACCTGACCGGCCCGAAAGCGACCGCCATCCAGCTCAGCGAATGCTTCCGCTGCAGCTTCGACACCGTGCTGGTGCGCGGCAACCACCTCAGCGACAACTTCCCCCGCTACGCCGGGCAGCGCGGCGTCGTGCTGGAAGCCAACACCGGCGGCACCTCCTTCATCGACTGCGACATCAACAATTTCGGGATCGGGCTGAGCACCTCCTGCATCCAGAACTACGTCACCTCCTCGAAGTTCACCAGCAACCGCATCGGTGTCCTCGGCGTCGGCACCGACGAGCACGCCGCCGGACTGTCGATCACCAACTCCGAATTCGTCTCCGACATCGACCCCGGCACCACCGACCGGCATCTGCTCATCGACGGTCCCGCCGCCAACTGGTGGCTGACCAATGTGTGGTTCGAAGGTTCCGAGGTCGCCGTGCAGGTCGGCGTCGCCGGACGCGGCGGCCCCGCCCAGTTCGGCATGATCAACTGCAAAGTCGCCGGCCGCGCCGCGGGCGTGGAGTTGATCCACTGCCGTCAGCCGTATCTGGCCAATGTCGCCTTCGACCCCGATCCCGGGCACAGTCCCACCGAGCTGCGCATCGATCCCGCCGGCTGTCCCGAAGGCACCGCCGTCAACCTGATCTCCAGCGCGGGTGAGGACCTCGACTCGCGCGTTTTCCCCGACCACTGGCAGGTCATCGGACGGGGCCGCGTGCACCGGCCCACCTTCACCGGCACCGTCACCGCCCAAGGCACCGGCGATGCGGAGATCCTGCGCGCCCGCTCCCAGGACGGCACCCCGGTGGCCTCGGTCCTGTCCTCCGGCGCCTACGTCTCCGACCGCGCCGACGCCGGTGTCGTGTTGCGTGACGGCGACGGCGGCTACTGGCGGCTGGTCGTGGCACCGGACGGCGCGCTGGGCACCGCGCCGCTGGGCAAGGACCGGCCGGCCCGCTGACCGATGAGCACCACGCCCGACACCACCCCGGCCCGCCGCCGCGCATGGCTGCGCCGCCTTCGCCTCGCGCTGGCGATCGCGGCGACGGTCACGGCGCTGGCCGTGGCCGGGATACCGGTGTTCGTGCACCCGCAGATCGACCCGCTGCGGCCCGCCGACGCCATCGTGGTGCTCGGCGGCACCCCGTACGAACGCTTCGACATCGGTGTCGACCTCGCCCGCAAAGGGCTGGCGCCGGAACTGGTGATCGCCGCCTCCACCGGTCTCGACGACCCGCGCATGGACCGCTACTGCCGCGGTGACTACCCGTTCCGGGTGCAGTGTTTCGAACCGCACCCGTGGACCACCCAGGGTGAGGCGCAGGAGATCCGCCGCCGCGCCGCCGCCGGGCACTGGCGCCACATCATCGTCGTCACCTTCACCCCGCACATCTCCCGCGCCCGCTACATCGTCGGCAAATGCTTCGACGGCGAACTCACCATGGTCGCCAGCCCGGCCCCGACGAACCTCGCCTACCAGGCGTGGATGTATGTGCGTCAGAGCGCGGGCTATCTCAAGGCCTTCACCGAGACCGGCTGCTGAGCCGAAAGAGGAACACCACGCCGTGATCACCGACTTCACCCGCGGCAACGCCGCCCAAGCCCGCCTGCACGAACTCGTGCCCGGTGGCGCCCACACCTACGCCCGCGGCGCGGACCAATATCCCGAACACATGGCCCCGGTCCTCGTGCGCGGGCACGGCTGCCGCGTCAGCGACTGCGACGGCAACGAATTCGTCGAATACGGCATGGGATTGCGTTCGGTCACCCTCGGCCACGGCTACCGGCCCGTGGTCGACGCCGTCACCGCCGCCATCGCCGACGGCGTCAACTTCTCCCGCCCCACGCTGCTCGAACTCGACGCCGCCGAAACCTTCCTGAACCTGGTTCCCGGTGCCGACATGGTGAAATTCGCCAAGAACGGCTCCGACGCCACCACCGCCGCGGTGCGCCTGGCCCGCGCCGTCACCGGCCGCACCACCGTCGCCGTCTGCGCGCAGCCGTTCTTCTCCGTCGACGACTGGTTCATCGGCACCACCCCCATGTCCGCGGGCATCCCCGCCCAATCGACCGTCGGCTTCGGCTACGGCGACCTCGCCGCCCTCGACGCCGTGCTCACCGGTCACGACATCGCCTGCGTCGTGATGGAAGCCGCCACCGCACTGCACGAACCACCACCGGGCTACCTGGCCGGCGTCCGCGACCTGTGCGACCGTCACGGCGCGCTGCTGGTCTTCGACGAGATGATCACCGGTTACCGCTGGTCGGCGGGCGGCGCCCAACAGGTCTACGGCATCACCCCCGACCTGTCGTGCTGGGGCAAAGCCATGGGCAACGGGTTCCCCCTCTCCGCCCTCGCCGGCCGCCGCGAATACATGGAACTGGGCGGACTGCGCACCGACGCCGACCGCGTGTTCCTGCTGTCGACCACCCACGGTCCCGAAACCGGCTCGCTGGCCGCCTTCCTCGCCGTCGCCCACGCCTACGCCACCACCGACCCCATCGGACGCATGGAAGCCGCGGGCGAGCGACTGCGCACCGGATTCGAACAGATCACCGCCGAACTCGGTATCGGCGAACACCTGCGCATCGCCGGCCGCCCCTCCTGCCTGATCTTCCAGACCTTCGACCCGCACGGGCAGCCCTCTCAACCGTTTCGCACCCTGTTCCTGCAGGAGTTGTTGCGCCGCGGCGTCCTCGGCCAGTCGTTCGTCACCTCCGCCGCGCACACCGACACCGATATCGACCACACCCTCGACGCCTGCCGCGGCGCCGCCGCGATCTACGCGCTCGCCCTCGAACAAGGCGATGTCGACGGGCTGCTGGAGGGCAGGCCCGTGGCGCCGGCCCTGCGCGCCCGCGCCGCACCCCGCCGCCTCGACAACCTCACGCCCGCCCCGTGACACCAGCCACGGCCCACCGCATGTACCCCACCGAGCATCTCGACACGCGGCGAATCCGCGGCGCACAGGAGAATCAGCCATGACCGGACCGCGCATCGCGATCGTGCACGAACGCTTCACCGAATACGGCGGATCCGAAGCCGTGGTCGGCGAATTCGCGCGCACCTGGCCGCAGGCGCCGGTGTTCGCGCCGCTGGTCGACGCAGCCCGCGCCCCGGCCATCGCCCACCCGCCGTGGGACACCGTCACCGGCACGTGGCTCGACCGCCTGCACGCCGCCACCGGCCGCCGCTCCCACGCCCCGCTGCTGCCGCTGATGCCACGCGCCCTGCGCGGGCTGCCGCTGCGCGAGGGCTACGACGCGGTCGTGGTCAGCCACCACTCCTTCGGCATCCAAGCGGCCCTGGCCACCGACGCCCCCGTGATCGCCTACGTGCACAGCCCCGCCCGGTGGGCCTGGGACCCCGCGTTCCGCGCGCGTGAAGCGGGTGGGTTCGCCGGGCGCGCCGCGCTGGCCACGCTCGGCGTCCTCGCCCGCCGCGCCGAACTCGCCGCCGCCGGGCACCTCACCACTGTCGTCGCCAACTCCCGCGCCGTCGCCGACCGCGTCCGCGATTGGTGGGGCCTGCCGGCCGAGGTGATCAATCCGCCTGTGCGCCTGGACCGTTTCGCACCCGATCCGGCCCTCGCGCGCGAGGACTTCCTGCTCTTCGCCGGCCGCCTCGTCCCGTACAAGCGTCCCGACCTGGCCATCCGCGCCGCCCAACGCAGCGGCCGCCGCCTCGTCGTCGTCGGTGACGGACGCTACCGCCGCCAGCTGGAAACCCTCGCCGGCCCGGAGACCACCTTCCTCGGCGCCGCACCCGACGACGTCCTCGTCGACATGTACCGCCGCTGCCACGCCCTGCTCATGCCCGGCGTCGAAGACTTCGGCATCGTCCCCGTCGAGGCCATGGCCTGCGGCACACCGGTGATCGCGGTGGGGGAGGGCGGCGCACTGGACACCGTGCTGCCCGGCCTCAGCGGCGCGCACGTCGCGCACGGCAGCGACGAGGAGGTCGTCGACGGATTCGCTGCCGTGCTCGCCGACCCCACCACCACCGACCTCGACCCCGACAAGATCCGCGCGCACGCCGAATCGTTCGGCCCCGAAGCGTTCCGGGCGAGGATGGCGCGAGTGGTCGAGGGCGTGCTCGCCGCGCACTGACCGGCCGGTGCGTCCTTCCCCCGCCGCACCGGTCCGGCCCGTCCGGATCCGCTCGCAGCGGCGCCGCGAACACCGGTCGGTCCTGCCGCTGTCCGGCGGGGAAGGATGGGCGGCGAACGGCCGGTGTCGGACGGCGGATACTCCGGTGAACTCTGCCTGCGCTCACGCACCTGCGCCGCGGTGCGTGCCGGTGGGCACGGAGAAGTTCGAGGCGGTCGCGAAATATGCCGTGAACTGCTCCGACAACGGACCCCCATGCGCGGTCCCTGCCGCTGAAAGTCCGCTCAGGACAGCAGGAATCGACGCGAAGACCGCATTGCGGTGTCTTCTTCGGCGGGTAACGTGGCCGGGCGCGAAGAGGGTGGCCGCGTCGGGGACGCCGGTCGAGTCGAGTACGAGGAGTTGCGGTGCCAGTCGATACGATCCGGGAAGAGCAAGCGTTGCGTCGACTGACCGACAGCCTGATCGAGAACTACGCCGGACAGCATTCTCCCGAACGGGTGCGCACGGCGATCGGCGACGCACGCAACCGATTCGACGGCACACCGGTGCGCGAATTCGTCCCGGTACTCATCGAACGCATCGCCCGCCGCGAACTCGACGGCCCGGCCGACCGGGGGACAGCCACCGCACACACGGAAACACCGGCATCGGGCGCCTCCGAGATCACCGCCGTGGAAATCCCCGCGATGGACACCGTTTCGGCGCGGCCGGGCATCGTCCGCGCCGGATCGGCCGCATCCCGTCGCCTGCTGCCCGCCGCCGGCGCGTTGGCACTCGTGGCCGTCGTGGTGATCGCTGTGGTCGCCGTCGCTACCCGCGAACGCTCCGACACCCTGGCCGCGAGCGGTGCGACCGACCTGACCACCGTGCGCGGTGTGGTCGGTTCGGAGAAGGCGTCGTTGTTCGAGGATCCCCGCGTGGCCGAGGAACTGGCCCGCCACGGCCTGCGCGTCGAGATCGAACCGGCCGGCTCCCGTCAGATCGCCGACATGGACCTCACCGGCTACAGCTTCGCCTTCCCCTCCAGTGTTCCCGCTGCCGAACGTATCCTGCGCGGCCACGGCATCAGCACCCGCTACACGCCGTTCTCCTCACCCATGGCCATCGCCACCTTCACACCGATCGCGGAACTGCTCACCACCGCGGGCGTCGTCCGCCCCGGACCCACACCCACCTTCGACATGGCGCGGTATCTGCAACTGGCGCAACGCAATACCGAATGGACTCATCTGGCGGGCAACACCACCTACCCGGTCCGCAAGAACATCCTCGTCTCCACCACCGACCCCCGCACCTCCAACTCCGCGGCCATGTTCCTCGCCATCGCCGCGTTCGTCGCCAACGACAACGCCGTGGTCCAGGGCGCCGAAGCCCAGCAGCGAGTACTGCCTCTGCTGTCCCGGCTGTTCACCGGCCAGGGCTACGCGGAGAACTCCAGCGCCGGTACCTTCGAGGAATACCTGACCGCGGGCATGGGCCCCACCCCGCTCGTCCTCATCTACGAGGCCCAGTTCGCCGAAGCGAAAGCCGCGGGCCGCATCACCCCCGACATGGTGCTGACCTATCCCTCGCCGACGGTCCTGTCCACCCATACCGTGGTGCCCCTCGACGCCGCGGGTGACCGCCTCGGCCGCCTGCTCACCGACGACCCCGAACTCCAGCGTCTGGCCGCCGAACACGGCTTCCGCACCCGCGACGCCACCGCGTTCGCCGGCGTCGCGGCCGCACAGCGACTGCCCGTGCCCGCCGAACTCATCGACGTCGTCGACACCCCCACCTACGACACCCTCGAAGCCCTCCTCCAAGGCGTCATCGCGTCCTACAACTGACACCGGACGTCGTCGAGTCGACCCGGTCGCGGCCGGACCGCCGCAGCCGCTGCCGGTGGCCGACCCCACGGCCACCGACAGCGGTCACATCAGTGCACAGCTGCCCCGCAGGCCCGGCGGAGATGCCGGGCGAAGAACCGGTTCGCGTCATCGCCCTCGAACGCCGGGACGCCGGTGTGCCCGCCCATATTGGCGTGCAACGTCTTCTCCGCGGAGCCGAAGGCGTCGAACAGGTCCAGGGCCATCTGCCGGTCGTTTCCTTCGTCGTCCCACTGCAGCAGCACCTGCAGCGGAATCCTGACCTGCCGGGCCTCGTCGAACATGATCCGAGGCACGAAACTTCCGGCGAACAGCAGGGCCGCCGCGATGCGTGGCTCCACCACCGCCAGCCGGACACCGATGGCGATCACCCCACCCGAGTACCCGACCGGCCCGCCGATCTCGGGCAGCGACAGCAGCGCGTCCAGGGTGACCTGCCATTCCGGGACGGCCCGATCGACCAGCGGCAGGACGAGGCGGGCGACGATCTCGTCGTCCACCGGCCCGCCGTCGCGCACCGCCCGGCGCAGGTCGGCGCGCGCCTGCTCGGCGGCAGCCGAGCGCGGCCGGTCACCGCTGCCGGGGAGCTCGATGGTGGCCGCGGCGAAGCCCGCCGCCACGGCATGCCGGGCCCGGGCCGCCACCCGCGGGTACATCATGTCCAGTCCACCGGGATGGCCGACCAGGATCAGTGGCGCCGGTTCGGAGACGGATTGCGGCGTCCACAGGATGCCGGGGATCTCACCGAGGGTGAAGCGGCGTTCGAGGGCGCCGTCGTCGAGACGTCGCTCGGAAAACAATTGCATGGTCGTGCCTTTCGGGAGTGCTCATCAGCGGCGCTCCCGGACGACCTATCGCCCGACCGTGACCCCGCAGGGGAGCACCCATGTCGATACAGCGTTCACGGGTACCACCTCCTCGTTCTCTCGCACGGTCTCCGGGCAAAGTAGCAGCGGCCACCATGATCCGCCAACAGGTTTTCCCGAACCCGTTCGCGCACCCGACGCCGGGTAGTTTCACTCATCCCCGCCGGGACGCGAGCCCGATAGTCTCGCCCCATGGTGCCGCAGTTGATCTTCGGGCTCCCCACCCACGGATTCTTCGTGGCGCTCGGGGTGGCGGTCGCCGCCGTGGTCTTCGTCCTGGAATGCCGCCGCCGCGGCGCGCTGGGGGAGGAATCGCTGGTCGCGGTCACCGGCGCGCTGGTCGGCGGGGCGATCGGGATGCGTCTGTCCAGCCTGGCCGAAACCCTCGACCCCTATGAGAGCTGGCTGTTCGGGGCGCGCAGCGTGCTCGGCGGACTCCTCGGCGCCTATCTCGGCGTGCTCATGGCCAAACGGCTCATCGGCTACCGGGAACGCACCGGCGACCTGTTCGCCCCCGCCGTCGCCCTCGGCATGGCCGTCGGGCGCATCGGGTGCCACCTCACCGAAGCGCCCGGCCGCCCGACCGCGCTGCCCTGGGGCGTGCACGCGCCGGGCTCGGTCCCCGAATGCCCCGGCTGCGCGAGCGGCGCGGCCATGCACCCCAGCTTCCTCTACGAAATCGCCTTCCACCTGGCCGCGTTCTGCTGGCTGCGCTGGGCGCGTGAGAAGATCACCGCTCCCGGGGAACTGTTCACCCTCTACGTCGGCGCCTACGCCGTCTTCCGGTTCCTCGTCGAATTCACCCGCGCCAACGACACCGTGTGGCTGGATCTGACTCGCCCGCAATGGTTCCTGATCCCCGGGCTGCTGCTGGTCGCGGTGCGCGTGTCCATCGGTTACCGGCGCGGCATCTACGACACGATCCTCGGACGAAAGGTCGCGGCATGAACAATCCACCGCCCCCACCCGACCCCGGCCAGGGTCCGCCCGAGCAGCCGGCGCCGTATCGCGATCAGCCGTATCAGCCCTACGGGGAACCGCCTGCGGCGCCGAAACAGGGTGGCGTCGTCGCGGGATTCGCGGTCGCCGGGGCAGCGCTGTTCATCGTCGTCAACGCCGTCTTCGGGTTCATCGTGTTCGTCGGCGTCGCCAACGGCGGCAACTCCTACCGGGTGATCCTGGGTCTGGCCGCCGCGTTCGGCGCGCTGGCCGCGTTCGGCGGCGGCACACTGCTCATCCTGGTGCGCAAACCCGTCGCCAAAGGTCTCGGCATGGGATTGATGATCGGATGGGCGCTGGTCACCATCTGCACGGCGGGCTTCTGCACCGGCGTCAACCCCAACCTCTACAGTGCACCTCCATCGCCCACGCTCGCCGAGAACGGAGCACAGCCATGACCGCCGGGATGCCCCTGCGAGATGACCGCATCCTGCGTTACGTCACCGCGTTCTGCCCTCGATGCCACCACGAGGACCCCGACCGCCCGCTGGCCGACGTCGCGCGCCTGTCCGGATGGCTCGCCGAACGCGACGGCCGCGTGTATCTGGAACGCGGTTGCCCCCGCCACGGCATGATCCGCACCCTCTACGACGAGAACCCCGAAATCCTCAGCTACCTCGAACGCTGGACCGCGCCCACCAAAGCGCACCTGCCCGACACGCCCGGCAACTTCGACCCGGTGCCCTCGGCCTACCTGCGCGGTCTGCCGGAGATGCAGACCCAACACACCTGCATCCTGCTCGAGGACATCGTCGATACCTGCAACCTGCGCTGCCCCACCTGCTTCGCCGACTCCGCCCCCGATCTCGGCGGCGTCGTCGCCGTCGCCGACGTTCTCGCCAATGTCGACCAGCGCCTGGCCCGCGAACACGGCAGGCTCGACGTGCTCATGCTCAGCGGCGGCGAACCCACCCTGCACCCGCAACTGCCCGAACTGCTCACCGAACTCACCGCCCGACCCATCACCCGGATCCTGCTCAACACCAACGGCATCCGCATCGCCCGCGACGACAGCCTGCTCGCGCTGCTGGCCGAACACCGCGAACGCGTCGAGATCTACCTGCAGTTCGACGGCATCAGCGCCGCCGCCTCCCGCCATCACCGCGGCGGCGACCTGCGCGCACTCAAAGATTCGGCGCTGCAACGCCTCTCCGCCCACGCCATCTTCACCACCCTGGTGATGACCGCGGCCCTCGGCGTCAACGACGACGAGATCGGCGCCGTCGTGCGGACCGCCCTGGACACCCCGTTCGTCGGCGGCGTCTCCATCCAGCCCCAATTCGGCTCCGGCCGATCCGGCCCCATCGACCCCGCCGACCGTCTCACCCACACCGGCGTCCTGGCCCGCCTCGGCCCGCAGACCGGCGGCCTGGTCACCTGGCAGGACCTCACCGCCCTGCCCTGCTCCCACCCGCACTGCTGCTCGGTCGGCTACCTGCTGCGCGACGACGCCGGAACCTGGCGCTCCCTGGTCGCGCTCATCGGCCACGACACCCTCGCCGCACGACTCGGCCTGGTCGCCAACCGCATCGCCGACAGCGAGATCCCCGCCGAACTGCGCCTGGCCGTGCGCGAATCACTGCACGGCCTGCTCTCCGAACAGTCCTCGCTCTCACACCCCGATATGGGCACGGTCTGGCAGAACATCTGCCGGACCTGCGACCTGGGGATGTCCACCCTGCTCACCCTGGCGTCCTCGGCGCTGCCCGGCCGAAAAGCCAAGCTGCGCGCACTGCTCGGCGAACGCGTCGTACGCATCACCGTCAAACCGTTCATGGACATCTCCACCATGATCGAAGAACGCCTCACCCAATGCTGCGTGCACGTCGGCACCCGCGCAGGCACCGCCGACCAATGCGCCCCCTTCTGCGCTGTGCAGGCCTGGCCCGCCCTGTCCCGGCAGCGACTCTCCGCCGCCGCCCCCGCCGGACGCGCGCTGCTACCGGTGGAGGTGCGATGAGCGACACCGGCGTCTACTACGAAGAAGCGATCGCCCGGCAACCGCACCACGACCCGCTGAACCTGTGTGTCTACGCCACCGTCGCACTGCTCACCTGGCTGCTCGGGCCGATCGCGCTCACCGGTTTCGCCGCACTCGGTTTCCTCGCCTATTGGCGGGCCAGGCGCAACGGACTGCTGCGCAGCAGGTGCCTGCTGCGTGACACCCGGCTGGTGCTGGCCTACCTGGCCGTGCTCGTCGCGATCGGAATCGTCGCGATGACGCCGCTGCTGTAGGCCGGCGCTGGTGACGGGGAGATCCCGCGGTCCTCGACCTGTACTCGACCGTGCCGCACACCGCCAGTTGCGGAGCCAGGGTAGGCGACTGTGACACCCTCCTACGAGCCCAGCCGGATCCGCGCCACCAACGCGCGATGATCGGCTCCCGGAAGAGCCACCGTTTCCACCGACACCGCCCGTCCGCCGGCGACGAGCACGTGATCGATGCCGACCAACGGCGGCCACCGCTTGTCGGTCGGATACGTGACCAGATGCCCCGCACCGGCCTGCGCGGCCGCGTCGCCGAAACGCCCCGACGCCATCGACCGGAACTGCGCGTGATCATGGGTCGCGTTGAAATCGCCACCGGCGATGATCGGCCGGTCCGACGGCGACCGGCCGAGAATGTCACGCAGACGGGACAACTCGTCGGCCCACACCCGCGCGCTGTACACCGGCGGGACCGGATGCAGCGCGTAGACGCCGACCGGCCCGACCCCGGGAACCGTTGCCGTCGCCGACAACTGGTTCAACACGAACCCGTCGTACTCGACCGTCTCCGACAGCGGGTAGCGGCTCCAGATCCCCGTCCCGGCGGCTGTCCGGCCGGGGGACAGGTACCGGTGCGGCAACAACTCGTCGAGCCCGGCCGCCCCGAGCGCCTCGATCGCCCCGGGCGTGAGCTCGTTGACGGTGAGCACATCGATGCGCCGTTCACGCACCTGCTCGACCAGCGCGCGCGGATCGGCCCCGTCGAACAACAGGTTGGCCTGCATCACCGTCACCGCCGGCCCGTCCCCGTCTTCCGCGCGCGAGATGTAGAGCGGAGCCTGCGTCGACGCCGCCGCCGCGACGACCACCACCGCCACTCCCGCGCCCACCCAGCGCCGCGAAGCAAGGAACGTCACCGCCCCGAGCAGCGCGCATCCCATCAGATAGGGAGCGCCCGAAGCGGCCAGCACAACCGGTTGCCACGACAGCCGACCGAAATGCAGAGCGACACCCGCCACCCCCGCGAGCGTCGCGGACCAGGCGATTACGCCGACACCGGCCCGGACCAGCTTCGAATTCATGTCCGACAGACAACCACACATGTGCCGTGGCGCCGAGCGACAGCGACCGGGGAGACACGCTCCGTCGCGGCGGATCGGGTGCACCGACCAGGACCTCGCGCCCTCGGCGCACTCGATCCGCACCCGGACAGCCGCAGCCACCGTGTCGGCTGCGGCTGTCCGCCGGGATCAGGCCGGCGCGGCCAGTACAGTCATCGCCTCCCGCAACCGCGCGCGCTCCTCCATGGACGCTTCCACCAGCGGAAGACGCACCGCCGCATGCTCGATGACGCCCAGTTCGGCCAGCGCGGCCTTGGCCATGACCGCCCCCTGCGAGGCGCGCATCACCGCGTCGATCAGCGGGATCAGTGCCGTGTGGATCGCCCGCGCCGTCACGAGATCGCCGACGCCCACCGCGCGGACCAGTTCGGCGATGCGATCGGCCGCGACATTGCCGACCACGCTGACCACCCCGGTCGCGCCGCACGCGAGATACGCCGGATTCAGTTCGTCGATGCCGCAGTAGTAGGCCAGCGACGTGCGGGACATGACCGACATCGCCTCGAACAGGTCGCCTTTGGCGTCCTTGACAGCCACGATCCGGGGGTGGGCGGCCAGCTCGATCAGTGTCGTGGCGGCCATCGCGATGCCCGCGCGCGCGGGCACGTCGTAGAGCATGACCGGCAGCGCGGTGGCGTCGGCGACCGCCAGACAGTGCGCCACCACCCCGGCCTGCGAGGGCTTCGAGTAGTACGGGCACACCACCAGCAGCGCGTCCGCGCCCGCCGCCTCGGCCTCCCGCGCCCGCCGCACGGTCACCGCGGTGTCGTAGGAGCCGACCCCGGCGATCACCTTCGCCCGGCCCGCCGCCGCGGACACCACCGAGCGGACCAGAGCGACGGCCTCGGCATCGCTCACCGTGGGCGACTCGCCGGTGGTGCCCGCCACGACGAGACCGTCGCAGCCCGTGGCGATCAGGTGCTCGACGAGCGTGCCGACACTCGGCTCGTCGATTGTTCCGTCGGGCCGCATCGGCGTCACCAGGGCCACCAGGTTCGTGCCGAACAGCTCGGCCGCACGGTGCTGTGTCTCGATCATGAATCGATCCTGTCCCGCCCGACACCTGGGGTCCAGCGATGCTTTCTGGACGATATCGATTAGCGTTACTTCATGATCGATGTCGGCGCCCTGCGCGCACTCCGCTCGGTGGCCGCACTCGGAACACTCGCGCGCGCGGCCGACGAACTGGGCTTCACCGCCTCGGCCGTCTCCCAGCAGATCAAACGGCTCGAACAGCAGATAGGGGTGCCCGTACTCGCCCCGGCCGGGCGCGGCGTCGTGCTCACCGCGGCGGGGACGGCTCTCGTCGACTCGGCGCCCGAGGTGTTCCAGGCACTCGAACGCTGCGCCGAAGCCGCCCGATCGGTCGCCGACGGCGCACCTCGCGGCACGCTGCGCGTCGCCGCGTTCTCCACCGCGGCCCGCGGCCTGCTCGCCCCCACCCTCACCCGTCTGGCCGCGACCTGCCCCGAGTTGCGCCTGCACATCACCGAACAGGACCCCGGCCAGGCGCTGCACAGCGTCGCCGCGGGCACAGCCGACCTCGCCCTCGTCCACGACGCCGACGGCCTGCCCGCACCGCTGCCGCCCACACTGGCCAGCCGCCACATCCACACCGACATCGGCGACGTCGTCATGCACCGCACCCACCCGCTCGCCGCCCACGACCGGCCCCTCACCGGCGACGACCTCGCCGGCCACGCCTGGGTCACCAGCCCGCCCGGCACGGTCTGCCACCAATGGTTCCGCCGCCTGTTCGCCGATATCCCCGCCGACCCCGACGTCCGCCACCTCATCGACGACTTCGCCACCCAACTCGCCCTCGTCGCCGCCGACGGCGTCCTCGCCCTCATCCCCCGCCTGGCCCGCCCACCCCTCGGCGACGACCTCATCGCCCGCCCGCTGGAGCGGACTCCGACCCGTGAAGTCCACGCGGCCTGGCGGCGCAGCGCCGACGCCAGCCCCGCCATCCGCGCGACCCTCGCCGCCCTGCACTGACGAATCGTCGATCGAACTGCTCAGGAGGAACCACAGTGGCCGGTCGCGCGCTACCTCGAAGACCTCGCGCCCGAACAGGATCCGGCGATCAGCTGACGAAAGTCGCGGCCTGCTCGGCCAGATCCAGCAACGGCTGCGGGAACACACCGAACACCAGCGTGCCGATCCCGGTCAGCAGGATCAGCGCCCAGGTCAGTGCGGGAGAACGGACATCGGGGGCATCAGCCGGCGGGTCGGTGAAGAACATCATCACGATCACGCGGACGTAGAAGAACGCCGCGACCGCACTGGTCAGCACGCCGACCACGACCACCGAGGCGCCGTAACCCGAGGCCGCCGCATTGAACACCGCGAACTTGGCGATGAAACCGCTGGTGAGCGGGAGACCGGCGAAGGAGAGCAGCAGCAGCGCGAAAACCGTTGCCGTCCAGGGGGACCGGCGGCCGAGTCCGGACCAACGGGCCAGACCGGTGGCTTCCTCATCGGTGTCGTCGCGCACCAGGGTGACCACCGCGAACGCGCCCACCGTGCTCAGACCGTAGACGGCCAGATAGAACAGCGTCGCCGCGATCCCGGCCGCATCGGCCGACAACAGACCGGTCAGCAGGAAACCCGCATGGGTGACCGAGGAATAGGCCAGCATCCGCTTCACATCGGTCTGCGTCACCGCCAGCACCGCGCCGACCACCATCGTCGCGATCGCGATCGCCGCCACCACCGGACGCCAATCGTCCACCAGCCCCGGCGCGCCGACATAGAGCACCCGCGCCAGCGCACCCACCGCCGCGATCTTGGTGGCCGCCGCCATGAACGCCGTCACCGGCGTCGGCGCACCCTGATACACATCCGGCACCCACGCCTGGAACGGCACCGCGCCGATCTTGAACAACAACCCGACCGAGAGCATCGCCAGCCCGAGCAGTCCCAGCAGCGGATCACCGGACTGCGCGGCGATCGCCTCGGCGATACCGCTCAACCGCACCGTGCCCGCCTGCCCGTACAACAGGGCCACGCCGTAGAGGAAGAACGCCGACGAGAACGCCCCCAGCAGGAAGTACTTGAGCGAGGCCTCCTGGGAGAGCAGGCGCTTGCGCCGGGCGAGACCGCACAACACATACAGCGGCATCGAGAGCACCTCCAGCGCGACGAACATCGTCAGCAGGTCGTTGGCGGCCGGGAACAGCAGCATCCCGCCGACGGCCAGCATCGACAACGGGAACACCTCCGTCGCCAGCGCACCCGCCCGCGCGGCGGCCTGCTCGTCCGCACTGCCCGGTACCGCCGCCGCCTGCGGGGCGAACGCGTCCAGACCACGCTCCGCTGTCGCGGTAGCCGTCGCCGCCGCCCGGCTCCAGGTGCCCGGCCCCGATCGGGCCCGCACGCCCTCGGCGCGCCGCTCGCCCATCAGCAACACCGCGATCAGCGACACCACCAGCAGCGTGCCCTGCAGGAACAGGGTCACTCCGTCGACGGCGACGGCCCCGGCCACCGCCGTCTGCTCCGTGCCTGCCAGCGCGACCACCGCGCCGAAGGCTGCCACCAGACCGGTGACCGCGAGGACGAGCTGGGTGCCATAGCGCCACGGTCGCGGCACGAACGCCTCGACCAGCACGCCGACCACGCCGACGCCGAAGACGATCAACATCGGTGACAGCGCACCGTATTCGATACTCGGGGCGGGCAGCGCCGCGGCCAGCGTGTGCGTCGCGGAAACGGTCACCGGTGTCCACCTTCTTCCTCGAGCTTCGGCGCACCAGCGACCGGCGCGGGCACCGTCGGCGCGGGATCATTGCGCCCGATGGTCGTCAACGTCCGACCGACCGCGGGATCGACATAGTCGAGCACCGCCCGCGGATACAGGCCGAGGAACAGCAGCGCAGCGATCAAGGGAGCGATGACGAGCAGTTCGCGCGGCACCAGATCGGGCAGCTTCTCGTTGCCCTCCTTCACCGGGCCGGTCATCATCCGCTGATACATCCACAGCACGTAGATCGCCGCCAGCACCAGCGCACCGGTCGCGAAGACAGCGGCCACCTGGTAGCGGCTGAAAGTGCCGATCAATACGAGGAATTCGCTGACGAACGGCGCCAGACCCGGCAGCGACAGGGTCGCCAGACCCGCGACGAAGAACGTGCCCGCCAGCACCGGGGCCACCTTCTGCACCCCGCCGTAGTCGGCGATCATCCGGCTGCCGCGCCGCGACACCAGGAAACCCGCGACCAGGAACAACGCGGCGGTGGAGATGCCGTGATTGACCATGTACAGCGTCGCCCCGGATTGGGACTGGCTGGTCATGGCGAAGATCCCGAGGATGATGAACCCGAAGTGCGAGATCGAGGTGTAAGCGATCAGGCGCATCACGTCGGTCTGCCCGATGGCCAGCAGCGCGCCGTAGAGTATGCCGATCACCGCGAGCGTGATCACCAGCGGCGCATAGGTTCCCGACGCCTCCGGGAACAGCGTCAAGCAGAACCGCAGCATGCCGAACGTGCCGACCTTGTCGACCACCGCCATCATCAGCACCGCACTGGACGGGGTCGCCGCCACGGCCGCGTCCGGCAGCCAGGTGTGCAACGGCCACAGCGGAGCCTTCACCGCGAACGCGAACATGAAGCCGAGGAACAGCGCGTTGAGCACCGCCGGATCCGCACCCAGTCCACCGGAATTGGCGGCATCGACCACCACACGCAGATCGAAGGTGCCGCCGCCGGCGGCGCCGAGCCCGTCGCGGACGGTGAGTACGTACAGCCCGATCACCGCGGCCAGCATGACCAGCCCGCCCAGCAGGTTGTAGAGCAGGAACTTCACCGCCGCGCGCGAGCGGGCCGCCCGGACCGCGGCCTCGCCGGTGCGCGGGCCGAAACCGCCGATGAGGAAGTACATCGGGATGAGCATGGCCTCGAAGAACACGTAGAACAGCAGGATGTCCAGGGCCAGGAAGGACATCAGCACCATCGCCTCGACCAGCAGGGTCAGCGCGACGTAGACGTGCGCGGCGCGGCGCCCACCGCCCGCCTCCCGATCGTCGTGCCAGCCGGCCAGGATCAGCAGCGGCACCAGCGCGGTGGTCAGCAGTACCAGCACCAGCGCGATGCCGTCCAGGCCGAGGGTGTACCCGGCACCGAAAGCCGGGATCCACTCCTGGGATTCGACGAACTGGTAGTGCGCGCCGCCGGGTTCGAAGGCCACCGCCAGCCCGACCGCGACCGCCAGCACGCCGACCGACGTCGCCAGCGCCAACGCGCGGGCCAGCGTCCGCCGCGCCGCCGGGAGCACCAGCACCACCAGCGCACCGGCCACCGGCAGCAGCCACAGGACGCTCAACCAGGGGAAACCGCTCGTGACCGCTTCGCTCATGACCGCCTCGCTCACAGGATGCGCACCGCCACCAGGGCGGCGGCCACCAGGGCCGCGCCGGTGAACATGGACAGGGCATAGGACCGCACGAACCCGGTCTGGACGCGTCGCGCCCGCGCCGACAATCCGCCGATGAACGCGGCGATGCCGTTGACCAGCCCGTCGATACCGCGAGTGTCGACGAACACCAGCGACCGGGTCAGATGCAGACCCGGCCGCATCAGCAACGCCTCGTTGGCCGCGTCACCGTAGAGATCGTTGCGTGCGGCCACGGTCGCGAAACTCGCTTCCGGTGCGGTGCGGGGGATTTCGGCGCGACCGTAGCGCAGGTAGGCCACGCCCGCACCGATCGCCACGACGGCCAGCGCCAGCCCGGTCACCACACTCGCGGGCAGCGCGTGCTCGGCGTGCGAGGCCCCGACCACGGGTTCGAGCCAGTTCTGCAGCGAATCGCCCAGCACCAGCAGTCCGCCCGAGGCGACCGAACCGATCGCCAGCAGAATCATCGGGCCGGTCATCGACACCGGTGATTCGTGCGGGTGGGTGTCCGGCGCCCAGCGTCGTTCGCCGAAGAAGGTCATCAGCATGACGCGGGTCATGTAGAAGGCGGTCAGGCCCGCGCCCAGCAGCGCCACCGTCCCCAAGGCGTAGCCACCGGCGCCGCCGGAACCGAAGGCGACCTCGATGATCTTGTCCTTGGAGAAGAACCCGGCGAACGGCGGCACACCGATGATGGCGAGATAGCCGAGACCGAAAGTGAGGTAGGTGATCGGTAGCAGGGTGCGCAGCCCGCCGTAGCGGCGCATGTCGGTTTCGTCGTTCATCGCGTGCATGACCGAGCCCGCGCCGAGGAACAGCCCGGCCTTGAAGAAGCCGTGGGTGAGCAGATGCATGATCGCGAAGGCGTAACCGGCCGGGCCGAGGCCCGCGGCGAGCACCATGTACCCGATCTGGCTCATCGTCGAGGCGGCCAGCGCCTTCTTGATGTCGTCCTTGGCGCAACCGATGATCGCGCCGAACATCAAGGTCACGGCGCCGACGAGCACCACCGCCAACTGGGCGCCCGGCGCCAGGTCGAAGATGGCGTTGGAGCGGGCGATCAGGTAGACGCCCGCGGTGACCATGGTGGCGGCGTGGATGAGCGCCGACACCGGGGTCGGGCCCTCCATCGCGTCCCCGAGCCAGGACTGCAACGGCACCTGCGCGGACTTGCCGCACGCCGCCAGCAGCAACAGCAATCCGATCGCGGTCAGCGTCGCCTCGCTCGCGCCGGGCGCGGCGGCGAACACCCCGTCGAAATCGACCGAGCCGAAGGTGGCGAACATGACCATCATCGCCAGCGCCAGCCCCGTGTCGCCGACCCGGTTCACCACGAACGCCTTCTTCGCCGCCGTGGCCGCCGACGGCTTGTGGAACCAGAACCCGATCAGCAGGTAGGAGGCCAGGCCGACGCCCTCCCAGCCCAGATACAGGACCAGATAGTTGTTCGCCAGCACCAGGATCAGCATCGCGGCCAAGAAAAGATTCAGGTAGGCGAAGAAGCGCCTGCGGCCCGGATCATCGCGCATGTAGCCGATCGAATACGCGTGGATGAGCGACCCGACACCGGTGATCAGCAGCGCGAAGCACATCGACAACTGATCCAGGCGCAGGGCGAATTCCACCTGCAGGCTCGCGACCGGCACCCAGGTGAACAGCTCCGCGCCGATCGCGCGGGCGCCATCGGCGCGGCCGAGCATGTCGGCGAAGGCCAGCACGGCCACGGCGAACGAGGCGAGTGCGGTCAGGGTGGCGAGCAGATGCCCCCAGCGGTCGGCGCGCCGGCCGAGCAACAGCAGCACGGCGGCGCCTGCCAACGGCAGCGCGGGCAGCAGATACAAGGGCGCGGTAGCCATGTCGGAGCCGTCCATGTCAGAACCGCAGCAGACTGGCGTCGTCGACCGAGGTCGAGCGGCGGGCACGGAAGATGGCCATGATGATGGCCAGGCCGATGACCACCTCGGCGGCGGCGACCACCATGGTGAAGAAGGCGATCACCTGACCGTCGAGATTCGTGTGCAGCCGGGCGAAGGTGACGAACGCCAGGTTCACCGCGTTGAGCATCAGTTCCACGCACATGAACACCACGATCGCGTTGCGCCGCAACAGGACTCCGGACGCGCCGATGGTGAACAACAGGGCGGACAGGAACAGGTAGTTCTCTGGATTCACCGGGTGCCTTCCTCATCGGCGGAATCGGGACGCCGCGCCACCTCGCTCCGGGAACCGTCGTCCGAGTCCACCGACAGGACGGCGGCCTCGGTGAGTGCCCTGGTGCGGCGATGGCGCAGGATCGTGCTGACCGAGAGCTCCTCGAAGGAACCGTCGGGCAGCCGGGCCGGGACGTCGACGGCGTTGTGCCGGGCGTAGACCCCCGGCGTCGGCAACGGGGTAGCGCGGGAGACGCCGTCGCGGAACCGGCTGCGCGCCAGCTCCCGCTGGGTGCGACGCGGGCCGAAGTTCTCGCGATGGGCGAGCAGCATCGCACCGATGGTCGCGGTGATCAGCAGCGCGCCGGTCAACTCGAACGCCCACACGTAGCGCAGGAAAACCAGCTCGGCCAGTTCCGCGATCACATCCCGGCCCGGGAATCCGCCGCCGGGGAACACCACCCCCGACTCGCGGATCCCGATCGCGATCCCGGCGATCAGCAACAACCCGAACCCGACACCGACCACGGCCGCGGCCAGACGCTGGCCCCGGATCGTCTCCCGCAGCGATTCCGCGGAATCCACGCCGACGAGCATCATGACGAACAGGAACAGCATCATCACCGCGCCGGTGTAGACGACGATCTGCACCACGCCCAGGAACAGCGCGTCCTGGGCGATGTACATGACCGCCAACGTGATCATGGTGGCGGCCAGGCAGATCGCCGAATGCACGGCCTTGGCGGCGAACACCATGCCGAGCGCGCCGAGCACGGCCAGCGGCGCGAGGATCCAGAACTGCACGGCCTCACCGGTCGATGTCCTGGTGAGGGTTTCGGCGGCCATGAGCGTGGTCATCGCGCGCCTCCTTCCGCGGCGGCGACGGCGGGCTTCTCCGCGGAACCGTTCGCATGGCCGTTCGCCGCGTGGGCGTTGTCCGTGGAGCCGGGCACCAGGCCGAGGTAGTAGTCGGCCTCGGTGGCCCCCGGCGCCATCGCGTGCGGCGGAGCCTGCATGTCCGGGGCCGGCGGTGCCAGCAGCCGGTCCTTCTCGTAGATGAGCCCGGCGCGGTTGTCGTCGGTGAGTTCGTAGTCGTTGGTCATCGTCAGCGCGCGGGTCGGGCACGCTTCGATGCACAGACCGCAACCGATGCACCGCAGATAGTTGATCTGGTACACGCGTCCGTAGCGTTCGCCGGGGGAGTAGCGCTCCTCGGCGGTGTTGTCGGCGCCCTCGACGTAGATCGCGTCCGCCGGGCAGGCCCACGCGCACAGCTCGCAGCCGATGCACTTCTCCAGACCGTCGGGATGGCGGTTCAATTGGTGCCTGCCGTGATAGCGCGGCGCCGTCGGGACCTTCTCCTCGGGATAGAACTCGGTGTTCGGCTTCTTGAACATCGTGGCCGCGGTGACCACGAACCCGGCGAGCGGCTCGAGCAGCCCACCCTTCGGATCGACACGGTGCGTATCGGCAGGCATCGGCGGCGTCGGGAACCCGAGGAACACCGCGTTGTCCGATGCCGGTTCGTCCGCGGGTGCGGGTGCGGCGCCGGAGCGCTTCCCGGCATGCAGGAATCGGCCGATCATCGCCAATGTGATCACCACGCCGAGCACGACCTGCGCGGTGATCGCCCACTCGTAGCCCTCCGAGCGCAGCAGCCGCGCGCCCGCGACCACCATCACCCACAGCAGCGAGACCGGGATGAGCAGCTGCCAGCCCAGCCGCATGAACTGGTCGTAGCGCAGGCGGGGCAGGGTGCCGCGCAGCCAGACGAACACGAACATGAACGACCACAGCTTGACGGTGAACCACAGCAGACCCCACCAGCCCGCGTCCGCGCCGTCGATCATGTTGAACGGCCACGGGGCGCCCCACCCGCCGAGGAACAGAGTCGTCGCCAGCGCCGAGACGGTGCCCATGTTCACGTATTCGGCGAGCATGAACATCGCGAACTTCAGCGAGGAGTACTCGGTGTGGAAACCGCCGACGAGTTCGCCCTCGGCTTCGGGCAGGTCGAACGGTGCCCGGTTGGTCTCGCCGACCATCGACACGCAGTAGATGAGGAACGAGGGCAGCAGCAGGAACACGAACCAGGTCGGATGCTGCGCGCCGACGATCCCGGAGGTGGCCATGGTGCCCGCGTGCAGGAACACCGCGGCGAAGCACAGTGCCATCGCGATCTCGTAGGAGATCACCTGCGCCGTCGAGCGCAGACCGCCCAGCAATGGGTAGGTGGAACCCGACGCCCAGCCGGCCAGCACGATGCCGTAGACGCCGATGGAGGTGATGGCCAGGACGTAGAGGACACCGACCGGCATGTCGGTCAGCTGCAGCGCGGTGGCGTTGCCCACGACGGACACCTCGCCGCCGAGCGGGATCACCGCGAACGCCATGAACGCGGTGATCACCGAGATGATCGGCGCGAGAAGGTAGATCGGCTTGTCCACGATGGCCGGGATCAGGTCTTCCTTGAACGCCATCTTCACGCCGTCGGCGACCGACTGCAGGGAACCGAACGGGCCGACCCGGTTCGGGCCGATCCGCATCTGCATACGCGCGACGACTTTACGTTCGGCGAGCACCGCGACCAGCGGGATGACGATGACGAACACGAACACGAACACCGCTTTGGCCAGCACCAGCCAGAACGGGTCGTGACCGAACAGTGAGAGATCAGGCATGGTCGTCCTCCCGCGCGCTCGTCGCGGCCGACGCGTTCTCGGCCCGGCGCAGCCGCAGCACGCTGCCCGTCGCGACGGCGAGCTGTTCGTGCAACGCCGAACCGGGGGAGTTCATCGGCACCCACACCACCCGATCGGGCATGTCGGTGATCTGCAGCGGCAGCACGATCGCCCCGCGCTCGCTCGCCGCCTCCACCTGGTCGCCGCTGCCCGCGCCGATCTCGGCGGCCGTCGCGGCCGACAACCGCAGCACCGGCGTGCGGGCCAGGCCCGCCAGGTTCTCCTCGCCGTCCTGCATCCGCCCGCTGTCCAGCAGCATCCGCCAGCTCGCCAGCACCGCCGTGCCGGGGCCGGGACGCGTCGGCGGGTGCGCACGATGCGCCGGGGGCGCGAGGGGCGGACCGTCCCATATGCCGAGTGTGGCGAGTTCGGCACGCGCCGCCGCCGGATCGGGCAGGGCCAACGCCGAACCCATGGCGGCGGCCAGCGCGTGCAGTACCCGCAGATCCGACAGCGGTGCGGCGGTGCGCAGGACCGTCGAATCGCCGAGCACGGTGTCGAACGAGCGCGCCCGCCCCTCCCAGGTGCGGAAGGTGCCCGCCTTCGCGGTCACCGAAGCCACCGGGAACACCACATCGGCACGATCGGTGACCTCGCTGTGGCGCAATTCCAGGCTCACCACGAACGGGGCCCGCTCGAGCGCGGCCCGCGCCGCCGCCGGATCGGGCAGGTCGGCGGGTTCGACACCGCCGACGAGGAGCGCACCGAGCTCCGATGCGGCGTCGAGGATGCCCGCGGTGTCGCGTCCGGTCGCGGTGGGCAGGTCGTCGCACCGCCACAGCGCGCCTACCTGTTCACGGGCCCGCGCGTCACAGGACGGGCGACCGCCGGGCAGCAGACCCGGCATCGCGCCCGCTTCGACCGCGCCGCGCTCGCCCGCCCGCCGCGGCACCCACGCCAGCGCGGCCCCGGTCTCCTCGGACAGGCGCACCGCCGCCGACAACGCACCGGGCACCGTCGCCAGCCGCTCGCCGACCATGATCACCGCGCCCGGTTCGCGCAGCAGCCGTCCGGCGGTGCGCAGAGTCTCGGCGTCGACGCCATCGATCGGCAGATCGAGCAGGGCGTCGGCATGGTGCATGGCGTCGAGCAGGTGCGGTTCCGCGCCGGGCGCGGTCGGCACCAGCGTGCCCGACATCCGCTCCAGGCCGCGTGAGGCGTACGGCGCCAGCGAGATCACCGCACGTCCGCGGCGACGCGCGGCCTTGCG
This sequence comes from Nocardia higoensis NBRC 100133, assembly GCF_000308595.1. GTDB lineage: Bacteria > Actinomycetota > Actinomycetes > Mycobacteriales > Mycobacteriaceae > Nocardia > Nocardia higoensis. The sequence goes on along the minus strand of NZ_BAGA01000079.1, from coordinate 107,711 downwards.
CAGCCGCAGATAGACGATGGGGGATTCCTCTTCCGGCTCGAAACCCGCCAGCAGCACGATCGGCGCGCGTTCGAGGCCGCCGTAATCGACGGTGATGCCCTGTCCGGCGATGCGGGCGGCCAGGAAGTCGGCCTCTTCCGCCGAGTGCGGCCTGGCCCGGAAGTCGATGTCGTTGGTGGCCAGGACGGTGCGGGCGAATTTGGCGTAGGCGTAGGCGTCTTCCTCGGTGACCCGTCCGCCCACCAGGACACCGGCATTGCCGCGGGCGGCGCGCAGGCCGCGGGCGGCCGCCGCGATGGCCTCCGACCACGACACCTGGCGCAGTTCACCGTCGTCGCCGCGCAGCAGTGGGGCGGTGATCCGATCGCGCAGATCCGCGTAGGTGAACGCCCAGCGGCCCTTGTCGCAGTTCCATTCCTCGTTGACGGCGGGATCGTCACCGGCCAGGCGGCGCAGCACCTTTCCGCGCCGGTGATCGGTGCGTTGCGCGCAACCGGAGGCGCAGTGCTCGCACACGCTCGGCGAGGACACCAGGTCGAAGGGCCGGGCGCGGAATCGGTAGCTGGTCCCGGTGAGCGCGCCGACCGGGCAGATCTGCACGGTGTTGCCGGAGAAGTACGACTCGAACGGTTGCGCCTGCGCGGTGCCCACCTGCTCGAGTGCGCCGCGATCCATCAGTTCGATGAACGGATCACCGGCCACCTGCTGGGAGAAGCGGGTGCAGCGGGCGCACAGCACGCAGCGTTCCCGGTCGAGCAGCACCGCGCTCGAGAGCGGAATCGGTTTGGGATAGGTGCGTTTCACGCCTTCGAAGCGGGATTCCGGGCGGCCGGTCGACATCGCCTGGTTCTGCAGTGGGCACTCGCCGCCCTTGTCGCACACCGGGCAGTCGAGCGGGTGGTTGATCAGCAGCAGTTCCATCACGCCCTGCTGCGCGCGTGCGGCGACCGGGGAGCTGAGCTGGGTGCGCACGATCATGCCGTCGGCGACGGTCTGCGTGCAGGAGGCCACCGGCTTGCGCTGCCCTTCGACCTCCACCAGGCATTGCCTGCAGGCGCCGACAGGTTCGAGCAGCGGGTGATCGCAGAAGCGGGGGATCTGGATGCCGATCAGTTCGGCCGCGCGGATCACCAGCGTCCCGGCGGGCACGCTGACCTCGACTCCGTCGATGGTGACGGTGACCAGGTCGGCCGGCGCCAAGTCGCTGGCATTGCTGCTGACGGTGACGGTCATCGAACCCCTCCTGCCTCGGCCCACGCCGTGGCGCGCGCGGGATCGAACGGACAGCCCGCACCGTCGAGATGCGCGGCGTACTCCTCGCGGAAGTGCTTCAGCGAGGACATGATCGGGCTGGCGGCGCCGTCGCCGAGGGCGCAGAACGATTTGCCGAGGATGCTGTCGCTGATGTCGAGCAGCTTGTCGAGGTCGGTGGCGGTGCCTTCGCCGTTCTCGATGCGGCGCAGCAGCTGGACCAGCCAGTAGGTGCCCTCCCGGCACGGGGTGCACTTGCCGCAGGATTCGTGGGCGTAGAACTCCGTCCAGCGCAGCACCGCGCGCACCACGCAGGTCGTCTCGTCGAAGATCTGCAGCGCCTTGGTGCCCAGCATCGATCCGGCCGCCGCCACGCCCTCGTAGTCCAGCGGGACATCCAGGTGTTCGTCGGTGAACAGCGGGGTCGAGGAACCGCCCGGCGTCCAGAATTTGACCCGGTGCCCGGCGCGCACTCCGCCCGCGTAGTCGAGCAGCTCGCGCGGGGTGATGCCCAGCGGCGCCTCGTACTGTCCGGGGCGGGTGACGTGCCCGGACAGCGAATAGAGGGTGAAACCGGGGGACTTCTCGCTGCCCATCGACCGGAACCAGTCGGTGCCGTTGGCGATGATGGCGGGCACGCTGGCGATGGATTCGACATTGTTGACCACCGTCGGGCAGGCGTAGAGACCGGCCACGGCGGGGAACGGCGGACGCAACCGGGGTTGGCCGCGCCTGCCCTCGAGCGAATCGAGCAGCGCGGTCTCCTCACCGCAGATGTAGGCGCCCGCGCCGGCGTGCACGATCAGTTCCAGGTCGAAGCCGGAGCCGAGGATGTCGCGTCCGAGCAGGCCGGTGGCGTAGGCCTGGTCGACAGCGGCGCGCAGGCGGCGCAGCACCGGGACGACCTCGCCGCGCAGGTAGATGAACGCGGTGTTCGCCCGGATTGCGTAGGCCGCGATGATCACGCCCTCGATCAGGGTGTGCGGGGTGGCGAGCATGAGCGGGATGTCTTTGCAGGTGCCGGGTTCGGACTCGTCGGCGTTGACCACCAGGTAGTGCGGTTGGACGGCGCCATCCGGGCCGGGACCCTGCGGGATGAAGCCCCATTTCAGGCCGGTCGGGAAGCCGGCGCCGCCGCGGCCGCGCAGACCCGCGTCCTTGACGGCCTGGATCACTTCGTCGGGCTCCATACGCAGCGCCTTGCGCACGGCGCCGTACCCGTCGCGGCTCAGATAGCTCGCCAAGGTCCACGCCTGCGGGTCGTCCCAGTGCGCGCTCAGGACGGGGGCCAGTGGCGTGCTCATCGCGATCCCTCCGCATCCGGTCGCGGGGCGCTGTCCGGTCGGGGCGCGCTCATGCCACGCTCGCGAGCCACGTCGAGCCCGGCCAGGGTGGCCTTGCCCGCCTCGCCGTCGAGTGCGCCGGGCCGCTCGTCGGGGAAGCCGGCCAGGATGCGGGCGGTCTCGCGGAAGGTGCACAGCGGGGCGCCGCGGCTGGGCCGGACCTGCTCGCCCGAGCGCAGCGCGTCGACGAGTGCGCGCGCCGACTCCGGGGTCTGGTTGTCGAAGAACTCCCAGTTGACCATCACCACCGGCGCGTAGTCGCAGGCCGCGTTGCATTCGATGTGTTCGAGGGTGACCGCGCCGTCGGGAGTGGTCTCGCCCGGCGCGACCCCGAGATGCGCGGTCAGGTCCGCGAGGATGGCGTCGCCGCCGAGCACCGCGCACAGCGTGTTCGTGCACACGCCGACGTGATAATCGCCGGTGGGGGTGCGCCGGTACATGGAGTAGAAGGTCGCGACCGCGGTGACCTCCGCGCCGGTCAGATCCAGTTGCGCGGCACAGAATTCGATGCCGGTTCCGGTCACGTAACCGTCCTCGGACTGCACCAGGTGCAACAGCGGCAGCAGCGCCGAGCGCGGATGCGGGTAGCGGGCGATGATGTCCTTGGCGTCCAGCTCGAGGCGCTGGCGCACGGCGGGCGGATACGGCTCCGGGCGCGTGGTCAGTTGCAGGAGAATCGGTTCGGACTGTCGGTCGCTCATCGGTCGACACCACCCATCACCGGGTCGATGCTCGCGACCGCGGCGATCACGTCGGCGACCATGCCGCCCTCGCACATCGCCGCCACCGCTTGCAGATTCGTGAACGAAGGGTCGCGATAGTGCACCCGGTACGGCCGGGTGCCGCCGTCGCTGACCATGTGCACCCCGAGCTCGCCGCGCGGGGACTCCACCGCCACGTACACCTGGCCCGGGGGCACCCTGATGCCCTCGGTGACCAGCTTGAAGTGGTGGATCAGGCCCTCCATGGAGCTGCCCATGATGCGGCCGATGTGGGCGGGGGAGTTGCCGAGACCGTCGGCGCCGAGCTGCAGATCGGCGGGCCAGGCGATCTTCTTGTCGTCGACCATCACCGGGCCGGGACGCAACTTGTCCAGGCACTGCTCGACGATCTTGAGCGACTCCTTCATCTCCTCCACGCGGATCAGGTAGCGCCCGTAGCAGTCGCAGCCGGTGGTGACGGGGATGTCGAACTCGTAGTTCTCGTAGCCGCAATAGGGTTGGCTCTTGCGCAGATCGTGCGGCAGCCCGGTGGAACGCAGGACCGGGCCGGTGACGCCGAGCGCCATGCAGCCGGTCAGATCGAGATAGCCGACGTCCTGGGTGCGGGCTTTGAAGATCGGGTTCTCGGTCAGCAGGTGTTCCATGTCGCGCAACCGCTTCGGCATGATGCCGAGCAGTTCGCGGACCTTGGTGACGCCGTCGTCGGGCAGATCCTGGGCCAATCCGCCGGGGCGGATGTAGGCGTGGTTCATCCGCAGGCCGGTGATGACCTCGAACACGTCGAGGATCAGTTCGCGCTCGCGGAAGCCGAACAGCATGGGGGTCAGCGCGCCCAGCTCCATGCCGCCGGTGGCCAGCGCGACCATGTGCGAGGAGATGCGGTTGAGCTCCATCAGCAGTACCCGGATCACGCTGGCGCGTTCGGGGATCTGTTCGGTGATGTCGAGCAGGCGTTCCACTCCGAGGCAGTAGGCGGTCTCGTTGTAGAACGGTGAGAGGTAGTCCATGCGGGTCACGAAGGTGACGCCCTGGGTCCAGTTGCGGAACTCGAGGTTCTTCTCGATGCCGGTGTGCAGATAGCCGATGCCGCAGCGGGCCTCGACCACCGTCTCGCCCTCGATCTCCAGGATCAACCGCAGCACCCCGTGCGTGGAGGGATGTTGCGGGCCCATGTTGACGACGATGCGTTCTTCGCGCGCGTCGCCCAGCGTTTCGGTGACGGTGTCCCAGTCCCGGCCGGAGACGGTGACGATGGTTTCGCCGTGCTCGGTATCGGGATCGATCGGCTGTGCCTGGCCCGCGGCGCGGTCGCGCCCGGGCCGGATGTCGGTGTCCTTCACTAGCTGTACGCCCTCCGCTCGTCGGGCGGCGGGATGCGCGCGCCCTTGTATTCGACCGGGATCCCGCCGAGCGGGTAGTCCTTGCGCTGGGGGTGGCCACGCCAGTCGTCGGGCATGGCGATGCGGGTCAGCGACGGGTGACCGTCGAAGACGATGCCGAAGAAGTCGTAGGTCTCGCGCTCGTGCCAGTCCGTGGTGGGGTACACCGCGAACAGCGAGGGGACGTGCGGGTCGGCGTCGGGGGCGCAGGTCTCCAGGCGCAGTGTGCGGTTGTGGGTGATCGAACGCAGCTGATAGGCCGCGTGCAGCTCCCGGCCGGCGTCCTCGGGATAGTGCACGCCGTTCACGCCGAGGCAGAGTTCGAATCGCAGGGCCGGATCGTCGCGCAGCGCGCGGGCGACGGGCTCGAGATGCTCGCGGCGTACGTGCAGGGTCAGTTCGCCGCGGAACACCACGACTTTCTCCACTGCCTCGGCGAAGCCGGCCCCCTCTCCGCCGAGCGCGACGATCAGCGAGTCGACGATCTCGTCGAAGTAGCCGCCGTAGGGCGGCGGGGTACTGCCCGGCAGCAGGACCGGCCGGACCAGACGCCCGTAGCCGGAGGTGTCGCCGGAGTCGCGGATGCCGAACATGCCACGCCGGACACCGATCACCTCCGCGCTGCGGGCCTCGGATTCGGTTGGCGGAATGGTGGATTCGGGGCCGACGCCGGGGTCGGGGATGTTCGCGTTCGTTCCGGAGTCCGCCGGGTTTCCCGAGGTGGCGTTGTCGGAGACGTCGAAGGTCATCGCAGCAGCCCCTCCATCCGGATGGTGGGTGTGGCCGCGAGCGCGGCCCGCTCGGCGGCGCGCACCGCCTCCTCCCGGTTCACGCCCATCGGGGTGTTCGCGATCTTCTCGTGCAGCGCCAGAATCGCGTTCAGCAGCATCTCCGGGCGCGGCGGGCAGCCGGGCAGGTAGATGTCGACGGGGACGACGTGGTCGACGCCCTGCACCACCGCGTAGTTGTTGAACATGCCGCCCGAGGACGCGCACACCCCCATGGCGAGCACCCATTTGGGTTCGGCCATCTGGTCGTAGACCTGACGCAGCACCGGCGCCATCTTCTGGCTGACCCGCCCGGCCACGATCATCAGATCGGCCTGCCGGGGCGAGGCGCGGAAGGCCTCCATGCCGAAGCGCGCGAGATCGTAACGGCCTGCGCCGGTGGCCATCATCTCGATGGCGCAGCAGGCCAGGCCGAAGGTGGCGGGCCAGAGCGAGCCCTTGCGTAGGTATCCGGCGAAATCTTCTACCGTGCTCAGCAGGAATCCGCTGGGCAGTTTGTCCTCGAGACCCATATCCGACTGACACTCACTTCCACTGTGCGGGCGAACTCCGGCGGCGATCAGTCCCAGCTGAGCCCGCCGCGACGCCATTCGTAGGCGTAGGCGATCGAGACGTTGACGATGAACAACGCCATGGCGGCGAGACCGAACAGACCCAGCGCGTCGAAATGCACGGCCCACGGGTAGAGGAAAACGATCTCGATGTCGAAGATGATGAACAGCATCGCGGTCAGGTAGTACTTCACCGGAAACCGTTGTCCGGCAGCGTCTCCCGGTCCGCCCGCCACGGCGTGCGGGGTCGGGTCGATGCCGCATTCGTAGGCTTCCAGTTTGGCCCGGTTGTAGCGCTTGGGGCCGAGCAGTGCCGAGAGCAGGACCGAGAAGATCGCGAAAGCCGCGGCCAGCGCGCCGAGTACGAGGGTGGGGGTTTCCAGGTTCACGAGCGTTTCCCCTCCTTGTGAGCCGAGGCTCCTCGCTTCGGTTGGACGATCGAGCGGTTGGACGACCGAGCGGCGTACGGGCGTCCGGGGCTGGTGGGCAGAGTCCATCGCGACGGGGCGATCATTCGACTACCCGGTCATTTGTGAGCTAGAGCACAGATTACAACTGTCGCGCGGGCGCTATGACCGAATACGGCGGGGGTTTTGATCGAATTCGCGACTGCGATTCATGACCGAAACGGCGGTAATCGAACCTGGTGGGGCAGGCGGGGCCGGAGCGCCACGAGCGCCGTGCGGCACGACAAAGCCGGCCACCCCCGGGGCGGCTCAGTCATTTGTGATGGATATGAATCAGGCGGCGTGGCGGTTGCGCAGCAGCTCGACCACCGACTCGGTCAGACGCAGCGGGTCGATGGGGTGGGCGACCGCGGCCTCGGCGCGCGACCACTTGGCCAGCCAGGCGTCGTCCGGGCGACCGGTGAGGACGAGAATCGGCGGGCACTGGCTCAACTCGTCCTTGAGCTGCTTGGCGATGCCGAGCCCGCCCGCGGGAGCCGCCTCGCCGTCGAGAATCGCCAGAGCGATCCCGCCCGCGTCCAGTTGCTCGATCACCGACGGCGCGGTCGCGACCTCGAGGAATTCGAGCTCGGGTAGGTCGGGATGCGGGCGAGTGCCCACGGCCAGCACCACCTGACGCCGGGTGTCGGCATCGTTGCTGTAGACCAGAACCCGCAGTGCGGTACCTCGCGTCTCGTCGGCCACGGGGGAATGGTACGTCCGGGAACGGTTCAGCCGCCGCAACTTCCACGGGATCTGTTGTGCCGGTGCGGTTTGCGAGGCACGGCGCGGGCGGCTGCGCCACGCCACCCCCGTCGTGCCGACCGGCTCGCCGACTCCTGCCGGGGCACGTTCTCGGTGCCGGTCGGCCCCGTGCTGGTCGGGGTGGGGCGGGAACTGCACTATCATTTCCCGCGGCAGTTCCGGTGGGAGAAGAACCGGCCCACCCTGTTCGGGTTGTCGACCGTCGTCGACGAGGGGGCGCTGATATTGGTTCTCGTCGGCAACACCACACTCGTGCTCAACGGCCCGATGCGTGCGGTGTTCCGTCTTCGGCGGCTCCGGGACGGTCGGTTGCGGTGAACACCCAGGTCGAGGTGCTGGCCGGCACGCATCTGGTCGCGCGGACGGCGGGGGCGGTGCTGGTGGTGGCGCATCGGGAATCCGGGCCGCCGGACGACGACTCGATCGCGGCCCGCACGATGACCTCGCTGCTCGACATCGTGCGCGAGGTGAGCGTCGGCGCGACCGCCCGCCGGGGCCGCGCGGTGGCACGGCTGGCGACGACCTGGCTGATGTCGATGCCGGAGGGCTCGGAGGAAGAAGCGGAATTCGGGATCGTCACCCCCGACGGCCGCAGCGTCGCGGTGCTGCTGCACGGCGGCATCACCGCCGTGCTCGCCGACGGCGTGCGCATCGAAGTGCTGCGCGGGCGCGATGCGGGCTTCACCGTCGACCGGCTGGTGTCGCCCGCGCCCGCGGTGGGCGTCGGGTTGTTCGTCGACGACGATTCCGGGCACACCGCATCCGCGCTGCCCAGCCGCGGGGTGTTCGCCCTGAACGAGGGCATCACGCCGGGATCGGGTGCGGTGCTGTGGCGGGGGGAGAAGACCGAACCTGCGACGGCGCGAGCGCGGGCAGCGGACCCCGAGGGCGTTTCCGCCGATGCCGCGACCATCGACCTGCGCAAACGTGGGAGCGGGCGAGGTGACAGCGAGCCGGGGACTCGGATCGGGCCGACCGACTCCGGCGAGCGCCGGCAGGCCCGTCCGGTCCCGCGACCCCTCGACAACCCGCAGGCGCGCGCTGCCGACCCCGAGAACGCGGAACTCCGCGAGTCCGAACCCGGGACGCCGGCGCCTGACCGCGCCGGGCATCCCGAACGGGAGCCGACCGAACGGGAAGGACCGCGGCGGGCCGTGCGTGACTCGACGTCCGCGGATTCCGGGCCGAGTGCGATCGATCCCGATCTGGCGGAAACGCTCGCACCGGCCTCGGGCCGCGAGCGCGTGGCCGCCGCGCAACCGCCCGGCGATCGTGGACCGGCGGCGGTGGTCAAGGGCGTCGAGTGCGCCCGCGGTCACCTCAACGATCCGCGGGTGTCGTGCTGCGCGGTATGCGGTATCCGCCTGGACCCGCGCACCGACGTGCTCGTCGACGGTGTCCGCCCACCCCTGGGCGTGCTCGTCCTCGACGACGGCACCTCCTACGTGCTCGACTCCGACTGCGTACTCGGCCGCGAACCCGAGCACGCCGGCGCGGTGAGCCGCGGCGCCCGGCCGATCCGGTTGCCCGACCGCTCCGGCGGGATGTCGCGGGTACACGCCGAGATCCGGCTCGTGGACTGGGATGTGACCGTGATCGACCGCGGTTCGGCCAACGGCACGCACATCCTGCAGCCCAGCCGACCGGACTGGGTCCGTGCCGCGCCCGGCCACCAGGTCGTCCTGCGGCCCGGCGCCCAGGTGCTGATCGGTGGCCGGACCTTCGGTTTCGACTCCCCGCACGGGCGGCGCTGAACCGGTCTCCCGACCGCTGTCCGGCCGCCCGCGCCACCGGCCCGGTGGCTTCAATCCGGCAGCAGCGGGACCGATATCCCCTCACCTCGGTTGATCAGTGCGGCGCGGGTGACAGCCGACGAGCCGAAGCGGCGACGCAGATCGTCGAGCGTCCGATCGAGGGTGCTGTCGGCGCGGTCCGCGAGCGGCAGGACCAACTGCCGGGGGTCGGCGTCGGCGAGACCGGTCAACGCCAGGCCGACGAGTGTGAGGCCCCGCTCCCGGATCAGCGGCACGGCATCGGCGAGCAGCCCGCGCGCCACACCCAGCAGGATCGCGGTGTCGTCGGTGGGGGAGAGCATGGTGCGCGAGCGGGTGGCGCGCGAGAAGTCGTCGAAACGCAAGCGCAGCACCACGGTTCGCGACACCCGGTCGGCGGCGCGCAGACGCCTGCCCAGTCGGTCGACGAGGCCGTGCAGGTAGGAGTCGATCTCTTCGGGCTCGCGGTGGCGGCGGCCGAGGGCGCGCTGCGCGCCGATCGATCGGCGCCGCTTTCCGGTTTCGACGCGGCGAGGGTCGCGGGCCATCGCCAGCGCGGACAGATGGCGGGCGGCGGCGGGTCCGAGGATACCGCGCAATCCGTCCGCCCCGAGCTCGGCGAGCTGCCCGATCCTCGTGATGCCGTGTTCGTGCAGGGTCCGGGCGGTCACCTCGCCCACACCCCAGAGCCGCTCCACCGGCAGCGGATGCAGGAATTCGAGTTCGCGTTCGGGTTCGACCAGCCGCAGCCCGTCCGGTTTGGCGACCGCGGAGGCCACCTTGGCGAGAAACCTGGTGCGTGCGATGCCGACCGAGATGGGCAGGCCGACTTCGTGACGGATGCGGGCACGCAGCCCGCGCGCGATGTCGACGGGCTCACCCGAAATCCGGCGCAGCCCGGCCACATCGAGGAACGCCTCGTCGATGGAGATGCCCTCCACCAGCGGAGTCACATCACCGAACACCTCGAACACGGCCTTGCCGGCCGCCGCGTAGGCGCTCATGCGCGGCGGCACCACGACGGCGTGCGGACACAGCCGCAGCGCCCGTGCCCCGTTCATCGGGGTGCGCACGCCGAACGCCTTCGCCTCGTAGGAGGCGGCGAGCACGACTCCGCCGCCGACGATCACCGGCCGCCCACGCAGGCTCGGATCGTCACGCTGTTCGACCGAGGCGTAGAAGGAGTCCAGGTCGGCGTGCAGGATCGAGGCGTCGCGGCGAACCTCGCGCTCACCCATCGCCGACGACGGCGGCGGCACGAGGCGCTGTTCGGATTCGGACACGAACCCATGCTCGCACGCGGGTCCGACATACTCGCGAGAGTCGCCGGTCCGGCCGAGCTACCCACCCCGATCACCCGGCGGTGTGTCCCGGCGAATCGTGAGCAATGTGACCACCGGGCGCCCCGGTCGAGGGGTATCGCGGCCTTGGGGAGTTGACTCGACCTTGTCCGGAGGATGCTCAGACCTGTGAAGGAGAACCGATCATGCGTGGTGTCGTGCTGCACGCTCCCGGCGACGTGCGAGTGGAAGAGCGAGAGGATCCGACGATCGTCGAGCCGACCGACGCGATCATCCGCATCGCCGCGACCTGCATCTGCGGGTCCGATCTGTGGCCCTATCGCGGGATCGAGAAGGTCGACGGCCCGTCGCCGATGGGACACGAGTACGTCGGTGTCGTCGAGGAGATCGGCTCGGAGGTCAGCGCGGTGCGGGTCGGCGACTTCGTGGTCGGCTCGTTCTTCGCCTCCGACAACACCTGTGAGATCTGCCGGGCCGGCTATCAGAGCCGCTGCGTCCATGCGGTGGGTATGGGCTCGATCGGCACCCAGGCCGAGCGGGCGCGTGTGCCGCTCGCCGACGGCACCCTCGTGCCGGTGCCGGGCGGTGAACCCGCACCCGAGCTGATCCCGCACCTGCTCGCCGCGTCGGACGTGCTGGGGACCGGATGGTTCGGCGCCGTGGCGGCCGAAGCGGGGCCGGGCAAGACGGTCGCGGTCGTCGGTGACGGCGCGGTCGGCCTGTCGGCGGTGCTGGCCGCCGCCCGTCTCGGTGCCGACCGCATCATCGCGATGAGCCGCCATGCCGATCGCCAGGCGCTGGCCCGCAGATTCGGGGCCACCGACATCGTCGAGGAACGCGGCAAGGCGGGCGTGGCGCGGATCAAGGAGCTGACCGGAGGACTCGGCGCGCACTCGGTGATCGAGGCCGTCGGCACCCAGGAGTCGATGCAGCAGGCGATCCGATCGACCCGTCCGGGCGGGCACGTGGGTTACGTCGGCGTCGCCCACGACGTGCAACTCGACGGCATGCAATTGTTCTTCTCCGGCGTCCACCTGCACGGCGGTCCTGCCCCCGTACGCCGCTTCCTGCCCGAGCTGATCGACCTCGTCGTCGCCGGCGCCATCCACCCCGGCGACGTCTTCGATCTCACCCTTCCGCTGGACGAGGCGGCCGAGGGCTATCGGGCGATGGACGAGCGCCGCGCGACCAAAGTCCTGCTCACCGTCTGACACCCGGAGGTCCGCCCGCCACCACCACACCGCGACGTCCGGCGACACGCGTGAAACGCCGCGGTTCGCTCACTCGTGCAGCCCGGCGCACCGGCTAGGCTGCCGACACGCCCTGCTGGGGTGCGCACATTCGATCCCGTTCTCGTTCTGCCGATGCGAAAGCGCCGTGATCATGACCGATGAGCACCCCGGGGCCCTGTCCGTCCGCACGGCCTTCTCCGCCACGCTCGCCTCGGCCCTGGCCGCGCTGACCCTGGTCTCGCCCGCCCCGGCCGCGGCCGTCGTCGACAACGCCGCCTGTGGTGCACCGCTGAGCTCGGCGAGCGTGACGGAGATCGGCGAGCTCTCCGACACCTCCGACATATCCGACGAAGCGACCGGGCCCGCGCTCGGCCGCTTGGAGACCGCGATCGAGCGGCATCGGCGTATCACCGAGATCCTGGTCGAGCATCGGGATCGGCGCGGACTGCTGGCGTTGGGGCTCGACGCCGTCGAGCGGTCCGCGGTACTGCCGCTGCAACGCGATCCGGCCGCGTTCGACGACCCGGAATGGGCCCACCGGATCAGCCTCGATCTGCTGCTGCGTTTCCTGCGCAATGTGCACGCCGAATTCACCGGCGCGCCGACCGATCCGCAGTGGGCCCACTACTTCGCCCTCACCCGCCGCTGCGAACTGTCCGCGGCCCGGGTGGCGATGGCCGGATACAACGCCCACCTCACCGTCGACCTGGCCGAGGCCGTGGCCGCCACCCGCGCCACCCCCGCGAACGCGGTCGACTACTTCCGCATCGTCGACGCCATCGCCACCGACGGGTTCCTCATCGTCGACCTCACGAAGGCGATCTACGGCGGCGACCTCGGCCCGCTGTGGCGGTTCTATTTCCTCGGCGAGGGGCTCGACGCGGTCGTGGGTGCGGGGGAGGCGAGCGGGCCGTTGCTGCGCGTGGCCGACGCGGGAGCCAACGTGGTCATCTTCGGAAACGGTCTGGCCCTGCAGGATCCAGCTCTGCGGCCCGCCGTTCGCGCCGAGATCGATGCCTTGTGGCGCACCGCCGACGACGCCTTCGAAATCCTCTCCGGCCGCGGACTTCTCTGAACTGCGCGCAGTCGAACTCCGGCAACGGTGTCAGGCATCGGCGAGGCAGGGGGGGTGTTTCATCTGATGCAATACGCAGCTTAGTTGACATAATGTAGATTATCGGCGCGACAACGGGATCGGCAGAAGGGGTTCGATTGCGTTGCCCGCCCGATGGTTTCCGTGCCGGACCCTCCGTGTCGCGCACCCTCACGTCCGTCGACCCCGCCCTGGCCCCACGCCGGCTCGTCGGCGCGCCCGAACGTCGCTTGTGCCGTATCCCGTCGCCTCATGCGCCCTGCGGTCGGTTCGGGTCGGGCGCGCCCGAATCGCCTGTACGCCAAGCCATTTTCACCGGAAAATTTCCGGTGCGTGGTTCCACGTCTCGAGACGGCCTGTTCGGCGGCCCGCATGCGCTCGGTCGACCACTCCCCTCGGCTCCCCCTGGCAACCCTTTCAAACGTCACGTGACGATTATTGGGTGGTCGATCCCTTTGTCGGCCCGCACTTTTCGCAGCCGATACTGCCGCGGTGGCTCGCGGACCCGACCTGCGGCCCGCGATCTTCGTGGGCGTTCCGGGGCTCCGTAATTCGCTCACCTGCGGGGTGATCGTCACGAATCCGGCCGTGGCGAGCGCGGCGAACCGGTGCCGGAGTGTTCGAGGAAGGCCGGTTCCATGAAGCCGTGCACGTCGAGGACCATCGGCAGCGGTCGTTCCGCGCCGGGCGGGATGTTCTGGATGTAGGTGCCTGTCTCGGTCCCGGCTGTGCAGTTCCGGGTGGATTCGCCGGCGGTGGGGCGCCGGCCGGGTGCGGCGGCGGCGTCGGGTCGGGCCTGGGCTGTCGTATCGATGGCGGTAATGAGAAAATGAGACGAATTGGCCGGAAGTCTCTCTTGTGGGTGTGGATCCGGCGGTAGCCTGAGCGCAGGACCGTGGAAGGTGGCGCGAAGAACCATGAGCACCGAAACCATCGCTCGACAGTGCACGCTGTGCGAAGCGCATTGCGGGATCCTGGTGACTGTAGAAGACACACAGGTGACGCGGATCGAAGGCAACCCCCACGATGTGCTGTCGAAGGGCTACATCTGCCCCAAAGCCACGGCGATGGCCGGCCTGCATCACGACCCCGATCGATTGCGCACCCCGGTCAAACGGGTCGGTGACGAGTTCGTCCCGATCGGCTGGGACGCGGCCTTCGCCGAGGTGGGGCGGCGGCTGCGGGCGGTGCGCGCCGAACACGGGCCGCATGCGATCGCGATGTATCTGGGCAATCCGGCGGCGCACAGTTCCTCGGTGCTCTACGGCGTGCTGCTGCGCATCGCGTTGCTGACGCGCAACTTCTACACCGCCTCGTCCATGGACCAGTTCCCGCAGGAGTTCGCGGCCTGGCAGATGTACGGATCGAACCTGCTGATGCCGGTGGCCGATATCGACCGCACCGACCGGCTGGTGGTCCTCGGCGCCAATCCGGCCGTGTCCAACGGCTCGGTGACCACCATGCCCGGCGCCAAGCAGCGGATCAAAGCGGTGCGTGAGCGCGGCGGCGCGGTGGTCGTGATCGACCCGCGGCGCACCGAGACCGCGCGCCTGGCCGACGAGCACGTGGCTGTCGCGCCGGGCGGGGATGTGTACCTGCTGCTGGCCGTGCTGCACGTGCTGGTGACCGAGAGGCTGTGCGACGAGCGCGCGGTGCGCCGGTTGTGTTCGGGCTGGGACGAACTGCGGGCGTTGGTGGCCGAGGTGACCCCGGAGGCGATGGCCGGGCCCGCGGGTGTGGACGCCGAGACGATCCGGCGGCTGGCGCGCGAGCATGCGGCGGCGCGTTCGGCGGTGCTCTACGCCCGGGTCGGGGTGTGCCAGCAGGTGACCGGGACGCTGACGCACTGGCTGGTGAACACGATCAACGCGGTGACCGGAAACCTGGATCGGCCGGGCGGGCAGATGTATGCCACTCCCCCGGTCGATCCGTTGCCCTTCGCGCGATTCCTCGGTGTGGGGCACGGGGGCTGGACCGACCGGTCGGGGGCCTACAAGTCCTTCCGCGGCGAGCTGCCGGTGGCGGCGCTGGCCGAGGAGATCCTCACCGAGGGGCCGCAGCGGGTGCGGGCGATGGTCACCTATGCCGGGAATCCGGTGCTGTCCACGGCGCAGGGCGGGCGGCTGACGCCGGCGCTGGAATCGCTGGATTTCCATGTGGCGGTGGACATGTACATCACCGAGACGACCCGGCATGCCGACATCATCCTGCCGCCGGTGTCACAGCTCGAGCGCGAGGATCTCAACATCCTGTTCCCGGTGTTCAGTGTGCGCAATAACGTGCGCTTCGATGCGCGGGTGTTCGAACCGGCTGCCGAGGGGCTCGAGGACTGGCAGATTCTGGCGCGGCTGGTGACCGAGGTGCTGCCGCTGCCGGTGCGTCCGGTCGTCGGGCGGGCGGTGAACGCGGTGTTCGGGGTGGCTTCCCCGCTGCGGTTGACCGCGCTGGCGATGGCGACCGGTCCTTACGGCGTGTTGCGGCGCGGCCGCAAGGGGGTGACGGTGGCGAAGGTGCGGCATTCGGCCGGCGGTATCGATCTGGGTCCGCTGCGACCACGGTTGCGGTCGATCATCGCGACGAAGGACCGGAAGGTGCATGTGGCGCCGGAGGAATTCGTGCGCGCGGCCAGGGAGCTGGTCGACGAGGCGGTGGCGGGGCGGGCGTTGACGGCGGCGCCGGACGGTTTCGATCTGAAGTTGATCGGTCGTCGTCACCTGCGCAGCAACAACTCCTGGCTGCACAATCTGCCGTCGATGGTGAAGGGGCGTGTTCGCTGCACCGCGTTGATGCATCCCGAGGATGCGCGGGCGCGCGGGCTCGCCGATGGTGATCTGGTGGAGGTCGTCTCCGCTACCGGGTCAATCGTGGTGGCTCTGGAGGTCAGTGACGAGATCCGTGCCGGTGCGGTCGCGGTTCCGCACGGGTGGGGGCATCGTGAGCCCGGTGTGGGGTGGTCGGTGGCGGCGTCGTTGCCGGGGGCGAATGCGAATCTGCTGCCGGATCCGGCGCTGGTGGATCCGTTTTCGGGGACCTCGGCGGTGAACAGCACGTGGGTGCGGGTCACCGCTGCGCGGGTCGAGGAGGATGCGGAGTCCGGTGCGCAGGTGTCGACGGGGAATCCGGTGTAGGTCACGCGGTATTTCCGGGCGGACCCGGCCGCGTCCTGGGCCGGGTTCAGCGTCGGACGTGGGAGTAGATCAGTCGCTTGTACTGGGTGAGCAGGTCGTCGAGGGAGGTGCCGTCGCCGCCGCCCGCGGCGATCTGCTGGTAGCCGACGAGCATGGACATGCCCAGTGAGGTGACCACGGTGGCGGTGTGGTCGTCGCCGATGACGCCGATGACGGCTTTGTGGACGGTGCGGCGGCGGGATTCGTCGACGCGTTTGAGGGCGAGGTTCACCGATTCGTCATTGCCCGCCCAGGCGCGGATGGCGGCTTCGGCGGCGTGGTGCAGGCCGAGGGCGAGGTCGGCCATGGCGGCGACGTCGTCGTCGGGGTTGCCCTGGTTGAAGTTGCGCTCGCGCAGCTGCAGGATCTGGCGGTTCTCCCAGTGCTCGAGCAGGGCGTCGACGAAGCCCTGCCAGCTGCCGAAGTGGTGGTAGAACGAGCCGCTGGTGACGCCGAGCTGTCGGCACAGGACGCCGATGTTGAGCCCTTTGAATCCGAGTTCGGCCAGCACCTCGAGAGCGGTGTGGAAGTACTGCTCCTTGGTGACGACTCGTGACATGCGGGTGCCATTCCGTTCGTTCGGGCGGGATGAGGGGAGCTGGTCGAAGGCTACCGTATCGGTGGCGCCACCGGTCGTGAATCCTGTAGTGCGCGTGCGCAACCCCGCACACTTCCGGCCCCCCGAATAACAGAGCAAGCGCTCTGTTATGGTTTCGCTCATGCCACGCCCCCGGGTACACGACCCCGACGTCGTGCTCGACGCCGCCGAAGCGCTCGCCGCGCGCTCGGGTCCGGCGGCGGTGACGGTGCGCGCGGTGGCCGCGGTGACCGGAATGTCCAACGGCGCGCTCTATCACACCTTCGGATCCCGGGCGGGTCTGCTGGGGCGCGCCTGGTTGCGGGCCGCGCACCGGTTCCTGGAACTGCAACGTGAACTCGCCGGCGGCGCGGGCAGCGATCCCGTCGAGGCGATCGTCGCGGCCGCCGAGGCGCCATGCGTGTTCGCCGAGCGCTTCCCCGCCTCCGCGCGATTGGTGCTCACCGTCTCGCGCGACGAACTGCTCGGCGCCGAGCTGCCCGCGGACCTCGCCGCCCGGATCGCCGCCACCGAACGGCAATTGATCGACCTGCTGATCGAGCTGTCGATGCGCCGCTGGGGGCGGCGTGATCGGCGCGCGGTCGAGGTGCTGACCAGCTGCCTGGTCGATCTGCCGACCGCGCTGCTGCTGCGTCGCGACCGCTGGGCCGATCCGCTGGCACGCGAACACCTGCGCGCCGCGGTCCGCGCGATCCTGGCCATCCCTGTTCCCGATATCACCCCACCGGAAAGGCAAACCCTGTGACCAGCCTCGATATTCGCGACTCCATCGCCGTGCTGAACCTCGGCGACGACGAGAACCGCTTCTCCCCCACATTCCTCGAGGAGGTGAACGCCCACCTCGACACGGTGCTCGCCGAGGGTGCGCACGCGCTGGTGACGACGGCGACCGGCAAGTTCTTCTCCAACGGCCTGGATCTGGAGTGGCTGGGCGCCAACGCCGACCGCATGCAGTGGTATGTCGGGCAGGTGCAGGCGCTGCTGGCGCGGGTGCTGACCTTCCCGCTGCCGACCGCGGCGGCGGTCAACGGTCACGCGTTCGGCGCAGGCGCCATGCTCGCCATCGCCCACGACTTCCGGGCCATGCGCGCCGACCGCGGCTTCTTCTGCTTCCCCGAGGTCGACATCCGCATCCCGTTCCCGCCCGGCATGGCGGCGCTGATCCAGGCGAAGCTGACCCCGAGGGCGCAGGTCGCGTCCATGACCACGGGACGCCGTTTCGGTGGCGCCGACGCCGAGTCGACGGGACTGGTGGACGCCGCCGTCGCCGAGGACCAGCTGCTCGAGGTGGCGCTGGGATACGTGCGCCCCTTGGGCAGCAAGGATTCCGGCACGCTCGCCGCGATCAAGAACACCATGTTCGCCGGCGCGGTCACGGCCCTGACCACCCCGTGAGCCGGGAGCTCGGACGGTAGGTTGGTGGCTGCAGCGGGCCCGCACCGTGGCGGGTCGTAGCGAGGAGGTCAGCTCATGTCCGATGCCGCCACCCTGGAACGCCGGGGTCAGGTCGCCGTCATCACGCTCAACCGGCCCGAGGCCATGAACGCCGTCGACTCGGCACTGTCGAGCGCGGTGGGCGCCGCGCTCGAAGAACTGGCCGGCGATCCCGAGCTGCGGGTCGGGGTGATCACCGGAGCCGGGCGCGCGTTCTGCGCGGGCGCGGATCTCAAGGCGCTCGCGCAGGGCCGCGATATCGGTGACCCGCAGCATCCGGAGTACGGATTCGCGGGGCTGGTGCAGCATTTCGTCGACAAGCCGCTGATCGCGGCGGTCAACGGGTTCGCCCTCGGCGGCGGCACCGAGATCGTGCTGGCCTGCGATGTGGCGGTGATGAGCGAGGAGGCGAAGCTCGGCCTGCCGGAGGTCAAGCGCGGGCTGGTCGCGGCGGCGGGCGGTCTGCTGCGGCTGCCGCGTCAGATCCCGCAGAAGGTCGCCCTGGAGATGGCGTTGACCGGCACGCCGATCGACGCCGCGACCGCTGTGCAGTGGGGTCTGGTCAATCGGGTGGTTCCCGCCGATCGCGTGCTGCCGGAGGCGTTGGAACTGGCCGAGACCATCGCGGCGAACGCGCCGCTGGCGGTGCGCGCCTCCAAACGGATCATCCATCGGGCCGCGGCTTTCGGTTCCGACTGGGATCAGCCGATCTGGCAGATGAACACCGAACAGACCATCCCGGTGTTCATGAGCAAGGATGCCGCCGAAGGACCGCGCGCGTTCGCCGAGAAGCGTGCGCCGCAGTGGCGGGGCGAATGAGCGGGCCGCCGCGCCGGATCTACTGCGGCGCGGCGTAGACCACGAGCGTGTTATCGGGGTGCTCGGCGACGTGGAAGGCGGTGTAGGCGTATTCGCGCACGTCGCCGCCGCTGTGGCGCAAGCGTTTGCGTCCTCCGTGCCCAGCGCAGCGGGCATTTCATCACCACCGCCTCCACCGCCGCCTATCGCGTGGTGCCGAACATGGCGGTGTACGCGGGCACGAAAGTCGCGGTGCGCGCGATCTGCGAGGGACTGCGTCAGGAAGCCGGTGACTGCCTGCGCGTGACGACGGTGTCTCCCGGAATGGTCCGCACTCCCTTCGTCGAGGCGTCGAGCAACCCCGAGGTGCGTGCCGCGATCAAACGGACCAGCGACAGCATCGGCCTGCCCGCCCGGGCGATCGCCGAGGCCATCGCCTTCGCCATCGATCGGCCCGGCACGGTGGATGTGAGCGAACTCGTCGTCCGGCCCACCGCGCAGAGCTGACACCAGCCATATCGCTATTTGCTGCCGATATGCTGATGGCATGGCGCCCGCGCCGATGCTGGCCACCGCTGGGACCCCGCCCGCCGATCCGAGCGGGTGGGGGTTCGAGATGAAATGGGACGGCATGCGCGCCGTCGCCGACACCACCTCCGGGGAATGCGTCCTCTACAGCCGTAACGCCAAGCAGGTGACGACCTCCTTCCCCGAGATCGCCGCCGCGGTGACCGAACGGGTCGCGGCCGAGGGCGCGGTGCTCGACGGGGAGATCATCGCCCCCGGCGGCGAGCACGGTGCGCCGTCGTTCTCCCGGTTGCAGCGGCGCATGCACGTGCGGGTGCCCTCCGCCCAGCTCATTCGTGAGGTGCCGGTCCTCTACATGATCTTCGACCTGCTCGTCCTCGACGGCCGTCCGACCGTCGGACTGTCCTATGCCGACCGCCGCGCGCTGCTGGACCGGCTGGATCTGACTCATCCGCCGTTGCAGCTGTCCCCGGTGTGGACCGATGTCGACCCCGGACTGTTGGTCGCCGACGCCGCCGATCACGGCCTCGAGGGCATCGTCGCCAAACGTCTCGACTCCCCGTACCGGCCCGGCGCGCGCAGCAGCGCCTGGATCAAGATGCCGCTGCGCAGAACCACCGAAGCGGTGATCGCCGGATGGTTGCCGGGGCAGGGTTCGGTGCGTGGTTCGTTCGGTTCGCTGATTCTGGGCGCCTATGACGCGCAGGGGCGGCTGGTGCACATCGGCAATGTCGGCACGGGTTGGAAACAGCACGAGCGCGCTCGGCTGCGTGCCCGCCTCGACGAGATTCCGCGGGCCGATTCCCCGTTCGACCTGCCCGTGCCGCGTGCTGTCGCGGTCGCCGCGCACTGGGTGCGGCCCGAGCTCGTCGCCGATATCGAATATCGGGAGGCCACCTCCGAAGGGCTGCGGCATCCGAGCTGGCGGGGTTTGCGCATCGACAAGGAACCCGGCGAGGTCCACACGCCGAGCTGAGCCGAGGCTGCTCCGCGCCGGCAGCCGGAGCCGGCGGTGGACGATTACCCGCGACATGCCGACGTCGGCGACATCGCGATGCGACCGCAGCATGGGATGGCGGCGAATCCGACGCCGCAGAGTCCGGTCGCAGACCCGGTGCGCCGACCGGCGTCGGCGCAGGGCGATCCAGGTAGCCTCGAGGGAGACAGGGCAGTCCGATCGCATCGGAGAGGGAGCGGCGCCATGACCGATGCGCCGGCGGCGCCGAAGGCCGCATGGTATGAGCGAATACGCGCTCGGGGCGAGCTGATCTTCCTCGTCGCCAGTGTGGCAGCTCTGGTGGCGGGCGGTGTCGCGTGGCTGGCGGATGCCCGCGACGTCGCCGACGCCTGCTGGATCGCGGGCACCGTGGTCGCTGTTGTGCCGGCCGTATGGTGGGTGATCGACGCGCTGCGGCACGGCCGGGTCGGGGTCGACCTGATCGCGGTGCTCTCCTTGCTCGGCACCTTGCTGGTCGGCGAGTACGTCGCAGGCGCGCTGATCGGTGTCATGCTCGCCTCCGGGCAGGCCCTCGACGCGGCCGCGCAACGCCGCGCCACCAAGGATCTGCGGTCCCTGCTCGAGCGTGCTCCGCGCACGGCTCGCCGGCGAGTCGGCGACGAGTTGGAAGTGGTGCCGCTGGCCGAGGTCGTTGTCGGTGACATCGTGGTCGTCGGACCGGGCGAGGTGGTCCCGGTCGACGGCTGGCTCACCTCCGAGCTCGCGGTGCTCGACGAATCCGTGCTCACCGGTGAGCCGATGCATGTGCAGCGCCGGACCGGGGAGGCGATACGCAGCGGCGTCGTCGACGCCGGTGGGGCTTTCGAGATGCATGCGAGCGCCACTGCCGAGGACAGCACCTACGCCGGTATCGTGCGCCTGGCCCGCGAGGCCGCCGCCGAGAGCGCCCCGGTGGTGCGGATCGCCGACCGGGTCGCGGCCTGGTTCCTGCCCTTGGCGCTGGTCATGGCCGGGCTCGCGTGGCTGTTGAGCGGCTCGGCCACCCGTGCGGTCGCTGTTCTCGTGGTGGCGACCCCGTGCCCGCTGCTGCTCGCGGCGCCGGTCGCGATCGTGTCGGGACTGTCGCGGGCTTCGCGCTTGGGCGTGGTGATCCGCAGCGGCGGCGCGCTCGAGAATCTCGGGCACGCGACGACGCTGGTGATGGACAAGACCGGCACGCTCACCAGTGGTCGTCCCACCAGTGCCGATATCGTCACCGCCCCCGGCGGCGACGCCACCGAAGTGCTGCGGTTGGCCGCTTCCGCCGATCAGCTCTCCCCGCACGTGCTCGCCGCGGCCATCGTGCAGGAGGCGAAGATGCGCGGGCTGGCGCTGTCGATGCCCACCGACGTCGACGAGCAGGCCGGTACCGGTGTGTCCGCCACCGTCGACGGCCGTCGGGTCACTGTCGGCACGCTGACCCTGCCCGCCGACGCGCCGGGATGGGCGCGGGCGGTGCAGAGCCGTGCCGCCCTCGACGGTGCGGTGGTCGCGTGGATCACGGTGGCCGGGGATCTCGCGGGCGCCCTGCTGTTCGTGGACCCGTTGCGGCGCGACGCCTCCCGCACGCTGCGCCGGTTGCGCTCGGCGGGGCTGAACCGGCTGGTCATGCTCACCGGTGACCGGCGCGAGCCCGCGGAGGAGATCGGGTCCGTCCTCGGTCTGGACCAGGTCTATGCCGAGCAGTCCCCGGCCGACAAGGTCGCGGGCGTGCGCGCCGAGCGGGAGTCCGCGGTGACGGTGATGGTCGGCGACGGCGTGAACGACGCGCCCGCGCTCGCCGCCGCGACCGTCGGCGTCGCCATGGGCGCCCGCGGGTCGACGGCGAGTTCGGAGAGCGCGGACATCGTGCTCACCAGCGACCGGCTCGACCCGCTCGCCGACGCGATGGAGATCGCTCGCCGCTCACGTCGCATCGCCGTGCAGAGCGCCACTGTCGGCATGGGACTGTCGCTGATCGCGATGGGATTCGCCGCGTTCGGGTATCTGCCTCCGGCGGTCGGCGCGCTGCTGCAGGAGGGCATCGATGTCGCGGTCATCCTCAACGCCCTGCGTGCGTTGCGCGGTGACCGAGCCCGTGAGCTGAATCTGCCCGAGGACACCGAGATCATGCTGCACAGGTTCTCCGCCGAACACGACGAGCTGCGCGACGAGCTGTCGATCCTGCGCGAGACCGCCCAATTGCTCGCCGCCGGTGACCTCGTCGCCGCGCATGCGGCGCTGCGCCGCACCGACGCGTTTCTGTTCGACACGCTGCTGCCGCACGAACACGCCGAGGACAGTGAGCTCTACCCCGCCTTGGCGGTGCCGCTCGGTGGTGGGGAGGCGACCGCGACGATGAGCCGCATGCATGCCGAGATCGATCGGCTCAGCCGTCGGCTGCGCGCGCATCTCGCGCAGGCCGATGCGGCGGGCGGTCTGCGGGCCGACCAATGTGACGACCTGCTCGCCGCCCTGTACGGGCTGTATGCGCTGCTGAAACTGCACTTCGTGCAGGAGGAGGAGAACTATTTCACGCTGGCGCCGGAGAGCGAAGGCGCCGGTTAGCCGCCTATCGCGCGGGCCGGAACGAATCGGGTGAGGCGGCATGCCAATCCGATGCCCAGGTGGACGGCGGTGCTGCCAGCAGCTCACCGGGGGCGAGCCATTCGTACAGCTCGGTGTAGGAACTGATCATGGTGGGCGAGGTCTTCTTGCGCAGCATGTCGGTCGTCAGCTCGCCGGGACCACCGGCGCCCATCGACGCCATGAGCTGGACCGCCTGCCGCACTGTGCTCTCCTGGAATCGCTGCACGCGTATCGCCTTGTCCGTCACATCCAGAGCCCGTGCTCGCTTCGGATCCTGTGTCGTCACTCCGACCGGGCAGGTGTTGGTGTGACAGCGCTGTGCCTGGATGCATCCGATCGCCATCATCATCGCCCGCGCGGAATTGGTGTAGTCGGCCCCTTGGATGAGTCGTTTGACGATGTCGTTGCCGGTGGCGACCTTGCCGCTGGCGCCGATCTTGATGCGGTCGCGCAGTCCGGTGGCGACGAGCGCGTTGTGGACCGTCATCAGCCCGTCGGTGAGCGGAAGACCCACGTTGTCCTCGTACTCGAGCGGTGCCGCGGCGGTGCCGCCCTCCGCGCCGTCGACGATGATGAAGTCCGGCGCCGTCCCTTCGGCGAGCATGGCCTTGCAGATCGCCAGCAGTTCGCCGCGTGATCCGACGCAGAGCTTGAAACCGACGGGTTTGCCTCCGGATAGTTCACGCAGCCGGGCGAGGAAAAGGACCATTTCGCGGGGTGTGGAGAACGCCGAGTGCGCCGCGGGACTGACGCATTTCTCGTGCGCGGGGACGCCTCGATAGCGTGCGATCTCCTCGCTCACCTTCGCGGCGGGCAGGACCCCGCCGACGCCGGGCTTGGCTCCCTGGCTGAGCTTGAGCGAGATCGCCTTGACCTGCTCGTTGGCCGACTTGTCCGCGAACTCCGCCGGGTCGAAGTTCCCGTCCCGGTCGCGGGCGCCGAAGTAGCCCGATCCGATCTCCCACACCAGATCACCGCCGGCGTGCAGGTGGTAGGGCGTCAGTCCGCCCTCGCCGGTGTCGTGGGCGAATCCACCCCGTGCGGCCCCGCGATTCAATGCCATGACGGCGTTGGCGGACAGGGCGCCGAAGCTCATGGAGGAGACGTTCAGCAGCGACATCGAGTACGGTGCGCTGCAGTCCGGTCCCCCGATCCGTACCCGGGGCAATTGCTCCGGTTCGGGTACCGGGGCGGTCGAATGCACCAGGTACTCGTAACCGATCTCGCCGATGTCGCGTTCGGTGCCGAACGACAGTTCGCCGTGGATGCCCTTCGCGCGTTCGTAGATGACAGTGCGCACGTCCCTGTCGAAGGGGCGCCCGTCGAAGTTGCGTTCGATGAAGTACTGCTGCAGCTCCGGACGGACGCTTTCGAGCAGGTAGCGCATGTGGCCGAGGACGGGATAGTTGCGCAGCACCGAATGCCGCCGCTGCACGAGATCGTAGGTGCCGACTCCCAGCAAGAACGCCAGGAGCACGACCAGCACCCACCACCCCCAGCCGCCGACAGCGGCGACGACGCCGACCACCACCAGGGTCAGGCCGAGGAAACCGACGAGGAAGAACCGCAACATGGGGGCACCTTCTCCCTGTTCCTATCGGCGTGGCGCGGCGGGTCTCAGTTCTCCGCGGCCAGGGCGTCGATCGCGGACCGCAGGCGGCGGCCGGCTTCCTCGGCGACCACTTCGAGTGCCGGCTCGCCGGTCACCTGGACCATCAGCTCGGGGTTCATCGCCTCCACCAGGACCGTGCCGTCGTCGGCGTCGCGCACGATCACGTTGCACGGCAGCAGCAGGCCGATCTGACGGTTCACCTCCACGGCCCGGTGTGCCAGCGGCGGATTGCAGGCGCCGAGGATCAGATAGCGCTCCATGTCGGCGCCGAGCTTGGCTTTGAGAGTGGCCTGCATGTCGATCTCGGTCAGCACGCCGAATCCTTGTTCCTGCAAGGCCGCACGGGTTCGGCTGACGGCGTCGTCGAAGGACGTCTTCAGGGTGGTGGACAGTGCCAGGTTCATCGGTGTGCCTCCGTCTGGTCGATCGTCGATACCTTCTGGGATGTTCATCGCTGGGGTGCCGGGACGCGGCAGGCGGCGCGCTGGAGTCCGGCCTTTTCCATCATCAAGCTGGCCGGGCACCATCCGACCGCCGCGTAGAAGACCAGGTTGGCGCCCACGAACCCGGTGAGCAGCAGCCACCACGGTGTGACGGCCGCGCTCAGGATCACGCTGAGCAGCACCATCGTCCCTGCCATCAGCGGCACCACTCGTTCGACGTTCCAGCCGTGATGGCGTGGAAGGCTGTTCACAAGATTCTCCTTGTCGCGGGGGGTGTGCGGGCCTGGCGCAGGTGTCAGGCCAGTGCGAGGAAGAGTTTTTCCAGCTCGGCTTCGGTCAGGGGTTCCTTGCCGTTCTCGGTTTCGCCGGTGAGGCATTCACGCAGACCGCTGGCGACGATCTTGAATCCGGCCCGGTCCAGGGCGCGCGAAACCGCGGCCAGCTGGGTGACCACGTCCTTGCAGTCGCGGCCGCTCTCGATCATCGAGATCACCCCGGCGAGTTGTCCCTGCGCGCGGCGCAATCTGTTGAGTACCAGTGCGATGTTCTCGTCGTTTCCCACCATGGCGATTCCTTTCGTCGACCCTCCCAGTATACCCCTAGGGGTATGTAGGGCAGGGTGAACCCGGCCATACATACCCCTTCGCCTCAGCTGTGGGAGAAGCTGATGTCCGGCAGCATCCGGCGCAGCCAGGCCGGTGACCACCACGCGGCATGACCGGTCAGTCGCAGCAGCACCGGCAGCAGCACCAACCGGATGAAGACCGCGTCCAGGAGCACCGCGACACCGAGGATGATGCCCATCTCCTTCGGCGGCAGCGGCTCGGCGAGGGCGAAGGTGAAGAACACCGCCACCATCACCGCCGCGGCCGCGGCGATCACGCGACCCGAGTGCGCCAATCCCATGACCTGCGCGACCTTCGTGTCGCCGGATTCCTCGTAATGCTCCTTGGCGGTCGAGAGCAGGAACACCGTGTAATCCATCGCGATGGCGAAGATCATCGCGAAGAAGAACACCGGTCCCCAGCCGTCCAGGAAGCCCTGCGGAGTGAAGCCGAGCAGTCCGGCACCGTGGCCGTCCTGGAAGATCAGCTTCGCCACACCGAATGCCGCCGCGGTCGACAGCAGGCTCACCACCGTGCCCAGGATCGCGATCAGCGGCGCCTGGAGCGCGACCAGCAGCAGCGCGAAGCCGAGCACGAGGATGATGCCGATGATCACCGGCAGGTAGTCGTCGAGGGCCTGTTGCAGATCGAGGTTCTCCGCGGGCGCGCCGCCGACCACTGCCTGCGCGGGCAGATCCGCACGCAGCCGGTCGAGGATCGAGCCCATGGCCTCGTCGGAGGGATCGACATCCGGCATCGCCTGCAGCATCACATAGCCGGAGTTGTCCGCGGCCGGCATCGGCGGAGTGACCATGGCGATACCCGGTGTCGCCGTGGCGGCCGAGGCAGTCGCCTGCGCATCCGCGGCGGGAGCGATGATCTGGAGCATGCCCGGCGCACCCTCCCCCATCTGTGCCTGGACCAGTTCATAACCCTGGCGCACCGGGGCGTCGGTCGGCACGACCTCGATGGAGGGCATGGCGACCTTCAATCCCAGCACGGGAAGCGACAGCGCGATCAGCACCAGCAGGGAGCCGACGGCGAACGGCCACGGGTGCCTGTGCAGCAGGTTGCCCCACGCCTCGAACCGCGGGGAGCGATGTTCCTGTCGCTTGGCATACGGCAGCGCACCCGCGTTCACCTTCGGCCCGAGCTTGCCGAGGACCGCGGGAAGCAGGGTCAAGGTGGCGGCGAGGACGAAGACGACCGCCATCATGATGCCCACAGCCATGGTCCGCACGGCCGGAGCGGGCACGAGCAGCACAGCCGACAGGCTGATCAGCACCGTCAGCCCCGACAGCACGACCGCCTTGCCCGCGGTGTCCATGGTCTCGGCGACCGCGGCACGCGGATCTCCGGTCTTGCGCAGGGCGTCACGGAAGCGTGCGACGAGGAACAGGGCGTAGTCGATGCCGAGTGCGAGGGCGAACATCATCGCGAAGTTCATCGCCCACACCGAGATCGGCGTCAGGGAGTTGAGCAGCACCAAGCCGCCCGCGGAGGCGACCAGGCCTGCCAGGGTGAGCAGCAACGGCAGTCCCGCGGCGACCAACGAACCGAAGGCGAGCACCATGATCGCCAGCGTCACCGGCCACGACATCATCTCCGCTTTGATCATCGCGTCGTGATTGGCCTTGTTGAAGTCGCTCCACAGCGCGGACGCGCCCGTGGGATAGACCTCGACGTCGTCGGTGGACAGGGCCGTCAACTCGGCTTTGCGTTCGTCGACCGCCTTGACCATGTCGTCGGTGCTCGCATTCGCGCCGGCGATCAGGATTCCGGTGTGGCCGTCGGGGCTGACCGACATCCCGGGCTGCGGGGCGATCACCTCGCCGAATCGGTGGTCTGCCCGGAATATCGCGGTGGCATCGGCGATGACCTGCTGCACCGCGGGATCGGAGACCTGCTTGTCCTCGGAGTGCACGACCACCTGAACGGCCGCCGAGGAGTTGCCCCCGAAGTGTTGCTGGGCCAGTTCGCGCACGCGCACCGATTCCGAGCCGTTGGCCTGCCAGCCGGCTCCGGCGAGCGAGCTGAACACGGTCGGCGCGGCCGCCCCGAGCGCGACCAGCGCGATCAGCCACACACCGATGACCCACTTCGTGTGCGAGGTCATGACCGTGCCCAGGCGAGCCAGCGCCCCGGGCTTCGGCGGGGCGGCGCCCGATTTCGTCGTTGGCGGCTGATCCTCCCGGACAGCGTTGTTGCTGCTCATTCAAAGCCTCCTGATACGGGTGGGGGTATATAGAAGGGCGCACTGCGCCCGGGGTGATCTGTTCGCCGACCGCCCACGGGCGGTCGGCGGTCATACACTCAGCGGCCGAGGAACCGGCCGAAGAATCCGGATCCGATCGCAGTGTTCGTGGCCGCGCCCTTCTTGCACTCGCAGCGGCGCGACGCGGGGACCCTTCTCATGACGCTGTCGACATGCGAGCCGCAACCGCCCCAGGTCGTCTTCTTGCAGATGGAGCAAGTGACCGGATAACACATGCGATCTCCTTCGTCGTGCCACTATACCCCCGGGGGTATATGAGGCGCACAGCTGCCCTCATACGGCGACCGGTTCCGTCCGGATGCGCGCGCGAGATACCCCAGGGGGTACCCGCTATACCCTAGGGGGTATCCATCGGCCTGTCCACATCGGGCCACTGTGAGCCCCGTCCCCGGAATCGAATACCGGGAGGCCACCTCCGAAGGGCTCCGGCGGCAGCGCGTCGGAGGTGTTCACCACACGACAGTGCGACCCAGGGGGGCACACCGGTCATCGTGGTGGCGATCGGGTGCCGGAACCGACGCGAGGGTCGGTGTATCAGCTGCGGGCCAGCCACTGCTCGAGTCGTGTCGGAGCGAGCAGCGCCTCCGGTCCGGGCAGCAGACTGTCGATGCCCAGGACAGCGCCGAAGTAGCGGGCCCGCGGGTCGGTGACCACCGGACGCGGATCCGAGTGCGCCTGCAGCACCGTGCGGATCCACCGATCCAGGCCGAACGCCTCTGGGCCCGCGATCTCGACGTTGCCGTCGAGCGGTGCGGCGGCGGCGACCCGGGCCACTGCGGCGGCCACATCCTCGGCGGCCATCGGCTGCACACCGGCATCGGTCAGTCGCACCTGGCCGTCGACGGTGGAGGTGTCGGCGATGCCGGCGGCGAATTCGAAGAACTGGGTGGCGTGCACGAGCGAATACGGCAGCCCCGATTCCGTGATCAGCTTCTCCTGCGCCACCTTTGCCCGGAAATACCCCGACTCGGGCAGCCGGTCGGCGCCCACCACGGTGAGTGCGACGACATGACCGACTCCGGCCTGCTCGGCGGCGGCGAGCAGGTTCGTGGTGGCGGTGCGGAAGAAGGTCATCACGTCGTCGTCGGCGAACGATGGCGAATTGGACACATCCACCACGACATCGGCGCCGGTGAGCGCCGCACCCAGGCCTTCGCCGGTGAGCGCGTTCACGCCGGTGCTCGGTGCGGCGGCCACCGCCTGATGTCCCCACTCGCCCAGATGCGCGACGAGCTTCGAGCCGATGAGCCCGGTACCGCCGATGATCACGATCTTCATGGCGTTCCTTCCATTCGAGCTTCGTTCGGGACCCGTCGGGTCTGCCGTATCGATGACGAGATGGTCGGTGACTTCGTGCGGGTTCCGCGGGAGCCGAACCGGCTGGCGAACCGTTGAGAAGCGTACGCCCGCGAGTGGGGCCGGCGGCGCTGCCCACCCCGGTGGCTGCTCAGTCGTCGGCGGGCGGCCGGGTCAGGTGCCGGTCGAAGAAGGCGAAGATGCGCTGCCAGGCGTCGGCGGTGGCGGCCTCGTTGTAGCCCAGGCCGGTGACGCGCAGCAACGGTTCGGCCGGGAAGGTGTTGGCGAAGCCGTGGGTGACGCGCGGATAGGTCTTGATGTCGTGCGGGACACCGAGATCGACCAGGGAGCGCTTCAGTTTGTCCGCGGCACCGATGAGCGAAGGGTCCAGGCCCGCGTAACTGGCGACGATCGGGCAGGCGCCGTCGAGCAGGGAACGGTAATCGCCGTACAGGCCCGGATAGAAGGGGGCCGCGGCGTCGAAACCGTGCGGCGCGGTCAGCAGAGCGAAGCCGCCGCCCATGCAGAAGCCGATCACGGCGGTGCGGCCGGTGCACTGCGGGTCGGCAAGCAGGTGGTCGCGGGCGGCGAGGATGTCGCGCACCGGTGCGGCTTCGGCGTCGTTGCGGCCGCCGGTGAACCACAGCGCGCGCATGACCGACCGGATGCATCGGGTGCGGCCGCGGGAGAACAGGTTCGGCGCGATGGCCAGGTAGCCGCGCTCGGCGAGCATGGCGACGTGCTTGCGCACATCGGCGCCGAAATCGGTGGCGTCGTGGACGATCACCACGCCCGGCCAGGGGCCGTCGCCGTCGGGGCGGGCGATCACGGCCTCGATCGTGCCGTCGGGGGCGGGCAGGTCGATGGTCAGCATGGGATCCGAATGTAGGCCAGGCGAGATCGCCGCGCAGATGAACCGATCGGCATTTGTGGGACCGAACGGAAGCGGGGCCCGCGGCGATCACGCCACGGGCCCCGCTCGTCGTGCTCCGGTCAGCGACCGGCTTCGGCCTTTCCGCCGCGCGGGTGCAGCACCCGGTAGAGGTTCAGATCCCAGCCCCAGCCGAAAGCCTTGGGGGTGAACAGACGCGGATCGTTCGGATTCCACCAGCGCGCCCGCATCCGCTGCGCGGTGGGCGGCCGCCAGTCGTAGGGCATGCCCGCCAGGGTGCCCTGGGGTTCGGGGATGTGGGGGTTGTTCCGCTCGGTCATTGCGTCGTCCCTTCCGGCGCGTTGCTTGCTTCGATATTCACGATAGCACGAATATTCTCATAAGTGATAATGGCGGTAAGATCGGTGCCGTGGACTCGGTAGAACTGCTGCTGCACCCGGTACGTATGCGCATCGTGCAGGCCTTCCTCGGCGATCGGAGCCTGACCACGGCCGCACTCGGCGAAGAACTCGGCGACGTGCCTGCGGGCAGCCTCTACCGCCATATCGCCCGCCTGGTCGACGGCGGCGTCCTCACCGTCGCCGACGAACGCCGCGTCCGCGGCACCGTCGAACGCACCTACCGGCTGGAACTGGCCGCCGCGGGCATCGACCCCGGCGACCTCGCCACGATGACCGCCGAAGACCACCGCCGCGCCTTCCTCGCCTATATCGCGGGCATGATGCTGGACTTCGACCGCTACCTCGCACGCGGCGAGATCGACCTCGCCCGCGACGGCATCGGCTACAGCGTGTCCGGACTCTGGCTCGACGACGCCGAACTCGACGCCCTCGGCCAGGCCTTGGCGGCGGCGATCGTGCCGCTGACGAACAACGGCCCCGCACCCGGCCGCAAACTGCGCATGCTGCGCACCGTGATGCTGCCCGGCCCGCAGACCCCTGACGCGCCCGACGCCTGACGGTGGCTCGGTCGTCGCCAGGCGATACCGATCACCGCGCGGCGATCAGGCCGGATACGAACGGATTTCGGTCGCTTTCACCGCCGCCCAGATCTGCCGGCCCGGGCTCAAGCGCAGCTCGGCGACCGTCGCGGCGGTGATATCGGCCAGGACCGAGGGTGTTCCGTCGAGACGGACGCGGGTGGTGTGGGCGTGCTGTTCGATCCCGGCGATGGTGACCAGCCAGCTGTTGCGTGGACTGCCGCCGGGACGCTCGGGATGCAGGCCCACCGCGTGCGGGGCGAAGGTGACATACACCGGGCCCTCGGCGGGTTCGGCGATCGTGAGGTGCCCGCCGCCGTCGAGATCGACCACGCTGCCGTGCGCGCGGCCGCGATACAAGTTCAGCCCCATCAGGTGGGCGACGTAGTCCGAACGCGGGCGCGCGGCGACCTCGGCGGGGGCGCCCTGCTGCACGATCGCGCCGTCCTCGACGATGATCAGCCGGTCGGCCAGGATCATGGCATCGAGCGGATCGTGGGTGACCAGCACCGTGTGACCGGGATAGTCGCGCAGATGATGCCCCAGATCGGTACGCACCTGCAGACGGGTGGCGGCATCGAGCGCGGCCAGCGGCTCGTCGAGCAACAACAGCCGCGGCTCGGTGACCAGGGCGCGGGCCAGCGCGACCCGCTGAGCCTGACCGCCCGACAGCGCGCCGGGGCGACGCTCGGCCACCTCGGGCAGCCCTACCCGCGTGAGCCAGTCGAGCGCGCGGGTCCGCGCCGCGGCGCGCCGCACACCCCGCGCGCGGAGCCCGAACGCGACATTGTCCAGGGCCGAGAGATGCCCGAACAACAGATAGTCCTGGAACACGACACCGGCCCGGCGCTGCTCGGCAGGCACGAACACCGACGGCGGCGCGTCCCAGAGGTGCTCGTCGAGACGGATATGTCCGCCGGTGAGCGCCAGCAGCCCGGCCAGCGCCCGCAGCGCGGTGGATTTGCCCGCGCCGTTGGGGCCAAGCAGAGCGATCACCTCGCCCGCCTCCACCTCCAACGGCAGGTCGAGTGCGAATCGGCCTCGGGTGACCTGCAATCGTGCGGACAGGCTCATCGCGCACCCGCGCTCGCCGCACGCCGGAACGCCGGCTCACGCGGCGAATTCACACCACACCCCGGATCCAGCGTTCCCGCAACGCGACGAGCACCACCACCGACACCAGCAGCAGCACCAGGCTCAACACGATCGCGGCGTCGGGGTCGGTCTCGAGCGCCAGGTACACCGCCAGCGGCATGGTCGTCGTCCGGCCGGGAAAATTGCCGGCGAAGGTGATGGTGGCGCCGAATTCGCCGAGCGCGCGCGCCCAGCACAACACCGCGCCCGCGACGACCCCCGGCATCACCGAGGGCAAGGTCACCCGGCGAAAGGCGTACCAGCGGCTCGCGCCCAGCGTCGCGGCCGCCTCCTCGAACCGCGGGTCGGCGGCCCGCAACGCGCCCTCCACCGAGATCACCAGGAAAGGCATGGCCACGAATGCCTCGGCCACGATCACCCCGGCGGTCGTGAACGGCAACGACACCCCGAACCACTCGTCGAGACAGCGGCCGACGAACCCGCGCCTGCCCAGTGCCAGCAACAGCGCCACACCTCCGACGACCGGTGGCAACACCAACGGCACCGTCACCAGGGCCCGGATCAGCCCGCGCCCCGGCAGCTCGGCGCGCGCCAGCAACCACGCCAGGGGAATTCCCAGTAGCAGGCAGATCACCGTGGCCGCGCTCGCGCAGATCAGCGAAAGTCGCAGCGCCTGACCGACTTCCGCGCTGAACAGCCGGCTCGGCACGCTCGCCCACGGTGCGCGCAACAGCAGCCCGATCAACGGGACCAGCAGGAACGCCAGTCCGCAGACCGCGGGCAGCACCAGCACCAGCGGCCGCCGCCCGAGCACCGACCGCCGTCGTGCCGGCGCGGTCACGGGACGTCGAATCCCGCGGCGGTGAAGACGGGCTCGGCCCGCTCGGAGGTGACGAAATCGACGAACGCCGCCGCGGTGGCCGGATTCGGCGCGCCGGCCAGCGCCGCGATCGGATAATCGTTGACCGCTGCGGCCGATTCGGGGAAGTCGATGCCTTCGACCTTGCCGCCCGCGGAGAGCACATCGGTGCGATACACCAGCCCCGCGTCGACCTCACCGAGGGCGACCTTGGTCAGCACCGCCTTCACATCCTGTTCGCGGGTGTCGGGCGCGGGAGTGATGCCCGCGGCCTCGAACACCGTCGCCGCGGCCGCGCCGCAGGGCACCTGCTCGGCGCACAACGCGATCTTGTGATCGGGCTCGGCGAAGTCGGCCAGCCCGGTCACATCGCCCGGATTACCCTGCGGGACAGCGATTTCGAGCCGATTGCGGACGAATACGAGCGGTTCGGCCGTGACCTGCCCGCTGTCGCGGACCTGCTGCATGTTCTTCGGTGCCGCCGAGGCGAACACATCGGCGGGCGCGCCCTGATCGATCTGCTGGGCCAGCGCGGAGCTACCGGCGAAGCTGAACACCACGTCCACCCCGGGGTGGACGGCTTCGAACTTCTCCCCCAGCTCGGTGAACACCTCTGTCAGTGACGCCGCGGCGAACACCGTCACCGTGCCCGACACCTCCGCGGAGCCGTCGGTGGCCGTGCTGTCGTCGGAACCGCAGCCCGCCACGCCGACGCAAGCCACCGCTGCCGCCATCAGCAGCCCCGCGCCGCGCGCCGTCCGTCTGCCGGCAACCGTGCGCGTTCCCGCGATCGTCCTCATCAGCTCAGCCCTTCCGGTATCTCCACTACGACATGCGTCGACTTCACCGACGCCACCGCGACACTGCCGACCTCGAGACCGAGCTCGTCGACCGATTCGCGGCTGAGCAACGACACCAGCCGGAACGGCCCGGCCTGCATCTCCACCTGCGCCATCACCGTGTCCTTGACCACCCGGGTCACGATCCCGCGCATCCGGTTCCTGGCCGAGGCCGCCACTGTCGCCCCCACCGCGGGCGCCTCGGCATGCGCGCGCAGGAACTCCGCCAGCGCGCGGCCGCCGACCCCCTTGCGGCCGCTGTCGAGTTGAATCGCCTCGAGGCGTCCCTGGTCGATCCAGCGGCGCACGGTGTCATCGCTGACTCCGACGAGTTCGGCCACTTCGCTGATCCGCAGATTCGACACGATCGGCAGTATATTCCCGCATCTACGGATTCGACAGCTGAACGGATCCGCGCACTCGAAGATCAGCTTCGCGCGCGAACCGATCAGGAATCGAGAAGCTTTCCCGGTGGCATCGCATCTAGCGTGGTCCACGGGGCCGGACAGCGGCAGCACCGTCCGGGGCCCGACCCGACGAAACGAACCGGAGGTGGCCGAACATGACCGAGCAACAGCCGAAGACGAGCGCCGGCGAACAGGCGCCCGGCCCATTGCGGCGTCTGTCGCTGTGGTTCCAGCGAACGACCAATGCCCGCACCGTCACCCGCATCCGCCGCAAGGGCGGACAGATGATGGGCATGAACACCCTCATCCTGCACACCACCGGCCGTCGCAGCGGCGCACACCGTGAATCACCCCTGGCCTGGTTCGCCGACGGCGAGAACTCCTGGCTGATCGTCGCCTCCGGCGGCGGCGACCGTCACCCCGACTGGTACGCCAACCTCATGGCGCACCCCGCCCAGGCCGCCATCGAATTCAGCGGGTCCGCACCGCGCCCGGTGCGCCCGCAGCGCCTCGAGGGCGCCGATCGTGCCCAAGCGTGGACCCGGATCTTGCGTGAACAGCCGCGCTACGAGAAATACCAACGCAAATCCGAGCGCGAATATCCGGTGGTGCGCCTCACCGCCGTCTGAAAACCCGCAGCAACGCCCGCCACCAACCGGGCCCGGCGCCGACGTCCGCACCGGTGACCGGGGACGAGCGCGTCTCGGCGGGCCGGTGGTGACTCGCCTCGGAGCTGTCGCGGCGAGCCGCGCGCTCGCGGGCCCGCTCTTCCCGCCACGCCCCGACCACCTGCTCGGTATGCACCGGCGCGATCGGCACATGCGGAGGCGTCGGCGTCTGGAGCCACGCGACGATCCGCCGATTCAACGCCGCGACCTCCGCCCGCACCTCGGCCTCGGTGTCACACTCGGCCACCCGCTCCCCCAGCCGTTCACGATCACGACGCAACACCAGCGAATCCGGCAACAGCCCGTCGGCGGGGACCCCCTCGCGGCGCAGATAGTCGCGTATCCACCAATGCTCGTCGACATGCGAGCCCACACCGGGGATCGGCTTGCCCGCGCCCCGCAGATTGTCGAACTCGCCGCGCTCGGTCGCCTCCCGGATCTGCTTGTCGACCCAGGACTCGAACGTGTCCTCGACAGGCTTGCGCTCGGTCATACCGTCCATCGTAGGAACCACAGCCGGGCAGAACCGGCGCCGCGGCCGAGGGAATCGCCCGCCCGCGTGGTCTGCGCGGCCGGGCCTACAGCGCGAACGTCAGCCGGTGCGGGGCCAGATAGTCCTGCGGGTCGTGCAACGCGCGCATCTGCGGGCGCAACGGCGCGGCGATGCGTTCGAGTTCGGCGGTCAGCGGCGGGCCGTAGTTGGCGGCCGAGGCGGTCAGGCCGGGCAACCAGTTGTCGTGATGGGTGGGCACGAACACCGTCGGCGACAGCGCCTCGATGTAGGTGCGCGGATCGCGCAGGCCGTTGCTGATCTGGTTGTAGCCCTGCACCGCGCCGATGTGGACGTCGGTGGGCGGCAGCTCGGCCAGCACGTCGAGCACCTGCGGGGCGACCTCGCACAGCGGGCCGGAGGAGTCGTGCCAGGTCAGGGCGAAACCGGGGACGCGGAACTGGTAGAGCAGCACCCCGCCCTCGGCGTCGAGCAGACGGGGCACCGTGCGGCGCAGATCCGACAGCGACGGCGGATGCCGCAGGATCGGGCCCAGTTCCGGGCGGGGGAAGAAGCGGGGCGAGGCGGTGGCGGGGTCGGTGGGGGTGCGCGCGGAATGCAGGTGCCGCACCACCGCCAGGCGCACCGGGCCCACCGTGCGGTCCTCGCGGCGTCCGATCGGGGTGCGTGCATCGCCCAGGCCCACCGTCGGGAAGGTGGCTGCGGTGACTTGCGCGCGGATCGCGGCGCAGTGCTCGGCGGTGCCGTAGACGGTGGCGCCGGTGGCCGCGGCGATCGGTCCGGCGTCGGCGGCGTGATCGAAATGGCCGTGGCCGATGAAGATCGCCTCCGGGCGCAGATCGGCCAGATCCTGCGCGGTGGCGGGTACGTAACCGGAACTGGTCAGCCTCGGCACCCAGGCGTCCAGCAGCAGCACCGCGCCGCCGATGGCCACCGCGTAGGTGGCGCAGCCCACCCACGACAGCACCACCCGATCGGCGCGGACCGCGCCGGTGACCTGGTCGACGACCTCGGCGCCGAAGAACCGGGTGCGTGCGGCCACACAGCGCGGCGAACCGGCCTGCACCGCCGACAGCGGCGGTGACGCGGCCAGCAGCCCGGCACCGAGCGCGGCGGCGCGTCCGATCAGATGACGAGGATCGATGCTGCACACGTCAGCACCACATCACGCCCGATCCCCGCGAGCAAGCGGGAGCTCACAGATCGACACCGAGCAGCGCGTCCACCGCGGCGGCCAGCGCGGCGGGCGCGGCGGTGTCGGAGCCGCCGTACTCGGTGGCGTCGTGCACCCAGTTGTCGACGGCGGCGAGCGCTTTCGGGGTGTCCAGGTCGTCGGCCAGATGCTGGCGCAGACGCGCGATCGTGTCGTCGGCGGAGGGACCCGAGGGCAGGGCGGCGGCGTGGCGCCAGCGGGCCAGGCGCAGCAGAGCTTGGTCGAGGATCGCGTCGGTCCACATGCGGTCCTGGCGGTAGTGCCCGGCGAGCAGGCCGAGCCGGATCGCGGCCGGATCCACCCCGGCTTCACGCAGTGTGGAGACCAGCACCAGATTGCCCTTGGACTTCGACATCTTCTCGCCGTCCAGGCCGATCAGGCCCGCGTGCACATAGTGGCGGGCGAAGCGGCGCCCGGCGACCACCGATTCGGCGTGCGCGGCGGAGTATTCGTGGTGCGGATAGATCAGATCGCTGCCGCCGCCCTGGATGTCGAGCTGCGGGCCCAGTCGGTTCAACGCGATAGCCGAACACTCGATGTGCCAGCCCGGACGGCCGGGGCCGAACGGGGCGGGCCAGGACGGTTCACCCGGGCGGGCGGCGCGCCACAGCAACGCGTCGAGTGGGTCGCGTTTGCCCGGACGGTCGGGGTCGCCGCCGCGTTCGGCGAACAACCGCAGCATGGTCTCGCGGTCGTAGCCGGACTCGTAACCGAACTGCTCGGTGGCGTCGATGCGGAAGTAGACGTCGGGGAACTCGGCGTCGTCGACGGTGTAGGCGGCGCCGTTGGCGAGCAGTTTCTGCACGAATTCGACGACCTCGTCGACCGATTCGATCGCGCCCACATAGTCGCGCGGCGGCAGCACCCGCAGCGCGGACATGTCGGTGCGGAACAACTCGATCTCGCGGTCGCCCAGATCACGCCAGTCCACGCCGTCGCGTTCGGCGCGCTCGAACAGCGGGTCGTCGACGTCGGTGATGTTCTGCACGTAGTGCACGTCGTGGCCGTTGTCGCGCAACACCCGGTTGACGATGTCGAACGTCAGGTAGGTGGCGGCGTGACCGAGATGGGTGGCGTCGTAGGGCGTGATGCCGCAGACGTACATGGTGGCCGTCGCCGCGGGAGCCAACGGACGCACCTGACGATCGGCGGTGTCGTACAACCGCAACGGCGGCCCTGCTCCGGGAACGGTCGGTAGGGCGGTGTCGGACCAGGACTGCATGAGTCGAGAGTAGTTGTCGTGACAGCTGTGCCGCCGCACACCCCGGCACAGTGGCTGTGCGGCCGCATCCGGGCGGGGCCCGCTACCTGCCGTGACCCGCAAACCATCGGCGACGGTCAACGGTTGCGATCCGGCGGAACAGAAGAATCCCAGCGGAAGGGTTCAGAACGCGGGCCACGGGATCGGCCGCCCCGTGCGCGGGCGCGGCATCACCGGATGGTCGAGCAATTCCCGGGTGCGTTCGCTCAATGCCGCGATCTCGGTGTCGGTGATGTACACCGACAGCCGGTCGGCCAGCGGACCCGACAGCGCCTTCGCGAACGCGGCGATGTCCTCGACAAGGGTCGCGTCGATCGGGGTGCCCGCCCATCCCCACAACACCGTGCGCAGCTTGTGCTCACGGTGCAGGCAGATGCCGTGGTCGACGCCGTAGACCTGACCGTCGACCCCTTCGAGCGCGTGCCCGCCCTTGCGGTCGGCGTTGTTGAGGATCACATCGAGTACCGCCACCCGGTGCAGGCGCGGGTCGTCGGCGTGGATGAGCGAGACTTCCTCGCCGGTGTCGTCCATCGCGCGCAACACTTCCCGGAACCCGTCGGGCACCGCGGCGGGCGGGCACAGGTCGACCAGATCCAGGCGCGGCGCGCGACCGGCATGCACATCGCTGTGGTGGTCGGCGGAGTCGACCCAGCGCTGCACCATGCCCGGCCCGTAGGGGCCCTCGCGCAGGATCGTCTCGGGGATCACGCCCCAGCCGATCGCCTCGGAGATCAGATAGGAGGCCACCTCGCGTCCGGCGAGGGTGCCGTCGGGGAAGTCCCACAGCGGGCGTTCCCCGCGCACGGGCTTGTACACCACCCGCAGCGGCGCCGCGGCGTCGTCGAGATCGGGTGGGGCGATCTCGCAGACGAGGGTGACGTTGCTGGCGGTGCTGATCCGGCCGACCACGCTCAGTTCACCGGTGCGCAACCGGTCGGGCTCGCCCACCGTTCACTCCTCTTCGTCGGCAGCGCCGAAGATCTCACCGCGTTTGTAGCCGTTGGTGCGCACGCACATGTGCCCGCGCGCCGAAAGCGGTTCCCCGCACAGCGGGCACGGCGGGCGGCCGGCGGCGATCACCTTCGTCGACCGCAGCGCGAACTCCCGCGCCTGCTCGGGGGTCAGGAACACCCGCACCGCGTCCGGGCCTTCCTCGGTGTCGTCGAGCACCACCGACTCGTCGACCTCGGTCTCGGTGATCGCCAGCAGCTCGACGACCACCGCGCCGGCATCAGCATCCCAGCCCAAACCCATGGTGCCGACCCGGAACTCGGCATCGATCGGGGTGACCAGCGGATCGGTGTCGGAGACGTCCTCGGCCTGCGGCGGCACCTCGGCGCCGAAGCGACGCGCCACCTCGTCCAGCAGCAGCCCCATCCGATCCGCCAGCACCTTCACCTGTTGCTTCTCCAGCAGCACGCTCACCACCCGCGGCTGCTCGACGGCTTGGAGGTAGAACGCGCGGTCGCCAGGCTCACCCACGGTCCCGGCGACGAATCGATCCGGAGTGCGAAATACGTGAATCGCTCGTGCCATCAGCACCTCCTCCAGATCGATGTCTGTAGATCGACTACCCACGGCAGATGACCGCTACCGTTGCGCATTCTCATTATCCGCCCCGGACGTGCCGCCCACCTCGCCACCGGGCACCGGCCCGGAGGGATGTTCGCGGCGTTCGGAATCCGGCGCGGGTTCACGCACCGCCGCCAACGCGCCCAGGTCGGCGCCGGTGTCGTTCATCCGCCACACGTACGGGGCGTGCGGGGTGTAGCGGACGACGCTGACCGAGGCCGGTTCCACCACGATGCGCTGGAAGCCGTCCAAGTGGATGCCCAGCGCGTCGGCCAGCACCGACTTGATCACGTCACCGTGCGTGCACGCCACCCACAGCACATCGTGACCGTGCTGTTCGGCGAAGGCGCGGTCGTGCTCGCGGATCGCGGCCACCGCGCGCTGCTGCACCTGCGCCAATCCTTCGCCGCCGGGGAAGATCGCGCCGGAGGCATGCCGTTGCACGACCTTCCACAGCGGTTCCTTCAGCAGGTCGGCGATGACCTTGCCGGTCCAGTCGCCGTAGTCGACCTCGATGATCCGGTCCTCGGCCCGCGGATCCAGGCCCAGTTTCTCGGCCAGCGGCGCCACCGTGCGGCGGCAGCGCAGCAGTGGCGAGTGCACGATGTGCCGGATCGGGAGCCCGGCCAGGCGCTCGGCCACCGCACGCGCCTGCTCGTCGCCGTGCTCGGTGAGGTCGACTCCTTCGCTGCGGCCGGCGAGGGTGCGCGCGGTGTTGGACGTGGACACGCCGTGGCGCAGCAGGATCACCGTCATGCGGCCAGCCTAACGGGACCGGGTGCGGCCGGTCGCAGGTGCACGGTGGGAGATCACGTCGCCGAGATCACCCCGCCGGCGAGCAGGCCCATGATGATCAGGCCGAGCACGATGCGGTAGCCGACGAACCAGTTCAGCGAATGCTTGGACACGAACTGCAGCAGCCACGCCACCGAGGCGTAGCCGACGACGAAGGACACCACGGTCGCCACCAGCAACTGGGCGCCGGAGGCGTTGAGTCCCTCACCGGCCGGTTCGAAGGCGTCCGGCAGGGAGAACAGGCCCGAGGCGGTGACCGCGGGGATGGCCAGCAGGAACGAGAATCGCACCGCGGCTGCCCGCTCGAGGCCGAGGAACAGACCGGCCGAGGAGGTCGCGCCCGAACGGGACACGCCGGGGATCAGCGCCAGGCACTGGGCGAAACCCATGATCAGGCCGTCTCGGGTGGTCAGCTTCTCGAGCGGGCGCAGCTGCTTGCCGTAGTGCTCGGCGGTCGCGATGACCAGCGCGAACGCGATCAGCATGAACGAGATCAGCCACAGATTGCGCGCGCCGGTGCGGATCTCGTCCTTGAACAGCAGGCCGAGCACGCCGATCGGGATGGTCGCGATGATCACGTACCAGCCGATGCGGTAGTCCAGTTCGCGTTGCGCCTCGAGCTCGAAGTAGTGCCGGTTGTCGGCGGTCATGACCGGCAGACGGGTGGTGGGCTGGTCGTGGACGGGCACCTTCGGGCCGGTGGCGGCCTTCAGTTTCGCCCACACCGTGGTGCACCACGCGACCGCGATGCGCCCGATGTCCTTGGCGAAGTACACCAGCACCGCGGCCTCGGTGCCCAGCTGGGTGACCGCGGTGAAGGAGGCGCCCGCGTCCTCGCCGAAGAACACCGAGGACACGATGCGCAGGTGCGCAGAGGAGGAGATCGGCAGGAATTCGGTCAATCCCTGGACCAGCCCGAGTATCAGTGCCTGCACCCAGGTCATCGACTCGACCACACAACCTCCAACGTTCCTGCTCGAAAGCTTCGTTGCCCGAAAACTCGTTACGCCGCTGGGCAATTGGTTTCGCGGCGTCGACCGGCGCGGTGCGGACCGTCGCGATCACGCAGCGACAGTACAGGCAGACGCGGGCGCGGGTGAGCTCGACCGGCCTCGGCACACCTTAGGCTTGCCGGGTGACGAAGACGGGGATCAGGTGATGGAGCAGCGCACGGTGGGCCGCAGTGGTCTGCGGGTGTCGCGGATAGGTCTGGCCACGCACACGTGGGGGTCGCACACCGACTCCGACGACGCGGCCGGGCAACTGTCGGCGTTCGTGGAAGCGGGAGGCACCCTGGTGGACACCTCCCCCGCCTACACCGGCGGCGCGTCCCAGCGCATCCTGGCCGAGTTGCTCGGGGACCTGGTGTCCCGCGACGAGCTGGTACTCAGCGGGTGCGCAGGGGTGCACCCCGCCACCGCCGCCGCCTCCGCCGATCTGCCCGCGCTGCCACGCACCTGGATCGACACCTCCCGGCGCGAGCTGCTGCGCCAACTCGACCGGACCCTGCTCGAACTGGGCACCGACCACCTCGATATCTGGCATGTCGCGGCCTGGGACGCCCGCACCCCGCTCGAGGAGATCGCCGACACCCTCGAGCACGCGATCCGCGCGGGCAAGACCCGCTACGCCGGGGTGCGCGGGTATTCGGCGTGGCAGCTGGCCGGGCTGGCCGCGATCGCGCCGATCGTCGCCGCGCACACCCCGTACTCGCTGCTCGCACGCGGCGCGGAAGCCGATTTCGTGCCCGCCGCCACGCACCACGGGGTCGGGGTGATCGCCTCGGCGCCGCTGGCCGGTGGCATCCTGACCGGCAAATACCGTGACGGGGTCCCCGCCGACTCGCGCGGCGCGGACGAGGCCACCGCCGCCGAGATCCGCCACCGGCTCGACGAACGCGCCACCCGCGTGGTCGACGCCGTGGTCACCGCCGCCGACGGTCTCGGTACCTCGCCGCTGGCGGTGGCGCTGGCCTGGATCAGGGACCGGCCCGGGGTGTCGAGCATGATCGTCGGCGCCCGCGACATCGGCCAGCTCACCGGCGTGCTCGCCGCCGAGACCCTGGAGTTGCCGCGCGCCATCGCCGCCGCCCTCGACGATGTGAGCGCCCGCACCGACTGAGGTCCGCGCGCGGGCCCGCCGACCGGAGGCCTATTAGGCTTGCCTTCATGAAGGTGCGCGACGGTGTCCGGTCCGGTTCGGTGCGGTTGCTGCTGGTGGCGCTGGCGCTCGCCGTGATCGCGGCGCTGACCGCCTGCGGCTCCGGCAGCTCCGGCGACGGCGCCGGTCCCGCCACCGCGACCCTCACCGACCTGGACCCCGTCCCGATCGGCGAGGCCCCGCAACCGGCGCTCCCGGTGACCGTGCGCAGCTTCGACGGCGCCGAGGTCACCGTCACCTCCGCCGACCGCATCATCGCCGCCGACCGCTACGGCACCCTCGCCCAGACCGTGTACGCGCTCGGCCTCGGCGAGCGGCTGGTCGGGCGCAGCGTCGCGGCATCGTTCCCCGCGGTGCGCGATGTGCCGAACGTGACCGGCGGCAGCGGTTCGCTCAACGTCGAAGCGATCCTCGCGCTGCGGCCCACGGTGTTCCTCACCGACAGCACCAGCGCCTCCCCCGCCGTGCGCGAACAGTTGCGTGCGGTCGGCATCACCGTCGTCTACTTCGACCCGGAACGCAGCATGGCGAAGGTCGGCCCGCAGATCCAGGCCGTCGCCGACGCCCTCGGCGTACCCGCGCGGGGGCAGGCGCTGGCCGAACGCACCCGCCAGGAGATCGACGCCGCGGGCGCGGCCGTGCCCGCGCGGCAGGATTCGCCGCGTATCGCGTTCCTGTATCTGCGCAGCAGCGCCATCACCATGCTCGCCGGCCCCGGTTCGGGCGCCGACTCGCTGATCACCGCCATCGGTGGACAGGACGCGGGTACCGCCGCCGGGCTCACCGAGCCGTTCACCGCCATCACCAGCGAGGCCATGATCGCCGCCGCGCCCCAGGTGATCCTGGTCATGACCGATGGATTGAACTCCCTCGGCGGCATCGACGGACTGCTGAAAGTGCCCGGCATCGCCCAGACCCCCGCGGGCGCCGACCGGCGCGTGGTCGACATGTCCGATGCGGTGCTGCTCAGCTTCGGCCCCAACACCGGACGCGTCGTGCAAGCCCTGGCCGACGCGGTGTACGGCGCGCAGGCATGAGCAGCCGCGCCGACATCGACGCCGCCCCCGGAACCCACCCCACCCCGACCAGCCCGCCGCCGCACGCGCGGACCCGGTCGCGGGCGGTCGTCGCGTTCACCGTCGCCGTCCTCGCGCTGGTGGTGCTGGCCG
Organism: Nocardia higoensis NBRC 100133; assembly: GCF_000308595.1. Taxonomy (GTDB): domain Bacteria; phylum Actinomycetota; class Actinomycetes; order Mycobacteriales; family Mycobacteriaceae; genus Nocardia; species Nocardia higoensis. Next base: position 64,327 of record NZ_BAGA01000079.1, on the reverse strand, counting down.
CGGCGTCGGCGGCCATCGGGCAGGTGCCCACGAGCCCCGCCGAAGTCGCCGGCAGCGTCTTCCACCGCATCGGCCTGGACTGGGGCCCGATGCCCGCCCATCCGGCCGGTGACGTCACGCTGTGGCAGGTGCGGTTCCCGCGTGTGCTGCTGGCGATCCTCGTCGGTGCGGCGCTGGCCACCGCGGGCGCGCTGCTGCAAGGGGTGTTCGCCAACCCGCTGGCCGAGCCCGGCGTGATCGGGGTGTCCTCGGGCGCGGCTGTGGGCGCGGGCGCGGTGATCGTGCTCGGCGGGGCGTTCGTCGCCTCCTGGTCGGTGGCGCTGGCCGCGTTCGTCGCCGGACTGATCACCACGATGCTGGTGTATGTGCTGGCCCGCGCCAACGGGCGCACCGAAGTGGTGACCCTGGTGCTCACCGGCGTCGCCATCAACGCCTTCGCCGGTGGCCTCATCGCCTTCCTGCTGTTCATCGCCTCCCCCGCAGCCCGCGACCAGCTCGTGTTCTGGCAGCTGGGCAGCCTCAACGGCGCCACCTGGGAAGCGGTCGGTGTGGTCGCGACCCTGACCTGCGTCGGCGTGGTGGCCGCCGCGGCGGTGGCGTCGCGGCTGGACCTGCTCGCGCTCGGCGAATCCGCGGCCCGCCACCTCGGCGTCGATGTCGAGAGGCTGCGGCGCACTGTCATCGTCATCGTCGCGGTGCTGGCCACCGCCGGTGTCGCGTTCACCGGCATCATCATGTTCGTCGGGCTGATCGTGCCGCACGTGGTGCGCATGATCGTCGGACCGGGCCATCGGGTGCTGATCCCGCTCAGCGCGATCGTCGGCGCGGTGGTGCTGCTGGCCGCCGATGTCGGCGCCCGCTCCCTGGTCGACAATGCCGACCTGCCGCTGGGCATGCTCACCTCGCTGGTCGGCGGGCCGTTCTTCTTCTGGCTGCTGCGCCGCACCCGCGCCCGATCCGGAGGCTGGGGATGACCACCACCGACACCCTGTCGCTGCGCCACCGTCTGGCCGCGCTCACCCGTACCCACGACCTGCCCGCCACTCCCGAACCGGGACAGCTCACCCTGCGCGCGGTCGACCTGACGGTGTCGCGCCGCGGCGGTGCCGGCCCCGCACGTCGCGTCCTCGACGGCGTCGGCTTCCAGGTCGCCGCCGGGGAGCTCGTCGCCCTCGTCGGCCCCAACGGCGCGGGTAAGTCGACCCTGCTGGCCGCCCTCGCCGGGGAAATCACCCCCGGTGCGGGGCAGGTCGAACTCGACGGCCGCCCCCTCACCCACTGGACGCCCCTGGACATGGCCCGCCGCCGTGCCGTGCTGCCGCAGAGCCACACCGTCGGCTTCCCGTTCACCGCCCGCGAAGTCGTCGCCATGGGCCGCGCCCCCTGGGCCCGCACCCCCCGTGAGGTCGACGACGAGCGGATCGTCGCGCAGGCCCTCGCCGACGCCGATGTCGCCCACCTCGCCGAGCGTTCCTTCCCCACCCTCTCCGGTGGTGAACGCGCCCGCGTCGCCCTGGCCCGCGTCCTGGCCCAGGACACCCCCACCCTGCTGCTCGACGAACCCACCGCCGCCCTCGACCTCGGCCACCAGGAGGATGTGCTCGAACTGGCCGCCGCCCGCGCCGCCGCCGGCGCGGCCGTGGTGGTCGTGCTGCACGACCTCGGCATCGCCGCCGCCTACGCCGACCGCGTCGCCGTCCTGGAAGCCGGCCGTATCGCTGCCGACGGCCCACCCCGTGAGGTGCTCACCAGCGACCTGCTCAGCCGCGTCTACCAGCACCCCGTCGACGTCTTCGACCACCCGGTCACCGGCGCCCAGCTCGTCCTGCCCGCCCGCGGCTGAACACCGCCGGCCATGCCCCGGGTGACCCGGAGTCTCCCGCCACGTCGTCGCCCCGCGGCCGCCGTCGTCGTCCTTGCGCGGCCGACCGCCGCGGCCGGGGCCGGCGGACGGCATCGTCACGGTGCGACCGCGGCAGGGACCGGGCTCGGTGTCGGCCCGACCCTGCCGGGGCCGCTCGCTCGCCGATGGCCTGACCGCCTGTCACCGCGACAGCGCGTCGACCGTGACGACGGTCAGCCCGCGACCCTCAGCGCAGTACGTTGACCCGGCCCGCACGCAGATCGGCCAGCAGGTCGGCGTGCAGTTCGTCGATCAGCGGCCCCGGCAGCTCCTCGTCCAGATCACAGAACCGCAGCTCCTGCACCTGCGGGGCGAGCGATTGGGCGTGCGTGCCGACGATGCCGCAGCGCAGCACCGTCGTGATCGTCTGCGCCACATCACCATTGGCGAAGCGGTGCCGATACCCGCTGTACACGCCGTGCAGGGCGTTCACCTTCACCTCCAACCCGGTCTCCTCGGCCACCTGACGCACCGCCGCGTCGCGGACCGTCTCTCCCAATTCGACCGTGCCGCAAGGCAGTCCCCAGCCCTGGTCCTCGGCGCGCCGCCGCAGCAGCACCCGCCCGTTGTCGATGACGGCCGCGGCGGCGTAGTGCAGTTGGATCGGTGCGTGGCCGACGAATCCGCGCAGCCATGCGATGTAGTCGCTCATGACTGCGAGTCTGGCAGGATCTTCCGCCAGAAGTACTGGACGGAAACGCTTTACAGGCCGGTAGCCGCCGAATCCGCCGCCGCGCGCACCGCGTCGGCATTGTCGGCGAGGAACTCCGCGAAGCTGCGCGCCGGACGTCCGGTCAGCTCCGCCACCCCCGTCGTTGGGACGCTCTGCGCGCCCCCGGCGACCTGCTCGACCAGCGTCGCGAGCTGTGCGGCGAACCAGCCGGGCAGGCCCTGGGCGCTGAGCGCGGAGGCGATCGAGGAAGCGGGGAAGGGCGCGAGTTCGACGGTGCGGCCCAGGATCTTCGAAAGTTGCTCAGCCACCTCGGCATCGGTGAGCGCTTCGCTGCCGGTGAGCACCACCCCACCCGAATCCGGTTGCCCGGCGGTGAGCACGGCGGCCGCGCTCGCGGCGATATCGGCGGCGTCGATGTAGGCGACGGCGGCGTCACCGTAGGAGGCGATCAACCGGCCGTCGGGGGTGAACGCCGTCGGTGCCAGGAAGTTCTGCATGAACCCGGCAGGCCGCAACGCCGACCAGCCCAGCCCGGACGCCCGCAGATACTCCTCGATCTCCCAGTGCACGCCCTGCGACAGCGGCGCCCCCGGCGCGGCGTCCCACACCGACACCTTCACCACATGCGAGGCGCCCGCTGCCCGCGCGGCATCGATCACCGCCTTCTGCCCGCGCACCGCGGGCTGTTCCCCCTCGACCGGTAGCGCGCCCGGCCCGTTGAGGAACACCCGCTCCACGCCGTCGAGCGCGGCCGTCAGCGACGCGGGGTCGTCGAAATCGCCGACCACGTAGTCGACTCCGAGCGAGCGCCCCTTCGCGTCGTCACGGACCAGCGCCCGCACCGGCGCGCCCTGTTCCCGTAGCCGGCGCACCAGATGACTGCCGATGGAACCGGTCGCCGCCGTCACCAAGATCATGGATTCGTCCTCTCCCAGGCGTACCGGGCACGGCCGGATGCCGCGCCCCTGCCGCTCGAGCACAATGCCCGCCGAAACGCCGATCAAGGATTTCGATCAGCGGTATCCGATCCCTGGTTCGGCCGGTTCATCTCCAGATCAGTTTCAGCACCGCGGGTGTCAGCATCAGCCGGATGACGGTGGCGTCGATGAGCAGCGCGGCGATCATGCCGTAGGCGATGTACTTCATCAGCACCAGGTCGGAGAACCCGAACGCGCCGGTCACCACGATCAGGATCGCCGCCGCGGAGGTGATCACGCTGCCGGTGTGGGCGATGCCGTAGCGGATCGCCTCCTGCGGTTCGGCGCCGCCCGCGCGGGCTTCGCTGACCCGCGAGAGCAGGAACACCTCGTAGTCGGTGGACAACCCGAAGATCACCGCCACGATCAACGCCAGCACCGCGAACATCAACGGCCCCGGCGTGAAATCGAAGACCCCGGCGCCGTGCCCCTGCACGAACACCCACGTCAGGATGCCGAGGGTGGTGAGCAGGCTCAACGCGCTCATCACCACCGCCTTGACCGCCAGCACCACCGACCGGAACGCCGCGTACATGATCGCCAGCGCGGCCGCGACCAGGATCAGCAACAGCAGCGGCAGGCCCTCGAGCAGGCCGTTGATGCTGTCGCGTTCCAGCGCGGGCACCCCGGCCACCATGATTTCCACGCCTTCGGGTTCCGGAATCGCGCGCAGTGCCGCGATCACCGCGTCGGCGTCGCGTTTGTCCCGCAGCCCCGCGTCGAGGACGTTGATGCCGTCGGTGGTGGGCACTGCCGGTTCGAACCGGCCCGTCAACCCCGGGATCTGGTTGGCGGCCTGGCGGATTTCGCCCAGCTGGGCCGAATCCGCGCCGACCACCACCAGCCGCAGCGGCTCGGTGCGGAAACCGGGGAACAGCTCGTCGAAATCCTCCTGCGCCACCCGCGCCGGATTGTCCGAGGCCAGATAGCGTTCGCTGATCCCGCCGAACTCGATGTGGCGCAACGGCACCGCCAGCGCCAGCAGCACGAACACGATCGACAGCGTCACCGTCCACGGCCGCCGCATCGACACCGTCGCCAGCTTCGAGAAGAACCCGGCATCGATCTCGGCTTCGGTCTTGGTGCGCGAGAACCGTTTCCAGCCCAGGAAGTCGATATTGTGTCCGGCGATGGCCAGCGCCGCAGGCAACGCCGTCACCGACAGCACCGCCGCCAGCAGCACCGAGCTGATACCGCCGTAGGGAACCGAGCGCAGCACGCCGTTGGGGAAGATGAACAGCGCCGCCAGACTCACCGCGATGATCGCCGCGGAGAACAGCACCGTGCGCCCGGCGGTGGCGACCGTGCGCGCGGTCGCCTCCTCCACGCTGCGCCCGGCGGCCAGCTCCTCCCGGAACCGGGTCACCGTGAACAGCCCGTAGTCGATGGCCAGACCGAGGCTGACCAGCGTCATCACCGCGCTGGCGAACACATTCACGTCGATGTGGTCGGTGAGGCCGCGCAGGATGCCCTGGGTGCCCAGCACTGTCATGCCGCCGATCAGCACCGGCAGCAGCGCGCCGACCACGCCGCCGAACACGAAGTACAGCAGGATGGCCACCAGCGGCAGCGCGATCAGTTCCGCGCGCCGGATGTCGTTCTGCATGCCGATGTTGATGCCCTCGACGATCGGCTGCAATCCGGCCAGCTGCACCGTCGTCCCGCCGGGACCGCCGCCGACGACACCGGCATCGAGCGCGGCCTGGATCTCGAGATAGTTCTCGACGGTCTCGGTGCCGCCGTCCCCGCGCAATCCGACGCTGGCGAAGGCGTGGGTGTGGGTGGCGTCGGTGGCCTGGCCCGCGAACGGGCTGTCCCAATAGCTGTCGATCTTGAGGATCTGCTCGTCGTAGTCGCGTAACAGTTCGGCCAGATACCCGGTGACCGCCGCACGCACCGGCGGATCGTCGACGGTGGCGCCTTCGGGGGCGGTGAACAACAGGATCAGGTCGGAGTCGGTGTCGCGGCCGAAGGTGGTGTCGGCCAGCTTCGCCGCGGCGACCGACTCGCTGGACTCGTCGAACCAGCCCTCCTGGGTGAACCGATCACCCAGATCACGGCCGTACCAGCCCGACAGCAGAACCGTGAACGCCACGAACGCGAGCACGAGGAAACGATGACGGTGGACGAAACGCCCCCACCGCAGGGAACCGGAATGCAACATGAGCGCGTCGGGACTCTATCCGCAGGCCGGAGTGCGGTAATCGGCCGAACGCAGGATCCCGCACAGATCGTCGCGGGAGATCTTCCACCGGTCGTCGAGGTAGACGAAGTGCACGATGGTGGTGCGCACCGCGGTGCCGGTGCCGTCCTTGTCCAGGCGCATCGTCGCGGTCAGGGTGCCGTCGTGGTTGTCGAAGACCGGGTCGGTGACGCCGTAGACCGCGCGCGGGTTGTCCTGCAACGCCTTGTACATGTCGGGGATGGCGTCGCGGAAGGCGTCACCGTCCTCGATCAGGGCGGTGCGTTCGCTGTCGGGCAGCGCCGGGTCCAGCGCACGCTTGATCTGCGCGTCCAGCTCCGCGGCGGTCGGGATGGTGCGCGCGGCGATCGAACTGGATGTGGCGGCCGCCGAGGACGACAAGGCGGCGATCGCCTTGGAGCGGGCCGCGTCGACAGCGGCGTCGTCGGAGGTGTCCGACCCGCAGGCGGTCACCGTGCCGAGGACGATCAGGGCGGCTGCGACGAGCGCGGTCCGTAACGAACGAGTGGGGTGCATCACTACCTACTTACCATCTAGGACAGATCCCAGTCGCCCCAGCAGGGCCCGCACCGTCACCCCACGCGGAGTCGGGTCGTGCTGCACCGCCTCGGCCGTCGGGATCAGGTCACGGACCAGTGCGACGACGCTGCGTTCGTCGTCGAGGTCGACATCGGTCACCCGCGCCTGGGCGACGGCGACGATGTCCTCGGGTCCGGGCACGGCGCCCGCGTCGAGGTCGGCGCGGTAGATCTCCAGCGACAGCACCGCACGCACGGTGCGGAAAGCGAAGGGCCTGCCGTCCTCGGCGGTGCCGAAGCCGTGCGCGAACCGGCCGAGAGTGACATCGTCGACGGCGAACCCCGATCGTTGCTCGGCGGCCACACACTTCTCCCTGGGTCGGACGCTGGGACGTTCACCGTAACGCCGATCACCGACACGGCGACCCGCCGGACCCCGGTCGGTCGGTGTGTCGGGGTCGCATGGTCAGATGGAGTGTCGATTTTTCCGGTGGTGAAGGAGTTCGGTGGATGCGCCCTGGCGGTCCGGTTTCCCCGATCCTGGTGGTGGTGGCCTCGCTGCTGGTACTCACCGGCTGCGGTTCCGACGATCCCGGCGCGCAGGTCGCGACCAGGGAGCCGGCCACCGCGGCTCCCGCCCCGCCGACCACCGTCACCCCGGCCGGTGACCTGTTCGCGCTGCCCGGCCCCGTCGATGTCCTGCTCGCCGAATCGGGCACCGGGCTGCTCGCCGGACTCGACACCGACCCCGGCACCACCCTGCTGATCATCGATCCCGCCGACGGACTGGTGGTGCGCACGGTGACCCTGCCCGCGCCCGCGTTCGCGCTGTCGCAGGGCGTCGACGGCGAAATCCTGGTGCCCGTCCGCAACCGGGTGCTGCGCGTGGACGCCGCCACCGGCGCCGTCACCGAGGTGGCGCTCGACGGCGACCTGCGTTCGGCGCTGCCCGACGGCGACGGCGGCCTGATCGTCGGCGATGCCGAGGGCCGGGTCCGCACCGTCACCGCCGACGGGCAGGTCGCCACCACCGTGCCCGGACTGGTCACCGCCGATGTCGTCGTGCGCGCCGGTGACCGGCTGGCCGCCCTCGACCGGCACCAGACCTCGCTGACCGAGATCACCCCCGGTCGGGACCGTCTCGGGCTGTCGCTGCGAGCCGGTGACGGTGCGGCGAACATGATCGCCGACCACTTCGGCCGGGTCCTCGTCGCCGACACCGCCGGATCCGAACTGCTGGTCTACACCACCGGACCGCTCGTCCTGCGGCAGCGGTTCCCGGTAAGATCATCGCCTTACGCGCTCGCCTACGATCGCCGGTCGGAGATCGTGTGGGTGACGTGCACGCAGAGCAACGAGGTCGTCGGATTCGATCTGTCGACGGGGATAGGGCAGGAGGTCGGGCGCTATCCGACGGTGCGTCAACCCGACACCGTCGCCGTCGACGAACGCACCGGTGACCTGTTCGTCGGCTCCGCCGCCGGTGACGGCCTGCAGCGGATCCCGGCGGACGAGCTGAAGGAAGGGCAGTAGATGGCGTCGAGCAGTTCCCGCGCCTTCCCCGCCGGTTGGGAGACCGGCGGCGAAGGCGACGATTACGAGTACGTGCCGCTGCGGCTGCCCAGGGAAGTCACCAGGGTCACCGCCTCGATGCGCCTGGCCATCCAAGCCGAATTCGGCGGCTGGGAGCTGTCCCGGGTGCGCGCCTACACCGACGGCAGCCGCAAGGTGCTGCTGCGCCGTCGTAAGAGCGCCCTACTACCCAAGCCCGAACCGGGGATGTGATGGGACGGATGTATGCGCTGCTCCTGCGACTGATGTTCCTGCTGCCGCCCGAACGCGCCCACCACCTCGCGTTCGCGGCGATGCGGCTGGCCGCCCGGATCGCGCCGCTGCGGGTCCTGCTGAGCCGGATCGCCGTCGTCGACGACGAGATCCTGCACAACACCGTCTTCGGTGTCCGGTTCCGTGCGCCGCTCGGCCTGGCCGCCGGCTTCGACAAGAACGCCGAGGGCGTCGACGTGTGGGGGCCGCTGGGCTGGGGATTCGCCGAGATCGGCACCGTCACCGCCCACGCCCAGCCCGGTAACCCCGCCCCGCGCCTGTTCCGACTGCCCGCCGACCGGGCGCTGATCAACCGGATGGGCTTCAACAACCACGGCGCCGCCGCGGCCGCCGAACAGTTGCGGGCCCGCACCGCCACCGTTCCCCTCGGCGCCAATATCGGCAAGACCAAAGTTGTCGCCGCCGCCGACGCTCCCGCCGACTACGCCACCAGCGCCGCCCTGCTCGGCCCGCTGGCCGACTTCGTGGTCGTCAACGTCAGCTCCCCCAACACCCCCGGCCTGCGCGACCTGCAAGCGGTCGAATCGCTGCGCCCGCTGCTGCGCACCGTGCTCGACACCGTCGCCGAATCCGGGCGCCCGGTGCCGGTGCTGGTCAAGATCGCCCCCGATCTGTCCGACGAGGACATCGACGCCGTCGCCGACCTCGCCGTGGAACTCGGGCTGGCGGGCATCGTGGCCACCAACACCACCATCGGCCGCGCCGGGTTGCGCACCGACGCCGCCACCGTGACCGAGATCGGCGGCGGTGGACTGTCCGGGCCGCCGGTCGCGGACCGCTCCCTCGAGGTGTTGCGCCGGCTGTACCGCCGCGTCGGCGACCGGCTGGCACTGATCTCGGTCGGCGGCATCGAAACCCCCGACCAGGCCTACGAACGTATCCTGGCCGGCGCGAGCCTGCTGCAGGGCTACACCGGATTCATCTACGGCGGCCCGTTCTGGACCCGCCGCATCCACCGCGGCCTCGCCCAGCGGCTGCGCCGCGACGGTTACGCCTCGATCGCCGACGCGGTCGGCGCGGGCGATCGCGCCGCGCTCGGCCACCGGGAGTCCGGCTCCCACTGACGACGAAGGCGCAGCATTCGAGGAAATGCTGCGCCTGGAAAGCCGATCCACCCGAGCCGGATTCACCGGCGGAGGATCATGCGTGCTCGGGGAACACCCTCCTGCTGCTGCCGGAGTCGAAATCCGGCGGCAACTCCAGCCATTCCCGCACATCCGGCCCCGGCGGGCCGTGTTGGGCGTAGCGGCGCGCCACGATCCGATTCCAGATCGTCGTCGCCACCTCCTGCACGGTCATCCCGAGCAGATCCGCGCGCGTCTCCATCATCGCGAACCCGATCCGGTCGTCGACCGCGTCCATATCGCTGAGCAGCACATCCAGTTCCATGCCCGCCAGCGCCTGACTGCGCGAGAGCCACCGGTCCGGTAGCCAGCTCAACCGCCAGCAGCGTGGCCCTGCCCTGGATTCACGCGCCGCCCGTTCCGGGCTCACCTCGCTGGTCATCGACGTCCGGTCGATTCGTATGCGCGTGGCCGGGATATGCGCGAACAAACTGTTCATGGGTGCCTCCCCTGTGCGGGCGATGCGTCACCTGCTACCAGTGTGCCGGGTGGGGTCGTTCATCGCCATAACATTTTCGGCAGTTGCCGGTTCGGACGCGGCATTTGCCGTAACACTGGCAGAATTCACCGTAACAACAGTGGCTGCAGGCCACTCGGCTTTCACGTGAGCACCAGCGAAGGGGCGATCGCCCATGACGGCGCAGCAACCGGGGACCGTCGCCGTCCGCAACATCCTCACCAGACTCTGCAAACGCTCCGGTCTGAGCGCGGATCGCCTGCGCACCACCGAAATCGACATCTCACCCCTGCTCGATCTACCGGTGATCCGCCGCCGCGCCCACCGCGACGGCGTCGCCGACCCCCGTCTCGTGGTCGCTCCGGTTGTGCGTGAATGCGCCGAAAAGCTTACTCCCAGCAGACGTTTCATCGTCGACTCGGCGCTGGCGCTCGGCTGGTGGCGCGACCGCGCGCCCGGCGGGATCGACCTGGACCGTCTCTACGCCGCCGATCTCGGCGAGCGCCGCGCCTACCTCGCCGAGCACTGGACCCGGCTGCACGAACTCGTCGGCGCCACACCCGATCCCGCCGAGCTCACCGCCCGCTACCTGCGCACCACCCCTGAACACCGGGCGTTCACCGACCTTGCCGCGCTGCTCGACGCCGCCCCCGGCTACGACCGAACCCCGCCGGGCGCAACCGGATACGACGATTCCCCCGCCGCCGCCGACACCCCCGCCGTCCCGCCGTCGCGCGGCGCCGTCGTGGTCATCGGCGATGCCGTCATCGACCACATCTACCGCACCGATCACCTGCCCCGCGAAAGCGCGCCCGCACGGGGAAGTTTCACCGAGAAGATCGGCGGCAAAGGACTCAACCGTGCCGTCGCCGCCGCCCGGCTGGGGTTCGGCACCGAACTGATCGCCACCGTCGGCGACGACCAGGCCGGCCGCCGCATCACCGCCTACCTGCACCGCCATCGCGTCGGTGCCCGCTATCTCAAGACCGTCGCCGGTGAGCCGACCCCCGTGGGCGCGGTGATCGTCACGGCCACCGGCTCGTTCGCCACCATCGAACACGACGCCGACAGCGTCCGCCTGACCGTCGAAGACCTCTCCGCCACCGAGGTGCTCGAGACGATCACCGGCAGTGACGCGGTCTTCCTCACCCTCGAGCACCCCACCTCGGTGCTCGAGCACGTCTTGCGCACCGTGCGCGCCGCGCCACGCCCCCGGCTGTTCGTGCACGCCGCGCCCCCCGTCCTGGTGCCGCAGTACTACTACGAATTCTTCGACCGCATCGACTATCTCGTCGGCAGCAGGCGCGAGCTGGCCCAGCTGCTCTCGCCCGCGACGGACTTCGCCGGCCAGGGTTACGACGATCCCGCCGTCTTCGACGCCGAGGTGATCAGCCGGCTGCGCGCCCTCGGCGTCGGTTGCGTCTGCGTCATCGAGCACTTCCGCTGTCACGTGCGTTCGACTCAGGTCCGCCTCGACATCGGCCCCGCGCTCGCGGTCCGCGTGGAGGATTCTCCGGGCGCGGCCGCCGCCTTCACCGCCGCTCTGGCCTACCGGCTCGCGGGTCACGATTGGGTCGCGGGCCCCGAAGATTTCCGCTGGGCGAGCGCGGCGATGGCCGCGGCGCAATCCTTCGGTGACATCCCGGACGCGATGCCCGTGGTCGAGCGCATCGACCGGATCGCCGGATTCCGCAGCTAGCCGCTGCCGATTCGGACGTAACGGACTCCCCGCGAGCGCCGGTATGTCTACGATGAGTGAGCTACGCCACTCGAATACCTCTCTTATGTGAGATAATGCGATGGCAATTGCATCATCATTTCGGATTCTTGCCGAAGGCCGGGGCGGCCTCGGCCGGAGCACGAGGCAGTCGAGTCGCGTTCACGAACGACATCGGGAACAGGGAAACATGAGCACTTCAGCAATCGGATTCGCGCACGAGACGGGCAAAACGGTCTACACCGTGCCCGAAGCATTCCAGGAGACTCTCACGCTGCGACCCGACCAGGTCGCCCTGCGCACCGTCGGCGGCACCACCGAGATCACCTGGCGCGAATACGGTGAACGGGTGCGGTCCCTGGCCGCCGGACTGGCCGGGCTCGGGGTGAAGCGCGGCGACACGGTGGGCATCATGCTCACCAACCGGCCCGAGTTCAACCTCGTCGACACCGCCGCACTGCACGTCGGCGCCACCCCCTTCTCGGTGTACAACACCAGCTCCCCGGAGCAGATCACCCACCAGTTCGGCAACGCGGGCAACAAGATCGTCGTCACCGAACAGGCCTTCCTCGACGTCATCAAGGCCACCGGCGTGGAACTCGAGGCCATCGTCCTCGTCGACGGCCCCGCCGAAGGCACCCTGAGCCTGGCCGACCTGGAAGCTCAACCCGCCGGCGACTTCGACTTCGATGCCGCCTGGCGCGCGGTCACCAACTCCGACCTGGCCACCTTGATCTACACCTCCGGCACCACCGGCCCGTCCAAGGGCGTGGAGATCACCCACGCCAACGCCCTGGCCCAGATCACCGCGCTGATCAGCGGCCCGCTGCGGGTCGGTCTCGACGATCGCGCGGTGTCCTACCTGCCCGCCGCGCACGTCGCCGACCGCATCTCCGGGCACACCATCAACCTGGTCACCGGCATCCAGATCACCACCGTGCCCGACCCGCGCGAGATCGCCGCCGCCCTGCCCGACGCCCGCCCCACCACCTTCTTCGGCGTGCCGCGCGTGTGGCAGAAGATCAAGGGCGGCGTCGAGGCCAAGCTCGCCGCCGAATCCAGCCCGGTCAAGAAGAAGCTCGCCCTGTGGGCCGTGGACACCGGCATCGCCGCCGCCCGCGCCGACCTCGCCGGCAAGGGTCGCCCCGTGCTGCTCGACGTCCAGCACCGCCTGGCCGAGAAGCTGGTGCTGTCCAAGCTGCGCGCCGCGCTCGGCTTCGAAGAACTCAAGGTCGCCGCCTCCGGCGCGGCCCCCATCCCCGCCGAAACCCTGGAGTTCTACCTCGGATTGGGCTTCACGGTCAGCGAAGTGTGGGGCATGTCGGAGACCACCGGCGTGGGCACCTACACCGAACTCGACAAGCCGCGTCCGGGCACGGTCGGCCGCGTGGTCGACGGCACCGAGATCAAGCTGGCCGACGACGGCGAGGTCCTCATCCGTGGCCCCATCGTCACCTCCGGCTATCGCGGTATGCCCGACAAGACCGCCGAGTCGATCGACGCCGACGGCTGGCTGCACACCGGCGACGTCGGCACCATCGACGACGAGGGTTACCTGACGATCATCGATCGCAAAAAGGAACTGATCATCAACGAGGCGGGCAAGAACATCGCCCCCAGCAATATCGAGAACGCCGTCAAGGCGGTGTCCTCACTGGTCGGTCAGGTCGTCGCGATCGGTGAGGCCAAGCCCTACATCACCGCGCTCGTGGTCCTCGACCCCGACATCCTCGCCCTGCGTGCCAAGGACTTCGGCGCCACCGACGCCGACTTCGCCACCCTCACCGGGCGCCGCGAGATCATCGACGAGGTGCACGCCGCGGTCAAGGCCGGCAACACCAAGCTCTCCCGCGTCGAGCAGATCAAGCGCTTCACCATCGTGAGCTCGGTGTGGGAGCCCGGCGGCGACGAACTCACCCCGAAGATGTCGCTCAAGCGCAAGCCCATCGCCGACAAGTACGCGAGCCTCATCGAGGAGCTCTACGCCGAAACCCCGGCCGAGCACATCGTCAACGTCTGACCTCCGCACGCGGAGAGGCCCAGGGCACCGGACGCCCTGGGCCTCTTCGTCGTTCGAACGGTGAACTACTTCTGCTCGTAAGTGCCCACCAGGGTGGCGCGCGCCAGCGTGTGACCGAACAGGTTGAACCCCAGCACCGCCGGAGTGGTGTTCTCGTCGATGCCCAAGCTCTCCACATCCACCGCGTGCACCACGATGAAGTACCGGTGCGGGCCGTGCCCGGCCGGCGGGGCCGCGCCCACGTAGCCGGCGCCGCCGGCGTCGTGGCGCAGGGTGATCGCGCCCTCGGGCAGGCCGCCGTCGGCGGCGCCGGAGGCCAGCGAGGTCACCGAGGCCGGGATGTCGGCCACGGCCCAGTGCCAGAAACCCGAGGCGGTCGGGGCGTCCGGATCGTAGACGGTGACCGCGAAACTCTTGGTCTCCGGCGGGAATCCCGACCAGGACAGCTGCGGGGAGATGTCCTTACCGCCTGCGCCCATCACGCCACTGACCTGGTCGTTGCGCAGCGGCTGACCGTCGGTGACATCCTCGGAGGTCAGCGTGAACGAGGGGACCTTCGGAAGCGCGTCGTAAGGGTTGTAAGCCATGGTTCCTTCCTGAGCGGAGAAATTCGTCTGTTCTGTCAGCTGTTGGAGCCGGTCAGCTGTTCAACAGGAAGTGTTCCAGCACCTTGGTGCCGAATTCGAGCGATTCCACCGGCACCCGCTCGTCGACGCCGTGGAACAGCGCACTGAAGTCCAGGTCCGGCGGCAGCTGCAGCGGCGCGAAACCGAAGCAGCGAATCCCCAAGCGGGCGAAGGCCTTCGCGTCCGTGCCGCCGGAGAGCATGTAGGGCACCGTGCGCCCCTCGGGATCGTGGGCCAGGATCGCGTCGTTCATCGCATCCACCAGACGCCCGTCGAACGTGGTCTCGTAGGAGTCGAGCTTGGTGATCCACTCCCGCTCCACATCCGGGCCGATCAACTCGTCGACCTCGCGTTCGAACGCGGCCTGCCGCCCCGGCAGCACCCGGCAGTCGACCACCGCTTCGGCGGTCTGCGGGATCACATTCGCCTTGTACCCGGCCTGCAGCATCGTCGGATTCGCCGTATCCCGCAGCGTCGCGCCGATGATCCGCGAGATCGTGCCCAGCTTGGCCAGCTGGCCCTCGATGTCGGGGCCGTGCGGATCGAACGGCAGCCCGGTCTCCTCGGCCACCGCGGACAGGAACTCGCCCACCGAATCCGAGAGCACCAGCGGGAAGGTGTGGGTGCCCAGCCGCGCCACGGCCTGCGACAGGATCGTCACCGCATTGTCCTCGTGCAGGAACGAACCGTGCCCGGCGCGCGCCTTGGCGCGAAGACGCATCCAGCCCAGGCTCTTCTCCGCGGTCTCCACCAGGTAGAAGCGCCGCTCGCTGCCGTCGCGGCGCGGCAGCGTCAGCGAGAAGCCGCCCACCTCGCCGACCGCCTCGGTGACTCCCTCGAACAGATCGGGCCGATTGTCCACCAGCCACTGCGAGCCCCACCGTCCGCCGTTCTCCTCGTCGGCCAGGAACGCGAACACCAGATCGCGCGGCGGCACCGTGCCCTCGGCCTTGAACTGGCGGGCCACCGCCAGCATCATGCCGACCATGTCCTTCATGTCGATCGCGCCGCGACCCCACACATAGCCGTCGCGCACCGCGCCGGAGAACGGATGCACACTCCAGTCCGAGGCCTGCGCCGGAACCACGTCCAGATGACCGTGGATCATCAGCTTGCCCCGGCTGGGATCGGCGCCGGGCAGATGCACGAAGAGATTGCCGCGCCCCGGGGCGCCCGATTCGACGTACTCGGTGGTGTAGCCGACCTCGCGCAATCGGTCGCCCACCCACTCGGCACACTCCTGCTCACCCTTGGTGGTGGCCAGGTCGCCGGTGTTGGATGTATCGAACCGGATCAGCCTGCTGACCAGTTCCACCACCTCGGCAACCGCGCGTGAGTTCTTCGAATCGGATTCTCGACCAGTTGCGGACACGTTCCTTTCCTACCATCTGCCCGCGAGCGGCGCGCCGATGGTGATCGGGGTGAGTCTGGGGCGGGCGGCCCGTCGCACGAGCCGTAGCCCCGGGCCACCGAAGACGGCGGCGCACAGCGCACGCGAAAGAGTAATGCTCCGTTGACGTTTCGTGGGTTACCCGTGAGTAGTTTTCTGGTGCGCGTCGGATACTGTTGGTGTACGTTGCTGTTTGTCAATGGCGTGCCGGTCGCCGACGGGGGTCAGGGGCCGATGAAGATCAGAGGTGTTCGGTGACCGTTACCAGTGCCGGAATCGTTGTCAGATCCGCGGTGAAAACCGATGTGCCCCAGATCGTCTCGGTGCTCGACCAGGCTTTCGGCAGCGACGACCCGTTCGGCGAGTACATGTTCCCCGACCCCGTGCGCAGGCCACGCCACCAGCACCGGCTGCACCGCGCCATGCTGCGCCACCAGTACCTGCCCAACGACGGGGCGCTCGTGGCCACCGTCGGCGGCCGCGTCGTCGGCGCGGGCCTGTGGCAGAAACCCGGCCATCGCTTCGGCCCCCTGCGCTACCTGGCCGCCGTCCCCGAATTCGCCTGGGCGATGGGCTCGGCCGGCCCCCGGGTACTGCGCATGGACGCCACCATGTCCGGCATCGCCCGCGGCCTGCCGCACTTCTTCGGCGTCAGCCTCGCCGTGGCCCCCGACCGGCAGCGCAGCGGCGTGGGCCGGGCACTGCTCGCGTACGTCATGGCCGAGCTCGAGCGCGCCCAGGCCCCGATGTTCGGACTCTGCAAGGACGGCAACGCCGCCTACTACGAGACCGGCGGCGCGCTGCGCGTGGGCCGGGTCCGGATCGGGCGCGGCGGCCCGGAGGTCAACGTGATGATGTGGCTCCCGCGCAGCCTGCGCGTGCGCGGCGAATGAGCCAAGGAGTGCGACTCGTGTCCGACATCGGAGCACCCACCCCGCAACGCCGGCGCTGAAGATCCGACGAACCCCCCATCCCCTTTTCAAGATATAGCGCACCCGGGGGCTTGCCACAAGCCCCCGGTCGTGCCGCAGAATCGTCGGGCCACGGCCGGGACCTGCGCAAACAGCGGGTCCCGAGGGTGAACGAGCGGCGCCCGGCCGACAGGCGATGCTATGACGGATGGGGGTTTCATGATCGACGTGATCATCACCGGTGGCGGACCGACCGGCCTGATGCTGGCCGCCGAACTACGACTGCACGGATTGCGCACCGTGATCCTGGAAAAGGAGCTCGAGCCGACGAAGATCGTGCGCGCAGGCGGCCTGCACGCGCGCAGCATCGAGGTGATGGACCAGCGCGGCCTGCTCGGCCCCTTCCTCGAACTCGGCAGGAAGTACACCGTCGGCGGATTCTTCGCCGGCATCGACCTGCTGTGGCCCGAGCGGATGGACTCCTCCCACGCCTACGTGCTGGCCATCGCCCAGCCCGTCGTCGAGCGCCTGCTCGCCGAGCACGCGCTCGCGGCGGGCGCCGAGATCCGGCGCGGCTGTGAACTGACGGGGCTCACCCAGGATGCCGACGGGGTGGACGCCGAACTCGCCGACGGCTCCCGGCTGCGCGCCCGCTATCTCGTCGGCTGCGACGGCGGCCGCAGCACCGTGCGCAAACTTCTCGGCATCGGCTTCCCCGGCGAACCCGCCACCGTGGAGACGCTGCTGGGCGAAATGGCGGTCACCGATTCGCCGGAGCAGGTGGCCGCTGTCGTCGCCGAGGTTCGCAGGACCCAGAAGCGATTCGGGCTGATGCCACTCGAGGACGGCGTCTACCGTGTCGTCGTGCCCGCCGCGGGAGTCAGCGAGGATCGCTCGGTTCCGCCGACCTTGGACGACTTCCGCACCCAGCTGCGGGCTGTCGCGGGCACCGACTTCGGCGTGCACTCCCCGCGCTGGCTCTCCCGGTTCGGCGATGCCACCCGCCAGGCCGAACGCTACCGGGTCGGCCGCGTCCTGCTGGCAGGCGACGCCGCCCACATCCACCCGCCGACCGGCGGACAGGGCCTCAACCTCGGCATCCAGGACGCCTTCAACCTCGGCTGGAAACTCGCCGCCGAACTCGGCGGCTGGGCCCCGCCCGGCCTGCTCGACACCTACGAAACCGAACGCCATCCGGTGGCCGCCGAGGTCTTGCACAACACCCGCGCCCAGATCGAACTGATGTCCACCGAACCCGGACCGCAGGCGATCCGCAAACTGCTGACCGAGCTGATGCGCTTCGAGGAGGTCAACCGCTACCTGATCGAGAAGGTCACCGCGCTGTCGGTGCGCTACGACTTCGGCGACGGCCACGAACTCCTCGGCCGCAGACTGCGCGACGTCCGGCTGAAGAACGGCCGCCTCTACGAGCTGATGCACGCCGGGCGCGGACTCCTGCTCGACCAGACCGGCCGCCTCTCGGCCGACGGCTGGGCAGACCGGGTGGATCACGTGGTCGACGTCAGCGAGGAACTGGCCGTGCCCGCGGTCCTGCTGCGCCCCGACGGCCACGTCGCCTGGGTGGGTGAGGACCAGCAGGACCTGCTCGGCCCACTCACCCGATGGTTCGGCGCACCGGTCCGCTGATGGATTGCGTTCAGCGCAAAGTATCGCGGTCACGTTTTCGATCTCGATAATCCGGCGTGCTCACCGGCTCGTCACGTCCAGCCCTGCGCGATGACGCCGCCCTACCCGCGGGCGGCGTCATCGGGGCTGCGCCCGGTGTGGACGACCCTGTTCGCCCAGCCGTCCCGCGGCTGGGCGTGCAACCGCCGGTAGTGCTCGGCGATGAGATCGGGGTCGAAGTCGGTACCCGCCGCGACCGGCCCGTCCACGATCACGTCGGCGACGTGGATGCCGGCCGGCGCGTACCGGTCGCACAGCATCGTCACCAGGGTCCGCAACCCGGCCTTGCCCAGCGACAGGCTCGTGTATTCCCACTTCGGCTCCGGCATACCGCCGGTGACGCGCCGGGCCACCGCCCGGCCGATCCCCGGCCCCGCACCGATCACCATCACCGCCGGCATCCCGGCTCCTTCCGCTCGTCGTCGCTTCGCGAAGGGAAGGCTAGAGTTTCACATCGGTGTGAATGTCAAGCTCGCTCCGCACCGAGCTGATCTTCCCGGCGCCTTTCCCGGGCCACGCTGTCACCGGTCATCCGGCAAACGCACCGCATCCCACGGCACCCAGTGCCGCAACGTCGTCTCCATCAGCTTGTTGCGGGTGCGGTAGTCCACCGCCACCTCCGCGTACCACGCCACGTAATGCCCCAGATGCAGTCGTACCCAACCGAATTGCGTGGCAGGCACCCATGGCTCCTGCAGTCGCGGGTCCAGGCTGTTCGACGCCACCCCGAGGCTCGGTCGCTGCGTGCCGGGTCGCGCGGGCAGCAACCACACCCGCTTCGGATCGATCAACACCGGCCGCGGCCGAGCCAGGCGGCGAACGGCGGAAACCTCGCCCTCGCTCATGGTCGACCACCCGGCCCCGGCCCACGACCCCGCATCGGGCCCGCGTCCCGCAACACCACCGCAATCGAACACATGTTCCCATCATGGCACGCCGAACGGCCCGGAGCAGAGCGTGGGGTTCGATCCGATACCCCTGTGACAAGAAGAGGCGGATGTGGCGAGAACACCGGCCTGCCCGGGAGCGCAGCGCGATCCCGGTCCGTGGGTGACCATGATGAGGTGATCTGCCCGAACTGCCGGACGAATCTGCTGCGCAAGGAACGCACCGGCCGACGATGTTCCCGCTGCCACAAGACCTTCGCGCTGGAACCGAAGGAAGACCACTTCGGCATGCACGACGAGCGGATGCGCAGGCTGGTCGACAAGCTCCGCGACGACCAGGACCTCCGTTACACCGGGCGGCAACTGTATTACGCGGCCGGGCGCAAACACCTGCCGTCGCCGACCGCCACGTGGGTCACCACCTTCATCACGCTCGGCTTCGTCGTCTTGGTCCTCTCGATCATCTGCGTAGCGGCCATCGACGCCGTCCCGGCGAAAATCGGCGCGCCGGGCATCGGCCTCGCCCTGCTCGCGCTCACGGTGCTGATGGTGCTGGTCCGCCCGTGGTTCATCAGCCGGGCCACGGTGCGGATGACGCGCGGATACCGGGACTTCCGCAGCGGCGTCATCGACGTCTGGCGCAAGCACTACGGCGCCGGCCCGCCGGGCATGATCCCCGACGATCTCCCCCTACCCGCCGTGCCGAGACCGCGCCTGGCACTGCTGTGCCCGGATCGCGCCACGCTGACCTGTCTAGCGGCCAATGATGCCGCGGGCGCGTGGGGTATGGCGCTGTGCGAACGCATCGAACAGCTGCCCCCGGCCGTGCCGGTGCTGATCCTGCACGACGCCGCCGTCCCCGGCGTGGACTACGCGAACCGGGTACGCGCCTCCCTCGGCCCGCGTGCGGTACCCATCGGGCTGACACCGGCCATGGTGCGCAAGGCGGCCTCGGTGACCAAGCTGCGCGAGCGCGCCGAACCCGACGCGCGACTGCCCCCGTCCTGGACCGAGGACGACCGGCAATGGCTGCGCGAAGGCTGGTGGACACCGCTGTCCGCGTTGCCGCCCGCCCGCTTGCTCGGCGTGGTGCGGCGCGGCGTCGACCGGATCGAGGTCTCCGCCGACCCCGAGCGCCGAACCGCCCGCCAGGTAGGTTTTCTCACGTGGCCGTCCAGTTGACCCAGCGGATCCTCGACCGTTCACTGTCGCGCGCCGTGGTCACCGCTACCGCACCGAGCGGCATCCGCATCACCGAAGGCCAGCTCTACTACGAACTGTGTCGCCTGCTCGCCCCCACCCACCGGCTCCCCCGCCGCCTGTCCCGCACCACGCCGGCACCCCTGCGCTACAGCACTTTCCGCGCCGCTCTCGACCGCCACGGGCCGATCCCCGAAGTACTCGCGCCCATCGAACCGCGCCCGGCCGACATCGGTCGCCACACCGGCGAGCCCGACCTGTTCGACTACGGCCTGCCCCGCCTGCTGATCTGCACCTCCCATGCCATCGCGCACATGCTGCGCGCCAACGGCCTGCCGATGGAATCGGCCTGCCCGGTCCTCAGCGCCGCCGAACTCCCCCTGCACCCCGGCCTGGCCGCCATGCTCGAACGCGTCTGCGGCACGGTGTATCTCCTGCACGAATCCAGCGCCTACGGACTGGGCTTCGCCGCCCGAATCCGCGAACTCACCGCCCTGCCACAGAACGTGCGCATCGTGCCGATCGGGCTGCGCCCCCGCCAGGCGCGTGCGCTGCACCTGTTCCACACCGATGCCCCACCCACCTCCGAGGCCGTGCCGATCGCCGGCGATTCGACACTTCCGAGCGGCGACCCGCGAATCGAAACCGGCCCATATCCCGAAACCGTGACCCCGGCCCCCGGCGGCCCGGCGATCGCGGCACCCGAACCCGCTGGCGCGACATCGCTTTCCGAAACCCCGTCGGTGCCCGCCCTGGACGCGGCCGAACGCCGCTGGCTGGCCCGAGGCCACACCGTCGAACTCGAAGCGGTGCGCCCGGCCGCCCTGTTGCGTACCGTGCACCGCCTCGTGCGCGGCGTGCGCACCACCCGCGAACCCCTGCTCGATCTCCGCCGCGCCCGCACCGCGGGCTTTCTCACCTGGCCCGCAGCGTGAGCCGAGTCCGCCCGTCCGGCTCACCGCGCACGAAAGGAGCCCGCCGTGCCCAAGCACCGGCAGCTCGAGTACATCGATGAACTGCTCGCCGACGGCACGGTCCATCGCCGCTACAGCGACGGCCGTGAGGAATGGCGCACCCGCGGCCCCGGCGACCTCGTCTCCTGGCGCGACAGCGACGGGAAGACCGGCGCCGACGAACCGCTGGGCCCCCGGCTGATCAAACGCACCCACCAGAGCGGCGTCCTCTACGGCCGCGAATGCGGCTACGGCCGGACCCTGTGGGGCGACGGCGTGCTCACCGTCAACCGTTCCTCCTTCGGCGGCAGACTCGGCGCCGTCCTGGCCGGCGTCGCGGGCGGTGCCCTGCTCGGCGCACTCGTGATGCCCCCGGCACAGCTGAGCCCGGAGGAGGAAGACGAACTGCGCAGGCAGGTCGCGTCGAGTGGTTCCGGCAGCAGCGCGGGCGACTCCGGAACCTACGACGACTGGGACGACGGATACGGTGGCGGCGACGACGATTTCGGGTGAGTGCGAATGTCTCGATGGTGTGCTTTTCTGACCGGTGCCCCGGCGAACCCCGCCGACCCGGCCGCCCACGTGCGCGCAGTCGGCGGCGAACCGATCGCGGTCACCGGCCCGCACGCGCTCGGCCTGCTCGACGGCCCCGGCGTCGCCCACGGCCCCTTCACCGCCGGTGACCTCACCGCCGTCGGCGAGGTCACCCTGTTCGACGCCGACCGCCTGCGCGACCGCCTCGGCCCCGACGCGCCGCCCCCGCACGTCCCCGACGGCGAACTGCTGCTGCGCCTCTACGCCCGCTTCGGCCTCGACGGCATCGCCGCCGCCGAAGGCATGTTCGCCCTCGCCCTCATCGACGGCGAAGACCTGGTGCTGCTGCGCGATCACGTCGGCTCCCGCACCCTCTTCCACGCGAAATCGCCCGCGGGCTGGGCCGCCTCCACCTCCCTGCGCGCCCTGCGCCACTGGCCCGCCCTGCGCACCGGCCTGCACCTGCCCGCCGTGCGCTCCTTCCTGACCTTCGCCTACCTGCCCGGCCGCGAAACGCTGCTACGCGACGTGCACGAAGTCCTGCCCGGCCGCTGCGTACGCCTGCACCCCGACGGCACCCGCACCGAGCACACCTACTGGGAACCGCAGGAGACCACCGACGACCGCACCGCCGCCGAACACACCCTCGCCCTGCGCGAACTGCTCGAGCAGGCCGTGACCCGCCGCCTGCCCGCCGGTGAGAGCGTCGGCGTGCTGCTGTCGGGCGGCATCGACAGCAGCCTGGTCACCGCCCTGGCCGCGAAACTGCACGACCATCCCGTGCACACCTACTCGATCAGCTTCGGTGCGGACGCCCCCGACGAACTCGGCTACTCCGGCCTGGTGGCCACCCACTGCCGCACTCGCCACCGGGTCCTCACCGTCCCGGCCGGCACCGTCGCCACCCGCCTGGCCGACACCGTCGGCCTGCTCGACAGCCCCGTCGGCGACCCGCTGACCGTGCCGAATCTGATGCTCGCCGAAGCCGTCGCCGCCGACGGCCTCACCGTCGCCCTCAACGGCGAAGGCGGCGACCCGGTCTTCGGCGGCCCCAAGAACCTGCCCATGCTGATCTTCGAGATGTTCCGCGACGATCCCGGTCCGGACGCCCGCGCCCGCGCCTACCTCGACAGCTACCGCAAGTGCTACGCCGACCTGCCGGTTCTGCTGACCCCCGACGCGCTTGCCGCCCTCGCCGACGCACCGTCCCCGGCCGAACACGTCGCCCCCTATCTGCGCCCCGGCCGCATGACCAGCCTGCTCAACCAGCTGCTGCACACCAACCTGCGCACCAAGGGCGCCCACCACATCCTCACCAAGGTCGAACGCCTCACCGCCGCCAGTGGAATCGAAGGCCGGGCACCGCTGTTCGACCGCGCCGTCGTCGACCACGCCTTCGCCGTCCCGCCGACCCTGAAACTGGCGGGCGACATCGAGAAATGGATCCTCAAGGAGTCCGTGCGCGACCTGCTGCCCGCCACCATCGTCGACCGCCCCAAGAGCGGCATGCGCGTACCGGTGCAGCGGTGGCTCGACGGCCCCCTGCGCGAACTCACCGACGACCTGCTGCTGGGCCGCGACGCCCGCGCGAGCGGACTGTTCCGCCGGGACACCGTGCGCGCCTGGGCTCGCGGCGAGGGCGCGCTGTTGCCCAGACAGGGCGGCAAACTGTGGCTGGTGCTCTCCCTGGAACTCTGGCTGCGTTCCTTCGACCTGACCGCCTGACCACCGACTGTGTTCATCCGACGGAGCCTCGCACTGTGACAGCACCCTTGAAGAACCACGCCGACGACGAGAACGAGATCCACGATCTCGCGAGTTTCGCGGACGCGGGCCGCAACGCGGTCACCCCGGTCGCCCGCTTCGCCCCGGAGATCGCCGCCGCCGTCGTCGACGCCTTCGCGCAGATCGTGCGCACAGCCAAGCTCAGCGCCGCCGCGACCACTCCCGACGCCGACGGCGTGGTCCGCTCCCAGGTCTTCGAGGAAGGCGACGTCTACATGATCGAGAAGCCCTTCGACGGTTTCTTCGCCGACCGCTACCTCATGGACTTCTACGACGCCGCCGACCGCGGCATCTGCTCACGCATGCACCTGCACACCGGTCTGCGGTTCGTGCGCATGATGACCGGCCCCGACACCCACATCCGCGTCGGCAGCCTCTCCCCCTTCGTCGTCACCGATGTCCCCGGCGTAACCCCCTTCCAGCCCGAACAATTCACCGACGACCTCCCCGACGTCCCACCCGGCGTCCAGCGCACCCGCTACAACCTGATCGTCCCCCCGTGTTCGTTCGTCGACATGCAGATCCCCCGCGGCGTCAGCCACCAGTTCAACGCCATCGGCCCGCACGCGGTCATCGACTCGGTCCATCCCGAGGAATCCATCGAGGTGTTCCGGGAAAAGATGTCCGGCTACCGGATGATGGCGCAGACGGTGTTCCTCGCCCCCGAACTACCCGCCGCGGAAACCTGCACCGACCTGGGGCCGCGCGCATGAACGACACGCCACCGACCCCCGTGGCCCTCGCCGGCCGGCGCGAGGAGGATGAACACCATGACTGACACCAAGGACTGGAACACCGGGATCATCGAGGAATTCCGCGCCAACGAAGGCCGGGTCGGCGGACCGTTCGAAGGTGCGCCGATGGTGCTGGTGCACCACCGCGGCCGCAAGACCGGACGTGAACTGATCACCCCGCTGGTGTGCCTGCCCGACGAGCACGACCTCGACCTGATCTACATCTTCGCCAGCAAGGCCGGCGCCCCCACCAACCCCGACTGGTACCACAATCTGGTGGCCGCGGGCCGGGCCGAGATCGAACGCGGCACCGAGCGCTACCCGGTCACCGTCACCGAGATCACCGGCGCCGACCGCGACCGTATCTTCGCCGAACAGGTCAGGCGCATGCCGGGATTCGGCGACTACGCCACCAAAACCGAAGGTATCCGCACCATTCCGGTCATCGCCCTGCGCCGCGCCTGAGCGGGACGACCCCGGATCCCTGGGAAGGGTGGCCTTTCGGCCCCGGACCCGGGGACCTCCGGCAGCCGTGCGGCAACCCTCGACGTTCCTAGCCTGAGAGCACTATCACAGCCTTCGGTTAGGAAGCGCCTCTCTCATGGTCGGACAGCACAACAGTGAGCAGGACCGGCACACCGCCCCCGTGGTCGTCGGCGTGGACGACTCGGCCGCAAGCGATCTGGCGGTGCGCTGGGCGGCCGAAGTCGCCCGAGCGCGCGGCAGGCGCCTACATCTGGTCCACGCGCTGGACCTGGCCGCCACTCGCGCCGCCTTCACCCCCTACGACCGGCTCATCCCCTCGGTCGTCACCGAACTCTGCGATCAGGGCGTCGAATACCTCGCCGCCGCAGAACAACTCGCCGTCGAGGCCGCACCTGGCGTGAGGGTCGAAACCGAACTCGTCGAAGGTTCAGCAGCCGAAGTGCTCACCGAACGTTCCGCCGCCGCGCTGTGCACCGTGCTGGGCACCGGCAACGCCGGAGTCCTCGGTTACCTCGGTTCGACGGTGTCCGCCGTCGTCGCGCACGGGCACGGCGCCGTCGTCGTGGTGCGATCCACGGGCGGCGAACTCCAGATCCGCCGCACCGGCCCGGTCGTCGTCGGCATCGACGGCAGCGGCGCACACAACCAGGCCGCCATCGGCGCCGCCTTCGCCGAAGCCGCCGAACGCCGCGCCACCCTCATCGCCGTGCACTGCTGGAGCGACCTGCGCTTCGAACAACTCACCGGCCTGCCCGACACCATCGACGACCGGGAGATCGAAACCGCCTCCCGCGAGCTGCTCGCCGCACAACTGGCCGGCTGGGACGAGAAGTATCCGCAGGTGCGCGTCGCCCGTAAGACGTATCTCTCGGGCCCGCGCCATCACCTCATCGAATGGTCCAAGCCCGCGCAGCTGGTGGTCGTCGGCAGCCGGGGCCGCGGCGGCTTCCGACGCCTGCTCCTCGGTTCGACCAGCAACGCGCTCGTCCAGCAGGCGCACTGCCCTGTCATGGTCGTGCACACGGACACCTTCCCGCCGCGGTGACACCCGTGCGCGCCCGCCTCGTCTACGAATCCGACCTCGGCAAAGCCCTCGCCGAAGCCATCGCCGATGGACTCGGCGCGCGCACCATCGTGCGCATCTTCTCCACCGCCGATGCCGCCGAACTCCCCGAAGCCGCCGTCGACCTGGTGATCGTCGGCGGCCCCGCCCACGCCTTCGGCCTCGCTCGCACCGCCTGCCGTCGCGGCGCCACCGTGCTCGAACACACCGAGGCCCCCGGGATCGGTGCGTGGCTGGCCCAGGCCGCGCCCGCACCGCTGGACGCCCGCGCCACGGCCTTCGGCACGAAACTCGCCACGACCAGGCGACTGCCCGGCTCGACCGCACGCACCATCGGAAAACGACTGCGCACGTTGGGTTACGAGCTCGCCGCCGAGCCGGCCGACTTCCTGGTCGTCGGCAATCCGACGGCGTTGCTCGACGGTGAACTGCGTCGCGCGCAGGCGTGGGGAGCGCACCTGGCCGCCACCGCCACCTGATCCGAATCGATACGCAGCCCGGCCGGTTCGGTCAGGACAGGTCAGGACAGGGCGCGGGCCGCGGCCAGCCACTCCGCGACATCGCACAGTGTGTCGATCGGATCGCCCCCGAGCGGACTGATCGCGACCTGATCGGCGCCCGCCTCGAAATAGGCGAGCAACTCGGCGGTGACGGCGGCGGGGCCGCCGTGGGCGACCAGCGCGTCGATGAGCCGATCGCTGCCGCCACCGGCCAGATCCTCGTCGGTGAATCCCTGCCGCCGCAGATTCCGCGCGTAGTTCACGATGCCCAGCGCCGCCCCGGGCGGCTGCACCCGCGCCATCGCCCTCGCTTTCCCGGCATCGGTCTCCAGGGTGACGAAATGACCGGGCAGCAGCAGCGCGTCCGGCTCGAGAATCGCCCTGGCCTGCCGCGAATGCCCGGCCGGCACCATGGCGGGCGCGGCGCCCGCGGTGCGTTCCCCGGCCAGCCGCAGCATGCGCGGCCCTATCGCGGCCACCACGATCCGGTCCGCGGGCACCCCCGCCTCGGCCAGTTCGTCGAGATAGGACTCCAGCTTCCGGTAGGGCGAGGCATACTCGGCATCGACCTCGCGGTGCCCGACGCCGACTCCGAGCAGAAGCCGATCCGGATGCCGCGCCACGATCCGGTGGTAGGAGGCGGCAACGATGCGCGCGTCCGCGGTCCACATGTTGACCACCCGCGTGCCCGCGACGATCCGCGTCGTCGCATCGAGCATGCGCTCCACCAACCCCAGATCCGCCGGTGGCGAGGCGTTCAACCACACCGTGCCGTAACCGGCCCGCTCGATCCGTGCCACCGCCGCCGCGGTCACCTCGTGTTCGCGCACATTCGCGCCCCATCGCCCGATATCGATACCCATGGATCCACTCGACCACCGGCGGCGCCGGTGAACCAGATCCGGACTCCATGCCCAGCGATAAGCTGACCTTATCGTCGCTGGACGATGGATTTTCCGAGTCGTGGGAGGCGCGATGGAACTGCGGGCGCTGCGCTACTTCGTCACCGTCGCCGACGAACTGCATTTCGGCCGCGCCGCCGAGCGCCTGCACATCGCCCAGCCCGCCGTCAGCCAGCAGATAGCAAGGCTGGAAAGACAATTGGGCGTGCGCCTGTTCGACCGATCCGCCCGCCGGGTCGAACTCACCGCCGCGGGCCGCCGAGTCCTCGACGCCGCCCGCGCCACCCTCGCCGCCGCCGACCATGTCCGCATCGTCGCCGCCGCCTCCGCGGGCACCCTGCGCATCGGCACCACCGCGGGGCTCACCCACCGACTGGAACGCGGCATCGACGTCCTGCGCGAACACACCGAACACCTCGACATCGCGCTGGTCGACCTGCCCCTGCCCGCCCGGCTCGACGCCCTGCGCCGCGGCGAACTCGACCTGGCCCTGGCCCGTGGCGAAGTCTCCGCCCCCGGCCTCACCGTCCTGCCCACCTGGACCGAACCACTCCTCGCGATCGTCTCCAGCCGTCACCGGGCCGCGCAGCGGCAGACGGCCACCCTCGCCGAACTCGCCACCGACGCCCTGCGTC
Organism: Nocardia higoensis NBRC 100133; assembly: GCF_000308595.1. GTDB lineage: Bacteria > Actinomycetota > Actinomycetes > Mycobacteriales > Mycobacteriaceae > Nocardia > Nocardia higoensis. Next base: position 36,598 of record NZ_BAGA01000079.1, on the reverse strand, counting down.
TGCCCTCGGCCGGACACGACCAACCGCTGCACGACGCCGTCGTCACCGCCTGCCACGCTGCGGGCGTCCACCCCCGCCTGGGCAGACCCGCCGGATCCGCCCGCGACACCATCATCGAAGTCGGCTCCGATCCGGTCAGCTGGACGGTCCTGCCCGCCGACCAGGTCGCCGAGATCGGCTCCACCCGAATCCGGGCACTGCCCTTCGACCCGCCGATGACCATCACCGGCAGCGTCATCGTCCCCGACCGCGCACCGGGCCACTCGGCATCCTGCGCCGCCCCCGCCTTCCGGGACACCCCGCCCGCGCCCGGCCACTGACCTCGCCGCCGCGAATTGCTTTCCCGGTGAACACAACCCTGCCCTCGCCCGCCGCATCCGGGTGCAATGGTCGGACGCTGCCGAACACTCGGCGCCGCTCGAGGCAAGGACCTCCCATGACCACAACCGCAGCCGCACTCGACGCTTTCACCGCGACCTGGCAGACCTGGCACCGCGAGCACGAGACGAACCTGGCCGCCCCGCACGGGTTCCTCGCCGTCACCGGCCTGCACTGGCTGGACAGCATCCCCGCACGCTTCCCCGACGCGCCCGGCGAATGGTCGACCGGCGAGAACGGCGTGACCGTCATACTCACCGACGACGAGGAACTGGTCGTCGACGGTGAAACCATCCGCGGCACACACCGATTCGACCCGATCCCCGAACGTGGCGGCATCGAGGCCACCTGGGGCGAGGCCGTCCTCGAGATCGCCAAGCGCGGCGGCCACGACATCCTCCGGCCACGGCACCCCGATCACCCGCTGCGCATCGGATTCCGCGGCACACCCGCCTACGCCCCCGACCCCGCCTGGGTGCTCACCGGCCACTACCGGCCCTTCCCCGAACCACGACCGACCACCGTCGGCGCCGCCGTGGAAGGCCTCGAGCACGTCTACGACGCACCGGGCGAGGTCGAATTCGAGGTCGCCGGACAGCCCGTGCGCTTGACCGCCTTCCCCGGCAAGACCGAGCACAGCCTGACCGTGCTGTTCACCGACGCCACCGCGGGCAAGACCACCTACGCCGCCAACCGCATCCTGCACCTGCCCGCGCCCGCCGCCGACGGCACCGTCGTACTGGACTTCAACCGCGCGGTGAACCTGCCCTGCGCCTACACCGACTACGCCACCTGCCCGCTGCCGCCGGAAGGCAACCGGCTCGCGGTGGCGATCGAAGCGGGCGAACAGATCCCGTACGAACGCCGCGGCTGACCCGAGCCGGAGGTGGCGAAGCGGTCGGTCACCCCCGGCCGCTCGCGGTCACCGGGGAGAAGATCGGTCACGCCGGGCGCTCCCGATCATCGGCAATCAGATCCGTCACCGCCCGCCGCGGCGTGCGCGGCAACGGATCCTCGGTATCGGGCGCCCAGCCGACCCGCAGACACGCCTGCGGATGCGCCGCCCCGTTCAGCACGCCGCGGCGGATGTGGTCGCGCTGATCCTCGAACTCGAGCGGCTCGGTCAACGGGCACGTCGCCAACCCGATATTGGTGGCGGTCAGCAACACCGAACTCAACGCCTCCCCCGCCCGCAACCGCGCCGATCGATCATCCGAGGGTGTGCCCAGCACCAGCACATCCGCGTGGTCGGCCTCGGTCGCCGTATCGGGTAGCCCCGGAGCGACGAACCGGCGCGCGGGCAGATCGTCGATCGCGCGCGGCGCGGGCGTGTTGCGCGCGGGTACCCCGTCGTCACTGCTGTGGCGCCCCGACCACAGCGCCAGCTCCCAGCGGTAGTCCGGATCGCCGGCATGACGCTCGGCCGCGGCTCGCGCCGCCGCGACCAGCCGATCCCTGGCCCGGTCGTCGACCAATCGCACGATCGCCCCCAGCGCACCGGCGCGCTCACTGAGCAATCCCAGATATCCCGGCGGCAGCGGCAGCGCCGTGTAATGCCGCCGGTCGGTGCGCCGCCGCGGGATCATCGCGCTCATCTCCACGTCCTGTCCGGTCGCCCGATGCGCGACCAGCCGGATCGACGCCAGATGATCGGGATCGGCCGGATCGGGCATCCGGGTCACCACCGTCGCCCAGCCCATCGCGGCGAACGCGACCGTGAGGTGGTGCAGCGCCGCCCCGCAGCTGATCACCACATCACGCAGGTCGGGGTCGGTGTGCGGCAGGGCCCGCTCGGTGTCGAGGAACAGTTGGATCGCGTGCCGGTCGGTCCGCCACCGCCACGGCTGGATGTTGTGCACCGACGGCGCCCGCCCGGCCAACGCGAGCGCCGCGGCGATCGTCGTGTCGTCGGGCTGTCCGCGCAGCATGAACCGTCCTTCGTCGCAAGTTCCCGCCACCGTCGCATCACCGGCGACCGCCCGGTAAGGGCCCCATGACACCACTGCCGGGGACTTCCGTTGCCGAATCTCCCTGACCTCCGGCATCACTTCCGTGCATCGTTTCGCTCTGCGTAGGCTGAGCGCATCGACAGAAGGGAATCAGGCGATGGTCAAGGTGTTTCTGGTCGACGATCACGCCATCGTGCGGCGTGGCGTCGCCGACCTCATCGACGCCGAAGCCGACATGGAAGTGATCGGTGAGGCCGCCGACGCGGCGCAGGCACTTGCGCGGATACCCGCACTCGACCCCGACGTGGCGGTGCTCGACGTGCGACTGCCCGACGGCAACGGCATCGAACTGTGCCGGGAGCTGCTCTCCCACGGCGGCAAACTCAAGTGCCTGATCCTGACCTCGTTCACCGACGAACAGGCCATGCTCGACGCGATCCTCGCCGGTGCCAGCGGCTACGTCGTCAAGGACATCGGCACCACCGACCTCGTGGACGCCGTGCGCGCGGTGGGCGCGGGCAAATCCCTGCTCGACAACCGCGCCGCGGCCGCCCTGATGGCCAAGCTGCGCGCCGAAGCCGAGGCCGACACCGGCCCGCTGTCCACCCTCACCGAACAGGAACGCACCCTGCTGTCCCTGCTCGGTGAAGGCTTGACCAACCGGCAGATAGCGGGCCGAATGTTTCTGGCGGAGAAGACCGTCAAGAACTATGTCTCGCGCCTGCTCACCAAACTCGGTGTGGAGCGGCGCACCCAGGCCGCGGTTCTGGCTGCCAAGCTCGAACAACCCACCCGCAAACCGTGATCCGGCGGGCGCTGTCGGTCGACCGTCCGACCGGCGGCCCGGGGCGGAAGTGAGAGGATCGGGACATGCAAGGCTCCTCGCCGCACTCCGGCGCGTCCGACCGGCCTCCGGTGATCGAGACCCTGGCCCAGTCACGGCTGCGTGAGCTGCTCACCGAGGTGCAGGACCGGATCACCGAGATCGTCGGTGTCCGCGACCAGATGGACCGCCTCATCGAAGCGATGCTCGTGGTCACCTCCGGCCTGGATCTCGACAACACCCTGCGCACCATCGTGCACACCGCCATCGAACTCGTCGACGCCAAATACGGTGCGCTCGGCGTGCGCGAAAGCGATCCCGAGACCAAGGAACTCGCCGAATTCGTCTACGAGGGCATCGACGACCGCACCAGGGTGCGCATCGGCGACCTCCCCCGCGGACACGGCGTGCTCGGCCTGCTCATCGCCGACCCGCATCCGCTGCGCCTGGCCGACATGTCCACCCACCCGTCCTCGGTCGGCTTCCCTGCCCACCACCCGCCGATGCACACCTTCCTCGGCGTCCCCGTGCAGGTCGGCGGCGAAGTGTTCGGCAACCTGTATCTGACCGAGAAGTCCGGCGGTCAGGAGTTCACCGAGGACGACGAAGTGGTCGTCCAAGCGCTCGCCGCCGCCGCGGGTATCGCGATCGCCAATGCCCGCCTCTACGAGGAATCCCGCATCCGGCAGCTGTGGCTGGAAGCCACCCAGGAAGTCGCCACCGAACTGCTCGCGGGCGGCGAACCCCGCGAGGTGTTCACCGTCATCACCGAACGCGCCCTCACCCTGACCCGTTCGGCCTGCGCGTTCCTCGCCCTGCCCGAAGACCCCGACGTACCCGCCGAGGAAGTCACCGAACTCGTCGTCGTCGCCGCGGCCGGCACCGATGCCGCCTCCCTCACCGGGCGCCGGCTGCCGGTCGACGAAACCCACACCGGCATCGTCTTCCGCGACGGTCGCCCGCTGGCCGTCGAGAACGCCGACGCCCCCTCCTATGCGACCTCCGTCGAATACGGCCCGGTGTTCACGCTGCCGCTGCGCGTCGGCAACTCCGTGGTCGGTCTGCTCACCACCATCCGCGCCCTCGGCATGCCCCCGGTCGACGCCACGGGCCAAGCCATGCTCGGCGCGTTCGCCGACCAGGCCGCCCTGGCTCTGCAGATGGCCTCCACGCAGCGCCGCATGCGCGAACTCGATGTCGTCTCCGAACGTGACCGCATCGCCCGCGACCTGCACGATCACGTCATCCAGCGGCTCTTCGCGGTCGGGCTGTCGCTGCAGAGCACCGTCTCGCGCGCCCGCTCGCCGGAGATCAAATCGCGGCTGATGGACACCGTCAACGACGTTCAGTCCATCGTCCAGGACATCCGGCATTCCATCTTCGACCTGCACTCGAGCACCGCCGCCGAAACCCCCGCGCTGCGAAAACGCCTGCATGCCATCCTCGCCGAGATGACCGAGAACACCGAGCTGCGCACCAGCATGCGCATGTCCGGCCCGGTGTCGGTGCTCGCGCCGTCGATGTTCGACGACGTGGAGGCCGTGCTGCGCGAAGCGGTAAGCAATGTCGTCCGTCACGCCGAGGCCACCGCGCTGTCGGTGCGCCTGACCATCCGCGACGACGTCGAACTCGAGATCGTCGACAACGGCGTCGGCCTTCCCGACCACCTCGAGCGCCACAGCGGTCTGGCCAATATGGCCGCACGCACCGAGAAGGCCGGCGGCAAGTTCAGTGCCGAACGGGGCCCCGGCGGCGGGACCGTCATCCACTGGTCGGTGCCGCTGCCCTGATCAACGCGCCCTGATCACACTGTCACGGCCGGTCACGCACCGCGCGTGGCCAGGCGTGACAACCGCGGCGTCCGCCCCGCGACCAGTTCGACCCCGTTGACCAGCGTCGGCTCGATCGCCACCACCTCGTCGGCGGCACTGTCCACCCACGGCCGCAACCGCCGCCGATATTCCTCGAGCAGTCCCGGATCGGTGACCGGCCGCGCGGCCCCGGTGATCACCACCGACCAGCCCAGCCTGCGCACCGCATCGATGTCGTCGGCCTCGTAGGCCACCACCACCGACCGCGCCGACCGCACCGAATTCGACAACCCGGTGCTCAGACCCGTGCGCACGATGACCAGATCCCGGTCGACCAGATGGTTGACCGGCCGCACCGCGGGTAGGGCATTGCGGGTGAACACGATGCGCCCGAACGGCACACTCGCCAGCAACCGCATGGCCTCGTCGCGACCGAGATCGACAGTGCTGCGTGGCGCCTGCGCGAGTTCGGACTCGTACTCGGGCTGACTCATGGATCTGCCCCGCTTTCTGCCGTCTCCTGATCGCTGCGGATTCCATGGCACCATCCGCGACCGCGCACGGCACAGTGCCGAAGGTCATCACCTCCGGCACCCCGTGACACCGTGGTCAGGGTACGAAACGCAGCCGCAGCATCATGTCGTGATCCTCGTGATCGAGGATGTGGCAGTGCCACACATAACCGCGCAGATCCTTGCTGTGGTCCACCCCGTTGTGCACCTCGTGCCGACCGCCGGCGCCCGACCCGTGTCCACCGCCGGCCGCCGGATTCAGCGGCGTGAACGACGCGTCCGGATCGAACCCCAGCTCGTCGGCCGTCGGGATGCGCACCAGAATGCGGGTGACCGTGCCACCGTCGACCCGCACCACGTCCTTCCACCCCTGCTCCCACGGCGCCGCCGGCACCGGCGGCCCCGCCAGGAAACCCTCCGCCGACGGATTCCACCGGATACCGATCGGCGGCTGAATATTCGCCGCCTGATAGTCCAGCGTGCGCAACGGCGTGCGATCCAGCACCCGGAACGTCACCAGATGAATATGGATCGGATGCGGATCGGGCGTGACGTTGATGAAATTCCACTGCTCGACCGTGCCCTGCCGCGGCATCTCGATATCCGGATCGGAATAGCGCAGATTGTTCAACGTCATGATCGACGGCGGCAACCGCAACTCATACGGCTGACTCAAGGTGATATTGCGAACCACCGTCGGCGTCTGCGGTCCCGGCAACACCGCAAGCTGCCTGCGTTCCCCACGCAACCGCTCCGGCACCGCCCCGGTGAACCCACGCCGCTCCTCGGCGGTGAACCGGCAGAACACCGGCATCGCCACCTGCCCGATCATCCGCGCCTGGAACACCGGCTCCTCGTCGTTGCACAACTCGACGCTCTCCCCCGGCGCCAGCCCGGAGAAGTCGACCAGCAGATCGATCCGCTCCCCCGCCGCCAGCCGGAAATTCTGCACCGGCACCGGCGCATCCAGCAGCCCGTGCTCGTTGCCGATCACCCAGAACCGCATCCGATTGCTGAAGAACAGATTCCACGTACTGAACTGCGCGGCATTGATCGTCCGGAACCGGTAGAGCCCCCGCGCGACCGACATCCGCGGCCACACCTTCCCGTTCACCACACCGGTGTCCCCCGCGCCGCCACCCTCCCACAGCCCTTCCGGGACAACGAGAGTGGTGCGCACGGTCTGCTGCCCGTCGGGCCGGAAAACCTTCTCCTGCAACACCAACGGCATCTCGAACTCCCCCGAGGGCAGCCCGAGCGTATTGTCCGACTCCCCCGTGTCGAACTCGTCGCGCAGCAGCATCATCCCCGCCAGCCCCGCATACACATTGGTGCGGGTGATGCCCATCGGATGATCGTGGTACCAGAGCATCCCCGCGTCCTGCCGCAACGGATAGTTGTGCTCGATGCTCTGCCCCGGCATCACCATGTTCTCCGGATGTCCGTCGCTGTCCGGCGGCGTCACACCGCCGTGCAGATGCAGCGACGTCGGCGGCGCGCTCCGCCAGCTCTCCTGCACCCCGTGAATGGTCGTATCCAGATCCGCCGCGAACGGATGTGAGCCGATCTTGTTGCTGAACCGCACATGCAACGGCTCGTCGCGATGATGCTCGATCGTCGGCCCCAGGTAGGACTGCCCGCTGTACCCGAATGCCTGCGACTCCGGCAGATCCCGATGGAACCTGTGCGTTGTCGTCGACGCGTCGATGTCCAGCCGCGCCCCTCGTACCACCGGAATCCGGGGCAGCTCGTCGACGAACTTCTCCACCTCCGGCGAATGGAACAGCAGCGGACTCTGCACCTCGATCGGCTCCGCCCCCGCCTTCCCCGCGAATCCCCCCAACGCCCCGGCGGCAGCGGCAATGCCCGCCCCGCGCAACACATTCCGGCGCCTGATCCGCCTGCTCATCCCTGTCGCCCTCCGTACCCCGGCGCCTGTGCCGGAGGGCTGACCATACCATTGAGTATGGTGGCGCCGGTCGATCCGATCGTGCTCGCCGCAGCATTTCGCGCACTGCGATCGGGGCTCTGCCACCTGTCTTCTCGATACCGGGCATGCGGACAAGGGCCCCGCACCCGCGCACGCCTCGTCGGCCGGGTCGTGTTCGCTCCGCGGACAGCCCGAGGTGATAGCTCCTCGAGCGGCGAGCACCCCGAGCGCAACCGGATGGAACAGAATCGACGGCATTCCCGTAACCTCGTCGCACACCTGTCCGTACAACCGCATCGGAGCTCACGTGACCGCGCCGGCCGCACCGTCGTCCCCCGTCGCCAACGACACAGTCGTGTCCGCCGACGGCGTCCGGGTGGGATTCCACCTCGCGGGGGCGGGCACGCCGATCGTGATCGTCCACGGCAGTATCTCCACCGGCGAGGCATGGCTGCCGGTGGCAGGACAGCTCGCCGCCGACCACTCCGTCTACGTCCTCGACCGGCGGGGACGCGGGCTCAGCGGCGACTCCGGCACCTACACACTCGGCACGGAAGCCACCGACATCACCGCGCTGCTCGATCGCGCCGCCGACGACACCGGCGCCGCACCGGTCCTCGTCGGACATTCCTTCGGCGCCATCTGCTGCCTCGAGGCCGTCCGGCTCGGCGCCGACATCGCGTCGCTGGTGCTGTACGAGCCGCCCCTTCCGGTCGACGCGCCGGTCGCAGGCGAACAGCTCGCCGAGTATGCCGAGGCCGTCGCGGCGGGCGACCACGATGCGGCCATGCGGATCGCGGCGAAGCATTTCCTACGCATCTCGGACGAGGAGACCGACATGCTCGCGGCCTCGCCGATGTGGGATCGGTATCTGGCCCTCGTCCCCACGTGGACGCGTGAACTGGCCGAGATCGATGCGAGCGTCGCCGTGTTGCCCCAGTACGGCGCGTTGCCGGTGCGCACCCACCTCCTGGTCGGCGAACGCAGCCCCGCGCATCTGACCGGCGCGACCGCGTACTTGGAGGCGACGCTGCCCGAGGTCACCACGACCGTCCTGCGCGGACAGAGTCACTTCGCGCACTCACTCGATCCGGCAGGGGTCGCGAACGCCATCCGCGCCTTCATCGCGGAGAAGACCGACTGAACTGGTGGGCGAGGACAGCGAACTCGTCACAGTCTTGCTCGCATGGCGGGTCTGTCCTGCTCGATCGCGGATCGGTTTGCAGGAGATGGGGTCGGGTACCGCGCTGGTGCGGACCCCGCCGTAGGTGGGCGTCGGCGCTGAGCGGGTGCCGGCCGCGGCGGCCGAGAGCGGGCGGGTACCGGGTAGCCCGACGGAGAGGATCTGACCTCGAGCGATCTTTCTCGCCGTGACCTGCTCAGGACATCGGCAGCCATCGGCGTCGGAGCGGTTGTCGTCTCGGGCCTCACAGCCGCAGACACGCCGGATATCGCGGCGGCGAGCGCCCGGGGAATCGAGCCCGCGGGTCACCCGGCGAAAGGCCCGGCATGCCCGCCCGCGACTCTGACGGGCACTGTCGTCCGCCCCGACGACACGGCGTACCCGGACGCGCGACTCGGCTGGGACCAGCTCTTTTCGCACTACCCGCTGGTCATCGTCTTCGCGCAGGAGACCCAGGACGTGGTCAACGCCCTCACGTGGGCCCGGCAGCACGACATCGCGCTGCGGGTGCGCAGCGGCCGCCACGCCCTCGAAGGCTGGTCGAACCTCGACAACGGCGGCGAAGTACGACCCCCACAACGTCTTCCGGTACGAGCAGAGCATCCCACCCGCGTAGCACTGATCGACAGTTCGCCGCCGCTCCCGCCCCCGAGGGAAGGCCCGGAGTGGTCCGCCACGATCCCTCGGATCGGCCCGAAGCCCGGGCCGACCCGAGGTCGAGTACTCAGCGCCTGGTCTCGTACCTGGTCAGGACCACGCCGTCCGGGAACGTCCGGGTCTCCACCAGGGTCAGGTTCACCCAGTTGTCCAGGGCCGCGAAGAACGGCGTGCCGCCTACCAGGACCGGATGGGTGACGATCGCGTACTCGTCGATCAACCCGGCCCGCATGGCCGCTGCGGCGAGAGCAGCTCGTCGTTCGGCTCACTCCAGCCGAGGTCGTCGCCGGGCGCGGCGATGTAGCCGTCCAGGCTCAGGTTCATGCCGAACGTCAGTTTCCGCATAGTGTCTGCCTTCCGTGGGTCGGTCCTCGATGTACGGACCGGCACGACGCGGAAAAAACATCGGTCAGCACCGCGGGCGGTTCCGAACACCCCACAGTGCGATAATTCTTCATGCGACATCGTCGTCGTCGCTACTCACGAGCTGCTGGTCACCGACAGTGTGGCGTGAGGTGATGCAGCGGTGCCGATGCGGGTGCGGTCACCCGCGCCTCGGCCGGCCGGTGCGATCGTCCGGCTGAGCGGCGACGAGCCGCTGGAAGACCTGCTCATTCGCACGTGGAACGGCGGTCCGATCGATGGATGAGCTATGACGATCTCAGGGCACGATGAGGCCCTGCTGATGGCTGTTGTCCGGGATCTCGTGGCCGAGCGGCACACCGTCGACCGCGCCGCGCGCGCGATGCTCGACAGCCGGTTGGATCACGATCTCGGGCTGGACAGCCTCGGCATCACCGAGTTGCTCGCCCGTGCCGAGGACGCGTTCGGGGTGAGCCTGGAACGCGGCGTTCTCGGCACCGTGACGACGCCACGTGACCTTCTGACCGCCGTCCACTGCGCGCCCCCGCGGACCCGTCAGAAGTCGATGCCTGTACGGCGCGCCGCGCCACCGCGGATCGACCGGACCCCGGAGGCAACCGCCACCCTCGTCGAGGCGCTGTCCTGGCATGCCCGCACCCACCCCCATCGCACGCACCTGCGGATACTGTCCGGGGGGACGAAGGACGGGGGGCAGGACGAGATCAGCTACGGCGAGGTGCGGTCCGCCGCCGCGACGGTGTCTGCCGCCTTGCTCGCTCGCGACCTCCGCCCCGGCGACAGGGTAGCCATCATGCTGCCCACGGGCCGGGCCTACTTCACCACCTTCCTCGGTGTGCTCCTGGCCGGCGGCGTCCCGGTACCGGTCTACCCGCCGTCACGTCCGTCGCAGCTCGCCGAGCACCTGCGACGTCAGGTGCATATCCTCGGCAACGCACAGGCCCGCGTGCTGGTCACCGACCCGGAGGCCGCGCGCCTGGCCCGGCTGGTACGCGGCCAGGTGGAGTCGGTGCGCCACGTCCTGACCCCGGAGGAACTGGCCGGTTACGGGGAAGCGGAAGGCTCGGTCCGTGGGGCAGGCGACATCGCTCTGTTGCAGTACACATCCGGCAGCACCGGCGACCCGAAGGGCGTGACCCTGACCCACGCGAACCTGCTGTCCAATATCCGGGCAATGGGCATGGCAGCCGAGGTCTCCACCTCGGACGTGTTCGTCAGCTGGCTTCCCCTTTACCATGACATGGGTCTGATCGGAGCCTGGTTGTCCAGCCTGTACTTCGGGGTGCCGCTGGCCGTGATGTCGCCGTTGGACTTCCTGGCACGGCCAGCGCAGTGGCTCTGGGCCATCCACGCCCACCACGGCACGCTGTCCGCAGCCCCGAACTTCGCCTACGAGCTGTGTCTGCGCAAGATCGCCGACACCGAACTCGACGGGCTCGACCTCGGGTCGCTGCGGATGGTCTTCAATGGCGCCGAACCGGTGAGCGCGGACACCGTGACCAGGTTCGCCGAGCGATTCGCCGCCTATGGGCTGCGGCGCGAGGCCCAGGCCCCGGTCTACGGACTGGCCGAGGCGTGCGTGGGCCTCACGCTCCCGCCTGTCGGCCGCGGGCCGATCGTGGACCGAGTCGACCGCAACCGTTTCCTGCGCACCGGCAGGGCGGCCCCGGCCGCTGATGACGACCCGGATCCGCTGCGCTTCGTCGGCTGTGGCCGGCCGATCCCCGATCACCGGATCCGCCTGGTCGACTCGGCGGGAAACGAGCTCGGCGACCGGCGCGAGGGCCGGATCGAGTTCCGCGGCCCTTCGGCCACCGCAGGATATTTCCGCAACCCGCGGGCCACCAAGGCGCTGTTGCGGCACGGCTGGCTCGACACCGGTGATCTCGGTTATCTCGACGGTGGAGAGCTCTATGTGACCGGCCGGATCAAGGACCTCATCATCCGGGCAGGCCGCAATCTGCACCCGGAGGAGCTCGAACTGGCCGTGGGCGACATCCCGGAAATACGGAAGGGATGTGTCGCCGTTTTCGCCACATCCGAGCACGCCGGCGGCACCGAGCGGCTGGTGGTGTTCGCCGAGACGCGCCAGACCGCGGCTGCCCCGCTCGACCGATTGCGGGAACACATCATCGGGGTCAGTGTCGACCTGCTCGGAACACCACCGGATGACATCGTGCTCGCGCCACCGGGGACGGTGCCGAAGACCTCCAGCGGCAAGCTCCGGCGCGCAGCCACCCGGGAACGCTACGAGAAGGGCGATGTGCGGGCTCGCGCACGGCCGGTGTGGTGGCAGCTGGCCCGGTTCGCAGCGAAGGGCGCGATCCCCGGCCTGCGACGCGCGAGGCGGCTCACCGCAACCGGGGCATTCGCCCTGTGGTGCTGGTCGGTTCTCGTCGCGGTGGGTTTGCCGACGCTGATGGTCGTGGCGGTGGTGCCCGGTCTCGGCGCACGGCGGGCCGTCGTGCGTGCGGCCGCCCGCAGCCTCGCCCGGCTCACCGGCACCCCCGTCACCGTGGATCGAGCCGAGCGCCTCGCGCGGCTGACGACCTGCGTCGTGGTCGCCAATCACGCCAGCCTCCTCGACGGCATCGCGTTGTGCACAATCCTGCCCGGCCGCTACACCTTCGTGGCCGGTGAAGTATTCGAGCGAAAGCCGTTGATCGGCTTCGTGTTGCGGCGGATCGGTACCCGATTCGTCGAGCGGGTCGAACGCGAACACAGCGTGGCCGACACCCGTCACCTGATGGAAGTGGCACTGCGGGGCGAAGGCCTGGTGGTGTTCCCGGAGGGCAGCCTCTCGCCGGTGCCGGGTGTGCGGCCGTTCCACATGGGTGCGTTCGTGATCGCCGCGAGAGCGGGCATCCCGGTCGCGCCGGTCGCGATCTCGGGCACCCGCGCGATCATGTGGCCCGACCACGGCACGATCATCCGCCGCGGAGCCATCCACCTCGTCGTCGGCGAAGCGATCCTCCCGGCCGGAGACGGGTGGGATGCCGCCATCGGGCTCGAACGCGGAGCACGCGCCGCGATTGTCGGACATTGCGGGGAACCCGACAACAGCCGGTGATGCGAAGTCGAGTGTCCCGTTGGACGATCTTCCTCCGGATCCAGCTCGGTTCCGCTGCGAGTATCGGGCACATGACGAGGACCCTTGTGGCGAGGCCCCTGGTCCTCTGTCCTGGACTCGGCGGGACCAACGGCTCTCGACCCGGCGGCGATCGGACCTGCCGACACGAAGCATCGAAGGCCACGATGGGTTCACGAGGAGGTCTGCGATGTTGCTCGACGATCGCCGTGACGCCGGACATCGGCTGGCGGGGCGGCTGGAGTATCTCCGGGGCGAGGATGGCATCGCCACGGGCGCGCCCGCGGGCGACGACCGGACCGGCTCGATGCCGGGAACACGGTCATGACATCGATGCGAGTTCTGTCCGGCGGCGCCAACCCGCCGCTCGCCGCCGCTGTCGCCGACCTGCTCGACGCCGGGCCGGCCGACTGCGTGATCGACCGCTTTCCCGACGGTGAAGTGCGGCCGATCGTCGACCGTGTCTGCGGCAACGACGTATACGTAGTGCAGCCGACATCGCCGCCGGTCGGCGACCACCTCGTCGAGCTCCTGCTGTTGCTCGATGCGTGCCGCCGATCCCGCGCCGCCCGGGTGACCGCGGTCGTCCCGTATTTCGGGTACGCGCGCCAAGATCGCCGCACGCGCTCTGGGCAGGCACTGGGAGTCAGGGTTGCCGCCGACGCGATCGCCAACGCGGGTGCCGATCGGCTCGTGGTCGTCGACCCGCACACGCCCAGCCTGGAAGCGGTCTGTTCGATACCGGTGGAGACGCTGACCGCGGTTCCGCTGCTGTCGAGCAGAATTTCCTCAGCACGATCCGAGCTCACCGTTGTCATCGCACCCGACCTGGGTGCGGCGAAGCTAGCCGAGCAGCACGCGGCTGCTATACCGGGTTCGGTTGCGCTTGTGCGCAAGTTCCGTGAGAGTGGCACGACCGTCACCGCCGTGCAGGTCCTCGGTGATATCGGCGGTCGTCAGGCGGTGGTGGTCGACGACATGATCTCCACCGGCGCCACCATCGAGGCCGCGGTGCGACTGCTGCATCACCATGCCGGCGACATCGTCGTGGCCGCCACGCACGGGCCCCTGACGCCCGACGCGACGATGCGCCTCCGTGGCCTCGGCCTACGTCGCGTCGTGGTGACCGACACTGTCGCACATCAGGACGCGGCCGCGCCGATCGAAGTCTGCTCGATCGCCCCGCTGCTCGCCGAAACCATCGCCCGCCTCCACAACGATGAGCCGCTGCACGAGCCGCTCACCCACGCCTGACGGCGGCCGGAGACCGGGACATCCCGGACGTCGGGTGCGAGGCGCTGATTCGACTCGAACTCCCGGGCGCACGCCGGCTCCCGGTTCTCCGGCGTGCCGAAGTCGAGGAAGTCGGTGCCGACCGCCGGGAGGCTGTCGCGCCGCTCCCCCCGCGGGTCGTTTGTTCCAGCGGCCGAGGACCTCGCCCCGTGAAGTGCTGTGGTGTCTGCTGCCGGTGTCGTCAGAGTCTGCCGGTGTCGTCAGCCGCGGGTCGGGCGTCGGTGGCGTCGGGGCCGGTGACCGGTTCGCGGATCACGTTGGTGATGAGTTCGCCGAAGGTGTGGGGGTCGTGCATGAGCCAGGTGTGCCCGCCGGGCACGGTGATGGTTTGCGGGTCACCCAGGGCGGTCTGCAGCGACAACGAGGTGGACTCGGGGATGACCGTGTCTCGCTTGCTCCACACTATGAAAATGGGGAGCCGGCGTTCGGCGAGCGCAGCGAGTTCGTCGGCCAGGTTGGCGGTTCGGGCGAGGTGGGCGACTTCCCACACCGCGGTCGGGTTCCGCAGTAGGTTCGGCACCGCATCGCGCAGGATCACCGGCAGGACCCGGGTCAGCTGGCGGCGGGGCAGCAGGTCGGCCTGCAGGTGCAGGCCCCAGTCCCACAGCGGGCGTTCGCGCAGCGCGCGTACCGCTCCACGGCCGTCGGTCCACGCCGAGCCGCCGATGGAGTTCACGAGTACGAGCCGCTCGGCGAGGTCGGGTAGGTCGTGAGCGGTTTTGATCGCGACGCCGCCGCCGAAGGAATGCCCGACCACGGTCACCGGTAGGGGTAGACCGATCGCGTCGGCGAAGTGGCCGACCCACCGGGCGTATCCGGCGAGGGTTCGGTGCTCGACCGGCAGGCCGGCAGTGCCGCCGAACCCGGGAAGCGCCGGGACGTACACGCACATTCCCATTCGGATGAGCTGTTCGAGCGGGCGGGCATAGGCCGGCCCGCCCAGTCCCCACCCGTGCAGGAAGAGCACGTTGGGACCGAACCCGCCGACCGCGTAGCGGGCGGTGCGGCCCTCGACCGGAATCGACCGCCACCGCAGTCGCGTGGAACGGTGCTGTGGTGACCGTTTCGCGTTCGTACCTTCCTCCGTCATGGTCGGTCCGACGTGTGCGCTGTGGCCGCGGCGCTCGCTGCCCCGTGGCGTATCGGTGTCGACACGGGCGGGGTCGTCGGCGACGTCTGGGTGGTGCGGGTCAGGGCCGTGGAGGCGGTGGTTTCGCGGGCGAAGAAGGCGCCGACGTCACCGATCGCGCTCATCAGTGGTGCCGGGAACACGACGGTGGTGTTCTTGTCGACGCCCAGTTCGAGGAGGGTCTGCAGGTTGCGTAGTTGCAGGGCCAGCGGGTGGGCCATCATGGTGTCGGAGGCATCACCGAGGGCCGCGGCAGCCATGGACTCGCCTTCGGCGGCAATGATCTTGGCCCGCTTCTCCCGTTCGGCTTCGGCCTGGCGAGCCATCGCTCGTTTCATGGTTTCGGGCAGTTGAATGTCCTTCAACTCGACCAGCGTGACTTCCACACCCCATTCGAGGGTGGTCGTGTCGAGGATCTGCCGGATATCGGCATTGATCGTGTCGGTCTCGGCCAGAGCTTGGTCGAGAGTGTGCTGCCCGACGACTTTACGGAGCGTGGTTTGCGCGATCTGGTCGATCGCGGCGTAGACGTTTTCGATCGCTACGACCGATTTCTCGGCGTCGACGACGCGAAAGTAGGCAACGGCGGAGATATCGACGCTGACATTGTCGCGGGTAATGATGCCTTGAGATTGAATCGGCATGGTGATAATACGCATCGACACCTTCCGCAGCTGATCGATCACCGGAATGATGAACCGCAGCCCGGGCTCCCTGACCGCGATCACCCGCCCGAGACGGAACAACACTCCCTTCTCGTACTGGGTCACCACCCGAATCGACAGCCACCCCACGATCAGTGCCACGATGAGCACTACGACAACAATCACGAGTGCATCCACAACTTCTCCCTATCGACTCGAATCCGGGTCGGCATCTGAAAACGGGGTGGTTGACGGAGTTGCCGACAAATGCCGGGCACAGCGACCACCAGCGGGCCGCTCGACGCGCATACCCGCGATAATCGCGGCTCACCAACGTCCAGAATGCGGCCCCGTACACCGATTCCACAGTGCCGAACGGCACCACCCGCCGGGTACTTCGGCGGTGCAGAATTTCGGCATTCGTATTCTGCGGCGCCCGCGGTCCGGACCGCAGCGCGCTTTACCACCGGTACGACGGGCATTACGTCCGATCACACCGTCGGTCGCACAGCCGGGCACGAGGCCAGGGACCAACGGCACTCGCCCCGGCGACGATCGGACCTGTTGTCGATGCGGTGCCATCGACCAACCTGACAAGAACACGCGTCAGGAGGCATTCGATGTTCGCTGATCGCAGTGATGCCGGCCGCCGGTTGGCGGCGCAGTTACGGCCGTTCCGCGGCCGGGACGTGGTCGTGCTCGGACTGCCCCGCGGTGGTGTGCCGGTCGCGTTCGAGGTGGCGCGGGCGCTGGAGGCGCCGCTGGATGTGATCGTGGTGCGCAAACTCGGTGTGCCGCACCAGCCGGAGCTGGCGTTCGGCGCGATCGGTGAGGACGACGTACGGGTGATCAACAGTATCGTCGTGGAGCGAGCCGGGCTCACCGACGAGGCGATGGCCACGGTGCAACGCCGCCAGCGCGAGGAGCTTACGCGGCGGGTCGACCGGTTCCGGGGCATTCGGCCACGGATTTCGCTCGCCGGCCGCACCGCGGTGATCGTCGACGACGGCATCGCCACCGGCGCCACCGCCCGTGCCGCCTGCCAGGTCGCGCGGGCGCACGGCGCGGCGCGGGTCGTGCTGGCCGTTCCAGTCGGGGCGCGAGAGACGCTCGCGGCATTGGCGAAGAGCGCCGACGAGGTGATCTGCCTGGACACGCCGGAGCAATTCTTCGCGGTCGGCCAGTGGTATGAGAATTTCGAGCAGACCACCGACGACGAGGTGGCCGACCTGCTGCAGCGCGCCGCGGCCGGGATGGCGGCGAAGCAAGCAGCGGCCGGAGATCCGCCGCTACGTGATGACGACGTGCGGGTGGTCGCGGCGGGCGTCGAACTCGCGGGGCATCTCACCATCCCGGAGGATCCGATCGGTGTGGTGGTGTTCGCCCACGGCAGCGGGAGTAGCCGGCACAGCCCCCGCAATCGTTACGTCGCCACGGTCCTGGAGCGAGCAGGATTGGGCACCTTGCTGTTCGATCTGCTCACTCCCGAGGAAGAACTGCACCGCGCCAATGTCTTCGACATCGGCCTGTTGTCACAGCGGCTGGTCGACGTCACCGGGTGGCTGACCCATCAGGACCAGGTCGCGGGCCTGCGCATCGGATACTTCGGGGCCAGCACCGGCGCCGCGGCGGCCCTGCAGGCCGCCGCCGACCCGCGGGTGCGGATCGCCGCGGTGGTCTCACGCGGCGGCCGACCCGATCTGGCTGGTGACGCACTGGCACATGTCCAGGCGCCGACACTGCTCATCGTCGGCGGTCACGACCATCTCGTCCTGGAACTCAACCGCCAGGCCGCCAAGGCGCTGTCGTGTGAAACCGCGCTGGCGGTGGTGCCGGGTGCGACGCATCTGTTCGAGGAACCGGGCGCCCTGCAGAAGGCGGCCGAACTCGCCCGCGACTGGTTCGTCGACCAACTCACACTCGTGAGGAACGGCGAAAGGCCCTGACCTCGCTGCGTATCCTGCCCGTCAGCGGCGACCCGGTCACGCTGCCGCCGTCGCCGATCGTCCAGGTGCCGTCTCATCAGGACTTTCGTTCGGTGTGGGCTGGACCCCTTCGCAGCCGCGGCTACGTCGCGGTCGCAGAACACGACGAACCGCCATCGACATCGACGGATCGAAGTTCGGCGGATTCCGTGGTGAGGTGTTCGGCCGAGACGGGGCCGACGTGGATCGGTGTGTCGTCCGCGGCAGAGGATCAGGCAGTTCCGTCGACCGCGACTCCCGGATACGCGGCGCAGGCGGGATCGACGCAGTGCAGGACCTGGCCGGGCCTGCTGCCGGATCGGTACACGGTGATGCCTTTGACACCCGCTTTCCAGGCTTGCCAGAAAATGTTTCGCACCTCGTCGGCGCCGGTGTCGGCGGGTAGGTTGATCGTCTTGGCGACGGCGGCGTCGATGTGCCGCTGCACGGCGGCCTGCATGCGGATGTGCCGGCTGGGGGCGATCTCGTGGGCGGTGACGAAGGTTCGGCGCAGCTCCTGAGGAAGCCCGGCGCAGGCGGAAATCGTTCCGGTGGCCGCGACTTCGGCTTCGACGTCCGCTGTCCAGGCGCCCAGTTCGCTGGCGCGCGCACGGAAGCGGGAATCGACATGACGGAAGTCGCGGCCAAGGATGTGCCGGGTGTAGGTGAGGGCGTACAGCGGTTCGATACCCGCGGAGGCGTTCGCGAGCACCGAGATGGTTCCGGTCGGCGCGATCGAGGTCACCTGCGCGTTTCGCAGCGGCACCCCCGTGGTCCATCGGCTGCGCGTGAACAGTGGGAACGGGCCGCGTTCGACGGCCAGTTCCGATGAGGCCGCGTGTGCCCACCGGGTGAATCGGGTCATCAGCCGCTCGGTGAAGCGCACCGCGTCTTCGCTGTCGTAGGGGAGGCCGAGGGCGGCCAGCGTGTCGGCCAGACCCATGACACCCAACCCGATCTTGCGGGTCGCCCGGGCCGCGGCGGCGCACTCGGGGGTCGGATAGTCGGCGACGTCGATCACGTCGTCCAGGAACCGCACCGCCGCTCGGACCGTCTCGTGCAGTCTGTGCTCATCGAGCCGGTCGCCTGCCAGGAATCCGGTGAGGTTCACCGAGCCCAGATTGCACGACTCGTTGGGCGCCAACGGCACCTCGCCGCAAGGGTTGGTGGCCACCAGCCTGCCCAGGCCGGGCACCGGATTGGCGCGGTTCACCGCGTCGAGGAACAGCAGCCCGGGCTCACCGCCGCGCCAGGCGGACGCAGCGATCCGATCCAGCAGGGCGCGCGCCGGGATGGTCCGCAGTACCTTCCCGGTCCGTGGGTCGATCAGCGGGTGCGGCCGGTCCTCGGATGCGGCGAGCATGAAGTCGTCGGTGACACCGACCGAGAGATTGAAGGTGGGTAGCGGGCCAGGCGTGTCCTTGGCCGTGACGAAGTCTTCGATATCGGGATGGTGGGCGTCGAGCACTGCCATGTTCGCCGCACGGCGCCGCCCGCCGAGGCGGATTATCCGGGAGGCAGCGTCGTACAGTTCGATGAAGGAGACCGGACCGCTGGCCTGCCCGCCGCTGGAGGCGATGAGATCGCCGCGTCTGCGCAGTTGCGAGAAGGAGAACCCGGTACCCGCCCCGGCCTGATGCAGCAGCGCGGTGGTGCCCAAGGTATCGAAGATCGATTCGAGTGAGTCCGCTATCGGCAACACGAAGCACCCGGACAGCACGCCGAACGGTGTGCCCGCGTTCATCAGGGTGGGCGAATTGGGCAGGAACTCCCGAGCGCGCAGCAGCGCCGAGTAACGCGCGGCCCAACGGGCCGAACTGCCCCGCAGATACCGGTCTTCGGCTGCCGCGATGTGCACCGCGACGCGATCCATCATCTGCCCTGGCGATTCGCAGATCGCCCCGGCCGCATCGCGGCGCAGGCACCGTTCGGCCAGCACCGCGATCGCGGTTGGCGTGAGCCCCAGATCGTCGTCCACAGCGTCGCGCCGGTCCACCATGGCACACACCTCCTCCGCGCGCGGCACTACGTCGGTTGTCCGCGCGCATGGGCCAGCAGCACAGCGATTTCGGTCGCGACGCCCGAGGCGAGAATCTCGATATCGGGTGTGGTGTCGTAATCGCCGGTGATGCCGAACGTCAGTTGGTCGACGTAGCTGAGGATCGCGACCGTGGTGCGCACCCGCATCGCGATCGGAATGCACGGCCAGATCTCCAGCACTTCCCGGCCGCCCAACGTCAGCCGGTGCTTCGGCCCGGGAATGTTGGTCGCCAGGGCGCTGACCCCCCGCTGGGGGAACCATGCCGCGATCCGGAAGATCGCCGTCAGCAACGCGGACGGCACCCGGGTGGCCAGCGACAGCAGCGACTTCTCGGCCTCGGGTTCGCTGCGGGACCGATGCCGTGCGATCCGCTCGTGGACAGCGATGAGGCGTTCGACCGGTTCGTCGATCTCGATCGGCAGTTCGGCGATCATCGCCGCAACCCGGTTGTCCAGCACATCTTTCGCCTCGGCCGTCCGCATCGACACCGGCACCGCGATCCGCATCTTGCCGGCCGTGGGCTGCTCGCCTCGGCACAGCAGCAATCGCCGGTAAGCGGCGGCGATGGCGGCGACAGCGACGTCGTTGACCGTCACGCCGAATGCCGCACCGATCTCACGCACCTCCGGCAACGACACCCGCGCCACCACATAGCGGCGTTGCTGCCCGATGGGACCGTTCAGCGAAGACTCGGCCGCCGGCGCGACCGCCGCCAGCAGCACCGGAGCCAGAGCCCGCACAGTGCCGACGGCCAACCGAGGCATGGTGTAAGGCAATCGAACCGCCCGGCCCGCCAATTCGAACAGGCCCGTGTGGCCGCGGCCTCCGACGCCTGCGAGCACCATGCCCGGCCCGGCATCAGGGTCGCAGAAGCTCTTGAACAGCGTGACCCCGGAAATCCCGTCGATCATACTGTGGTGCGCCTTCACGATCATCGCCCAACGGTCGCCGGCCAGATGTTCGACAACGACGACCTTCCACAGCGGATGGTCGCGGTCGAGTCGTTCGCTCAGCTCGGTCGCCACCAGCTCCCGCAGCTCCGTCTCGTCACCCGGGTCGGGCAACGCCGTCCATCGGATGTGGTGTGCCAGATCGAAATTCGGGTCCTCTTCCCATTCGGGCGCGGTGACGTCGAGCGGTGTCCGACGGACCCGTTGCCGCAGTCGCCCGTGACGCTCCAGACCGCGATCCACGGCCACACGGAATTCCTCTCGTGTGGGTGGCGCTCCCCCGACGATCGCGACGACACCGATCCCGAGACCGACATGGCGAACGGTGTCTTCCACCTCCATGAATCCCGCGTCCAGCGGGCTCAATTTCGTCATCGTGAACGCCTGTCCCGGCAGTCACCGCGGCCACTGCCCGCCTCCGAGAAATTGCCACTGTCACCCGGAATCCTCGCCCACGCCGGAGAACATGCGTAGATGCCAAGGTAATCACCGCAGGTGACGTTCGCCCCGAGAAGGCGCCTGGCCCTGCGCCTCGGGAGTTCGGAAGGGCCCCGCATCGCAGCGGGCGTAGCAGCGACATAGCAGATCACGCCACCTCCGCCCGTGTGGTCTCGCTGGGATCACTCTCCCGGCTCGGCTTCGACCTTCTTGACGTTTTCTTGCTCTTCGGCCTCGCTGATCGGGACCGTAACCGTCAAGATCAAGAGTCTTCGCCGCCGGTGCCGTGAGGATGCGGGTGGAACGACAGAAGCGTCGATCCCGCCTCGGTGAGCACGGCGGTTCACTTCGGCGATCCTGCTAGCCGCGCACGTGCAGCCCGAAGCCCGTGCGCCCCATGGGTTCCAATCCCTCCTTCAGGTGCAGCGAGGGGAGCTGATAATCACCGAAGTTCTGCCGCCGGAACGGAATCGGCTCGGTCGAATCCAGGGTGAGCAGGCGCTGCTCCCAGGCCTCGGCGACGTCCGGGTAGTCCTCGCCGGTCATCCGGTCGGCGCCGTACACCACGAACGGCGGCAGCACCTCGATGCCGGGGTAGAAGAGGATGCCGTGCTGGATCGGGAACAGCAGATCGTCGATGGGGCCGTTGATTCCGCGAGCGCTGTAATGCGACCCCTGGCCGCCGATGGTCACCGAAAGCACGGCTCGCCGCCCCGCGAGGGTGCCTTCGCCGTACGGCTCGCCATACCTGGTGTCGCTGTGCTCGCCGACGCCGTAGGCGAAATGGTAGGTGAACACCCGGTCCACCCAGCCTTTCAGGATCGCGGGCATCGAGTACCACCACAGCGGGAACTGGAAGATGATCGTGTCGGCCCACAGCAGCTTCTCCTGCTCGGCGCGCACCTCCGGGGTGAGTGTCCCGGCGTCGAAGGCCCGCCCCGAGTCCTGGACGACCTGCAGCGGACTCGAGGCATCCGGGCCGTAGTCCGCGGCATCGATCACGGCCTTCCAGTTCATCGCGTACAGATCGCTCACCCGTACCTCGTGCCCAGCGGTCGCCAAGGTGGACACCGCGAGGTCCTTCAGGGAGCTGTTGAGCGACTTCGGCTCCGGGTGGGCGTAGACGATCAGCGTCTTCATGGGCACTCCTTCGGATCAGGTGCCTTCGATCCTGGACGCCGCGGCGCCCGGTATTCACGGGCGCTTCTTCCATCGGACCGGACTTCCTGGTAACGGCAGGACCACCTTCATCGACACCACCGCCGCCATACTGGGGGCATGGACGATCTCGCGGGCTTCCTGCGGACCCGACGTTCCCGGGTCGACCCGGCGGCCGTCGACATCCCCATCGACAGGCACCGCCGGGTCGAAGGATTACGCCGTGAAGAGGTCGCACACCTGTCCGGAGTCAGCGTCGACTACTACGTACGCCTGGAGCAGGGCCGCGCGACCCAACCCTCCGAGCAAGTCCTCGACGCGCTCGCCCGCGTCCTCGGCCTCGACGAGACCGAACACGAGCACCTCTACCGGCTCGCCCGGCAGCGCCGCCGCCGCACGAAGGCACCGAACGGCAGGGTCCGACCGGATCTGCTGCGTGTCCTGGACCTGGTCGCCGACGCACCCGCGCTGATCATGGACCACCGCATGGAGGTGCTCGCCGGGAACCGACTCGCCGAGCTCCTGTTCAGCCGCCCGATACCGGACCTGAACACCGCGCGGCACATCTTCCTCGAGAAAGCCGAGCGCGGCCTGTACGCGGACTGGGAGACATGCACGCTCGACGTGGTCGGGCACCTGCGGTTGGCCGCGGGCAAATACCCCGAAGACCCCCGCCTGGCCTCACTCATCGGCGAACTGGCGATGGGCAGCGAGCGCTTCCGCCGCCTCTGGGCCCGCGCCGACGTGCGCGCCCGTACGCATGGACGCAAGGTATACCGGCACCCACTGGTCGCGCTGCTGGAACTGCACCAGGAGAACTTCGCCCTACCGGACGAATCAGGCATGGAGCTGATCGTGCTGTCCGCGGCCCCCGGCAGCCCCGCCGAAGACGGGCTTCGCCTGCTCGCGGGTCTGGGCGCAGACAGCGTTCGAGTAAATCGGAACCCCACCGCCGGCGACGCCTGAGAGTGCTACCCGGACACGATTCGACCCAACCTATCCATGGATGAGATCGCCAGACCACACGAGCACGACCCGTCGGGTCAGTGATCGACCGCGGTCGAACCCCGCCGAACTGCCTCCGCCACCGGCGTCAGCCGATCACCGTCGAGCTCGAGCTCGCCGACCGGCTCCAGCGGCGGCTGCGCCATGAAACGCGGCACCCGACCACGATGAGCCTGCGCGGAATGCACGAGAAACGGATGGCACAGGAAGACGTCGCCGATCCGGCCGGTCGCCGAGACCACCCGATAGTCCTCGGTGGCAGGCACGACGTCGGTACAAACATCCATCCACGCCCGCCCCTCCGGGCCCGCGTCGGCCAGGAACGACGGCACCGCAAGATGCGACCCGACACGAATCAGCGTCGGCGCATCGTCCTCACCGACATCGGAGAACAGGAACAACATCAGCAGCGCGCGACCACGCGAATGCAGACTCAGCCGCGGAACTCCCTCGTCGTCGGCAAAGGACGCCTCGACATGCCATCCCGCTGCCTCCGGGGGTTCGGTGCTGGGGAACCGCAGCGGGAACGTGCCCATACCGAGCCGCGGCCGCCATCGGCCCGGCCCCACCAACGCGTCATAGGCCGACACCAGCACATCGGTGTTGGCCACCTCGGTGAACGCGGGCGAACTCATGCCCGGCACCCAGATCAACGACTCGGTCCACGATGCCGGATCCTCGGCGCGCGGACCGATCCGATCCCACAGCTCTACCGCGCACCGCTGTCCGATCTCGCGATCGAAGGCCGCGGGGATCTTCACGAAGCCATCGGTGATGAAGCGCTCGACCGCCGCGCTGTCCAGGACCTGGTTCACAACAGTGATACTCCATGCCGACTACAGGAGCATCAACAGGTTTTCCGGGTGGCGCGCGACTCGGTACTGCGAAGCCGAGCGCGCGGATCGTCGGGAATTTCATTCACCTTTCACGAGCGCCGCGAGACGCGCGTAAAGGTTCCGGTCCGTCCGAGGACCGCCAGGGGTGTGCAGGCCGTAGCGCTCGATCTCGGCATCGAGGTCGAGCGGGCGGGTCGGCGGCACCGGAACGACGAGTTCGGCCTCCACCAGATGATCCGGAACCAGCCAGGTCACCTCGAATTCGATGCCGTCCGGGTCGCGCCCGTACAGCGCCTTCGTGGCCGCGTGGTTCGCAGCACCGCTCAATGCTCCCGCCGCAGTCATACGGTCGCGCGTGGCCACCATCTCCGCCAGCGTCTCGACCTCCCACGCCAGATGGTAGAGCCCCACCGATCCGTCCGCGCCGCGCGCCCCGGTCGCCCGGAACAAACCGAGATCGTGATCGTTGGCCGAATTCGCGCCGCGCAGGAACGCCACCCCGGGATAGTCGATCGGAAGCTTCTCGAATCCGAGCACCGTGGTGTAGAAGTCGACGCTGCGCGCTACATCGGACACGTACAGCACCGCGTGATTCAGGCCTCGTACCGCCATCGTCGCCTCCCGCTTCGAGTTCGGTTCATCGGGGCCGTCGAAGCCCCACAACAAGGCTAATTCCCTCGGTGAGTTCTGGAAGAATCAGTCACATCCCTCGATCTGCGAACCCGATCCGCCATTGCCACGTCGTGCCGCGCGGATGCCACCCGTTCGTCGAGTCCCGAGCGCAGCGCGAATTCTGTTGACTTGCTCCCATACTCGCCCGACCGCTCGAACCTTGCGTGGACTGTCTGCGCTTGCCGCTAGAACTCGTCGACCGGTTCCACACCCGCGGCATGCCGGCGCGCCAACTCCTTTCGTCGCACGCGTCGTCGGAGACGTTCAGCTTCCGGCCACCGTGAGCGAGAGCAGTACAACGTTGAGAGCGGTGACGACGGCGGCCACCAGCCAGGCGACCAGGGTGGTGCTCCGATGGTTTGCGTCGGCACCCATCAAGGTCCGATTGCTGGTGAAGTACACCAGTGGGATCAATGCGAACGGTATACCGAACGACAGGATCACCTGCGAGATGATGAGCGCCTGGGTCGGATCGGCGCCGGCGGCAAGAACCACGAATGCGGGAACGAGCGTGATCAGTCGGCGCGTGATCAGCGCGACGCGCCGGTGGAGCAGACCCTGCATGATCATTGCGCCGGCGTAGGCACCGACCGAGGTCGAGGCCACACCCGAGGCGAGCAGGCCGATGGCGAGCAACAATCCCGCCGCCGGGCCCAGCGCATCACGGATCCCCGCGTGCGCGGCTTCGAGCGAGGCGCCTTCCATGTGGCCGTGCAAAGTACCGGCAGCCAGCAGCAGCATAGCCAGATTGACCGCACCGGCCAGCAGCATGGCCAGAGCGACATCACCGCGGGTCGCCCGTAGTAGCCGGGTGCGGTCCGAGCGACTACTCGGATGGCCGTGGCGGTCACGGACCAAACCGGAATGCAGATACACCGCGTGCGGCATCACCGTCGCACCCATGATGGCCGCGGCCAGTAGCATGCTCTCCGTCCCCTGGAAACGCGGCACCGTGCCGCCGACCGCGTCGGATATCGACGGGCGCGCCATGACCGCACTGACGACAAAACCCAAGGCGACGACGGTCAGCAGGCCTATCGCGAACCGTTCGAACGGTTGTTGCCCCCACCTGTTCTGTACGGCGAGTAGCAACATCGATGCGATCCCGGTGAGAACGCCGCCCACGATGAGCGGAAGGCCGAACAACATATTCAGTGCGATCGCGCCGCCCACGACTTCGGCGAGGTCTGTAGCCATGGCGACGGTTTCGGCTTGAGCCCAGTACGCCAGCCGCATGGGTCTGTTCGTGTGCGCCCTGACCATCTCCGGCAGAGTTCGGCCCGTCACCAGCCCCAGCTTCGCGGACAGGAACTGCACCAGCCCCGCCATCGCGTCGGCCACCACGATGACCCACACCAGCAGGTATCCGAACCGCGCGCCGGCACTGATATTGGCGGCGACATTGCCGGGATCGGCATACGCGATCGCTGCGACGAACGCCGGCCCGAGGAGCGCAGCCGCCGAACGAACTCGCATCAGTGTGGTGCGCCGAGACACGAAGGCGGTCGTGCCCACGGACGGTCACCATCACCGCCGCTCACCGAGAAGTCAACTGTGCGACCAGCCAGTCGCGGGCCGGTTCGGCGACCTGCTCCAGCGCGCCGGGTTCGCTGAACAGATGGGTGGCGCCGGGCACCACCGTCACCGTGACCGCGCAGGGCATGGTGCGCGCCGCTTCTCGGTTGAGTTCGAGCACCTCCTGATCGTGACCGCCGCACGGTATGCGGACGTCTTGATCGAACATGATGGATCGTCCTCACTCCTGCACTGCTGCCGCTGAACTACGCCTGTCGTCGGCGTCAGATCTTGGCCGGTCGGGCACCGCGCCGCCGTGGCCGCAACTGGTAGAGGCGGTACCAGGCCAGCGCGAGGAAGACGGCCGCGAGACCGGCGACGACTCCCATGTCGAGCAGCCAGGTGCCGAGGGTGTGTTTCCACAGCGGGTCCGGTCCACCATCGTGCGGTGAGAGGGTGTCGAGGTCGAGTGTCGCGGCTCCCGCGCCGTAGCCCCACCGCGACGGCGAGAGGTAGGACAGTTGCTCGAGCACGAGTGTGCCGGGTAGCCGCACCAGCCCGCCGGTGAGCACCAGTTGTGCCATGGACAGCACGATCAGCAGTGGCAGCGTCTTCTCCGAGGTGTTCACCGACACCGAGACCAGCAAGCCCAGTGCCAGCGACGCGACGCCGAGCAGCGCCATCGCCGAGATCAGCTCCAGCTGGACCGAGGTGAAAATCCCTTTCGGCGGAAAGCTCTCGCCGATGGTGCCGATCAGGAACAACACCGCCGCCTGGAGGACGGTGATCACGCCCAAGACCAGGACTTTCGACATCAGATAGACCCCTGGCGACAGTCCTGCCGCGCGTTCTCTGCGGTAGATCGTCTGTTCCTTGACGATCTCGCGAATCGAGTTGCCGGTGCCGACGAAGCAGGCGCCGAATACCAGGATCATGAGTTTGGTGGGGGCATCGGTGTTGGTCCCCGGCGCGCCGGTGAACCCTTCGCCCGCAGGCACTGCGGCGATCAACCCGCCCAGCAACAGCGGCATCACGCCCAGCAGCGCCAAATAGCTTCGATCCGAAGCGATGACCGCGAGGTATCGCCTGCACAGTGTGCTGAGCTGGCTGTGCTTGGATTGCGGCGCGGGCGGCGGTGCCGGTGGGCGGTGGGTCGGCCCCGGGCCGACTTCCTCGATCGGTCCGACCGCCGCGTAGTGCTGGAACCGTGGAGAGTCCCGGAATTCACCGGCCCAGTCGCGGTCTTCCTCGCGGTCGAAGGCCTGGAACACTTCCGCCCAGGTGCGCTGCCCGAACTGCTGCAATCCCTCCGCGGGCGGCCCGTAGTAGGCCAGCCGGCCGCCGGGGACCAGCACCAGGAGCCGGTCGCAGGCCTCGAGATTGGCGACGCTGTGGGTGACGACGATGACGGTGCGTCCGTCGTGGGCGAGTTCGGACAGCATTTCCATGACCGTCTTGTCCAGGCCGGGGTCGAGCCCGGAGGTCGGTTCGTCGAGGAACAGCAGCGACGGCTTGGTCAGCAGCTCCAGTGCGACGCTGACGCGTTTGCGTTGCCCGCCGGACAGTTGGTCGATGCGGGTGTCGGCGTGCTTGGTCAGGCCGAGTTCGGCGAGGACTTCGTCGACTCGCTGTTCGCGCTCTTCCGGGCGTGTGTCGCCGGGGAAGCGCAGTTCAGCCGCGTACAGCAGGGCGCGCCGGGTCGGGAGCTGGTTGTGCAGGATGTCCTCTTGCGGGACCAGTCCGATGCGGTGCCGGAGTTCTTCGTAATCGGTGTAGAGGTCGCGTCCGTCGTAGCGGACGGTGCCCTCGGTCGCCGGCCGTAGTCCCGTGACCGCGCCCAGCAGCGTCGACTTGCCCGCTCCGCTGGGTCCGATGACGCCGACGAGTGAGCGATGCGGAATGGGGAATGTCACCTCATCGAGCAGCACTTTGCCCTCGGGTGTCCGCACGATGAGATCCTGCACGCAGACCGAGATGTCACCCGTGTCGACGGACTCCCGCAGCTCGTTGCCAACCAGCCGGTAACTGGTGTGGCCCATGCCGATCAGGTCGGACTCCGAAAGGTCCGCGGCCTCGACACGGGAACCGTTGACGTAGGTGCCGTTGTGGCTGTCGAGGTCGACCACCCGGTACCGGCCTTCGCTGATCACTCGCAGTTCGGCGTGATGGCGGGAGACCATGAGATCGGGCACGACGATGTCGTTGTCGGCGGCGCGCCCCATCCGCAGCGTGCCCGACACGATCCGGACCACCGCACTCGGACGGGCCGCCGGAGGCGACGACCGCGACACACGCCGAGGCAGACCCGGGTCGAACTGGGTGACCGTCGCCTCATCATCGAGGTCGTAACCGGGATCAGGGACGACCATGGTGTCACCGCCCCGATCGCCATCCGTCTGCGACTCGTGGCCCGGTGGAGTTTCCAGCGAGCAGGCCAACTGCTCACCGTCCATAGCGTGTCCGAGCTGGAAGGTCTCGTCGTGATCGATCACCATCCGCTCGACGCGACGACCATCGAAAAATGTGCCGTTGCGGCTGTGCGCGTCCTCGATTTCCCAACCATCCGCTCCGCGCTCCAGGACCGCGTGCAAAGAAGAGACCCGCGGATC
Source organism: Nocardia higoensis NBRC 100133 (assembly GCF_000308595.1). Lineage (GTDB taxonomy): Bacteria > Actinomycetota > Actinomycetes > Mycobacteriales > Mycobacteriaceae > Nocardia > Nocardia higoensis. Next base: position 7,632 of record NZ_BAGA01000079.1, on the reverse strand, counting down.
GGTGACGACGATGTCGGCGTCGGGATCGCGGCCGATATTATATGCGCCCCCGGCGCGTAATCGGTAGACGCGTTCTCGCGTCTGCACCACCAGAACGGGCGAGTCGGACAATTCCGTGGAGGAATTTTTAGCCGCCATGACGGAATTATACGGCCGTTCCGCACTACGACCGCAATGGTCGACTCCCGACCACACCCCCTGCGACGTCCGCTTCGTCTCGGTTTCGCACCCGGCGGCTGCACCGCGCTGACCTGCGATAACGTACCTGGCGAGCCGGAACGACCGGATCCTTCCGTGTAGCGAATCCGCCGATGTCGGCGCAGACGAAGAGTATGTCGAATTTGCAATAACGTTTCGATAGAAATTGTGCGCGCTGTCGAGGCGGAATATTTGCGTGAGCTGTTTCGATCTCTGCCGGCTCTCGGTCGCGGCCGTCGGGTTGGCCGCGGTTCGGCCACCTTCTCGAGAGCGGTGATCTCGTATTGCGGCTGATCGATGTCGGCGCAGAGCCCGGATTCGCCCCCGTGCCTGCTCATCTGCCGATCGTCGGAGACGGCGGCGGCGATGTGCCCAGCGGAATCCGTTCGGCAGTGGCGTGGCGTGTCGACGAACGCCGACGGGGTGGCCCCGCGAGATTCCCGCGACGTTCGGTCGAGGTGCGCGGTGGCCGGATCCGGATACCATTCGCGCGTCCACGCGCGGCTCGGCGGTATCACCCAGAATCCGTCCGGCAAATATGACCGCTCGATGACCGGCTTGCACTGCTCGCGGCAAATATGACCGAATTCTTACGAACCGTCGAAACGGCTCGCAACGGCTGTGAACCCGGCTGTGGCGGACCAGAATCATGATCATGGACGCACCTTCGACAACGGCTCTGTGATGCGTATTCTGCTGACCGGCGCGGCCGGATTCATCGGCTCCCATATCCGGCGCACGCTGCAGGACAGCGGCCACGAGGTGGTCGCGATCGATCTCGTGCTGGCCGCCGCGCACGGCCGCGGAGCGGAACCGCCGGACGGCGTCGACCTGGTGGACGTGCGTGACCCGGAGGCGCTGGACGCGCGCCTGGTCGGCGTCGATGCGGTCTGCCACCAGGCGGCGTGGTCGGCGCGGGCGTGAGTGCCCAGGACGCACCCGCCTACGCCAGCCACAACGACCTCGGCACCGCGGTGCTGCTCGCCGCCATGACCCGAGCCCGGTGCCGTCGACTGGTGCTCGCCTCCTCGATGGTTGTCTACGGCGAAGGCCGTTACCGTACGGCCGATTCCATCGCTACGGTGCCACCGCCCCGACTTCGCGCCGACCTCGATGCCGGCTTGTGTGTACTATTCGCCCGGTAGATCACCGCGGGAGCTCGGACAACGGCCGGGCTGAGAGGGTGCGCCCGAGCGCGCCGACCGCAGAACCTGTCCGGGTAATGCCGGCGTAGGGAGTAGGTAGCGGTATGGCGTCCACTGTCGGCGCGGGCGTAAACGAGGCGCCGCTCACCCTCGACGAACCCGCGCCCCGGGTGCTGTCGTTCTGGGATCAGGGCGCGTTCTGGGCCAACCTCGGCGTCAGCTTGTTCGCCTTCTCCGGCGCGTATACGGTGCTCGCGCCGGATGCCGAAGGGGCGGCGCAGATCTCGATCGCGGCGGGGATCGTCGCGATGATCGTGGGCACGGTGGTCGGCGGGCTCATGTTGGGGCTGTCGGCGATACCGGGCGCACGCACCGGCAAACCGGCGATGATGCTGCTGCGTGGATTGTTCGGGGCAAAGCCGAGTTATGTGCCCACGGTGTTGAACATCGCCCAGTTGATCGGGTGGGGCACCTTCGAGTTGATCGTCATCGGCAACGCGGCCGAGGAGTTGTTCGGCGGCGGGCCGCACTGGCTGTATGTGGTCCTGGCGGGCGTGCTGACCACGGTGCTCACCATCTGGCCGCTGGGATCCGTGCGCATTCTGCGGCGATTCGTCACCATCGGAGTCGCGATCGCCCTGATCTGGTTCTACGTCCAGTTCTTCCGGGCGGGCCTGCCCGATCTGACCGCCGATCCCGGCCCCGGCGGGTCCGGCCCCTTCGGATCCGACTGGAACCTGTTCTGGATCGCCACCGACGCGGCGCTGGCGGTGTCGATTTCCTGGGTGCCGGTGGCCGCCGACTACACCCGGTATTCGCGCAGCACAGGTGCGGCCTTCGGCGCGGCGAGCGGCGCCTACGCCCTCACCCAGATCCTCGCCTACATCCTCGGCCTGTTCGCGCTGGCGCTGGCCACCGGCGACGGCACCTACGGGCCCTTCCTGACCGTCACGCTCGGCGCGGTGTTCTTCCTCATCCTGGTCGTGCGCGAGGCGGATCAGTCCTTCGCCAACGTCTACTCCACGGCCGTCTCGATCCAGAACCTGGCGCCGCGGATGGACCGGCGGGTGCTGTCGATCGGGCTGGGCGTCTTCATCACGCTGCTCGCGCTGCGGCTGGACATGGACGACTACTTCGGCTTCCTCGGCCTCATCGGCTCGGTGTTCGTGCCGCTGCTCGGCGTGCTCGCGGCCGACTTCTTCCTGCGCGCCCGCGGCGACTGGAACACCGACGCCGACGCGCCGTCGCGGTGGAGCATGATCGCGGCCTGGCTCATCGGGCTGTCGGTCTACCAGGTGGTCAACCCCGGCGACGCCGGTGTGTGGACCGAATTCTGGGTGCGCGTGCAGGAATGGCTGCACTTCACCAAGCAGCCGTGGATGAGCGCGTCGCTGCTGTCGTTCCTGGCCGCCGTCGTCGCGGCGTGGGCGCTCGGCGCGATCACCGAGCGCCGTCGCGCAACGAAGTAAGTATCCCCGCTGCCGCATGGGCCGAAGACCGGGCGTGTCAACGCCATCGCGTCTACTGCGTCGACGGCGCGGTGTCGGCGTGGACGATCCCCGCCGACACCGCCCGCGTCCATGCCCGGCTGCGCACCGAGTCCCGGCTACGTCAGTCGCGCTTCGCCTCGTAGCGCAGCAGCACCGCGCCACCCGGGAAAGTGCGGTTCTCCAACAACCGCAGTGATATCCATGACGGCAGTGTCGGGAAGAACGGCGTGCCGCCGCCGACGGCCGTGGGCGTGACCACGATCCGGTACTCGTCCACCAGTCCGGCCCGCACGATCGGTGCGGCCAGTGTCGCGCCTGCCACTTCCAGTCGACCGTCGGTCTCGGCTTTCAGCTTCCTCACCACCTCGACCGGGTCTCCGCGCTCCAGGCGGGAGTTCCAGTCGACCGACTCCAGGGTGCGTGAGAACACGACCTTGGGCATGTCGCGCCAGATGCGCGCGAAGTCGACGGTCCGAGGGGTGGCGTCCGGAGCCTCGTCAGCGGTCGGCCAGTACGCGGACATCAGTTCGTAGAGCCGCCGCCCGTAGAACGACAGGGCGGTCTCCCGCTCGAAATCGTTCCAGTACTGAAGGAGCTCGTCGCTCGGATCCGACCAGTCGAGGCTGCCTTGCGCGTCGGCGATGTATCCGTCCACCGAGACGTTGAAGCCATAGATGAGTGTGCCCATGATGATCAGACGGCCCCGGAGGTCAGAAATCATCGCGACGCTACGAGAGATTCGAATGCTCCCCGTAGCGATCGGCAGCCCTCGGAGCCCGACAGCAGCGAATACCCGAGCGGCACTGCGGTATTCGTGGGCCGACCACCCTTCCGGTCGGCACGCGGTCGTGATCTCATTGGTGGATGGAACGGAGCACCCCGGTCACCGTGGCGACCGGGGCGGTGGCCATCGGTTCGGCGGCCGCGGGTGGGGCAGTGCTGCTGACCGGCTCCACCCTGACATGGCTTGCGTGGTGTGCCGGTGTTTCCGGACTGGTTGGCATTGTCTCCCTGTGGGTGCTGCTGTCCCGTCACAGCGCCGCACATCCGCGGGCGTGGCGTGCGGCAACGATCGCACCGACGATAATGGGTGCCGCGACGAGCCCCTGGGCATTGATCTCGGTCGGCGCGGTGGTACCCGCATGGATCTTCAGCACGGTGGTACTGGTCGTCACACTCTTGGCCGTGTGGTTCGAGTCGCCTCCGGAAGGCACCGTGCGACTGGTCCTCGCAGCGTCCGGCATCCTCGTGGTGTCGGCGGGGAGCAGCATCGGAGCGGCCCTGCTCAATGACAACGGGCGCGCCATCTGGGGAGGTGTCGTCGTAGCAATTGGTTCTGTGGTCGTAGTCGCGCTCGGAGACTATATTTTCGAATCGTTCAGGCCGGGCTGGTTCAACCGGGTGTCGTGGCCATTTACGCGGCCGGTGAGTCGCATCCCCGTTCCGATGGAAATCGGATGGATAGGACCGGTTGTGGCTGTCGCGACATCGGTAGTCGCGGCCGGCCCGCTGACCGAGCGGCTCGGTGTGCCGAATCCCGGCTCCGAAGTGATGGTATCGATCATCGCGCTGGTTTCCGTGCTCCAGTGGGTCGTTCAATCCGTTATCGTGAGAACGCTGCGACCTACCGTCGAGTCTGTCATCGACATCGAGGAACTAGCCCGTGATGCGCGAACAGATGCGGCCGATCTCGCCGCTTCCGTAGCTCGCGACCTGGAACGGTCTCGTCGCACCGACGACGGTAGACCCGCGATGCGATCGGCCGAGGACCTCCTCGAGCGTGTGCGGCGCACCTGTTCCGCCGCCGAATACCGCGAACTCGAGGCGCGGTTGCACCGCACCGGGCGATTGGGCAGTGAAGCCGAGATCCGTTCATTGATACACGATTATGAACGGCGAGAGAATCGGCGAGATGAGCACATGCAGGCGCGCTCGGTCATCCGTCGGGGATCCGGGTTGGGGATGTCGCGGCTCTTGGTCGGTACCGCGACGATCGCGGTCAACCTCGCCACGGCACGTGACGCCGGCGTTGTGATAGATCGAATCTGGCCCGGGATCGAATTGGTCGTCCCGCCGTTCGTGCGTGGAAGGATTGCATGGCTGGACCGCGGTGTGGCCTTGTCGCGAGTCATCGTGGCGAGCGCTGCCGCCGCGGCGCTCACGTTCGTGGCCGCGTCGCTGTACTCGTATGCGGCTGTGTCGCTGACATTTTTGGCGTTCGCACTGGTCGCCGGGCGGAGCAGGCTGGAGCTCGCCTATGCTCAGCGAGCGGTGGCGATCGGGGTGTACCGGGTGGAACTCCTCCGTGCGCTACACATGGAGGTGCCGGCGACCCAGGCGGAATTGGTAGCGATGGGTGACCTGCTCGAAGGTGTCTCGTCGACCGGTCTGCTGCTTGCGGCGCTCGATGTGGGGCGCGGAGCAGCGGCAGGAGGAACGAATACCACGAGCAACGCCCCGACACCGAATGCCACCGATCAACTAACGTCAACCTTCATCGCCGAGGTGAAGTCCGAACTGCGAGAACTGGCCCGTGCCCCGGCCACACGCCTCGACACGCAGGTCGCCGAGGCATTGGCGACACTGCAAACGCGCATGGACGCGTCCATTGCCGAGGCCGTGCGGGCAGCGATGGCTGGGCCTTCCCTGGTCGAATTCACCGGCTACGTGGTGGTCGAACTCGAGGGCGAGGACAAAAACGTTCGTCGCAACGCGGCGGGAGTCATTTGCGCACCCCCCGGCACGGCCGTCGGATTGTCCGTTTCGGTCCTGGCTGACCAAGCTGCTCGCAACTCCGCCCCCGATCGTGGCGCGGCCGGTTCCCACAGTTTCGTCGCTCTCGAGACGATCACGATAGAAGGCCGGAAAACCGAAGCCTTCGCACATTTCGACATTCTGCTCGACAGCGCGACGATGACGCCATCGCCGCGGCGCCAGACCCTTCGAGTGTTGCGGCTGAACGGCGAACAGAGCGGTGTGGTCGAGCTCGAACTTCCGGACATCGAAGCTGTGCACGAGGCATGGTTGCAGCTGTACCAGTCAGGGCGGCTGGTGCAGGCTATCGCGATTGCGGTCGACACCCGCGCGTCGGAACAGTCTTCCAGAGGAGAACAGTGACTTTCTTACGCGGTCCTGCCGTCCGAGTGCTGCTGGTGCACACCCGCCGGGGACTGCGGGTCGAGTTCGAAGCGCCGGGATGCCAGGTCGGCAGCGTCCGGTTCACGCTGCCCGACCTGGGCCGGATCGCCGCTGTCCGCCGCCAGCTCGATCAGGGCCTGACCGAGGTCAAACGGCTGATTTCCGCGGTGCGCGTCGACGATGCCGATCTCCCGGCCCTGGCTCAGGCGCTCGGGAGCATGGGACGGCGCATGATCTTCGCACTGATCGGCAACCAGCCCAACGTGATTCAAGAGTTGCAGGCTTTCTGGACAACCGCGATTCCTGCGTGGCGCAACCCCGACTACACCGCCGTCGTCGAATGTCTCGGCGATACGGACCGCTTGCTGCCGCTCGAGTACCTGCCCTTCTTCGATATCGGCGCGTGCGCGGACGACATCCGAGGGCGTGCTGATTTCGTCACGAAATGCCGCTCTTTCGTGGGGTTCAGCTGTGTCGTGAGGCGGCGCATCCTGCCGATACCGCTCTCGACGGGCAGCAATTATCTGGCACTGGACCCGGACGGAAAGGTGGTGCTGCGCTACCTGCACTACGAGTCCCTGGTCGGTGCCGAACGCGAGTACCGATGGTTCACCACCGACGGCCGCGCGAAACTGTCGGTGCTCGGTCCGTATCCGGATGCCGAACAGCGCGGTGTGGATGTCGCCGAGCGGATCTACGATCCCGATGCCGACCAGATCCAGCACTTTTCGTGCCACTGTGACACCACCACGACAGATCCGCTCGACTACCAGCTCGAACTCCGCGGAGCTGGCCGCGATCTCAACCTCACCTTGGGGGATCTCGGAGAGCACCTCGTTCGACTGAGTGCCAGCAGAGTGCGAGATGTCCCGGATATGCCGTTGATCGTTCTCAATGCCTGCGGCTCATCGCGAGTGGACCCGCTCAGCTCGGTGTCGTTCCCACAGATGTTCATGCAGAACGGAAACCGAGGCTGTATCGGCACCGAGATCGCGATTCCCGACGAAGAAGCAGCCGAGTTCTCTCGGACGTTCTATCGAGAACTGCTCGACGGCGCCACTCTCGGCGATGCGGTGCATCGCGCGCGGAACTATCTGCTCGACGCCTTCGGCAATCCGATCGGCCTCGCCTACACCGTATACGGCAATACCGACCTGACAATCAACGAATCGAAAGGGAAGGTCAAGTGACCGAAACCACCGGAAGCGCACCCGAAGGCAACGCCTCGAAGACGATCGGCATCTTCGGGCGTGAAGACTCCGACGGGCGTGTCGAACGTTCGCTGTTCAAGAGGGGTGACGACTTCCGTTATGGCAGAAGCGAAATCCCCACCGATCTGCTCCGTGAGCGCGTTGTGGAGTTCATGGACTCGATTCGTGAGGTGATCGCAGGCGTCGGCGCCACTGCGGGCGAGTACAGCCTGCACGAGGTTCAGGTGAATGTCGAAGTGAGCGCGAAAGGTCAACTCTCGCTGCTCGGGACCGGTGGCGAACTCGCGGGCAAGAGCGGACTCACATTCACCTTCAGGAAATAGCCGCGGAGCGATCCTCGAGCCCGCGCTGTCACCCGAACATCGTGGGAGGCCGCTACAGCTCGGCCGACGCGGTGATCGGCGATCCGGCAGGAGCTGCGGAGTCCGGCACCCCCGCATAGTCGGACAG
>NZ_BAGA01000080.1 GCF_000308595.1 Nocardia higoensis NBRC 100133 | reverse complement strand
GGCAGCAGCGCGAGGAGTTCGACGACGACCGCGGCTCCGAGATAGAGCGGGAAGACATTGCGTGGGGCGTCGATGATCGGCCCGGCGACGAGATAGGCGACCAGCCCGCGCACCACGACCGCGAACGCCACCACCACGAGGGTGCTGCCACGACCGAGGACGATGCGGGCAGCGACCAGGGTGACGGTGGCGGCGGCGGTGATGAGCAGCGGTTGCAGCACGAGCGGGAACTGCTGGACGCCGAAATCGTATTCGACCTGGAAGACCGACAATCCGATGAGCAGGCCGCCGAAGGCGAAGACGCGCTGGATGCGCACGAACCGCGCATCGGGTTCGTCGGGACGGGGCTTGTTGCGGATGCCCTCGTACTCCAGCAGCAGGACCGCGACCAGCGACAGTCCGGCGCCGCCGATGAGCATCAGATGGGTCGGACCCCACAGCGTGACGTCCTGGCCGAAGATGCGGTGCCAGATGTCGTCGAGGGGGAAACCGATCAGCGCGTACAGGCCCGTGGCGGCGAGCAGGATGCCGCCGACCGGGGCGTACCAGTTGCGGGTGATGCGCACGGCCGCGGCGCCGGGTTTCTCGTCCAGCGGCAGCACGATGGCGGCCATACCCGCGGTGAACAGGAAGAACAGGCCGACGAGAATGAAGTAGTGCGCGGGATTGGCCAGCGGCCCCTCGTCGCGGCCGTTGCCGATGTGCAGGCTGACGTCCCAGATGAAGCCGATCAATGCGGTGACGATCGTGACCAGGAACAGCAGCAGCGGCAGGGCGACCCAGCCGGGCCGGTTCATCTTCGCGCCGATCCGATCGGCCACCGACCCGAGCCAGGTGATGCGCCGTGTGCGGTGCAGGTAGCCGATCCACAGCAGCAGTGCGCCGATCACGCCCGCGGCCGCGGTCATGGCGATGACCTGGTCCAGTGCGGCGCCACCGCCTTCCTGGGCGAGGAACTGTTCGACCGTCTCGTCGGTGGTGCTCGGCACGCGACCCTCCGTTCGGCTACCGGTATATGTAACTCAGGGTAGTGTGAATATTGTCGAGTCGGGCGATCTTTCCCCGCGACGCACGGCTGCTGTTGCCGGTAATACCCCGCGGGGGACGCGGAAATCCGACGCTTGCACCCCCTCGGGTCCCGCACAGCCCGATCGGCGAGGCGTCGCTGATCTTCGCCCCGAACGGGTGCACGGGTGCCGCGCTCCGGACGCTCAGCGACCACCGGGATGGGGGAACAGCAGCGGCGCCAGGAAACGGCGGGCGAACTGCTTGGCCGCGTCGGCATCGTCCAGTGGCAGCACACCGCGCGGATTGGAGATGAACGACATGGTCAACCGCACGAACAACTCGGCAACCACCTCGGTGTCGAAGTCCCCCAGCTCGCCGCGACGCTGCCAGTGCGTGAGAAACCGGGCCACCAACGTCCGACCCTGAGCGATGAACTCGTCACCGGTGAGGAAACTGGTCAACTCACCCGCCGCCGAGGACACCCGCAGACTACGAGTCAGCAGTCGAGGCGACCGCGCCTCGCCGACGAACGCCGCGAACATCTCCGCCAACGCACTCACCGGCCCCGCCGACCGATGTACCGCCTCGGCCATGATCACCCCGACCCGCTGCGACTCGGCCATCAACGCGAACCGGACCAGTGCCGACTTGGTGCCGAACCGGCGATACACTGTCGCCACCCCCACCCCGGCGAGTTCGGCGATACCCACCATGGTGGTCTCCTCGAACCCGACCTCCGCGAAGCAGTCACGCGCCGCCTCCACGATGCGCCGCGAGCGCGGATCCAGCGCGGCCAGATCGGCCCAGGTCTCACCCGCCGCGGCGAGGAATTCCCGTGCCGTGCCGTCGATATCGGCGCGGGAGCGGGATGTGGCGGCGCTGTCGGATCGGTCGCTGTAGCCGGTACCGCTCCTCGGACCCTCGGTATGCGCCTTCACCGGCGCCAGCCTACCGCCGGGCCGGTCGACCCCCGTCGTCGGTGACCAGCCCATCCGGGGCGTCAGCCCCCACGAGTGCCGAGGAAGCCGCGAGCTTGTCGTCTGCCGGCGGCGGGCCCGGCTCCTGCGGCCTGGCGGCCTTCGAAGACACCGGTTGCTCGGGCTGTCCTCACTTGTCCTTCCGTGGTTCTGGCGGCGCAGGGGGCAGAAATTCTGTGGTCCGGGCGGGATCGCTCGGGCACACTGCCAGCCGTGCTCGTATCGGAGAAGGTCGTGCGTGTCTAGCCGCGCCGGGGCGACAGGGCTGAGTGTGAGCTCCTGGGTGCTGTTCGCGAGCTCGGGCTCGCTGGCCGCTGCGGTGATGGCGGCGGGCTGGTCGCCTGCCGCGGTGACCTCGGTGCGGATCGTCTCGGCCGCGGCGCTGCTGGTGCCGGTGGTCGCGGTATCGCGGCCGCGGGCACTGCGGTTCGGCCGCGCCGACCTTCCGCTGCTGCTCGGCTACGGCCTGCTCGGTGTCGCCGGGGTGCAACTGTTGTTCTTCGTGGCTGTGGCCAGGGTTCCGGTCGGGGTGGCGATGGTCCTGGTCAACCTGGCTCCCGTGCTGGTCGCGCTCTGGGTGTGGGCGGCCCGGGGCACCCGGCTGCCCGGACCGGTGTGGCTGGGTATCGGGCTGACATCGGCCGGATCGGCCATGGTCGCGCAGATCTGGCAGGGCGCCGCGCTGGACCTGCTCGGCGTCGCCGCCGGACTCGGGGCGGCGATCTGCTCGGCCTGCTACTTCCTGTTCGGCGAGCACGGCGCGAGCAGACACGATTCGTTCGGGCTGACCGCCGCCGGTCTGGCCATCGGCGCGGTGGCAGTGGCGGTGATCGCCCCGCCGTGGGCGCTGCCTTCGGATCTACTCACCGCCGCCGCGGTACTCGGCGGTCTGCGGGCGCCGGTATGGCTGGTGCTGCTGGTGCTGGCTGTGGTCGGCACTGTGCTGCCCTATCTGGCCGGGTTGTGGGCGCTGCGCGATCTGCCCGCCGCACTGGCCGGCGTTCTGGCTCTGGTGGAGCCGTTGGTCGCCGCCGCGCTGGCCTGGCTTCTGCTCGACCAGGCGCTCGGGCCGCTGCAACTGATCGGCGCGGTCGTCCTGCTCACCGGCGCGGCGCTGGTCCAATGGGCCTGGCCCCGGATCGGTTCCCGTGAGCAATGAGAACAGCTGTCTCACTAGGACACTTGATCCGGTCGGGATAGATCCGATCGGTTCGGTGGAGCGGACGCCATCCGGCTCAGCTGTGCGACCGGTTCACGATTTCTCGAGCAGGCGCCCCAATTCCGCGGCATCGAGCCCGAAGTTGGCGAGCCTGCCCAACGGAATCGACTCCATCATCCGCACCATGTCGACCCCGAGCCCCGCACCGCCGCCGAGCATCGCCCCCATGCCCGCCGCGACCTTGCCCAACGCTTCGGCCACCTTCGGATCGGCCAGCGCCTCACCGAGCGTCGAATCCAGCGTCACCGGAACCCGTATCTCGTCGCCGTCGACCTTCAACCCGCACCCGACCCGCAGGTCACGACTCGACGCCCCGACCGAGACCTGATACTCGCCGCCCTCGACCACCCAGCGCTCCAGCCGCGGATCCCAGTACGCCAGATCCTCGCGCCGGATCGGCACCGACACCCGCGCGCTCGCCCCGGCCGCCAGATCCACGGTCGCGAACCCCGCCAGCACCCGCTCCGGCCGCACCACGGCCGACCCGGGCAGCCCCGCATAGACCTGCACGACCTCCCGGCCGTCCCAGGAACCGGTATTGGTCACCGTCACCTCCACCACCCAGCCCGCCGCCTCCGCGGACACCGTGAGCTCGTCGTAGTCGAAGGTGGTGTAGGACAACCCGTGCCCGAACGGGAAACACACCGCCATCTCCCTGGCGTCGTACCAGCGGTAACCGACGAACAGCCCCTCGCCGTAGCGGACCCGCGAATGCTCACCGGGAAAGTTGAGGAACGCGGGGGCGTCCTGCAGGCGCAGCGGCGCCGTTTCCGCCAGCCGCCCCGAGGGATTCACCACCCCGAACAACACATCCGCCAGGCCGCCGCCACCGGCCTGCCCCAGCAACCCGCCGTCGAGGATCGCCTGGGCTTGGGCGGCCACCGGCTCGAGCCGCAGCATGCCGCCGTGCGCCAGCACCACCACCGTCCTGGGCTGCACCCGGACCACCTCGGTCAGCAGCCGCAACTGATCGGCGGGCAACTCGATATCGGTGCGGTCGAACCCCTCCGACTCCTGGTTGGCCGCCAACCCGAGGAACACCACCGCCACCGCCGCCTCGGACGCCACCGCCACCGCCTCCACCCGCAGCGCGTCCGCGTCCCCGGTGCCGTCGGTGGTGAAACCCCGCGCATAGGTGACCGATCCCGGCCCGGCATGAGCGCGGATCTCCTCCAACGGCACATCCAGCCGGGTCGCGTTCACATGCGAGCTACCGCCACCCTGATAACGCGGCGCTTCGGCGAACTCGCCCACCACCGCCAGCGCGCTACCCGCCGACAACGGCAACAGTTCACGATCGTTCTTCAGCAACACCACGCATCGTGCCGCCACCTCGCGAGCCAGCGCGTGGTGCTCGGCGGCATCCGCCGCGGGAACCTCGAGCTGCCTGCCCTGCCGCACCCGCTCGGCCAGCACCGCCATCCGCTCGGCCGACGCATCCAGATCCGCCGGATCCAGCTCGCCCGCCTCCACCGCCGCGACGACACGCGCATCCGAGCCGCCCCCGCTACCGGGCATCTCCAGATCCAACCCGGCCCGCACCGCCCGCACACGATCGGTGACCGCGCCCCAATCGCTCACCACCACCCCGTCGAAGCCCCACTCGCCGCGCAGCACCTCGGTCAGCAGCCACCGGTTCTCGCAGACGTGCACCCCGTTGATCCGGTTGTAGGAGCACATCACCGTCCACGGTCGCGCCGTCCGCACGATATGCGCGAACGCCCGCAGATAGATCTCCCGCAACGGCCGCACATCGACATCCGAACTCGACCGCATCCGATCGTGCTCGGCATTGTTCGCCGCGAAATGCTTCAACGACGCCCCGACCCCCGTGCTCTGCAAGCCCGTCACCCATGCCGCACCCAGCACACCGGTCAGCAACGGATCCTCGGAGAAGTACTCGAAATTCCGCCCGCCCCGCGGATCGCGCTTGATGTTCACCCCCGGCCCGAGCAGCACATCCACCCCCGCCGCCCTGGCCTCGTGACCGAGCGCCACCCCCACCCGGCGCACCAACTCCGCATCCCAGCTCTGCGCCAGCCCGACCGCGGGCGGGAAACACGTCGCGGGCAGACTCGCCGCCAGCCCGAGATGATCGGTCGACCCGACCTGTCTGCGCACTCCGTGCGGCCCGTCGGTCATCGTCACCGGCTCGATCGACCCCACGGACTTCGTCGTCCAGAAATCCGCGCCGCTACCCAGCGCCGCCTTGTCCGCCGTCGACAGGTCCGCGATCGGAGAGTCAGTCATGGGCCAACACTAGGCCACACCGGTGCTCTGACCACGGCATTCGACACTCGCCCTGGCGCGGTGCGCGAACCTCCGGACGCCTGCCGCGCGCGAATTCAGGGCACGATCGCGAGCTGGCGGGACTGGGCGACCAGAACGCCCGTGCTGTCCCACAGCTCGAAATCCTCTTCGTGGAAACCGTTCACCAGATGCTTGGTGCTCACCCGGCACGCCAGCCACCCCGGCGCGGGCCGCCTGCGAATGTGCGCGGTCAACTCCACCGTCGACGACATCCGCACACCGTGATCGAAGATGACCGGGGGAGCGGCATCCACCAGCGCCGCCAGCGCGATCGGATCCGCATCACGGCCGTCGGTGAAACGCATCCAGAACTCCCAGCTCGCCGCCCGGCCCAGCTCGCCATTCCAGAAGCCGCGCAGCTCCGGCATCCGGAACTCGACCCGCTCACCGATGCCCGTCTTGGCGACCTTGCCCCGGCCCGCGACCGGATCCACGCAATCCTCCGGGGCGGGCAACTCCGGTGCGACACCCAGCTCGATCGTCTGCCCCTCGGCCGCCGCCAGATCGGTGAACGTGGCCAGAACCCGGATGATCTCCTTGTCGTCGCGCACCAGCGTCGCAGCCCCGGTACCGGTCCGCCGTCCGACCCGCGCCGTCTCGGTCAGCACCCGGGCCGGCCCCGGCGTGCCCGGACGCAGGTAGTGCGCCGACACCGACAGCAGATCCGGCTGCGGCACCTCGCCACGCAGCGCCTGCAGGCAGACGGCCAGCAGATAGCCGCCGTTGGCGGTGCCGGCGGGGGTGTTCCAGCGGTCGGTCAGCTCCAGCTCGTAGACATGGTCGCCGACCGCGGTGCTCGCGGTGTCGCTGTCGAAGGCGTAGGGCGCGGTCGTGGTCATCGTTTTCCTTTCCCGTACTAACGATGATCATCGCGCACCCACCGCACAGGGCGCCGGGTGGTACCCGGCCCGCCCGCCGCCGAACTCACCCGACGCGGGCGATGACCTTCTCCGCGAATCGCGACAGATGCGCGATCTTGGTCTCCAGGCTCTCGGTGTCGGGCTCCCGGGTATAGGGGTAGCGGAAACCGACGATCACATCGGTGACCCCCTTGTCCTCCAGCCGCTTGATCCCATCCACCGTGAACCCGTCCATCGAGATCACGTGCACCTGGAAATCCGCGCGCGTGCCGTACTCCGCGCGCAGCGCGTCGAGTTCGCCGAGCAGCCGATCCAGCTCCGCGGGATCGCCGCCGGCGTGCATCCAGCCGTCGCCCCGTTGCGCCGCGCGCCGCAGCGCCGCCTTGCTGTGCCCGCCGACGAGAATCGGGATCGGCTCGCTCGGCACCGGAGCGATCTTGATCGGCGGCAGATCGAAGAACTCCCCGTGGAACTCGAAATACCCGCCCGCGGTGAGCCCCCGCACGATGTCGATGCACTCGTCCATCCGCGCGCCGCGCTTCTCGAACGGCACATCCATGATCTCGAAATCGTCCGGCCACGGGCTGATCCCCACACCCAGCCCGAGCCGGTTCCCGCTCAGCACCGCCACCGAGGCCGCCTGCTTGGCCACCAGCACCGGCGGACGGATCGGCAGCTTCACCACGAACGGCGTCAGCCGCAGTTTTGTGGTCGCCGCCGCGACCGCTGCCGAAAGCACGAACGCCTCGGGAAAAGGCTTGTCCTCGAGGAACTCCCGGCTGCCGTCGGGCGTGTAGGGGTAGGTGGCGTCGGAGTCGCGGGGGTAGGCGATGCTGTCCGCGATCGTCATCGAGGTATAGCCGGCTGCCTCCGCGGCCCGGGCCAGCGGTATGTAGAACGACGGATCGACCATGGTCTCCGCGTAGGTGAATCGCATCCGAGGGCCTTCCTGCTCCCGGGAGGCAGCGTGATCGCGGCCACACCGTGCCGACCAATCAATCACTTGGTCGGCACGGGCGTCGAGGACCGGCTACGCCGGGCGGGCGCGCCGCGCCAATTCGACCGTGGCCGCCCGCAATTCACCGATCTCCGCGATGGGCGCCGCATAACCGACCCGCGTGCGCGCCACCCCGCGCGGCGTCTCCACCCGCAGGTCCAGTCCGTACCGATCCGCGCGCTCGCACAGCGCCGCCGTCGCATCCGGGTAACCGCCCAGCACGCGCGCCATGTCCGCCAGGGAGTCGGCGTGATCGTCGTTGAGATGGGCGACCGCGCGTGCCGCGTCGGGCGCGACCCGATCCGGCAGCGCGGCCGTGTACTGCTCGGCGCTCGCCGAATCCATCCGCCCGTAACCGCCGACCCAGCGCACCCGCTGGACACGCAGCACCCACACCGTGAAATCGCTGTAGTCGATGTAATGCTTCGCCGCGGGAACCGCCGCCAGGTGCGCGGCCCGCGCGCGTTCGGCCTCCTCGCCCTCCGGCTGCTCGACGATTCCGGCGAGCGTCACCCTGGTGCCTGCCAGCGGATCGGACGGCACGTCCGGCGCCACGACGGACAGGCTCGCCCGCGGATCGGCGGCCAGATTGCGTCCGTGCTCTGCCATCCGCGAGACGCACAGCACCGGCCGGCCGTCCAGCTCGCCGTAGGTGACGAACGAGGCCCACGGCGAACCGTCCTGCGCCAGACTCGCCAGCGTCGCGATATTCGTGGACGCCACAACGGTCCTGGCTTCCTCGGCGGGGGAGGGGCGGGCCGGATTCACCACCGGAGCGGTCGGCTGGGGGACCGAAGGAGCGTCACCGGGGTCGCCGTGATCGAGAGTCATGCCCTACAGGGTGCCATTCGTGCGATGGGGCAGGGGAGGGGCGTCGCGGCCGCCAGCCGCTGTCCGAGTCATGGGGACAGAACCGGGACGAAGTCGCTCTCGAGACTCCGACGGATCGAACAGCCAGAGGATCCACGACGCCCGCACAATCGAAAAATAAATCTGACTATCGAGATATGCGCATCTATATATGAAATCCGCCAATCAGTGGTCGACCAAAAACCGACTAAAACTCCAAAAACAAGCTGAAGACGCCGAGCAGGGATGCCGTCGTGGGTCGGCGTCAGGGGAGTGCGGCGCCGACCCACGACGGGCACGGTCACGGATTGACGTTGAACACGTACCAGAGCACGGCCATCGTCCCGATGCCGAACAGTGGTGCGATGACCCAGGTTTCGACCTTGTTGCCGGTCCGTTCGATGATCGGCACGCTCGTGCGCCACTTGCCGGGCCACAGCAGCGGACACCCGCGATCGGTCAGGCAGTCGCCGAGGATATGGGCCAGTGATCCCAGGGCGACGCAGAACGGCAGCCAGGCCGGCTTGTCGCTGATCCAGTGGTCCATCGCGAAAGTGCCGGCCGCGGCGAGTGCGGCGACGGTGCCCCAGCTGCGGATGCTGTCGCCGGGCGGGCACAGATGCAGTGCTTTCACCGCGAGGGCGAGCAGGAAGAAGACCAGGGCGAGGGTGAACCAGCGGCCGATGTACAGCATTCCGGCCCAGGTGACCACGCCGGAGGCGACGACGAACAGCAGCGAGTGGGTACCCTGCCGGTGTCCGCCGGAGAGCTTGGATATGAGCTTGCACGCGTAATGCGTGATAGGCCCGAGTACTCGGGAGATGGTGCCTTTCGGATGATCGGCGTCGGGCAGCAATGCCGCGCCGGCCGTGAGGAAGACGCCGAGCAGGACGTCCGCGGGCCCGAGGCGGGCTTCGGTGTCCAGCATCTCCGGAAAGGTCATGACCGCTAGAGGCAGCGTCGCCGCTGCCGCCGACCAGGCGAACGCGCCGCTGGTCGCATGTGAATGTCCGAGCACCGGTTCGAGATTAGTTCACTTCAAGATCACTTCTCGCCGCCGTCGCCGGCGACGGCCGGGCCATGACGGGGTTTCGCCAGTGTGGGAAGCGCCAGGACGCTGAGGACGTAACCGGCCGCCGTCACCACGAAGGCGTGGATCACGTACACCGTGAAGGTGCGGCTGGACAGCCGACGCAGGGCCGGGCCCTGCGCGATTACCAGCGGAACCCATGACGCGCGGCGCCCCGTGGACCTGCTGGTCCACGGGGCGCCGATCGCCGGGGCGAGGATCAGACGATGTCGAACCGATCGAGGTTCATGACCTTGTCCCACGCGGAGACGAAGTCGCGCACGAACTTCTCCTTCGCCTCGTCGGTCGCGTAGACCTCGGCCAGCGAGCGCAGCACCGAGTTCGAGCCGAACAGCAGGTCGACGCGGCTGCCGGTCCACTTGACCTCGTCGCTGCCTGCCACCTTGCCGACGTAGGTGCCGTCGTCGTTGCCCGACGGCGCCCACTCGGTGCCCAGATCGAGCAGGTTCACGAAGAAGTCGTTCGTGAGCGAGCCCGGGGTGTCGGTGAAGACGCCCAGCGGCGAGTTCAGGTAGTTGGCCTCGAGCACCCGCAGGCCGCCGACGAGCACCGTCATCTCCGGCGCCGTCAGGGTCAGCAGGTTCGCCTTGTCCACCAGCAGGTACTCGGCGGGCAGCTGCGTGGCCTTGCCGAGGTAGTTGCGGAAGCCGTCGGCCTTCGGCTCGAGCGCGGCGAAGGACTCGGTGTCGGTCCACTCCTGGGTCGCGTCGGTGCGGCCCGGGGTGAACGGAACCTCGATCGTCACGCCGGCGCTCTTCGCCGCCTGCTCGACCGCGGCCACGCCGCCGAGCACGACCAGGTCGGCGAAGGAGACCTTCTTGTTGCCGGTCTGCGCCGAATTGAACTGTTCCTGTACGCCTTCCAGCGCACGGATCACGCGGACCAGCTCGTCGGGTTCGTTGACCTCCCAGCCCAGCTGCGGCTGCAGGCGGATGCGACCGCCGTTGGCGCCGCCGCGCTTGTCGCTGCCGCGGAACGACGAGGCCGCCGCCCACGCGGTCTTCACCAGCTGCTGCACCGACAGGCCGGTGCCCAGGATCTGTGTCTTGAGCGCGGCGATGTCGGCGGCGTCGACCAGTTCGTGGTCGACGGCCGGGACCGGATCCTGCCACAGCAGCTGCTCGGACGGGACCTCGGGGCCGAGGTAGCGGGCGATCGGGCCCATGTCACGGTGGGTGAGCTTGTACCAGGCGCGCGCGAACGCATCGGCGAACTCGTCCGGGTTGTCCTTGAAGCGGCGCGAGATGACCTCGAACTCGGGGTCGAAGCGCAGCGACAGGTCGGTGGTGAGCATGGTGGGCAGCTGCTTCTTCGACGGGTCGAAGGCGTTGGGGACGATCGGCTCTGCGTCCTTGGCGACCCACTGGTTCGCGCCCGCGGGGCTCTTGGTCAGTTCCCACTCGTAGCCGAACAGGATCTCGAAGAAGTCGTTGGACCACTGGGTGGGCTTGGTGGTCCAGGTGACCTCGAGGCCGCTGGTGATGGTGTCGGCGCCCTTGCCGGAGCCGAACGAGCTCTTCCAGCCGAGACCGGCCTGCTCGAGCGGGGCGGCCTCGGGCTCGGGGCCGACCAGGCTCGCGTCACCGGCGCCGTGGGTCTTGCCGAAGGTGTGGCCGCCGGCGATGAGCGCGACCGTCTCCTCGTGGTTCATGGCCATCCGGCCGAAGGTTTCCTTGATGTCGACCGCGGCCGCGATCGGATCGGGGTTGCCGTTGGGGCCTTCGGGGTTGACGTAGATCAGGCCCATCTGGACCGCGCCGAGCGGGTTCTCCAGGTTCCGCTCGCCGGTGTAGCGCTGGTCGCCCAGCCATTCGGCTTCGGGACCCCAGTACACGGCCTCGTCCGGCTCCCACACGTCCTCGCGGCCGCCCGCGAAGCCGAAGGTCTTGAAGCCCATGGTCTCCAGGGCGACGTTGCCCGTGAGGATGAACAGATCGGCCCAGGAGATGCTCTGGCCGTACTTCTTCTTGACCGGCCACAGCAGGCGGCGGGCCTTGTCGAGGTTGGCGTTGTCGGGCCAACTGTTGAGCGGAGCGAAGCGCTGCTGGCCGCTGCCCGCGCCGCCGCGTCCGTCGTGGATGCGGTAGGTGCCCGCGGAGTGCCAGGCCATGCGGATCATCAGCGGGCCGTAGTTGCCGAAGTCGGCGGGCCACCAGTCCTGGGAGGTGGTGAGTACTTCGGCGATGTCGCTCTTGACGGCGGCCAGGTCCAGCGCCTCGAAGGCGGCCTTGTAGTCGAAGTCCGCGCCGAGCGGGTTGCCCTCGGCGGGGTTCTGGGCAAGCACCTTCAGGTTGAGCTGGTTGGGCCACCACTCATGGTTGCCGCCACCCTGCAGCGGGTGCCGCAGGCGGCCGGCGGCGACGGGGCAACCGCTTTCGGCGGGCTCCGTGTTGGCCTCGGCAATGGGCGGATGTTCCACAGACACGGCGATTCCTTTCAGGGAGAAGCGAGTGAGCAGGTTGTGCTCACGTCGGTGGGGCAGACAACTGTGCTTTCGAGCAGTCGGGACACTGGCCCCAGTAGATGACCTCCGCCTCGTCGACGACGAAACCGTGGTCGACGGCGGCGTCGAGGCAGGGTGCCTCGCCGACCGCGCAATCGACGTCCACGATCACGCCGCAGCTGCGGCAGACGAGGTGGTGGTGGTTGTCGCCGACGCGGGTCTCGTATCGGGCTACCGAGCCCATCGGCTGGATGCGTCGCAGCAGGCCCGCGCTGGTGAGCGCGCGGAGAACGTCGTAGACGGCCTGGTGGGAGACCGCCCCCACGCTCTCGCGCACCCGCCCGAGGATCGAGTCCGTCTCCGAGTGTGGGTGCTCGTGCACCACGCTCAGCACGGCGAGCCGCTGCGCGGTGACCCGGAGGTTGGCGCCGCGCAGCATGCGCTCGAAGTCGGGAACTATGGACACGGTCAGAAACTTTACACATTCAAGTTTAGAAGTGCCAGCGGAACCGCCGAATCGATCATGAATAACGAACGGCCGGGTGATCTCCACGCCGTGGACCTGCGAAGACCGGTGAAACACGAACCGCCCGCACTGCGGCGAGCATGCCACAGCACGGGCGGCTCCGAGGGCGGATCCGGCGAAGTTCCGCCAGATCGCGACTGGACCCGGCGCGCGTCAGGAGCTGGTGAGAACGACCAGCTGCCGAGTCGCGCGGGTCATGGCCACATATCGGTCGACCGCACCCTCGACGCCGTCGCCGAACGCCTGCGGATCGACGAGCACGACGAGGTCGAACTCGAGCCCCTTGGCCAGCGCCGGACTCAGCGACCGCACGTGTGGCGTCGCGCGGAAGCTCGCGGCGCCGATGACGCACGCGATCCCGTCGATGTTCTCGGCGTGCCAGGCCTCCAGCACCGAATCCAGTTCCGCCGTCGACCCGTAGTGGACCGGGATGCCGCTGCCGCGAATGGAACTCGGCACGTTGGCATCCGGAAGCGCCGCCCGGATCACCGGCTCGGCCACGGCCATCACTTCTTCGGGCGTCCGGTAGTTGATGCTCAGCGACGCCATCTCGACCCGATCGAGCCCCACCCGATCGAGCCGCTCCCGCCACGACTCGGTGAATCCGTGCCGTGCTTGCGCGCGGTCCCCGACGATGGTGAAACTGCGCGACGGGCAGCGCTGCACCAGCATCTGCCACTCCGCATCGGTCAGCTCCTGGGCCTCGTCCACGATGATGTGGGCGAAGGGCCCCGCGAGCTGGTCCGGCTCGACGGTCGGCAGGGCGGCGTCGTCGACCAGGATCTCGTGCAGGTCCTGATGGCGCAGCTGAGTCATCAGCCCTTCGCCGTCGGCATAGGCGTCGGAGGCGATCAGATCGTCGATCACGCTCGACATGCGCTCACGCTCGGCATTCGCCGCGGCGGCGTACCGGCGCGCACGCACCGATGCCTTCGGGTCACCGAGCCGGCGCCGTGCCATGTCCAGCAACGGCAGATCCGGCAGCGTCCACCGCGCGGACTCGGCGCGCTGCAACTTCCGCACCTGCTCGGCGCTCAGCCACGGCGCGCAGTTGCGCAGGTAGGCGGGCACCGACCACAGATCCGCGACCAGGTCGGCCGCCTCGATCAAGGTCCAGGCGTTGTCGAGCGCGGTGCGCAGCTCGTCGTTGCGGCGCAACGACTTCCGCAGTTGTGCGGGTGTGGCGGCGCCGTCGTACTTGTCGACCAGGATCGTGAGCAGCAGTTCCCAGATCTGCTCGCGGGCTTCGTTGTGCGGGGTGCCCGGCTCCGGCGCCCGGAACGCCTCCGCCCAGTCGTCGGCGCTCAACCAGATGTCGGACCAGTCGGTCGCCACCACCATGCCCGCGCGCGGCGGCTGCTCGTAGAACGCGACGGCCGCCTCGATCGCCTCGGCCATGCGCGCCGAGGACTTCAGCCGGGCCACCTCCGGATCGTCCTCCGGCACCGCCGACTCGCCCTCGGTGACGAGGTCGCGCAGGGTGCACAGCTGCACGCTCTCCTCACCGAGGCTGGGCAGGACGTCGGCGACATAGGCCAGGTACGGTTCGTGCGGGCCGACGAACAGCACGCGGTGACGCAACGCCGGGTCGGAATAGAGCAGGTAGGCGGCCCGATGCAGCGCGACGACGGTCTTGCCGGTGCCCGGCCCGCCGTCGACGACCAGAGCACCACGCGAGCCGGCGCGGATGATGGCGTCCTGGTCGGCCTGGATGGTGCCGAGCACGTCGCGCATCCGCGGCGAGCGGTTGGCGCCCAGTTCTGCGATGAAGGCGGACTGGTCGTCGAGCGCGGCATTGCCTTCCCATCCGTCCGGTGTGAACACCTCGTCCCAGTAGTCGCTGATCCGTCCGCCGGACCAGCGATATCTGCGGCGTCGCACCAGACCCATCGGATCGGCGTGGGTGGCGCCGAAGAACGGCTCGGCGGCGGGGGAGCGCCAGTCGACGAGCAGGTGATCGCCCGCGTCGTCGAGCAGCCCGAGCCGCCCGATATACACCGGCTGCCGGTCGTCCTCGCCGACCATGTGCCCCAGACACAGGTCCAGGCCGAATCTGCGTAGCGAGCGCAGGCGCGCGGTCAGCCGGTGGACCTCCGCGTCCCGCTCCACGGCTTCCTGGCCCGGGCGAGCGGGCGCCTTGCGGGTCTCGTCGAGTCGCCGGGTCAGTTCCGCGATGGATTGTTCGAGGTTGGTGGCGATGGTCGCGAAGTGCTGTTCGTCGACCGCGATCAGCGCCGGGTCGGCTTTGTGGAGGAGGTGGTCGGCGAGAGCGAACGCGCTGGCGGTCGATGACGACGCGGGCAATTCGATACCTCTGTTTCCGCAGGTGGATGGCTCGAGCGGACCATTCTGCGGGATGACCCGGGTCTTGCCGCAAGCCCCGGGGTGCGATATAGATTGAGAGTGGGAGAGAGCGTCCACCGCCTCCCGGTCATCTTTGCGTCCCGGTCATTTTTGCGTCCCAGCCATCTTTCGCATCAATCGGTGCGTCATCCCCGTACGGTTCGCGGCTCCCGGCTGCGCGCGAACCACCACGCAACGATCACCCCGATGATGCCGAGTACGCACACCACCACGACGGCGGTCGTCTCACCCCATCCGGTGACCAGAATGCCGACCAGCGCCCACACCTGGCCGATGGGATAGAGGGAGAGTGCGCCGCCGTAGCGGGCGGTGACAGCGATACCGAAGCACGCGCCCAGGATCAGGATCGCCAGCTGCCACCACAGCATCGACGGGTCACCGAAGCTGCCGCCGATCTCGGACGCCCAGTTCTGGAACACCGCGGCCGACGCCCACGCCGCGTAGAGACCCACGGTGGCCCGGACGAGGCCGGTGAGCCAATCCGGGGTGGACTCGTCGCACGACCTCGCCGTGAGCCGCACCGCGTCGATGAGCGCGATGGTCATGACCGTGAGAATGAGGGGGGTGATCCACTCGACCCGCGCCGCCGAGCCCGCGATCCACGCGCTCGCACCGAGGAATGTCACCAGCAGCGCGGTCAGCAGGTGATCGGGACGGTCCGTGCCGGTGCGGCGCTTCCACACCACGCAGGCGGTGGTGGCGATCGACAGGGCATAGATGACGCCCCAGATGGAGAAGGCGTAGCCGGCCGGGGTGATGAGCAGATCGGTGGTGGCCTCGTCGGGGGAGGCGCCGCCGCTCGCCCGCGCCAGCACGGGAGCGACGGCCTGGCCGACCGCGGCCAGCAAGGTGACCCAGGCGAGCGGTGTAGTGGCACGCATTCGAGGGCTCATGGTTCCGAGCGTTGGCACGTGGTCTCCTTCCCGCGCTCGAGCCGCGCCCGCCTCCGACAAGTACGTGCAAGTTTCTCCGCTACCTGCCCTGGCTCCTGGGGCTGATCGTCCTGCCCCTGGTCGTCGCCGGTGGCGGGGTGCCCTTCACGGTGCTTCGGGAGACGAGCCGGACGAGACGGCAACCGACCCGCCAAGCAGGGGATCGGCCGGTGGAGCACATCCCAGGTCGGCTATCCGAGCAGGTCGTCGGTGACGTGCTGTCCCGTCTGGACCGGTTCGATCCAGTCGGTCAGGTCGAAGCCCTGCCGCCTCGCCTCGTCGAGGAACTCCGCCTTCGTCGCGTCGTCGACCTGCGGCCGCCTGGCCAGGAACCACAGATTCTTCCCGTCCGGGGTGCCGACCAGCGCGTGGTCGTACTGCTGATCGATCTTCAACACCCAGTAGTCGCCCTCGGTGAACGGAATCCACCGCAAGCCCGCGGGCAGGAAGGAAACCTTCAACTGCGCGGGCTCACCCTCCACCGGCGTCGCCCGCCCGACCGACTGCGTCGGCTTGCCCTCGGCGTCGAAGCACCGATTGTCCACCCGGATGGTTCCGTCGTCCTCCAGCGAGTACTGGGCGGTGACCTCCCGCGCATCGTCGTCTTCGTACTTCAGCGGCAGCCGCCCGATCTCGTACCAGAGCCCCAGATACCAGGCGAGATCCAGTTCGGGCAGGGATCGGACGGCGGTCTGCTGCTCGGTCATGACGTGTGCTCCCTCTGTCGGCCGGCGACTTCTCAGGTCCGCAATACCCCCACGGGCGATCGTCATGCCCTGTGCGCGGGGGATAGGACGCTCAGCAGGTGTCTTCATGGCGTCGGACCTTGCGCAATGCTTCGAGCTGGGAGTCGACCCGGTCGGGGCGATCGAGCCGGCGCTCCTCGAGCAGTGGCTCGATCTCGCTTCGCACCATCCGCTCGAGCCACTCGCGGTTGTCGAGTTCTGTATGGCTCGAAAAGCCCGAACTTCTCAACATAGCGCAGACGCATTTGCCGGATGACCCCGGGATGATCTTGAATGGTCGTCCGGAGGGGAGTGTGGCGACGGATCGACGCCGTAGCGGATGGCTCACCGCCGATGTCAGCCCAGCGTCAGAGAGGTATCCATGTCCGAGCCGTCGCAATCGCCCTACGAACCCTATCCCGGCGGTCCGTACGAACCGAGCGCACATCCCGGCCGGCCCGCGCCTGTCTATGGGCAGCAGCCGCCGCAGTACTGGCCGCAGGGGATCGAGCCGGTCCTGACCCGGATGCCGGGCACCGTGCGCGCGGCGCAGATCGTCTCGTGGGTGGCGGGGGCGATCGCTGTCGCCGCCGTCATCGCCATCGCTGTGATGACCGGCGATCCGGAACTCATGGGTGCGGCGGTGGGTGGGTTCGGCATCCAGATCGCCCTTGCCGCATGCGCATTCGGCTTCAACAGGGGAGGTGGTGGATTGCGGACGACCGTGATCACGCTGTCCTGTCTGCAAGCCTTCTGTGGACTGGGTTCGATTGCCGCCATGCAGCCGCCCGGGCTGCTCGGCATGGTGGTGGGCATCGTGGTCTTCTGTCTGGTGATCGGAAAGCCCGCGCGGCTGTGGTTCGGTCGACCGCAGATGTAGGCGCAGCGAGGGTGTCGAGTTCGGCACGGGCGAGGGAGCGGCGGTGGACTTGGTCGGGCCCGTCGGCAATCTGCAGGGACCGTGCGGGCCCGAGGGGAACGCTCACGCGGCCGTGTGGGCGAGGACAGCGGCGGACAGTTCCTCGTGGACCTCCGGCGGCAGGGTGTGCCCCATGCCCGCCACGACCATCAGCCGAGCGCCCCGGATCTGTTCGGCGATGAGCGCGCCGTGTCCCGGCTTGGCCGGCTCGTGACTGCCTTCGACGACCAACGTGGGTGCCTGTACCCGGTGCAGTACGCCGACCGGCTCGAAATCCGGGTCGGCCGCGGCGGCCAGGCGGTGGTTGGCTACGGCGGCTACATCGCGGGCCCGGTCGTGGATCCGTTCCTGCAGGCGGCGGGCGGCGGTTTCGTCGAAAGGCAACGCGGAGCCGTGCAATACGCGCTGCTCGGCGACCATGCCTGCGATCCGGGCGTGTCGGTCCGCCGGCGGCGGGTCGGCGATCAGCCGGCGGTAGAAAGCCACGAATTCCGGGGTCGGCGCGGGGAGGCCGCCTTCGGGCTGCGGTTGTCCCAGCAGAGCCCGCATGAGCACCTGCCCTTCGCCGCCGCCGAGCGGGGAGGAGCCGATGAGGGTCAGCGAGCGCACCCGCTGCGGTTGTTCGACCGCGATGAACTGGGCGAGCAGGCCGCCTGCCGAATGGGCCACCAGGTGCGCGCTGTCCAGTCCGTGGGCGTCGAGCACGCGGTAGACATCGTTCTTGATGTCGTGCCAGGTGTAGGGGTCGGCGGCGAAGTCGACGGTGTCCGACATGCCGGTGTCGCGGTGGTCGTAGCGGATGACCCGGCGGCCGCCGGTGACGAGGCGGTCGACGAATCCCTCCGGCCACAGGATGCCCTGCGACATCGACCCCATGATCAACAGGATCGGCGGGTCGGTTTCGGCGCCGAATTCTTCGCTCCAGATGGTCGGTTCAGGCATGGGTGGTGCATCCCTTCGGTGATGAGTGGTCCGGGGCTGGCGCCCCACCCCACATACAGCTTCACACGTAGTACTCTGACTGAAGTGATCTGAACTTAGTACTACAGATGGAGTGGTGTCAATGGTCCGCACGAATCCCGAACGCCGTCAGGCGTTGCTGGATGCATCCATCGAGGTCCTGGCCCGAGAAGGGGCGCGTGGACTCACCTTTCGCGCGGTCGACAAGGAAGCCGGAGTGCCTTCCGGGACCGCCTCCAATTACTTCGCCAATCGCGACGCGCTACTCGTCCAGGTCGGCCATCGGTATTACGAGCGGTTGATTCCCGACGAGACGACGATGGCGAAACTGTACGGATCACGAAGTCGTGAAACCGTCACCGAACTCATGACCGAGGCCGTCGAGCGCGTCACCCGGTTCCGCACCGGCTATCTCGCACTCCTCGAACTCCGCCTGGAAGCCACCCGGCGACCGGAATTGCAGGCGCTGCTCACCGAACGAGTGCGCGCCGACCTGGACTTCAATATCCGAAACCACCTGGACCACGGAATGCCGGGCGACGAGAACACCGTTGTGCTGCTGTTCCTCGCCCTGAACTGGCTCATGCTGGAGCGCCTCACCCTGCCCGGCGTCATCACCGAGGAACAAGCCAGGGAACTGGTGCGAACTGCGGTCGAGCGCGCGATACCGCCGGAATCGCCGGCATCCGGCGGCGCGTAGCGCCGATCCGCGGATCGGGCGCGACGCCTCCCGTGTTCTACCGATTTCCGTCGGACCCGCGGAGTACGCTCGGCTCGCGTCGGCGTAGCGGGGTTCCACCACAGGAGGTCGGCAATGGAGATCTTGCTCGGAATCGGAACGCGCAAGGGCCTTTTCCTGGCGCGCAGCACAGACGGCCGGTCGAACTGGACGGTGGAGGCGCCGCAGTTCCCGATCGCCGACGTCAAGGCATTGGCGATCGACACCCGGCGCGACGATCCGCGAGTCCTCGCGGGCGTGCTGGACAGCCACTTCGGACCGACTCTGGTGACCAGCGACGACCTGGGCCGGACATGGAGTGAGCCCGACGACGCGCCGTTGGCCTTTCCCCGGGACACCGGCGCCGCACTGGAAGGCGTGTGGCAGATCGCGCCGGCGACCGAGGCCGAGCCGGACGTGGTGTACGCGGGCGTCGAACCGTCGGCGCTGTTCCGCTCGGTCGATGGCGGGAAGACCTTCGAGCTGATCAGAGGACTGTGGGAGCATCCGCATCGCCCGGAATGGATGCCGGGCGGCGGCGGGTTGGCGCTGCACACGATCCTTCCGCATCCGACGGACAGGCGGCGGATCGCCGTCGCCATGTCCACCGGCGGCGTCTACCGGACCGCCGACGGCGGCGCGTCCTGGGAGCCGGCGAACAAGGGCGTCACGGCCGACTTCATGCCCGGCGAGCTGCCCGAATGGGGACAGTGCGTGCACAAGGTCGCCGTCGACGCCGAAACGCCGAGCACCATGTACCTGCAGAACCACGGCGGCGTCTTCCGCACCACCGACGGCGGGGCGAGCTGGCATTCGATCGACAGCGGGCTTCCCGCGTCCAATTTCGGCTTCCCGATCGTCGCGCACCCCCGGCGCCCCGGTGTCATCTACACGTTCCCGCTGGTCGCCGACATGGAACGCTTCCGGTTTCCGCCGGACGCGCGCTGCGCGGTCTACCGCAGCACCGACGGCGGCGAGACCTGGTCGGCGCAGACCGACGGCCTCCCGCGGACGCCGTTCTGGGCGGCGGTCATGCGTGACGCCATGTGCTCCGACAACGCCGACCCCACGGGGATCTACTTCGGCACCCGCAACGGCGAGGTCTACTGCAGCCCCGACGACGGCGACCACTGGCAACTGGTGGCCGACCGACTGCCGGACGTGCTGTGCGTCCGTGCGCGAGTCGTCGGATAACGCCATGGCCCGCGTGCGCCTGCCCTCGGCACTGCGCCCTTACGCCGGTGGACAGCGAGAACTCGACATCGAGGGCGTGACCCTGCGTGCGGTGCTGGACGGATTGAGCAGGCGGTCTCCGGCGCTGGAACGCAGACTCCGTGACGAGACCGGCCAACTCCGCCGCTACGTGAATTTCTATGTGGGCGAAGACGAATGCCGCACACTCGACGGTCTGGACACCCCACTCGACGCCGACACCGAGCTCATGATCATCCCTTCGGTCGCGGGCGGCTGACCTCATCCATATTGCCGGCAACTAGATTGTGCACAACTGAATTGTGGGCTACAGTTCTGGCATGGCCGATTTGCCCTTGCCCGATCAGCAGCTGTGTTTCCAGCTGTACTCCGCGTCTCGCGCCATGACCGCCATCTACCGCCCCAAGCTCGACGAACTGGGCATCACCTACCCGCAGTACCTGGTCCTGCTGACGCTCTGGGAGCGCGACGGTCGCACGGTCCGCGACCTGGGGGAGGAGCTGGCCTTGGACTCCGGCACACTCTCCCCGCTCCTGAAGCGGCTCGAGGCCACCGGGCTGGTGGAACGAACCCGGTCGAGCACCGACGAGCGTCGAGTGGAAGTACGGCTCACCGAACGCGGAAACGCATTGCGCGAGCAGGCATGTGGCCTGCCGCAGGAGATTCTCGAGGCCACGGGACTGCGGCTCGAGGAAGCGATCGCGTTGCGCGACACGCTGGCACGCATGAGGCGGGCGATGGACGCCCGCATCGAATCCGGAAGGAACCGATCATGAACGTTCTCTACACCACCGAAGCGCTGGCCACCGGCGACGGCCGCGACGGCCGCGTCCGCTCCGACGACGGCAGGATCGACTTCGAACTGGCCGTGCCCAAGCAGATGGGCGGCAGCGGCGAGGGCGCCAACCCCGAGCAGTTGTTCGCCGCGGGCTACGCCGCCTGCTTCCACTCCGCGCTGCGGTTGGTCGCCCGCCAGGCGAAGGCGAATGTCGAGGACTCCTCGGTGGGCGCCAAGGTCGGTATCGGCTCCACCGAGGGCGGCGGTTTCGGCCTGGAGGTCACCCTCGAGGTGACATTGCCCCATGTGCCGCGCGAGCAGGCCCAGATCCTGGCCGACCAGGCCCACCAGGTGTGCCCCTACTCGAACGCCACCCGAGGCAATATCGACGTCCAGGTGCTGGTCACCGACGACTGATCGCCTTCGTCGCTCTCCCCATCGCGTCGAGACGCCCCAGGAAGAGGGGGCGTCTCGACGCGGGCAATATGGAAAGCCGCCGTGTTGAACAGGACTCGGGCCGGCCGCGTGGTCACCGGCGTGCGGCTCGGTTCACCCTGGTCAGCACGCGGTGTAATTCCTCGAGTTCTTCGAGACCGACGCCCAGTCTCTCGACCACCGCCGCCGGAATCTTCTCGGCTTCGGCGCGCAGCGCCCGACCGGCGGGGGTGAGGTCGATGACGAGGTTCCGCTCATCGCGTGGATCCCGGGTTCGGGTGATGTAGTTCAGCGCTTCGAGGCGTTTGAGCAGCGGGGACAGGGTCGGCGAATCCAGTTGCAGCAGTTCGCCGACCTCCTTCACCGACAGCGGGGCGTCGCCCCAGAGCGTGAGCATCACCAGATATTGCGGGTGGGTCAGTTTCATCGGCTCGAGCAGCGGCCGGTAGATGGACAGCACGGCACGGTTGGCCACCGCCAGCGCGAAGCACACCTGGCGTTCCAGTCGCAGCGGATCCTCGATCGCGCTGTCCATACGCACCTCCTCGCGAAACGCCGACCGAATCCTCCGATTGTGGTCGGCACCCCGACCGGTCCGGCCACGGGGTCGGCATCGGCGACATTAAATCGTGCATTAACTATTAGCGTACTATCTATTCTCGCACGACCAGAATAGGTGAACCGCCCGCCGCCGGTCCGAGCCGGGGGAGGCCGAAGGGAGCAGTCGATGAGCGCTCGCACGAAACCGAACCCGCTGGAACGGTTCCGCTACGTCTGCGGCGCGACCTTGCCGCCGTCGATGTCGGACTGGGTGATCGCCGACCTCACCGGGCCCGGGGCGACCCGCCGCTACCTCATGCGGTTCCTGCTGCCGGTGATCCCGCCGCTGTGCTTGTTCCTCCTGCTGCCCGGGCCGCTGTGGATGCAGCTGTCGATGATGGCGCTGCTGTACCTGCCCCACGTCTACTTCACGGTCGCGCTGCTCAACGTCTACCGCCGGCACCGCCTCGTCAAGCACGGTCTCGATCCGCAGCTGGTGAACGCCGAGGAACTCCGCCGGCGCGACGAAGACCGGCTGGCATACGAGTACCGATACGGCCGGGGCTGACCAACCCCGGCCGATCGGAGCGCGGCGACGATCTTCGGCGCAGAATGAAACGAAGTCCGCGCACACGACGAGGAGCCTCAGATGGCGGTGGATCAGACCATGCGCGCCTGGCGAGTCGCCACCCCGGGACCGATCGACACCGGGCCGCTGCGGGCGACCATGGAATCGGTGCCCGAACCCCGCGACGGCGAATTGCTGGTCCGCGTGCGGGCGTGCGGGGTGTGCCGAACCGACCTGCATGTCGTCGAGGGCGATCTGCCGGTACACCGTGATCGGGTGGTCCCCGGACACGAGGTGGTCGCCGAGGTCGTCATCGGTGCGGGCGGCTTCGCGCCCGGCGACCGCGTCGGCATTCCCTGGTTGCGCCACACCTGCGGCGTCTGCCGATACTGCCTGCGCGGAGCCGAGAACCTGTGCCCGCGTTCGTCCTACACCGGCTGGGATGCCGACGGCGGCTACGCCGAATACACAACGGCCCCAGCCGATTACGCACTGCCCCTGCCTTCCGGATACAGCGACGAAGAGCTGGCGCCGCTGCTGTGCGCCGGCATCATCGGTTACCACGCGCTGTTGCGTGCCGCGGTGCCCGAGGGCGGGGTGCTGGGAATCTACGGTTTCGGCGGCAGCGCGCACCTCACCGCGCAGGTCGCGGCGGCGAACGGCACCCGGGTGCACGTGATGACGCGCGGAGGAGCCGCGCGCGAACTCGCCCTCGAGCTGGGCGCCGCCTCGGCCCAGGGGGCCGCGGACCGTCCGCCCGAGCCGCTGGACGCCGCGATCCTGTTCGCCCCGGCCGGGGAACTGGTGCCGGTGGCCCTGGAGGCGCTGGACGCCGGCGGCACCCTCGCGCTCGCCGGCATCCACCTGACCGACACACCGCCGCTGAACTATCAACGCCACCTGTTCCGGGAACGGCAGCTCCGCAGCGTCACCTCCAACACCCGCGCCCAGGCCCGCGAGTTCCTCGCTTTCGCCGAACACCATCGCCTGCGCGTGCGCACCCACCGCTACGACCTCGACACCGCCGACCGGGCACTGAGCGATCTCGCGCACGGCCGCTTCGACGGCGCCGCTGTTCTGGTGCCGTGAACGTCGCGCTCGGCCGGACCCCACCGCGGCTCCGGGCAGTGCGGTCACTGTGAGGCCGCATGGCCGGATGGTATATACCGAGAACATATTCACCGGCATAGCCCGTCCACTTCATCAGGCCGGTGACACGGAAGGAAATCGTGGAGTTACACGCGTTTCCGCTCATCGCGGCCGTGCTGGCGATCGCGGTCGCGGTCGGCTCGCTGGCGGTGCGGCTGCGGCAGCCGCTGATCGTCGCCTTCATCGGCGTCGGCGTCCTGGTCGGGCCGCTGGGGACCGGGTGGGTCCAGGCCGACGACACGATCGAGTTGCTCTCCCGAATGGGTATCGCGATCCTGCTGTTCCTCGTCGGCCTCCGGCTGGATCTGCATCTGGTCCGGAGCACGGGCCGGGTGGCTCTGATCACCGGGATCGTCCAGATCGTCGTGACCGCGGGCGCCGGATACCTGGTGGCCCTGGCGTTCGGGAGCGGTGCGGTCACCGCGCTGTATGTGGGTATCGCGCTCGCCTTCTCCTCGACGATCATCGTCGTCAAGCTGTTGTCGGACAAACACGAACTCGATCAGCTCCACGGCCGGATCGCGGTCGGCGTCCTGATCGTCCAGGATCTCGTCGTGGTGCTGGTGATGATCACTCTCACCGCATTCGCGCAGCCCGCCGACGGTAACTCGCTGCTCGGTGTTCTCGCCATCTTCGGCAAGGGCGCCGGGCTGCTGGCCGGGGTCGGTCTGCTCATGCGCTTCGTACTGCCCTGGCTGCTCGACCACGTGGCGCGGTCGCAGGAACTGCTCGTACTCTTCGGTGTCGCCTATGCCGCCTCGATCGCCGCCCTCAGCGAATGGCTCGGATTCGGCACCGAGGTGGGGGCTTTCCTGGCCGGTGTCTCCCTGGCCTCGACCCCCTATCGCGACGCGCTGGGCGCTCGCATGGTGAGCCTGCGCGACTTCCTGCTTCTGTTCTTCTTCGTCGACCTGGGCTCCCGGCTCCAGTTCGACAATGTGGTCGAACAGTTGGCCGAAGCTGTCGCGCTCTCGTTGCTCGTGCTCCTGGTCAAACCGCTCATCGTGCTCGCGACGATGTCGGCCCTGCGGTATCCGGTCCGCGTCGGTCTGCCCACCGGCCTGACGATCGCCCAGATCTCGGAGTTCTCGCTGATCCTGGCGGCGCTCGGCTACGGACTCGGCCACATCGACAGCGCGACCGTCAGCCTGATCACGGTGGTCGGGCTGATCACCATCACCGGCTCGACGTATCTGATCATGTACTCCCGCCGGATTCGTGACCGCCTCGAGCCCCGATTGGCGTTCTTCGATCGCACCCGTGGCCGGGCCGCGGTGGTCGACAACCCCGACACGGACACCGATGTGATCCTCTACGGCCTCGGCCGCTTCGGCCGCCACCTGGCGGAACGGTTGAGCCGACGTGGAATCCGCGTCCTCGTGGTCGATTTCGACCCGCATCGGATCGCGACCACAGTTCCCGATGACGTGCGGGCGGTGTTCGGAAGCGCCGAGGACGTCGATCTGCTGAACGCTCTGCCCTTGGCACGCACCCGTTGTGTCGTGAGTGCCATACCGGTGGTGAGCACCAATCTCGCGTTGCTGCACAATCTGCGCCACCACGGCTATGCCGGCCCGGTCGTGCTGACCGCCCACACCCTTCATGACGCCGCTCAATTGCGCGAGGCCGGTGTCGCCGTGGTGCTCGAGCCGTTCACGACCGCGGCGGCGACCACCGCAGACACGCTCCACGAGCTGATCAGACGGCTCGACGAGGGCTGATGGGAGCGACGATGACCGACACCTTGTCCGACAACGAGCTGATCGACCGCTATGTGCACGCCGTGCTCGTGCACATACCCAGGTCGCAACGCGAGGCGGCGGCCGACCGGCTGCGTGCGCGGATCACGGGCGAATCCTCCGGTCGCGCGACGCGCGAAGTGCTCGTCGAACTCGGCCCGCCCGAGGATCAGGCACGCCGCTTCCGGGGAGCGCCGCGCCAGCTCATCGGCCCGCGCCTGTACGACACCTATCTGCGGGTGCTGTGGCCGACCATTCGCGTGGTCGCGCTGGTGGTGGGCGGAGTGAGCCTGCTCGCCGCGACAGTCGACGAGGGCACACCCGAGATGGACGGCGGAGTCCTCGCGGAGGCGATCACCTCCGCGTTCTCCGGGGCGGTCTACACCGCTGTCTGGGTGACCGTGGTCTTCGCGGTGATCGAGCGTACGGCGCCGGGTGCGGTGCTGCGGGAGTGGCGCCCCGACGATCTCCCGCCGGTGCCGCGCGGGCACGAGATCCCGCTCGGCGACGCGATCGCCGATCTGGTGTTCGGCGT
The DNA here is from genome assembly GCF_000308595.1 of Nocardia higoensis NBRC 100133. Taxonomy (GTDB): domain Bacteria; phylum Actinomycetota; class Actinomycetes; order Mycobacteriales; family Mycobacteriaceae; genus Nocardia; species Nocardia higoensis. The sequence goes on along the minus strand of NZ_BAGA01000080.1, from coordinate 2,277 downwards.
CGCGGTACTCGTCGGGTGCCTGTGTCTGGTTCCCGCACTGGCGCCGTCGTTCCTCACCGAGGTCACCGAACACCTCGATCCCGGCGTCGTCGAGCGCCTGCTGCCGTTGGCGGTGGCGGTAGCCGCACTGTGGGTGATCGTCGCGATCGCGCAATTGGTCGTGCGGGCGTGGACGTTGCCGGTCACCGCGGTGTCGATCGTCGCCGATCTCCTGGCCGTCCTCACCGCCGCCGCCGTCCTGGTGCACCGGCCCTACGTCTCGCCCGAGTTCCTCGCCGACATCCAGGAGGGCCAGGACAGCGACCTGGGCCGGGCGCTCGACATCGGCATCGGCATCGGCGCCATCGCCGTGATACTCGTGTGCGGCGGCGCGGTGGTGACCACCGCACGCAAGTTCCTCGCCCACCGTCGCGCGTAGGGCCGCTTCGCCGGACCGTCCGGTCAGCTCTGCGCGCACTCCAGTAGCCGGTGTACCGCGGCAGGGATCGTGCGGGCGACGACGTCGATATCCGGTGCGCTGTCGTAATCGCCGGTGATGCCGAAGCGCAGCGTGCCGTTGTAGCTCAGCATGGCGATGCCGATGCGCAGCCGCACCGCGATCGGGACCACGGGGAACACTTCGAGGACGTCGGCGCCGAACAGATGCTGTGTTCGCGTCGGTCCCGGCACATTCGTGGCCACCGCGACGACTCCTTGCTGCGGGAAGCGCAGCGCCGTCTTCACGGCCCACGCGAGCGGCGCGAACGGCACCAGCCCGGCCATGTCGATCAGCGCCTTCCCGGCCCCGGATTCGCCACCGCCCTTGAGGCTGTTCATCTGCTCGCGGACCGCGTCGAACTGGTCCAACGGATCCTCGAGATGCACGGGAAGCGCGGGCAACATCAGCGAGACCCGGTTGTCCATCCGTCCCGAGGCTCGTGCCGAGCGGGTGGACACCGGGGTGAGCACCCGTGCCGAGTCCGGCCCCGGCTGTTCCCCACGGCCGAGCAGCACGGCCCGCAACGCGGCGGTCACCGCGGTCAGCGCCACATCGTTGACCGTGCCGCCCAGCGCCTTGCGCACCCTGTCGATCTCGTCGAGCGGGACACGCGCGACTGTGTAGCGGCGCTCGCGACCGATGGGGCCGTTCAGCGAGGAACTGCGCCGCGGATCCAGCACGTTGCGCAGCAACGGCACCATCCCGCGCGCCGTGCGGATCGCCGTGCCGGGGGCGTGCGCGATCAGCCCGGGCGCGCGCAACGGCAACTCCAGCCCCGCGCGCAACAGCCGCTGCCAGTCCGCCGACGCGTCGTCCGCACTCTCCGGCGACGGCGCGTCGGCATCGTGCTCGGCGAGTACGGACTCGGCGTCCGCGGTGGGCTGGTCACACATGCTCTGCAGCAAGGAGATACCGGAAATGCCGTCGACCATGCTGTGATGGGCCGAGAGAATCGTCGCCCAGCGCTCGCCGGCGAGTTCCTCGACGATGGTGAGATGCCAGAGCGGGCGATCGCGGTTCAACCGCCGCCCCATGGTGTTCGCCGTGTACTCCCACAGCGCGGCCTCGTCCCTGGGCCGGGGCAACGCCGCCCACGTCAGATGGTGCCCGATGTCGAACGCCGGATCGGGCACCCACACCGGCGCGGTGACGTCCCAGCGGCCGCGCTGGATCTTCTGCCGCAGCCGCGGAAGCGCGTCGATGCGGCGGGTGAGCTTGAGCGCGAATTCCGCGCGCTCGCCCGGCGTCCCCGCGAGAATCGAGACCGCGCCGATGCGCGCGCTCACGTGCTGGTCGGTGTCCTCCAGTTCCAGGAACCCCGCGTCGAGGGGGCCGAGTTCGCTCATCGCCCAACTCTCTTCCAGCAACCTGAACGGGAAAGGTTCTCGACTTGTCCGTCGGAATGACGGCGGACAGGTCGAGCGCCACCGCCGCCCTCGGCTGTCCGGGTTGCCGGAACGGACCGGAGAAGGCGGCGCCTACTGTCGATCCTGCCAGCCGAAGGCCGGGCCGCCGACGATATCGTCCGACTCGTCTGCCGCCCACTGCCCGCGCGAAGACCGAATCCGCCCACCCCGGCGCTCGGGATTACGGCGCTAAGTCTCGGCTTCCGTCGCTGATACGCATGTCATCGCCACCGGTGGCGTGATCGGGAACCGCGCAATGCAACGGACACCCCGAGGTTTCACATCCGACATTGCCCGCGGTTTACCTGGTCCGGTACCGACGTCACGAAACGGAGAGGCGAAACCATGAAAGTCGCCGTGGTCGCAGGCAATCCGAAACCGAATTCCAGGACG
>NZ_BAGA01000081.1 GCF_000308595.1 Nocardia higoensis NBRC 100133 | reverse complement strand
TCACTGGGCATTGTCACGGGTCATTAGCTCCACGAAGGTGTTGCGAGCCTTCTCGGGCCGGTCCTTTCTTTCCCGCACGGACGTTCTCGGCGTCATCACCGGCTGACCACGCGCGGCAGGGTGTAGCGCACCCGGTCGGGACACGTCCTGTTTGCGCGACCGAGATCCCGCGAGACTCGAAAAGCGTGGGGTTACGAGGAAGGATCGTGATGAGGCAATCGACAGATATCGCCGAACGGGCGGACGTCGTCGGCATGTGGGTGACAGCGGATGGCTACATCCGCCAGGAACTGCGCGCGGACGGACGCTACGACGAGGCGCGCGGACAGCGCCGCAGCGCGTACACCGGCAGCTACACGGTCACCGGAAACCATCTGGACTACGTCGACGACAGTGGTTTCACCGCGACCGGCGACATTCGTGACGGGGTGCTGTTCCACGAGCATCTCGTTCTCTACCGAGAGGACGCGCAGTCATGAGTGAAGGCAGGGTCGTCCTGATCACCGGGGCGAGCAGCGGCATCGGCGCGGCGACCGCGCGGAAACTGGCCGCGGAGGGGCACAAGGTGTTTCTCGGCGCGCGCCGCACCGAGCGCCTCGAAAAATTGGCCGGAGAAATCGGGGGCGCGGCGGGATTCCGGGCGCTGGACGTGACCGACGCGACCGATGTCGAGTCCTTCGTGGCGGCGGCCGGGGAGCATTTCGGTCGCGTCGATGTGGTGGTCAACAATGCGGGCGTCATGCCGCTGTCGCCCTTGGCCGCGACGAAGATCGACGAATGGGATCGGATGATCGACGTGAACATCCGTGGCGTTCTGCACGGCATCGCCGCGGCGCTGCCGGTCATGCGGGCGCAGGGCGGCGGGCATTTCGTCAATATCGCCTCGGTCGGGGCCTACGAGGTGGTGCCGACGGGGGCGGTGTACTGCGCGACGAAATTCGCGGTCCGGGCGATCTCCGAAGGTCTGAGACAGGAATCCGGGGGTGACGTGCGGGTCACGGTGGTGTCTCCCGGTGTGACGGAATCCGAACTCGCCGACAGCATTTCCGATGAAAGGGCGCGCGCGGACATGAAAATCTATCGCGCCGTGGCGCTCCCGGCCGAGGCGATCGCGAATGCCATCGCGTTCGCCATCGATCAGCCGGCGGAGGTGGATGTGAACGAGATCGTCGTTCGCCCCGCCGCGAGCGCGCAGTAGCGCGGCTCGACCGGGGCGGCCGTTCGATCAGGGCCGTCCCGTCTGCGCGTCGCGCCGTTCGCGCTCCTCGGTCGCGGTGAGTGTGCCGAGCAGGCGCAGCGCCTGCTCGCTCGGGGATCCCGGTTCGGCCTGATAGACGACCAACTGTTGCCCGGGTCGTTCGCGTACGTCGAAAGCCTGGAAGGTCAGGCTGAGCGGGCCGACATCGGGGTGGATGAGGTTCTTCGCCTCCGAGGTCTTACCGCGGACATGCCCCTGGGCCCAGAGTCGCCGGAAAGCCGGGCTTGCCGCGCAGAGTTCGTCGACCAGCGCGGTCAGGCGGGCATCCGGGCCGTGCCCGACCGCCAATCGCAGGGTCGCCACCGAGGATTGCGCCGTCCGTGACCAGTCGGCGTAGAACGATTCGGCCGCCGGGTCGAGAAACACCATGCGCATCAGATTGCCGGTCACGGTGAACGGGGAGAACAACGCGTCGGCCAGTCGATTGCGAGCCAGTATGTCGAGCGTGGGATTCAGCACGAATGCCGGAGTCGCGTCGAAGGTGTTCACCAATTGCCGAAGCGCGGGCCCGACCGATTCCCGGACGCCGGACCCGCGAACGCCCGGCGCCAGGCGTGCCAACCGGTACAGGTGCATTTCCTGATCCGCGTCCAGGCGTAGTGCCCGCGTGAGCGCGTCGAGAACCTGAGCGGACGGATTGCGTTCACGCCCCTGTTCCAGGCGGGTGTAGTAGTCGGCGCTCAGCCCGGTCAGCTGTGCGACCTCTCTGCCGCGAACCCCGGACACCCCGCGCTGCCGTCGGCGGGCATCCCGAACTCGTCCGGACGTCAGTTCGCGACGCGTCCGCTGTAGCATTCCGAGTCGATTGTCGGAATCCATGATTCGAGCGATGGCGTCACTGCTGTCGAGTGCGGACTTGAGCTCGGAGTCAGCGCATGCAGCGTCCGTCCGACTCGTCTACATCGTGGACTTGCCTCTTGTCACAAACGGGTGTGTGGCTACGACGTGCTGTAGCCTCTCGCGCCATGGCCCTTTAAGGCTACCGATCTGCAGAGCGATCTTCCCCATCGCGCGGCAGAAGTCATCCTCCTCTGCTCGTCTTTGCGAATCGATGGGGGTGAACTGTTCTATAGGGCGATCGGTGGCGATCACGAGGTCGAGTATCAGATCGAGATTGCAGGCGCGACGGTGCACCTTTGCGTGGTCGACATCGTTCTCGGCGTGGACTACTTGGAAGCCGATCGCTGTGAACCCTGCAGCCTGTAGTGCACTGAATAGCGCCACCCATGCTGCTGGGTCGCGATTGGCGTAGGAAAGAACGAGGTGGCCGTCCGGCTTCAAGGTCCTTCGCATTTCGAGGAAGGCTTGGGTGAGGGTGGCTTCGTAGGCGTCTGTGTCAACGGCATCTGTGGATACAACTGCCTCGCCATCGACACGTGAGGTGTCCAAGCCGGCCCACGCGCGGAAGATTTCAGACAGTTCTCCGTACTTCACGTCGTCGTGGTATGGCGGATCTGTGCACACCAGGTCGAACGAGTTGCTCGGGGCGAGGAGCCTTGTACTCGACCCGACGACGACTCGGACATCAACGGTGCGGGACCCACGTGAACGCCGCTGTCGAGCGGGTAGCGGCCCGGCAACCGAGGGAGTACGCCCGAGGCGTTCGGCATACCAGTTGCCTGCTTTTGCGAGATGGGCCAATCGGCGCCCGACGGTGCCTCGACCCGACTGTGGAGCCCCCCATACATTCGGTTCGGCGGAAAGGGTTGTGACGTTGTAGCGATGATTGGCCATTGCCTCGTAGGCCTTGAGATAGCGGGCGTCCCATCGGGACAGGTAACCGGCCATTTCGACCGAACCGAGTACTGCCGCATGGAGCGTGGACGCGATAGCTTTGTCTCCTGCGGCGGCGGCTTCGACCGTGTCGACGAGTGCGTTGATTACCGCATGCTGGCGGCGTGGCATGACTTGGTGCCAATGTGTCATGCCGTAGCGGCGGAGCACGGTGGTTTCAGTGCCCTGCAGGATCTCGGGGAGGCAGGGTTGGTGGGGCCACGACGTGTCTGCGGCGAGCATGAGTTCGTGGTCGCTCGGAGGTCCGAACTCGCGACAGCCGGGGGCGGTGCGCTCGACAAGAATCGGCACCCAGCGTATTTGTCCAGACTCCCAGATTCGGCCAGAGTAGCCGCATTGGCAGCGGAACTTGCGGCCTTGGGTGTAGCGGGCACCCGGTTGGATGGTCCGTTTGCAGGTTCGACACTGGGTTCGCCGATCTGCGGCGCCGAACTGGAGGTGACCGGACGGGCATGCGAGCCAGCCCGCTCTTCCGCCCTGGTCGACCCGTTCGGTGAGACTGACAATTGCTGAGGGAAAGAGCCGTACGGGATCGCAGCACTTCGGGCAGGCGACCACTGCGACCCTGAGGGTGTGCGCCACTGTCGCTGGTGTGCCGTCCTCGAACGACGTGGAGTATGCGGTTTCGAGTAGGGGCGCCACTGCGGTGTGGAGTCGATGGGCCGCAGGTTCGAGTCGCTCCGCCTGTGGGAGCGAAAGCATCGTGGTGAGGTTTTGGGCGGCCCACAGGTTGATGTCTTGGGCATAGACGCGGTGGCCGCGCAGCAGCGCGGCCAAGGCGATGACGCCACCGCCGGTGAACGGATCTGCAACGACGAGTCGGCCTGGTTGGTCGACGTTGGCGGCGTCTATGAGTGCTCCAGTCACGGCCTCGGTGCGCCGTGCCCACCACCGGTAAGTGGTCAGGGGTGGTAGTACGTTCTGCCGGGATCGGGCTTCGGCGCGGGCCCTGGTGTTAACGCCGACCACGTCAAGGTGGCGGAGCACGCTTCGCCGCGCATCAGGGGTAGCCATCATCCGTTTTTACTCTGCCGGATGTCATCTGTTGTCCGGGTGGTCTTTCGGGCGGGTGGCGTTGCCGTGAAATGGCCGGCCACTTCGAGGTCGCCGAGGAACTGGACGAACCGCTCCGATTGGCCTGTGGTCAACTCGACGCCTGCCTCGATGTGGCCGCGGAGTCCCCATGAGGTGAGATTCGCGGTGCCGAGATAGCCGATGCGGCGGTCGGCGATCACGAATTTGGCGTGCAGCATGGCAGGGGCGGGGCCGGTGAACCAGCGCACGGTAACCGGGCCGGTATGGGCGAGCCGATTGAGGTGGCGGTACAGCGTTGCGTGGTGATGCTCCTCTGCAGGGTTGTTCGCGTAGATGACCGTGGCGATGGCGCGGACCTCCAGCGCCGGTAGTAGCACCTCATCGAGGCGCTCGAAGCCGGCGTGGTTCCAGAAGGCGCCCCCCATGTGCAGTGTGCTGGTCGCACGGCGAATCACGTCGAGTACCAGACTGTCGAGATGTTCGGCATCGCCTATCGACACGGCTTCTCCTGGCGCGGAAAGTACCAGCCGCTGCTCACTGGGTGGCTTGGAGTCGGGCAGCGTACTGGCCGCCAGCACCTCGCAGACGATCACCAGCTCGGCAGCCCGGTGCGGCACTGGGCAGCCATCGTCGGCGACCACTGCGGTGCGGACCAGTTCTTGGCGCACGGTGTAGCCGATGTCACCGGTGTCTCTCGGAAGAGCCTGTGCTCCGCTGGTGAGTATCTGCGCTGCGAGATGAGCGGCACCTGCGCGAGTGCCCACCGTACTGGCCAGCAGTTCGGCGAGGGGAACAAGGTCGACGATCCCGGTCATCGTGTCGCAGCTCGCTGCCTCGTCCACAACCAGAAGCGGCGTAGTAACTTGCGATCGAGATCGGCGTTCCACACTCTGCATCCGTACGACATGTACAGGCAACGATCGCAGGCAGCATGGGGTCGCAAGGTCGAGGTCTGCGAGCACAACGGATCGTTGTCGCAGTGGTCGATCGTATCCACGGCTCGCTCGAGCCATGGTCCGATTCGGCGGCGTTGCACGGTGTCGAATGCTCCGAGGGTGAAGTCGGCATACGACACCACGTAGATGGCCGAGGTCAGTGCATTGGGTACGATCCACTCGGCGAGGCTCGATTCGCCGAAGCCGGCTTGGCCGTCATCCAGCGCGCGGAGAAGGGCGTGCGAGGCGGAGTGCACGAGGCGGCGGACAACGCGGGCGCTGCCGTTCGCATCATCACGATCGGCCAGGATCTCGGCAACCTTCAGCTTCGCATCTCGCAGCGTGGCCGGTGTAGTGCCTGCCCACAGGCCAGCGTGCTGCAGGAAACCGAGGATCGCCTGGGCGTCGAACGTGATCAGCAATGCTTCTGTGTTCGCTGGGACAGCGAAGATCGGGGTCTTGTTGTTGTACCGATGGGTCACGGCGTAGGTCCGTAGATGTGCCTGACCAGGCTCTCGGCGTGCTCGGCTGTATCCATAGCTGGCTGTCACGATCGGGAAGCTCTGTGTGACGGAGATGTCGTCGATGCCGAGCCCGGCGATGGCCTTGGAAACAGCGGACGTGGTCGCACGCGCCGCCGCTCCGGAGGAGCTCGCCACGACTTCGGTGAAGCTGCGGCGGTCGGTGATGACATTGCGGTCGAATAGCCCCGCGCGTTCGACCATCGGCCTTTCAGCGGCCATCGTTATTACGTCGGTGTCGACGCCGGCCATGATCGCGGGCGGTCCGAGCGCGGCTGGTGCCTGCCGCTGTCGGACCGTATCGATGGTGAGCTCGTCGATGCCACTTTTCCGTAGGGTGGCTTCGGTCTCGACCCACTTCTCGGCCGTCATGCGTGGGCCGGCGGCGGGTTGGTTCAGCTCGGTGAGCGACGCGGCCAGGTTCTCCTCGTCTCCGAGCCAGGAGGCCAGCGCGACAACGCCGCGGTCGTTGTTGCGCTGAAGGTTGTCGTAGGTCTGGTTCGAGGAGATGTTGAGGATGGTGAGGCCGTGGGGATACCAGACGCGCTGATCGCGCGCGGTGTAGCCCTGACGGTAGGGCGTGTTTCCGTCGGAGTATCGGCCGCAGTCGCAGGGGGTGAAGCGGGTGCTTCGTGCGCTGCCGCAGGTGCGGCATCGCCACGACGATGCCCGGAATGACCCGAGATCCTCGAGGTACAAATTTGCTGCGCTGTCGCAGGCCGAGCAGCTCGGTGTGTAGAGGGGCTCCATGGCTCCGCAGTTGTGGGCAGTGAGGTATCGGAGCTGTCGCATCTTCGAGGAGCAGTGCTGACAGCGGAGCCGCCCGGTCTGTTTGGTGTCGGTAACGAGTTGGTCCTGGTGCCACCAGCGCCGAACACGACCGCAGGTGGAGTTCACGCACTCGAAGGAGAGTGGGAAGACGTCCCAGACCACCTCCTCGGGCCTGATGAACACGAACTCGTCGCGGTTGGTCCGGGGGTTCGGTAGACCTATCTGGTCGCGATGCCAGCGGTTGATTTCGTTCGCCAGCTCGTCCAGCAGCACTGTCTGGTTGATTTCACCGCTGACGCGGCGGCCGTCGATGCGTTGGACACGCGCGTAGAAGCCGTCGTCGTGGGCGAAAATTGCACCGGGGAGGTAGCGGTATAGAACCTGAGTGGTCGAGCGCTTCAACGGTGGACCCTCCTCAGGGGCGTAGTCGGGAAATGACCTGTTGTGCCTGATTGCCGCCGCGGAATTCGGCGGGCAGTTCCACATCGCGGAGGCTGGTCATTGCGGGGCCGGTGAACAGCTCGGTGAGCCAGTCGGACTGCCACTGTTGGACACGGGGAAGTTCGATCTCCTGCCAGCGGCGCTGGGCGTCGTCTACGAGCCGTTGTTCGTCGGCATGCATGACGACGCCCGGAACCGGGCAGCGATAGGCCCGTGCAATACGTTCGGAAATGTGGGGTAGGAGGTCTGCAGCTCTGGCGTTCCACCATTCATGAAACCGTTTGGTCTTGCCGATGTTCTGCGTCGTCCCCCAGGTCGAGTGCCGGGTCTCGTCCCATAACAGAGCGCAGACGATGCCGGGCAGGGTTCGCTCGATGGCGCGGCTCGCGAATCGGTTGACCGGAACCGGTTCGACCATGCGTTCCAGGGCTGCGTGGGTGGTAAGGAAGCTCTGGTACATCGATGTCTCGCGTCGGTTGTTCCGGTCGAAGATGTCGATGACGAGCCCTACGTGCCGTCGGCCGGCTCGTGCGGTTGCCTGGATGTAGTGGGCATAGGTGGGCGGCATTCCGGCGAGGATCTCGAAGTTCAGCCGGTCGAGATCCACGCCGTGGGACACGACTGAGGTGCCCACGATGCCACGAATGCGTTCTGCCCGACTCATGGCGGGATCGGATGCCTCGATCTCGGCGATGATCGCGGCGAGCTCGCCCAATGACGACTCGCCGGTGAGGTATTCCGATCGCACCCGGTCGGTACCGGCGTTGATGAAGTCTTCCGATAGACGATTGAGATCGTCGACGATGTTGACCCCGTGTGCTTTGGAGTTTACGTAGGCGAGTGCGAGCTCGTATGCGAACAGCATCGACCTTGCTTCGGCCGTGGTGAGCGTTAATCCGGCGTCGGTCATCGCGGCGAGCAGCGGGGCCGGGTCGTCGGTGAGGTGGTGGATGTGTTCGACGATGTGGGCGGTGACCGCGCCGGTGAGGTCCACTTTGACGGTGCCACCGCCCGAGGGCAAGACGCCGAGATAGAGACGGCGAACGTCGTCGGTGACCGTCGTGTAGAAGGATCGGTCCAGAGTGCCCCCGCCGGTGGGGAACATGCGCGGCCGGCGGCCGTAGACCTGGGAAAGCTGGTCCTCGAACTGCTCGATGGTGGCGGTAGCGGCGATCACTTTGGAGGGTTCATTGTGTGCACCGCGCGCGAGTTCGGCCAGCAAAGTGTGGTAGTGCGCGGCGAATACTCCGAGTTCTTCTCGAATGAGATGCAGCTCGTCTTGGACCCACAGTGCCGGTGTCGGGTCCTTGAATCCAGTGGGCGGCGTGTGCGTCGACGGTGCGGTCGAGCAGCCCTCGGCGATGCATCTCTGGTGTGTGTACCAGCCGTGTTGTGGGCATCTCGCGGAAGGGCCGTGGTTGATGGCGGTCAATTGGCCGTTGCGAGCGAAGGCGCAGACCTTGTCGAGGGTCGATACGACGACCGAGGACTGGTAGCGGGTGGTCTCGTCGTCGCTGGCATGGATCGCCAGCTCATGGTCGCAGGCGCGGCATACATGGCGTAAGCGCTGATCGGTGAGATCGCATTCCAGGCCGACGCTGTTGTCGTCACCGCAGGCGGGACACGCACCGACGAGTCGTCTCTTGTCGCGCTCTGACTGCGATTGTCTGGCGAAGTTCGCCAGGCCGGGCCACCAACCGTGGGTGTCGGGGTAGGCCAAACGATTCGGGGTATTGCCCGCACCGACGAAGTAACCGAGCGTGAAGGAGTCGCCGGGAAGGTTGTGCTCCTTACGCACGATCTCCGCGTGATGCAATATCGCGTTGACCCGCGAAAGTTGCTGCACGGACAGCATTCGCAACGGGAACAGCAGCCATGCGCTGGTTCCTCGTTCTTTGCCGCGAAAGCGGTCGTAGAAGAGGGCAACGACGATCAGTCCGAGATATGCTTCGGTTTTGCCGCCACCGGTGGGAAACCACAGTACGTCAACGGTGTCGAGCTCCTCGCGCAGGCGCGGGTCGGCAGGGTTTTCTCGGCCGGCCAGGGCGGCTAGCTCGGACACGATGAAGACCAGCTGGAAGAGTCGCCATCGTGCGGTCGCCCCGCGGGCTGCAGCGAAGGAGTAATTGGCGAGCTCGAAGGCGCGGGCAAGGTGCGGATCGGTCCGCAGCAGATCCAATCCGAGCTCGAAACGCTGGACCTCGGACTCGAATTGATCTCGGAGGGTTTGAATCTGGCGCCGCTCATCGGTGGTCTGCGCTGCGCTGAAGTCCCAGCCACGGTGGAAGCCTCGCATCTCTGCACTCAGCGAATTCAACGCGGCAGTCCATTTGCCGGCGAGATTACCGAACGAGATGTCTGTCGGCTCGCTGGAACTGGTGTGGTGCTGGGTGTGGATCGGAAGAGTGTCGGCCATCACCACATTCGGTCTGTTTCCTGGACGGGCGACGCACCCACGCCCCCGGCCGACCACTGTTGCGGCGGAGGCATAACGGCAGTCGTCGTCGGCAAACCCGAGTCGGCGGGGTAGCAGCTCGGGGGTATCGATGGTGACCGAGAGAGTCGTGTCGTAGATGGCCACGTCCTGTAGGCCGCGTGCTTCGATCACCAACGCGTTGGTGATCGATACCGATACAGCGGTATCCCCGTCCACGGTGGGCAGCGTCGAGACGGTCACACGGGGTATCGGAGCGATTGGCGTCCACCGCCGATCACGGCGCGAGTCGACTGTCTGGCGGTAGGCCGCCTCGGTGCCCGAGACTGCGGCCACCGGCAGTGTTTGGTTGTTCGTCAGCTTCCAGAGCGCGGTAGCGCCGGCGTAGTGGTCCCGCACCGCGTTCTGCGCGTCTGCTGCCAACGGGCAGCCTCCCGGCAGCTCGCTGCTGATGAGGGTGTACTCGTCCCCGATGATGGGGATTGACATCGACAGGCTCACGTGGCGTTGATCGCGATACCAGGTCGGGTTGAGCGTGACTGTTGGGCGGCGTCGGGAGTTGTCCGAGGCCGAAGCGGTCAGCCGCCCGGCTTCTGCCGACACGTCGGTGAAGGCCGGCAAGAGCGGCTGGTAGATGGCGTAGCCGACCTCGAGGGTGAGATCGACGGTGGCCGGAGCTCCTTTCACCACGAAATCCACACCGATGACTCCGCGGTTTTCGACCGGAGGTGTCGTGGTCGGAGGCGTGGTTTCGCCACCTTCGCTGGTACCGGGCGCGGTCGTAGGTGCGATCGTGGCGCCCAGCACTCCGATGCGGACTCTGTGCTCAGGAGACCAGGGGAAAGGGTGCTCGCCACCGGACCGGTCGGTCAGCGCATCGACCAGTTCCGCGAGGATGTAACGGACGAGGGTCTCCTCGGCCCGATTCTGCCGACTGCGGCCGACGTCGACGGGCGGTGTCCGGGTACCGGTGGTGTGCGGGGTGACTGCGGTCATGTCGTCCTTGAACAGTGTGCGGTTGCATTCGAACCGACGTCTCTGGTCGGTGACCCAACCTCTCGAGGTCCGAGAAATGATGTCTTCTGTTGTGCGCCAAGGTGTTCGGCACAAAGACTACGCTTCGGCCGCGGCCGGTCAGTGCTGGTTCACTGGATCCGCCCCGAGAAGCTGGCCGGTACGTCGGTGGGCGTGCCCACGCTGATGACCGTGGCGACGAGAAACTCGTCCAACAGTTCATCGGCTCCGTCGCCGATGAGGCTCCGGAGCTTTTTCACAGCGTCCCCGGCGTGGCCCGAGGCCAGTGCTTTCACGAAATGGCCGAGTGATCGGTGCAGGGTACGGAGCCGTCCGGCCACACTGTGTAGAAGCCACAGATCAGGAGACGTTTGCTGTGCGGCTTGAAAGACGGCAGCGATATCTTGGGGTACTCGGGGGGCGATGGTGCGGCCGCTGGCCCACATTTTCAGCTCGCCGGGGGCCTGCGCGCCGGCATCGCGTACCGCCGCTATCGCGGCCTGCAGCGTGGTATGCGTTTGCAGCACTGTGCGGGCGGCCCTGCGGAACTGTCCGAGTATTGCATCGAGCGCAGCGACATCATCGTTGGTGTGACTGAGGGTTACCAGGCGGGCATGCACCGAATCGGTACCGTCACCGGCCGGAACGACAACTACATCACCCGGTCGAATGTCTCGCAGGGGTAGATAGCGGTGGTTGCCGGTGACCACGAGTATCGGCGTGGCCAGGTCGCCGTCGTGGTCGTTCTCGGTACGCACCCACCAGGTCCGGCCGTTATCGAGCAGTATCGGCACACAACTGGTGGTTTCGGGGCCGAACCAGTCGTTGGATGCCGTGCCGAGGATTGATGATAGGTCGATCGACCTGTTGGCGCTGTCGAGTACATCTAGTATCGATAGCTGAGGTAGATGCAGTTCTGGTGGTTCCGGCGGTGTGCTGTGGAGTTCGGTGGCCACTAGTGGGCCAGCGACGGATGCGGGCTCAGATGCCCCGAGCGCCCGGAACGTATTCCGCCGCCATGCATCGGTCGTGTCGTACCAGCGACGTAGTTGGTGCCGCAGGATGGCGTCTTCGACATCGTAGGCAAGCAGCCAATTCTCGTCGGCCTCACCACTGAACAGCAGTGAGAAATGCCGTGCCGGGGGATTTCCGGTAAGGATCTGAACGCCGGCGTGGCGGGGCGGATAGCGCTTGGCGAACGTGTCGATCTCGACCCTTGCGCCGATACGCGCCCACAATGCGATCTGCGCGCTGGTCCGGTTCTCGCTGCTGAGCGATTGCGCCGTGGCCACGGCCCCGGCGTTGCTGTGGCAACGGATCAGGATCCGACCGCAGGTGGCATGCTCGGCGCGTGCGAGCAGCCCCCAGAGGAGGTCGAGCTTCGGGGTGGATTCCTCGAGATGTCGCCATAGTGCTTCGACAGCGACCTTGAGCTCGCCCCACCGCGCGACGCCCCATGCGTGCCATGGTCCGGGGCCGGTGAACGTCAGACCGTTGAGGACACGTAGCAGGGCAGCGGGGCCCTCCCCGGGGCGGACCGCCAGGGCACAGGCCCTGCGATAGTCGTACACTGCCGCAGCCAGCCGGGTACCCGAATAGAGCAGCTTGGTCGGGTAATCGAGTGCTTGGGGCACGAGCCCGTCGGGCCGGGTCGCCAAACAGGCGAAGGCACGCGTGATCGCAGCGTTGATCTCCGTGTCACCGGCGCGGTAGATGCTGAGCGGAGGTTGCTTCTCACGCCACAGCATCCACATACTCGACAGTGGACTGGGTTCGGGCTCCTGCCTGTTGAGTTCATAGACCAGCGCATTGACCTCCGCATCGGTCATGGGGAGAACCAGCGGTGTGGAGCCAGTCGCGGTGACGGCTTTTACCAGCAATTCGTCGCCGATATCGCCGAAGACAACTGTCGACACAGCTGAGTGGTGTGAGGCCCAGGTGAGCATCCTCGCTCGGCTGTCCGCGGAGGTGATCGAGGCCGCATCGATGATGACCAGTGGTGGATTACATTGCGGCAGTACGGGATTGCCGATTCGAGTGTTGACATAGATGAGGGAACTATCTGCCGAGCGGGGCGCGACGCCGACCACCGGAACGAGGTATCCACTGCGGGTAAGTCGCTGTGCCGATAGCGGGTTGTTTCGGTCCAGGGCCATATTGCGGTAGTTGCGCCACCGGAGGTTTCGCAGTTGCTCGGTCAAATCGACGTCGAGCGCGGCGAATACAACCGGTCCGGCAACCAAGGGTTGCTGTAGGCGCAGTAGGTGCATACAGATTGCGAGCGTCAGCGCGATTCTGTGGTCGGCACGCGGTAGCTGTAGGACCGCCACAGTACGGGGCATCTGGTCGATCAGGTGACGACTGAACGCAACCAGCAACTGGTCGACCGCCGATACCGGGACAGCAACCCCGTTGTCGAGGAAAGTGCTGTAAGCAAGGCCGTCTAACCCTGCATCCGTGGTCCCGGGCAGCAGGAGGTCGATCAGGGATGGGTCTTCGGTCATCCGGGAGCCTTTCATGCCGGGCAGAAGATCGGTGCTTGTCCGGCTTTTGTCGACTGAGATCGGTGGCGTGGCCGGCCGAGTGGTCACGTCGACCCCGGGCCCCACGTCCCGCAGGCAGTACGAGGCGTGGCGTGGATCAGCGGTTTCTGCGGGAAGGTTGTCAACTGATGGGCTGCCAACGGTCGGTGGAGGCAACGCGGAACCCACGGCGGGTCAGGTTGTCGGCGAAGTCTCGTTGTTTGGACGCCACCCCGTGGACCAGCATTACTTCGGTGGCGCCGACCTCGGTGATGATGGAGGACAGGCCGCGTCGGTCCGCGTGCGCCGACAGGCCGAACTTCGTTACTCGCGCGTTGACCACGAGTTCCTCTCTGTCGAGTACGAAGGTGGCTCGTCTGGTGGTCTTGGCCAGTTCGAGCAGCTCGAACCCGGGAGATTCCTCGTCCTGATAGCCCGCGAGCAGCAATGCCGCGTTCGGATCCGGGAGGATCGAGCGTGCCCAGGTGACCGCTGGACCGGCAGTTAACATGCCCGACGTAGTGACGATGACCCCGCGCCGGAATGTGCGCAATAGCTGCTCGCGCGCGCCCGGCTGCACCGCCGACACCTGATCGCCGTATATCTTCAATGGCCGCGCGCTTCGAGCAGTCTGTTCCTCGTAGATCCTCGCAATGTCCTTGGCCATTCCATCGATGAGAACCGGCACATCCGGCAGACGGTTGCGCAGAGTCAACGCCACTTCCTGCGCTCTCCCGAGCGCGAAGGCCGGCACGAGCACCCGTCCACCGTTCGCCGGGTCGCCGACGGTCTCCGAAACCATCCGGACGAACTTCTCCACCTCGGCCTCGCGGTTGGAACTGTGCTGCCCGCAGTAGGTCGACTCGATGACCAGCAGATCGGACCCGCGTGCCGCATCAGGCACGACCAGACCGGGAACACTGATCTGGGCCAGGTCCGACACATCCCCGGTCACCGTCACCCGGTTCGGGCCGGCGCAGACCACCACGCCGGCCGCGCCGAGGATATGGCCGGCAGGAAACAGCGTGACCGTGACACCGGCAGCAATCTCGACAACCCGACCGCATTGCACCTCCTTGATGCGGCGCTGCGCTGCATGGACCTGCGCATCCCCATAGGGCGGCTCGGCCAGCGGTTCATCACTGCCGACATGGTTGCCGCGGGAGCGGTCGAACACCCGCACCGAATCGCTCCACATCGTCGGGAGGATCGCCGCGGTCTCGGGGGTGCAGATCACCGGCACTGTCGGGTAAATCGCGGTCAGTGCCGGTACGTACCCGGCGTGGTCGTTGTGGGCGTGCGTGATCACGATCGCGGCGAGTGGCCCGGCGAGGGCCACATCTATATCTTCCGGCCCGGCTTGGTCGATGCGCTTGTTGACCCGCATCCCGGCGTCGATGAGAATCCGGACGTCGCCGGCGGTCACCAGCATGCAGGAGCCACCGATGTCGGTCCCCCCGCCGAGCGGCGTGAGCGCGATCTCGCGCGGCTCACCGACCGACACCCGGTTCACCGGTTCGGGCGGTTCGAGCAAGGCGTTCAGTACTGACAACAGCACGTCCGGCGATACCTCAGCACACGTCAGTGCCGCAGCAACCATCGGGTCGGCTGCCGGTGCCGCCTCTGCCGGCGGAGTATCGACGGCCGCTTCACGTTCACGGGGATCGACGTCGATGTCCCCGACCGGCGGAAGGGTGGTCAGTGGTGGGAGAATCGCTGCCTTCAGTACCGCTGCCGCTGCCAGCACGTCGGTTGCCAGTTTCGCCACACGGTCGCGTTCGGCAGCCAGTTCGGCACGCAGCCCGTCGATGACAGCCAGCGACTCGTCCCGGTCCTCCTCGGCCCTTTCGAGATCGCGGCGCAATTGGTCGGTCTCTGCACGGGCGTAGTCGCGCTGCACTCTGGCTCGGTCGCGGGCCGTGCGGGTCTCGGTCAGGCGTCGTTCGTACCGTTCCAGCCGACGTGCGGTCGCCGGGTCCTGCATGGCTGGTCGGTGTTCGTCCGCAACCGCCGACTGCTCGCCGTCGGCTCCGGCCTTCGCAGAAGGCTTGGCCCGCCCACGTCGTGCCCGGATCGCCCGCGGGTCTCGCAGCGCTGCTGCTGCGGTGGCACTGTCGGTGGCACTATCGCCCAGCAGTGCCACCACCTGTGGATGCGTTTCGCTCAATTCGTCGCGATAGGTCTGCGCAAGTTCTGCTCGCAACGTTGATGCCCTCGCCACGAGTTCCAGCAGTGTGGCCCTGTTGGCCTGGGCAAACGCCCGAGGATCTATCTGCTGCCCGGCGTAGGCCGGCGACTTCAGAACCGCATAGGCCGCAGCGAGAACGATCGCTTCGAGCAGCTGCGGTGCGGTCCGACTCATCGGCGTGCACGCTTGGTCGCGGCGACCATGACGGGTTCGAGCCTGAACCGTCCGTCCTCGCCCAGGCCGACGAGGACACCCAGCCCGCGCAGCACCTCGATGACGTCGGCCGTACTTGCGTATCCGGCGGCGGCAACCGCGGCGGGGGTGAGCGCATTGGATTCGTCATCGTCTTCGCCGCGCAGGGTGAGGTATTCGGCGAGCGTATCGAGATCGGCCCGGTCCTGCGCGCACGTCTGCACGAGGAAATCCCAGGCCTGGCTCAGCGTGGCGTCGCTGCGTACCCCGGACGTCTCGACCAGCTCGTGGCAGCGCTCGGAATCCTGTAGGCGAGTCCGGATCTCGCGCAGTGGGTCCGAACGCAGGCCCGAGCCATGCGCGGTGAGATCCTCGGCGATCTTGTTCAGCAGGATCGGCCAGCCGCCCGTCACCGCCAGCAATTCGTCGCGAGCGGCGTTGTCCTGGAATGGCAGGGGCGTTTCGGTCAGCCACAGCCGCAGGTCGGTCCGGTCGTATCGGCGCAGCTCGGTCAAGCCTGAGGAGATGTCGGCCTCGCGTGCCGCGGCTGGCCATGTCGGTGCCTGCGCTGGTCCGGACACCAGCACGATCCCGAGGGTGCCACCGGAGTGGGTGGCGATCAGTTCTCGCGCCTGCTTCCATGTCGCCCATGCGACGTCCCGGGAAGCGGTCTTCAGGTTGACGAGCACGATCACATGTCGCCCGGCGGCCATCAACGTTCCCTGCTGACACTGCTTGGCCAGGGTCGCCGGGTTTGCTTCTCGTACGTGGCCCCCGCGATGGCCCGAGACCGCACGGTCGTTCTCGTCCTGTAGCGCCCTCAGACAGCGTTCGACGGTCAGGGCCGGCGAGCCGATGACATAGCGGACCTGGCTTCGGGTTGCGAGCAGATCAGCGATCTGCTGTGAGGTCAACGGCCCTCGGGTCGGTCCGCCACCGAACTCTGGCCGCATCATGCTGCCGTCGAAGCTTTCGGGCAGTTCGATCGACTCGGCCTGATCGAGTACCGCTTCGACCTCCTCTCTGGCACCCAGCAGATCGAGTACATTCGGTGTCCGTAGTCGGTATCCGTTGGTCGCATAGGACAGCACTCCGAGGTCCACACATTCATCCAGCAGCGCCCGGAATTCGCCGGCGCGAACGTCTTCGGCGGAAAACCCGGTCGGCCACCACGTCTCGCACTCGTTGCGTAGCTCGCTCGGTGTCATGGTCGCGTCGATGCCGCGGGCGTGTGCGTGCAACGCGACGCTGTAAGCGATGATTTTGTAGCGGGGATCGAGGTCTAGAGTCCAATCGAACCGCTTGCGGAATGACCTGCGCAGATGCGCGTCGGCCCACACCTGTTCGACATCGTCGGCGTGCACGGTCTGCGGTGGCGCGTCTTCGGGCATCGGCGCAGCCTGCAGATTGCGTAGCAGGTGCGCGGCGAACAGCTGAATGAGTGCGGGCTGGTTGTTCGCGAGCGCGAGGACCCGCGCGGCGTGGTCGGGGTCATCGAAGTGATATCCCAGCGCGCGCAAGGGACCGGTGAGCAGATCGTAGGCGGCCTGGGGGGCCAGAGGACCGACGCAAACGGGTTCACCGAAGTGCGCCAGCGGATGATTCGCGAGGCGATCGAATCGTGCCGTTTGGTGCAGCCCGGCGAACACCACTTTCACTGCGCGCCCGGTCCGCTCCATCAGTTCCTTGAAATGGGTCACATGTGTGAATCGTCCGTTGACCGCTTCGGCGTCGCCGTCGAGGAATTTGTCGGACTCGTCCAGCAGTAGCAGGAGTTGCCGTCCCGGACGAGAAATAATCCAGTCGGCGATGTGCTTGGTGAGCGCACCGGCAACATCACCGGCCGGAATATCGGCTGGCACGATGTCCCGCCTGGCCAGCAGCGGCCAGAGCGTTGTCCACACCGCCTCGACAGACACCGCCCTGCCGATCTTGAAGATCGATTCGTAGATCGCAATCCGGTCACGCTGGTCATCGAACTGTCGAGCTGCCTGCAACAGCAATGCCGACTTGCCGAGCTGCCGGCCGCCGTAGACGATGCAGGGGCCCATCATGTCGATGATTTTGGCGCGTTCCTCGTTTCGGCCGTAGAACATTTCCTGCCGGATGCTCGCGCCAGGGATGTCCGGAGCGAACGGCGAGGATACGGTGAACGGCAACAAGGCCGACATGGTGATCTCACGACTCGGTTCGGGCTGGCACGACAGGTAGGCGAAAGCGGCGTCATCGATCACGATTGTCGTCGGTAGCCGTCGGTCGCTACGGAACAGACCAGCCAGCTCGCGACGTGCGACGGAATCGAGCGTGCCGAAGTAGAACACCATGACCGAGTGATCGTTCGGCTCGTCGCGCAGCGTCTCCACGAGTTCACCCGGTGTCGGACCGTGCCAGATCCCCAGCAGACGCAACGAGTCGCCTGATGGACTCATCGCCGACCCGAAGGCCGGCAGCAGGGCACTGCCAGATGTCGGCTGCACACCGTGCAAGTCCAACCACCGACCACGGCGCCCGGAGTGCCCGCGCCGCGTAGGCGGGGTGGTCGCCTTGTCGAATTGGAATCCGACCTGCCCGAGAATCGACCTCACGTTCCCGATCCGAGACTCGAACGACCGGGCCTGCGCAAGCTGTATCCATTGATCGATCCGGACCGCGGCGGTTGATCCGCGGCCGACCTGACCCAGCTCGATCCCGGCGGAGATCAGGGTGTCGGCGAGCTCCCCGGCAGCCAGGTCGCCGGTCGATGCGCCTGCGTTGAGTGCGCTGCGCAGCTGGGCGAGAACAGGGTGGCCGGCGGCCTCGACCGCTGGACGGGGGACGGCGAATCTGTCCGGGAATGCCCTGAGAAAAAGGGACAGGTGGTCGGTGGTGTCGTGCCGGGCGGGCAGCTGACCGTTGTCGCGGATCGTGACCACATACTCCGCCGCAGTGGTCAGGTCGCCTTTGTCGATACACTGCTGGACCCGATCGGCGGCGTCGAGGGGCATCCCGGCGGTGTCGAGCGCAATGCGGGCGGCGGTGATCGCGGACTTCACGGCCTCGGCCCGATCGAGCTCGATCTTGCCGAGACGGTCGAGCACGACATCGAAGTCGCTGCGCGCGCCGCGGTGCGGGGTTTGACAGGCGCGGGCGCGGGTGGTCAGGTCGGTCCATGTGTCCGCGTTCAACCGACCATACAACCGGTCGGTGTCGATACGAGCCGTGAGCGCGGCGGCGTTCTGATCCACCTCGGCGATGGAGGCGTCGATCGCCGCTTCGCGCTCGGCCGACAACTGTTGCGCAAGCCGCGGGTTGTGAGGCCGCAGGGTATCGATGAGGAGCTGGGTACCTAGTTGGTCGTGTCGTTCGGTGCGCGCGTTGAATGTCGCGATCCAGCCGTTTTCCCCGTTACGCAGAGCGTCGAACGCGGTCTGGATGTCTGTCGCCGTAGGCGGACGGCGTGGCTCAATCGATGGAAGGAGTTCGACAGCCGGGGCCAGGGTCAGTAGTCCGTTGAGGGTACGGGCCGAAGAGGTTTCCGGACCGTCGATCACCTCGGTGCCCATGAGCAGATCCAGCGCATTGTTCAGCAGTGTCAGCCCGGCATCGGTCGCGGCATCACGGGCCTCATCTCCGCTGTCGCACAGCTCTGCCAGTTCGGCCAGTGCTGGTTTTCGGACTGCGGCCACGCTGTTCTGCAAATCTGCTATCGGATCGGTCATCCACGTCCCACCGCCGGAGGACAGCGTGTTTTCCGTAGCGGTGACCCATCTGGCCAGTAGTTCGGTGACGTCACCGGCCCAGTCGAGCAGTTTGAGCCGGGCCTGGGCCTCGATCCGTTTCGTGTTCCGCTTGCGGCTTCGGGTATGTGTTGCCGCCCGGTCCAGGGCTTGCTCGAGACTACGAGGTGTGCGTAGTTCGGCAACGCGGGTACGGACGAATCCCAGGTCCTCCGGCGACGGCGTGGCGGATGCGACAACGCGCAGAGGCGCGCCGAGGTAGCCGTCTTCCGGTGCCATCCAGCTTTGCCACAGTTCTGTCGCCGGGCCGTATTTGATCGTGCGATTGGGCGCGTTGCGGAGCTTGGCGGCCGCCTCGTGGGCGAAGGCTTCGTACTCCGAGGCGGCTTCAGACGCTTCGATCACTGCGTTGGCGTTGCGGGGAGTCAGGTAAACCCCGGCGTAGATGGCGGCTTGGAGCAGCTCTGTCAGCTTGCCGACGGCGTCGCCGGAACGCACGACGCTGGTGGCGGACGCACGAAGCAGATCGGATGCGCCAGCGATCGGGGACAACAAGCCCGCGCGGACCGAGGCCCCGTACACGAGCATCTGCAGACCGGGATGGTCTTTGAGGTCGCTGGGTTCGAGGTCGGCGATAGTCGCGGCGAATTCGGCAGCATTCGATCCGGTGGAGCTTTTCATCGCAGCGGCGAGCGCAGCGAGCCGGTGTGCGGCTCGGATCGAAGTACCGCCGTTTTCCGCGACCGTGAGCCAGTACGCCAGCGCCAGCTCACCGGAACGAAGGAGCGCGGTGTACAGCGAGGTCGAATTCGATGTCTGCGGGCCGGCCATGTCGAGGCCGGATGGCGGAACACTCCGGGCCTGTGACGTGTACTGGGCCGAACTCGATTGCGGGACAACGAACTCCAACTCGGCGAGAAGATCCTCGAGTCGCTCGGTCCGCTGTCCATGGTCGGCCGCCGCGGTGTCGGCCGCGGCGGTGTTCTCGTCGCTGGTGGCGCCGCCGTCGGCCGCAGCAGCGCCGTTGTCGTCGTATGGGGCTGCGATGGCGACCGGTACTGGCGTGTACGCGTCGGGCGACTCGGCGCTCGCCCCGGCCACAGTCATATCACCTAGGACGAATACGTCGGGGACATTCGCGAACGAAAGCAATGGAATCGCGGCAGGCAGCGTGGCCCTGATCACCTGGTCGAGCTTGTGGGCACGCTCGGGGTCTCGGCCGGCGAGTTCGATGAGGTCGAGCAAGGCCAGGAGAGCGCGGACGGTATCTGCATCGCTGTCGACGGTGACCTCACCGGCCAGAGTTTGGACCTGCGCGATGTCGGCGGCAAGGAACTCGTATCCGGCCAATGCCATCAATGCCATAAGGCGCCGCACGCGCTCGACCCGTTCGGC
Source organism: Nocardia higoensis NBRC 100133 (assembly GCF_000308595.1). Lineage (GTDB taxonomy): Bacteria > Actinomycetota > Actinomycetes > Mycobacteriales > Mycobacteriaceae > Nocardia > Nocardia higoensis. The sequence continues at coordinate 97,775 of NZ_BAGA01000081.1, read as the reverse complement.
GGCAGCGTCGGCCTCGGCGACGGCGTGTTGTGCTCGCTGCAGGGCCGCCCGCGCCGTGCCCAGGTCCGCGGGCGCCTGGTCGGTAACGGCTGTGGCGGCGGCCAGCAGCTCGCGCAGGTTCACGAAAAACTCCATGATTCTGGCGATATCGGTCGTCTCGGACGGGACACCCTGCGCGACCGCAGTAGCCAGGTCCGGTAGGACGACAGCGGCTATCGTCTGCCGCTCCTGCTCTACGCGCTCACCTAGGGAAATCCACTCGGCCAGCAGTGTCGGATTCTTTCCGGTACGAAGTTCTTCGGCTGCTTCGGCCGTCAGACGTTCGGTCAGACTCGCCACGGTGGACTCGGGCGCCGCTGCGGTGGCTCCATGGGACATATCGCCGCCCTGCGGGGCATTCGCGTCCTCGCTGCTGATGTCGAGGGCCTTCGGATCGTCGGGATAGTCGTAATCGCCGAGCTCGGAGAGCATCTCCACGAGCACCGCCAGCGGGGTGGGTCGTTCCGGCAACGATGGGTACCGTTCTCGAACCGATTGCCATACCTGTCGAGCGGCATCGGTTTGCGTTGTGCTCCAGAACGGAGGCGGGTCGGCGAGCAGCCAGGCGAGCGCGGCTGCATCGCCGGCGTGTCCGGTCACCGCCATCGACGACCAGAGCGCCACTCGTGCCGCCGGTGTCGATCCGAATACCTCGATATCGAAAAGGCCGGCGTCGCGCCAGCTCTGGCGCAGCGAGCCGAGTGCGTCTGTCAGCTCGTCGGGGTCGGCGCTGAGGATCGCGGCGAGTTGGGACTCGGCCAGCGTGCTGGTCACGAAGGTCGCCCTGATCGATCCGTGGAAGAAGTCGTGCAGGATATGTGCCGCCCGCTCATCGTCCGCGCGAGCAAGTGTGGCCTTAACTGCCACGGCGATCTTCGCAGGGGGCGCGCTGGTAGGAAGCTTGAGTCTCCTGTACAGAAAGCCGGAGTGAGGAGGATCGAGCCTCGGGACTTCGGCAATGAGGTCGGCCCGGCCGAGGGCGCCGGCTGCCGATTTCGCGATCCTCGCTCTCCCCAGGATCTGACACTCGTCCGCGGTAAGCCCTATGCGATCGACGGAAGGTTGCTTCTCACTGTGGGATTCGGTGCACTGACTCAAGGCGTCCCCTTCGTTCGCAATCTTACCCACAAGACCCGACCTCCGAGGCGCGTGTCCTGCTGGCTAAGCCGAGCACAGCAGCGCTACTCCGAAAGCTCCTCTATCCTGTCGCAGGCTGACTATCTGGTGTTGCAAGTCGAAAGAAATCTGAAAGAAACTGCAGGTAGAACAGCATACTCAGACTTGGGCTGAGCTCTCTTCTGCGCTGCCGTCATCGTCGCGATCGGTCGCTCCTCCCACCCGCGGGTGCACTGGGCACTTCGAAGTGCCTACTTCCTGTTGGGAACTTACACGTCAATGTCTAAGCAAGGCTCCGATAGACGCCAACCGGTTTCGAGATGAAGGCAGAGGTATGAACGCACCCTCCACTTCGCTTCCCGCGGGGGAAGCTAGACCCTGGGCGACCTGACTGTCACCCGGTTCGGCTACGGCGCAATGCAACTCGCCAGACCGGGGTCATTAGTCCCATGCCGATCGCAACGGCGCGCTCGCCGCCCTGCGTGGGGTCGCGGCGTTCGGAATCACCTACATCGATGCCGCCGCCCGACGCCTACAGCCGCGCGCCACCAATCAGTTGATCCGCGAAGCTGTGAATCGCCCCGGTGAGTCCGGAGACCTATCGTGTGTGACAGCCCGGACGGTAGCTGGGCTGGTTGTTGAGCGTAGTGGGCGGCCTCGATCTCCGCCGGGGGGGCGCAGTAGCGGTAGAGGCGGCGGTGGTTGAACCAGTCGACCCATTCGGCGGTGGCGAATTCCACGTGATCGACGGTGCGCCACGGGCCGCGCTGTTTGATCAGCTCGGTTTTGTAGAGACCGTTGATCGTCTCGGTGAGCGCATTGTCGTAGCTCGATCCTACCGCGCCGACACTGGGCTGGATCCCCGCTGCGGCGAGGCGTTCACTGAAGGCTATGGACGTGTAAGATCCCTTATCCGTATGGTGGACAACATCTTTCACGTTGCAGCCGTCTCGTTCCCGGGTCCAGATGGCATGCTCGATCGCATCCAGAACCAACGTCGTGGTCATCGACGTAGACGTGCGCCAGCCCAGGATCCTTCGCGCGTAGGCATCGATCACGAACGCCACATACACCCACCCTGACCACGTCGACACATACGTGATGTCGGCAACCCACAAACGGTTCGGCGCGGAGGGCGAGAACCGGCGTTGCACCAGATCAGCCGGCCGATCCGCGGCCGGTTCTGCGATCGTGGTGCGCTTGATACGGCCGCGTCGAACGCCCTGCAACCCGAGTTCGCGCATCAACCGCTCGACGGTGCAGCGGACCACCGGATGGCCTTCGCGGTTCAATGCCAGGCCACACCTTCCTCGCGCCATAGACACCGAATTCTCCCGGTGAATCCGCGCGATCTGTGGCTTCAACAGCTGGTCACGCTGCTCCCGCTTGGTCCGGAAGTGCTTACGGTGTTCGTAATAGGTTGAAGGAGAGAGGTTTACGCCGAGCTCAGTGAGCGCGGCGCAGATCGACTCGACTCCCCAGCGCAAGCCACCGTCTTCGCGGTGGCCCTGGTGTTCGGTGACGAACCTGTAGATCAGCGTTGCGGCCGGTCGATCTCGGCCGCGAAGAAAGCCGAAGCCGCCTTCAAGATCGCATTGGCACGCTTGAGTTCGGCGTTCCCGCGCCGCAACCGCTTCAGCTCCGCGGACTCCTCACTGGTCGCCCCCGGACGAACACCAGCGTCGACCTGGTCCTGACGGACCCATTTGCGCAGCGTTTCGGCAGTACCAACACCCAGCAGGTCGCCAACCGCGCCGATCGCGGCCCATTCCGACTCGTACTGGTCCCGGACCTCGGCAACCATCCGCACGGCCCGCTCACGCAACTCCGGCGGGTACTTCCTCGAACTCACAGACTTCATCCTTCCTCAAGAGATGAAGTCTCCCGACCCGCCGGGGCGATTCACTGCACCCCTACCCCGAATCGCTGCACATCATGACCAAGGCTGGCGCGATCAGCAGGGCGGCTGCCCCCGGACCGACGAGCCGAACAGCTGCGCCGCGCAGTCAACGAGAACCTGAAGGCACTTAGCTCGAGGCGCTCGACGTTGTCAACCTCCGGCTCGGCGATGCCGCAGCGCCGCAACCCGGTTCACCCGCATAGCGCTTCGAGGCCCTCACCCGAACTTGAGCAGCGAGGGCTGATCCTCCATCTCGGCGTGAGTAACGCGACGGCTGAATAGGTCGCCGAAACGCGGACGATCGCGCCGATCGTGTGCGTGCAGAACATGTACAACCTGGCCTTACGCCGAGACGACAAACTGATCGACACCCTCGCCGGACAGGGCATCGCCCATGTGCCTCTTCTACCCATTTCGGTAGCTTCACTCCGCTGCAATCCGCAGCACTGTCGGCCGTCGCCGCACGGGTGAATGCCGCACAGATGTCGGCCGCCCTGGCCTGGCTGCTGCACCGGTCACCGAACGTCCGACTGATCCCCGGCACCTCCTCGGCGACCTACCTACGCGAGAACCTCATCGGCGCGGGAGTGCTGTTCTCCGACAAGGGTATCGACGAACTGGTGCTAGACGACCGCCGCAGGCGACCATTCAAGGAGTGCATAGTCGAGATATCACCCCGGCGAGGATCGCGACTTCCTCGCGCCGTAGCCCGGGCACCCGCCGCACCCCGGAGGTCGGCAATCCGGCGCTCGCGGGGGAGACCTGTGCGCGACGTGATCGCAGGAAATCTCCGAGTTCACCGGCAGCCATGTCCCCATGCTAGGTACGGGCCACGCGATGGTGGATGGGTGTGACGCACCCACCCGACCGTCGCGCGGCGAGGCGGTTCATGGCGCGGACGGCTCCTCGACGCGGTAGCCCTCGGGGCCCGCGGTCACCTCGACGACCGCACCGCGCGGCCGTCCGCAGTGTCGATCGCATCCGGACCAGTGCTGGCGGCCCGCGACCGTCGGTTCCCCGGCGGACAACGCGGCGCCGGTGGTGGTCGCGCCCGCCCCGGCGGGCAGGATCCGGCCCTCGTCGATCGCGACGGCGACATCGGCGCGCACGTCGGTGTGGGACTTCGCGCAGCCCGGCTGCCCCGCGCACGCGCTGACCTGCAGCCACGGGGACTCGGCGTCGAAGATCAGGCCCATGGGGGCGAGCACTCGCACGACCTGCTCGGCGGTCCACTCGTCGAGATCGGCGAGCACGATTCCACGCCAGGGCGTGAGGATGACGGGGCGTTCCACCGCGGCGAGGAATTCGGCGGTCCGCGCGGGCAGGGAACCCAGCGGGACGCCCGCGCCCAGCGCCACGCCGCCGTCGTCCTGGGGTAGCCAGCCGATCGGGGACTCCTGGGAGCCGGCGGTCCCGAGCCGCTCGGCAGTGGGGGAGAGGCCGAGCAGATCGACCAATCGTGCTGTGCCGTCCGGTATTTCGTGCAACCGCCACTGGCCGGAGCTCAGATCGAGGAAGCCGTGGGCGGCGGCGAGCACGACGTCGACCGCGTCGCCGACGGCGAGCCGGATGCCGGTGTCGGAACCGGCGAGGAGGAGGGCGAATCCGTCGCCGGTCGCGTGTACGCCGATATCGGGACCGAGCCCGCTGACGTCGCCGCGCCCGTCGTCGGCGGTGAACAGCACGCGACCGGGGAGGTCCGCGAGCCGGGGATCGGCCTGGATCCGGGCATCGAGGGCGGGGGCGAACGAACGCACATCGGCGAGGCCGCCGACCCGCCCCGAGAGCGGCGAGGCGAGGATATTGCGGACCCGCTCGTGGGTGCGGCTGGGCAGCAGTCCCGCGCGCTCGAGGCGTGCGGTCAGCTCGCTCGCGTCCCGCACCCGCCGCAGTTGCGCGTTGCCGCGCGAGGTCAGTTCGATCGCGCCGTCTCCCAGTTCGGTCGCGGCCTCGGCCAGCGTGCGCAGCTGGTCGGGGGACAGGACGCCGCCGGGCACACGCACGCGCGCCAGCGGACCGTCGGCCGCCTGATGCAGGCGCAGTACACCGGGGCAGGAATCGGGAGTTGTTCGCGTCATGACATGCCCAGGGTACGGGCAGCGGCGTCCCCCAGGTATGCGCGCGGCATCACACGCGGCACGCGGTGTGAGCGGTGCTCGATCGCCGGGGCCGGGAGCCGCGCGGCGGGTGATCCGACCCGGCCGGGTAGCATCCCCGGTGCTCGACGGGCGTCGAGGAAACCGGTGCAATTCCGGTGCGGTCGCGCCACTGTGAACAGCCAGACCCTCTCCGGCGAGCACCACACCCGATGGGCGCGTTCACCCGAGGAAGGTCACTCGTGATCCTGCTGCTGTCCACCTCCGACACCGATCTGCTCAGCGCGCGCGCCAGCGGCGCCGACTACCGCCTGGGCAACCCGGCCCGGCTGTTGGTGGACGACCTGCCCGGCCTGCTCGACGGCGCGGATCTGGTGATCGTGCGCATCCTCGGCGGCAAGCGCGCCTGGGAGGACGGACTGGAGGCGCTGCGCGGCGGCGGCGTCCCGGTGGTGGCGCTGGGCGGTGAGATCGCCCCCGACGCCGAGCTCATGGAGTGCTCGACCGTGCCGGGCGGCGTCGCCGCCGACGCGCACAACTATCTCGCCGCGGGCGGCGCGGACAATCTGCGCCAGCTGCACAACTTCCTGTCCGACACCGTGCTGCTCACCGGTCACGGCTTCGAGCCGCCGGTGCAGCTGCCCAGCTGGGGCGAACTCGAGCGCGCGGCCCGCTATCCGGAGCCGGTCGAGGGCGTGCCCACGGTCGGGATCGTCTACTACCGCGCCCAGCACCTCGCGGGCAACACCGGTTATGTCGACGCGCTCTGCCGGGCTGTCGAGGACGCCGGTGCGCGTCCGGTGCCGCTGTACTGCGCCTCGCTGCGCACCGCCGAACCGGAATTGCTGGCCACGCTCGGACGAGCCGACGCGCTGATCGTCACCGTGCTCGCCGCGGGCGGCACCAAGCCCGCCACCGCCTCGGCGGGCGGCGACGACGAAGCCTGGGACGTGGCCGCGCTCGCCGCGCTGGACGTGCCGATCCTGCAGGGCCTGTGCCTGACCGGCTCGCGTGCCCAGTGGGACGACAACGACGACGGTCTGTCCCCGCTGGACGTCGCCACCCAGGTGGCGGTGCCCGAGTTCGACGGCCGCATCATCACGGTGCCGTTCTCGTTCAAGGAGTTCGACGCCGACGGCCTGTCGACCTACGTGCCCGATCCCGAGCGCGCGGCCCGCGTGGCAGGTATCGCCGTGCGCCACGCGCGCCTGCGTCACATCCCCGCCGCCGACAAGCGCCTGGCGCTCATGCTCTCGGCCTACCCGACCAAGCACGCCCGCATCGGCAACGCCGTCGGCTTGGACACGCCCGCCAGCACCATCGCCCTGCTGCACGAATTGCGCCGCGCCGGTTACCATCTCGGCGACGCGGGTGAGGTGCCCGGCCTGGAGGAACACGACGGCGACGCCCTCATGCACGCCCTCATCGCCGCGGGCGGCCAGGACCCCGACTGGCTGACCGCCGAACAGCTCGAGGGCAACCCCATCCGCATCGGCGCGCAGACCTACACCGCCTGGTTCGAGACCCTGCCCGCCGAGCTGCGCGAAGCCGTGATCGAGGCGTGGGGCCCGCCGCCCGGCGAACTCTACGTCGATCGCTCCGCCGACCCGAACGGCGAGATCGTCATCGCCGCACTGCGTTTCGGCAATGTGGTGCTGATGGTCCAGCCGCCCCGCGGGTTCGGCGAGAACCCGGTCGCCATCTACCACGACCCCGACCTGCCGCCGAGCCATCACTACCTGGCCGCCTACCGCTGGCTGGCCGTGCCCGCCGAGCAGGGCGGCTTCGGCGCCGACGCGATGGTGCACATCGGCAAACACGGCAATCTGGAGTGGCTGCCCGGCAAGACCCTCGGCATGTCCGCGGCCTGCGGCACCGACGCCGCCCTCGGCGACCTGCCGCTGATCTACCCGTTTCTGGTCAACGACCCCGGCGAGGGCACCCAGGCCAAGCGCCGCGCGCACGCCACCCTCGTCGACCACCTCATCCCGCCGATGGCGCGCGCGGAGAGCTACGGCGACATCTCCCGCCTCGAGCAGCTGCTCGACGAGCACGCCAACATCTCCGCCCTCGACCCGGCCAAGCTGCCCGCCATCCGCCAGCAGATCTGGACGCTCATGCGCGCGGCGAAGATGGACCACGACCTCGGCCTGGCGGAGCGTCCCGACGAGGACACCTTCGACGACATGCTCCTGCACGTCGACGGCTGGCTGTGCGAGATCAAGGATGTGCAGATCCGCGACGGCCTGCACATCCTCGGCCAGGCGCCGGTCGGTGAGTCGGAAGTCGATCTGGTGCTGGCGATGCTGCGCGCGCGTCAGCTCTGGGGCGGCGAGCAGTCGGTGCCCGGCCTGCGCGAAGCGCTCGGCCTGGACGAATCCGGCTCCGAGACGCGGGAGCGGGTCGACGCCGTCGAGGAGCGGGCACGGGAACTGCTGATCGCCCTGCAGGCCGCCGACTGGTCGCCCGACGCGGTGGACGGCATGGTCGAACGCTTCGCCGGGCAGTTGTTCGGCGACCAGGGCGGTGATCGCGAATCCGTCGGCGCTGTGCTGCGTTTCGCGGCCACCGAGGTGGTGCCCCGCCTGCGTGGCACGAGCATCGAGATCGAGCGGGTGCTGCACGCGCTGAACGGTGGGTTCATCCCCGCGGGCCCCAGCGGTTCCCCGTTGCGCGGCCTGATCAACGTGCTGCCCACGGGCCGCAACTTCTACTCCGTCGACCCGAAGGCCGTGCCGTCCCGGCTGGCCTGGGAGACCGGTCAGGCGATGGCCGATTCGCTGCTGCGCCGCTACCTCGACGACCAGGGTGAGTATCCGCGCTCGGTGGGCCTGTCGGTGTGGGGCACCTCGGCCATGCGAACCTCCGGTGACGACATCGCCGAAGTGCTCGCGCTGCTGGGCGTGCGACCGGTGTGGGACGAGGCCAGCCGCCGCGTCACCACCCTCGAGGTGATCTCGCTCGAGGAACTGGGCCGCCCGCGCATCGACGTCACCGTCCGCATCAGCGGCTTCTTCCGCGACGCCTTCCCGCATGTGCTCGCCCTGCTCGACGACGCGGTCCGCCTCGTCGCCGGCCTCGACGAGCCCGCCGAATCCAATTACGTTCGCGCGCACACCCTCACGGACCTGGCCGAGCACGGCGACGAACGCCGCGCCACCACTCGCATCTTCGGTTCCAAGCCGGGCACCTACGGCGCCGGCCTGCTCCAGCTCATCGACTCCAAGAGCTGGCGCGGCGACGAGGACCTCGCGCAGGTCTACACCGCCTGGGGCGGCTTCGCCTACGGCCGCGATCTCGACGGCGCCCCCGCCGCCGAGGACATGCGCACCGCTTACCGCCGGATCGCCGTCGCGGCCAAGAACACCGACACCCGCGAACACGACATCGCCGACTCCGACGACTACTTCCAGTACCACGGCGGCATGGTCGCCACCGTGCGCGCGCTGACCGGCAAGAACCCCGAGGCCTACATCGGCGACAGCACCCGCCCCGACGCCGTGCGCACCCGCACCCTCTCGGAGGAGACCACCCGCGTCTTCCGCGCCCGCGTGGTGAACCCGCGCTGGCTCGAGGCCATGCGCCGCCACGGCTACAAGGGCGCCTTCGAGATGGCCGCCACCGTCGACTACCTGTTCGGCTACGACGCCACCACCGACGTGGTCGCCGACTGGATGTACGAGAAGCTCAGCGAGAGCTACGTTTTCGACGAGACCAACCGCAAGTTCATGGAGCAGTCGAATCCGTGGGCGTTGCACGGTATCGCCGAGCGACTGCTCGAGGCCGCCGAACGTGGCATGTGGGCGGCGCCGGAGCAGGAGACGCTGGAACGGCTGCGGCAGGTGTACCTGGAGACCGAGGGCGAACTCGAATAACGGCGTGACCGGTCGTCCGCCGCTCGGCGGATCACCGACGCGCCCTGTTCGAGCACCTGGCCGTGCGGGACGAACGGTGCCACCCGGATCTTGCCTGCACTGCGCAGCGCGGTGCCGTCGTGGGCGTCGGCGCGGGTGCCGACCGGCGTGCTCAGCCCGGGCAGTTCGGCGTCTGCGGCCGGCCGGCGAAGCGTGCCCTGGTCCAGGTGATGAGTTCGGGCACGAGCGGTGAATCCGCCGCGACCACGCCGAGATGGTCGCGCTTGGGGTAGACCCGGTAGTCGACGTTCCAGCCCGCCGCGCATCGGTCGGCCGCGTAGGCGTCCTGCACGGCCGGGGTGATGAGCGGATCGGCGCCACCCTGGGCGAGCAGCAGCGGCACCGTCAACGGGCCCGCGGGAGTGTTCTCCCGCAGTCGGTCGCCGAACGCGCCGTCGAGCGGATCCACGGCGAAGACCGGGCGGTCCCGGTCGATGGACAGCGCGCTGAGCACCGAGACGAGGATGCCCGGTTCGGCCAGGCAGCGGGTGCTCATGTCGCGGACCAGGGTGCGTGCGGCCGGGATGATGTAGCGGTCGAAACTCACGTCCGGATAGGTGGCGGTGTAGGCGGCCACCACATAGGAGGCGAACACCGAGCCGCCCGTCACGTCCGGGAGGTGACGCACCAGGGCGGGACCGTCGCTGGCCGGCGCCATCGCAGCGACCGCGACGACATGCGCGTCCGGCGCGTAGCCGGGTGCGAGGATCCCGGTCCACAGTGCGGCGTGCCCGCCCTGGGAGTGTCCCCAGACCACGGTGCGGTCGTCGAGTTCGATGTCGGGGAGTTGCCGGGCGGCGCGCACGGCATCGAGCACCGAGGTCGCTTCGCCGTGCCCGATCAGATACGGGTGCGGTCCGGCTGTGCCCAGCCCGATGTAGTCCGTAGCGACCAATGCCCAACCTTCCGAGAGCAATTGGGGCAGGGCGGGCAGTGCGCCCGAGGCGAGCGGTTCGGGCAGCAGGGTAGGGGCGCAGCCGGTGGCGAAACCGGTGGTGCCGTGCGCCCACGCCACCACCGGCAGCGGACCGGCCGGGGCGTCGCGCGGCACCAGCACCAGACCGCTGGACAGGGCCGGCCGGCCGAGGGCGTTCGTCGTCGAATAGAGGATGCGCCACGCGCGCGCATCGGCGGGGATGTCGCCGCCGCCGAACGGCTCGGCGCGCAGCAATTCGCCCGGTTCGGCGGGCAATCCGCCGGGCGCGGAATAGAAGTCCTCGGTGCGCGGCGCCGAGGTGCGCAGATGCGCGCTCACCCCGGCCACCGCGATCGCCAGCACCAGTGCCAGGCCCGCCGCCACCACCCGGCCGACGCGGGCGAGCGTGGCCGGGGCCACCGGCCCGGCGCGCACCACTCGCTCTCCCGGCCGAGCCGCCCACAGCAGCCCCGCGCCCAGCGCCACCGTGCGGATGCCGAACAGCACGGCGACGACCAGCAGTGTCACATCGGGCCACAGCCAGGCCACCACACCCAGCACGGTCTCGGCCGCGCCGAGCAGGCCGGCGATCAGGCGATCGTCGGGCGTTCCCGCGCGCACGCCCGCCACTCGGATCAGGCCGCCGATCACCAGCGCGGCGGCCACGAATCGCGGCAGCAGATCGATCGCAGGACCCATCTGGACGAGCACGAGCACACCGACCAGCACCCAGCCCAGCGCCAGCACCGTGGCGAGCCTGCCGGCACGGCGCGGCAACAGCAGCTCGCCCAGTCCGGTCACCACGCAGGCAACGGCGACGAGCAATGCCAGTGCGGTCAGCGCGGTCAGCGGCCGGACCACGAGCAGCGATCCGACGATCACCGCCAGTACCCCGATGATCACCGTCGACATCCGTGGCAACCGTCCGGCGATTGCCTCGGCGCGCGGGATCCTGGCACGAAACTCACTGGCAGGCATGCGTGCTCCTCGACATCCGATCCACGGGACCGCCCACCCGGCGAACCCACAGTTGCCGTTCATGCTCGCACGAGCCGACCCGGCACGGCGGGAACCGGACGGGGTGACGCGGAGCGAGAATTCGGTGCGGAGCGCGCCGATCAGTCGGTCACGGTGAGGCCGAGCGCCGACGCGAACGACGGGGCGAGCTCCATCAGCTGTCCGTGGTCGACCGTGGCGCCGCGCAGCCACTCGATGCCGCGGGCGATGCTCAGCCCCTGCGCGCCGCGGAAATCGACCTTCGTCATGGTCGTCTCGTTCAGCGTGAGCCCGTCGATCCGGCTGCCGGGGAAGGTCACCGACGACAGCTTCGCCCCGGCGAAATCGGGCTCCCGCAGCACACATTCACGGAACACCACGTCCCGGAACCGCGCGTTGCGGAAGTTCACCCCGTCGAGTTTGCACCCGGTGAACTCCACCCGGCGCAGCTCGGCGCCGCCCGCGTCCACCCCGATCCAGGCGCTGCCCCCGATCTCGGCATCCAGCCAGGTCGTCTCCGCCAGTGAGGTCGCGGTCATGTCGACGCGGTTCAGCCAGACATCGGCGCACCGGGTGTGCGCGAGGTTGCCGCCGGCGAACACGAGATCCGACAGCGCCGACTCGGAGAACCGCGCGTTCCTGATGTCGATCTCCTTGTACTCCGCCCCCTCGATGTGTACGCAGTCGTAATCGGCCTCCGGGAGCGGGTCTTCCTCGAGCGGGCCGAGATAGGCGGCGTAGGGCAGGTCGTGGAGTTCACGCATGGGTCCGTTCTCTCTCTTCAGCGGGTGAGGGCGGTGATCATTGTGGCGGTGAGAACCCGGGTGTGTTCGAACGGCGCCTCGGTGAGTGCGGGAGTCTCGATCACCGAGCGCATGACGCCGAGGCCGAGCAGCAAGCCCCGATGATCTCGGCGCGCAGGGCGGCGTCGGATGTGGGGATGCGTTCTGCCACGGCGCCGAGGTAATCCTCGCGGAGCCGGGTGCGCAACTGGTCACGGATTTCGTCGCGGTCGGCCGAGCGGAGCATCGCCAGCAACGGGTGTGCGCCGCCGCATTCGGACCAGTCGGCGAAGACCACATCGTGCAGCAGCTGGTCGTGACGAAGGGGCTCGCCCGGGTGTTCGCCCGTTCGGTGGACGAGACCGTGCCGTCGGTGATCGAGTTGCTCGACCATCCGCCGGCCGAACCGGTCTCGGCCCGGTTCCGCGGTCGCACTGTGCCTGTGACCGGTGCGGATTTCGACCCCGCGCGTGCGAGGCGACTCGACGCCGTGACCGCCGAGCTGATCGCCGCGGTGCCCTCGTAGCGCACTTCGCCCGCATCGCGATCGTTGTCCGGTCGTATCCTTTTCCGGCGGTGACCTGCGGCTATATTCGTGGGATGGCCGAGCGAACGCGGTGTGCGGTGGTCGGTGGCGGTCCGGCGGGGATGACGCTGGGACTACTCCTGGCGCGGGCCGGGATCGAGGTGACGGTGCTGGAGAAGCACGGCGACTTCATCCGGGACTTCCGCGGTGACACCGTGCACCCGTCGACGCTACGCATGCTCGACGACCTGGGGCTCGGCGCGGACTTCGCGCGATTGCCCATTCGCGAACTCGAGCAGATGCGGATCCGGATCGGCGCCGCCACCGTGGTGATCGCCGACTTCCGGCGGATTCCGGGGCGGCACAAGCACATCGCGATAGTCCCGCAGTGGGACTTCCTCGACCTGCTGGCATCGGCGGCGGCCGCCGAGCCATCGTTCGTGCTGCGGACGAACTGCGAGGTGACCTCGCTGCGCCGGAATTCGAGCGGGCGGGTCACCGGGGTGGTATATCGCGACGAGGCGGACGTCGAACGGGAACTCGCCGCGGATCTGACCGTGGCCTGTGACGGGCGCGGATCGGTCGTGCGCGCCGACTCGGGGCTGCCCGGTGACTCGACACCGATTCCGATGGACGTGTGGCAGGTACGCGTCCCGAAGGGGGAGAGCACGATCGAAGGGGAGATCTTCGGGGTGTTCGGCGGCGGCCGGGCGGGCATCGTCCTCGACCGCGGCGAGTACTATCACACGGCCTATCTCGTCGCGAAAGGCACCGACGAGCGGGTACGTGAGCAGGGACTCGACGCGTTCCGCGATGCCCTGGGTGAAATGTTCGGCTGGTCGGCGCGGACCGTTTCCGCGATTCGAAGCTGGGACGATGTGAAGGTGCTCCGCACCGAGATGACGCTGCTGCGACGGTGGTATGGCAACGGCGTGCTCTGTCTCGGCGACGCGGCGCACACCATGTCGCCGGTCGGCGGCGTCGGGGTGAACCTGGCCGTCCAGGATGCGGTCGCCGCCGCGCGGATTCTGGCCGGACCGTTGTTGGGCACCGGCCGGGTGGGCGAGAGCGATCTGGCGAAGGTCCAGCGGCGCAGGGCCTGGCCCGCGTGGGTGATGCAACGGACCCAGCGCGGCGAGCACGAGACGCTGATCCGGCCCGCGCTCGCCGGAACGCTCGACGAGCGGCGACTGCCCCGCGGCGTGCGGGCGCTGCGGGCGGTCCCGGCGTTGCGCGGGCTGACGGCCTATCTGGGCGGTGTCGGTGTCCGTACCGAATCCGTTCCGGCGTTCGCTGTGCGGCGCTGAGCGGTTGCCGTGCCGCGCCGAGCCGTCCCCGCGGTCCCGTGGGTTCCGCGCTGCCGGGTGCCAGGGCTCGCCGTCAGGTGTGCAGGCGGGTCAGGAATACGCCGAGATTCTCGAGCACGCGCTCGATCTTCTCCTCGACGGACAGGTCTTCGCGATACCGGCTCCCCGCGGCGGGCCGCTTCTTCCCGCGCGTGTACAGCGAACAGGCCAGATCGGTGCACATGTAGATGCCGACGGAATTGCCGCGCCGCCCGGACTCGCCCGCCTTACTGGCCGTGAGCAGCGATACCCCGCCGCCGGTGTGCGTGGTCAGGCAGATCGAGCACATCTGCGCGCGACCCGTCCCGCCGGTCTCGTAGCGCAGCGCGACACCGGCGAGCCCGTCCTCGCGTGGGGCCACGAGGTAGCAGCGTCCCGGCATGGAGGGATCGCTCCAGCCGAAGAAGTCCAGGTCGTCCCACGGTCGGTCCGCGAGGTCGCGCGGCACCGGCAGACGCTTGGCCTCGCCCTTGGAACAGTTGACGAACGACGACCTGATGTCGCGTTCGGAGATGGGCTGCACGGGTGTCCTTCCGGTCGGAAACGCCTCCGGACGCTACGCCGCCCGTTACCGAGCGGCAACGTATTTTCCGGTCGGCGGGGTCAGCGCGCCGGGGGCCAGTCGGCCGGCTGCGGACGGACGGTGAGGATCTGCTGGGCGTACCCGACGGGTCCGGCGAGGTCGTGCAGGACTGTGGTGGTGAGGCCCTGGCCGGTGCCGCCGAAGACGACCGAGGTGTCCAGCCCGACCCAGCGGCCTTCCGGCTGCCGATGCAGGTGGATGCTCAGATCCAGGTTCGGGAACATCCAGTCCGAGGGCTTTTCCCTGGCGGCGATGCCGTTGGCCGTGTCGACCAGGGCGAGATACGAGGTGACCGCGTCCGCGCGCTCGCCTTCCACCAGATCCAGGTCGGTGCGGACCCAGGCGGCGGCGCGTCCGGGCAGGTACTCGCCGACCGTGCGGACATCGAGGGAGGCGATGAAACCTCCGGGCCACAACGAGTCCATCGCCCAGCGCGGCTGTGTCTCGGGTGCGGGCAGCGGCTCCGGCGCTCCGCCCGCGACGCTCGCGGTGTCGCCGGGGGTCATGAGCCAGACCCGCGCCGTGACGGCGGCGCGCCCGGCGGCGAACGCGGTGGCCTCGACCAACTCGATGGTCCGTCCCGGCCGCACGACCCGTGCTTCGATCTCGAATTCGCCGACCGGGACGCGGCCGAGAATGTCGAAGGTGATGCGGCTCATCGCCATCGCGGGGCGCTGCTCGGCGGTCCGCATGCGCTGGATCTCGTGGACGAGAAGCCCGGCGACGGGGCTGAAGTGCTGCTCGTCGGCGGTCCACGCACCCGTCGCATGGGCGGTGGGGACGAAGCGCTGGGGACCCACGCGCCGGAAGTAGGCGGCGACCTCGGTCGTATCGGACATACGTCCAAAGTAGGGTTCGATTTTCCGGCCGCTACGCCGGGGAGCCGCGTTTGTGGCCGAGTTCACGCAGGTGAGGCGAGGTGCGTCCGCGATCGGCCCGCGCTCAGGCGGACTCGGCGAGGCCCGCCGAACGCCACACCTCGGCGAGTTCGTCGAGCGGCACGTCGAGTGCCCGGCTGAGGGCGACGACGGTGCCGAAGGCGGGGGAGGGCAACCTGCCGGTCTCGATCTTGCGCAGTGTCTCCGGTGAGATGCCCGCCGCGGCGGCCACCTCGGCGAGCTCGCGGCCGGCGCGCGCGGTCCGCAGCCTGCCGCCGAGGCGGCGACCGGCTTCGATCTGGGCGGGAGTCAACGGGAGGCGAACCATGGCGACCAGGGTAGGCGGCGGCGCGGAGCGGCGGCAATCGCCGGATTGGTATTAAAATACCGACACCGCTACGGTGGTATGAAAATACCGAAGTGGAGGGCGTACATGCTCGAGTTGAAGACCCCGCGGGAGATCGAGCGGATGGCGGTGACGGGCGCGTTCGTCGCCGACGTGCTCGCCGGGCTGCGGGCGCGGGCGCGGATCGGGGTCAACCTGCTCGATCTGGAAGCCTATGTGCGAGAACGGATCCGGGAGCGCGGCGCGGTCTCGTGCTATGTCGACTACGCGCCCTCGTTCGGGCGCGGGCCGTTCGGTCACACGGTGTGCCTGTCGGTGAACGACGCCGTGCTGCACGGCATGCCGTTCGACTACCGACTCGGCGACGGCGATGTGCTGACGATGGACCTCGCCGTGTCCATCGACGGCTGGGTGGCCGACGCCGCGGTCACGACGATCGTCGGCACCGCCGCCGAGGAAGACCTCCGACTGGTTCGGGCGACCGAGGAGGCGCTGGCGGCGGGGATCGAGGCGGCGGTGCCCGGCAACAAGCTCGGCGATATCTCGGCGGCCATCGGTGCGGTGGCGGCCGCCTACGGCTACCCGGTCAACACCGAATTCGGCGGGCACGGCCTCGGCCGCACCATGCACGAGGACCCGCACGTGTCCAACAGGGGCCGCGCGGGTCGCGGGCTGCGGTTGCGTCCCGGGCTGACGCTGGCGCTGGAACCGTGGTTCGCTCGCACCACCGACCGCGTGTACATCGACGACGCGGACGGCTGGACGGTGCGCTCGGCCGACGGATCCCGAACCGCCCACAGTGAACACACCGTGGCGATCACCGAGGACGGCCCGGTGATCCTCACCCGCGCCTGACCGGCGGCCCGGTCGTCGCGACCTCTCCGGTCGACCGCATCCCGTGCGAGAGGTTCAGGGCTTGGTGGCGACGACCAGGACGTTCTTGCCGAAGAACTTGCCCGTCAACACCTGCAGGGCCTTGCTGAGCGGGAAGACGGCGCGGTCGTAGAGTTCGATGGAGCGGGGATCGAGGGTGCCGTCGCCGGAACCGAGAACCTTGTAGGCCAGTGTCGCGAAGAACCCGATGGGATCGCAGTATCGCGACTCCACGATCTCGAGGCCGGCGTTGCGCAGGATCCGGTTCAGCTGGGTCCGCCGATAGCGGCGGTAGTGCCCCACTTTGACATCCATGGCGGTGAACAGGACCTCCAGCGCGGGCACGTAGACGACCAGTCTGCCGCCGGGGCGAAGCAGTGACGCCAGTTGCTCGGCCGTGGCCTGATCGTTCTTGATGTGCTCGAGGACGTTGAAGGTGTAGATGAGGCTGTACTGCTCGGTCTCGCTGGGTCGGGTCTCGTCGTAATCGACCACCTTGTAGCCCTTGGACCGCAGGATGTGCTGCAGTTCCTCGTCGGGCTCGAGGCATTCCGGGCTCACCCGGCGCTCGGAGAGCATGTCGGCGTACGTGCCGGACCCGGCGCCGAAATCCAGTACTCGAACGTCGGCCGGTGCGCCGCGCGAGGGGAAGTGCTCGTCGACCGTGTCGACCAGGAAGGTGTTGTAATTGACCGCTCTGGTCATCACTTCCAGGTTGTCGCACCCGGTATACGCGAAATTGCTGCTGCCCACGGGATATGCCCTTCGTCGACCGCCGGTACGGTGCTTCCCCCGGCGGGATGCTGTGATGCCGTTCAGCTCATGACCGGCGACCTGGGTCGCCGGAGTCGACGTGGTCTCCGAAAGATCGCAGAGGCCGTGTTCGCTGGCGACGCTAGCCGATCGATGCCGGGCCATGTCAATGTCGCTCGGCGTGTCGATGCCGGGTGTGTGACGGTGTCTCCGTGCGGGCTGTGTGCCGGCCTTCGCCGAGGTGTGGGGCGCGAGGGTTCAGGGCTGTCCGCCGAGCCACCGCTCCAGTTCGTCGCCTGCCCGCAGTTCGTCGGCCACGGCGGCGCGCTCCTCGTCGGACAAGGGCAGCGCCGCGACTTCGCTGCGCAACCGCTCGGCCCGCACGGAATCGCCTGCGGCCACCGCGATTTCGGTCAGCATCGCGAGGGCTCTGGCCCGGTCCACGGCCGGCGCGATCCGGCGGAATCGGCCGAGCCCGACCTCGAGCACCCGCGCCGCGGCTTTGTCGTCGACCTTGAAATCCCGCAGGATCCGCGCGTTGTCGATCACCTTGGCCAGGCCCGCCAGGTCGGCGGCGCCACCGTATTCGACGTCCCTCGGTTCGTCGCGCTGGATGAACAGCACGGTGTTGCCGTCGGGATCGACGAGGCTGAACCGGGACCGGCCGGGGCGGAACCGGGTGATCCGCGGGCAGCCCTTCGCCAGAACTTTCCCGTAGGCGGCCCGCATGCCCTCGGTGAAGGCGCGGTGCCGCGCGGCGACATCGTCGACCATCACCAGGCAGCGCACCGTTTCCAGCGGCACGGCGATCTCACGCGGGGGCGGGCTGAAATGCAGCTCACAGCCGTCCAGTGCCACCGCCAGATAGACATAGGGCCTGGTCTGTTCGTGGGTGACCGTGTAGCCGAGCGCTCGGTAGAAGTCGAGGGTGGCGCTCGAATTCGAGGTCCAGAGAACGGGAACGGGGGAGTCGGTCATCGGGCCGAAGACCTTTCACCTGGTAGTCAAATTTGATTACCAGGCTACGTGAGGGCCTGGGGAAGTCAAGTTTGAGTAGTATCGAACCGCGACAGAAGGGAGCCGCCGTGTCCGTGGTGCGCCTGCTCGTCCTCGGAGTCCTGCGCAGGCAGGGGCCCGCGCACGGATACGCCGTGCGACGGGAACTGCTGTCGTGGCGGGCCGAGACGTGGACCAACGCCAAGCCCGGCTCGATCTACCACGCGCTCAAACAGCTGAGCGCGGAAGGCAAACTGCGCGAGGCGGGTACCGAACGCAGCGCGGAGGGGCCGGGCCGGACGCTGTACGAGCTCACCGCCGAGGGCGAGGCCGAATTCCGGCGACTCATGGATCAGGCGCTGGTCAGCGTCGACATGGAAGAGCTGGGCGCGGCGATCGCGTTCATGGACGCGCTGCCCCGGTCGCACGTGATCGACCGCTTGCGCGAGCAGCAACGCAACGCCGCGCGGGTGCGCGAGCAACTCCTGGCCATGATCCCGGAATTTCCCGGGCGCTATGAGATTCCGCACGCCACCGACCTGCTCGAACTGTGGAGCGGCGTGTTCGAGAACCTGGCCGGCTGGACGGGCGGACTGCTCGCGCGGCTGGAAGCGGGCGAGTATTCACTGCCCGACTGATCCGGCTCGCCCGCGGCCCCCGCGGCACCGGCCGGGACGTGCGCGTGTCCGGGGAATCCGCTTAGGCTGCGGACATGACGAATGCGTTCGGGGAAGCCGGAACCGCCGACTATGTGATGCTGACGACCTTCCGCAAGGACGGCTCGCCGGTCGGCACGCCGCTGTGGGCGGTGGCCGACGAGGGGAAGTTGTACATGTGGACGGTGACCGACAGTTGGAAGGTCAAGCGGCTGAAGCGCAATCCGGCGGTCACGGTGCAGGCCTGTGACGCGCGCGGCAAGAAACTGAGCGGCCCGGTGGTCGACGGCACCGCCCGGGTGCTCGACGCCGCGGGCACCGAACGAGTCCGAAGCCTGTTGAAGCGCAAGTACAAGCTGCTCGCGTGGGTCACGCTGCTCGGCAGCAGTCTGCGCCGCGGCAAGGACGGGACGGTGGGCCTCGAGATCACGCCGGCGGCCTGAACACGGACCCGGATTCCCGGCGCGGTGGGAATCGGTAAGCCGGGCAGCTGGATTCCGGCCCAGAGCCGCCGTCCGCCGGGGTCTCGACTATCCTTCGACGGGCATAACCGGGGTGGTCCCCAGGCGGACATGATGTCACGTCCCTGCCCCGGCGGGAGGGATCGTTCATGACAGCACCGACGCGGCCACCGAGGGCGTCGCAGCCCTACCCGGTCGCCGAAGCGCCCGAGCCCCAGCACACCGACGGCGGCTGGACTTCCGTGCTGGTGGCCGCCATCGTGGCGGCCGTCGCCATCGCGGTGGCCGGGGTCATCGCCGGACTGGTGGTGGTGAATCTGCGGGAGAGCGCCATGAGCGACACCCCGCGGACCACGGTCACGTCCTCGCCCGTGGCCGCGGCACCGGCCGGGCAGATCCCCGAATCGTTCGAAATCACCGTCGCCACCGAGGCTCCGGCGAGCACCACGCTCGCCCCGGAGATCGACACCCTCGATCAGACGGCCGTGCAGAGCGGCGTGGTGACGGTGCTGACCGACTCCTACGGCCTCACCGGCGTGAGCGATGCGAGCTGCCCGTCGGGTCAGGCGGTCGTCGTCGGCCTTCGGTTCACCTGCTCGGTCACGGTGTCGGGCGATCCGATGTCGGTGTCGGTGACGATCACCAGCACCGACGGCGTCTACGAGGTCAGCAGGCCCTTCTGAGTTCCGCCACGGCCGGGCTCAGGTGGCCCGGCTCACCGAGGACATGTGGAAGTCGGGAATCCGCAACGGCGGCATGGCCGTCCGGGTGAACCAGTCCGACCACTCGCGCGGCAGCGTCAGCTCCGTGGCGCCGGCTTCGGTGACCCGGCGCAGCAGGTCCAGCGGGCTCTCGTTGAAGCGGAAATTGTTGACCTCCGCGGTGACCCGGCCGTCCTCCACCAGGTAGACGCCGTCGCGGGTGAGGCCGGTCAGCAACAGCGTGGCCGGATCCACTTCGCGGATGTACCAGAGCGTGGTGAGCAGCAGGCCCCGTTCGGTGTCGGCGACCAGATCGTCCACGCTCGCCGAGGAGCCACCGGTGAGCAGCAGGTTCTCGCCGGGGACAGTGGTGACCGAGCCGAATTCGGCAGCGGTGGCCCGTGATTGGGCCAGCGCGTTGACCACGCCCTCGCGCACCCAGTCGACCCGCTCGGCGATCAGGCCGTTGTCGAAGACCGACAGCGTGTCCGAGGAGGCGGAGGTCGCGACGAACGGCCGGTGCCGCAGATGCTCGGCCGCGGGGTCGGAGTAGAGCGTGAGCGGCAGATCGGTGAGTCGTTCCCCGATCCGGGTGCCGCCACCGGGCCCGGCGAAGGCATTGTGCCCCTCGTACGCGCCGCGAGCCTCCATCGACCACATCAGCGAGATCATCAGATCGGCCACCGCCGAGGGCGGCAGGATCGTCTCGTAGCGTCCGGCGGGCAGCTCGACCTTCTTCGCCGCCCAATCCAGCCGCCGCGAGAGTTCCCCGAGCAGTCCGGTGACATCGACATCGGCGAAATCGGGCGTGCCGACACCGACCCAGGCGCTGGCCGGATCGGCGTCGGGACCGCGCTTGCCGTTGATCTCCAGCGTTCCGGTTGGCTGGACGAACCGCCTGCGCAGTCCGGTCGAAGTGCCCAGCCAGGTGGTGTGCACCCGGTGATGGGCGAAGCCGTAGAGCCGGTCGGCACCGTCGAATCCGCCCGCGAGCCCCCGCGCCAGGTCCGTGAACACCTCGATGCCGGTGCTGCCCGGTTCGGCGGCCCAGTCCGCGGCGGGCCCGTCGGCCTCGAGCAGCGGCGCGGCGTCCTTCGCCGGCTCGGCGGTGCGCGCGGCCTCCTCGGCGGCGCGCACCACCGTCTCGATGTCGGCCGGATCGACGCTGGTGGAACCGACGCTGCCGACCCGCGCGGCGGTGGGCCCGTCACGGAAGATCGACACCACGGCCCACTGCCGCGACGCCGAAACGCCGTTGGTGGTCATCGAATTGCCCGCCCAGCGCAGCGACGCCTCGTGCGCGTCGGTGACCAGCACGATCGCCTCGTCGGCCCGCGACGCCGCCAGCGCCCGCTCGACCACCTCGCCCGCGGGCACCCCCAGTGCGCTCACCGACCTGCCTCCGTCCGGGTGTTGAGAACATTGATGCCGCGCACCAGGATCGACGGGCAGCCGTGGCTGACCGAGGCCACCTGGCCGGGCTGGGCCTTACCGCAGTTGAACGCACCGCCGAGCCGCCAGGTCGACGGCCCGCCTACGGCTTCCATCGCGCCCCAGAAATCGGTGGTGGTGGCCTGGTACGCCACATCGCGCACCTGGCCCGCCAGCTCGCCGTTGCGGATGCGGAAGAACCGCTGCCCGGTGAACTGGAAGTTGTAGCGCTGCATGTCGATCGACCACGATTTGTCGCCGACGATATAGAGGCCGTCCTCGACCCGGGAGATCAGCTCCGCGGTGCTGGTGTCGTGTTCGGGATCGGCGGCCAGCGACACATTGGCCATCCGCTGGATCGGCACGTGATGCGCGGAATCGGCGTAGGAGCAGCCGTTGGAGCGCTCCAGCCCGAGACGCGGGGCGAAGGCGCGGTCGAGCTGGTAGCCGACGAGCACGCCGTCGCGCACCAGATCCCAGCGCTGCCCGGCGACGCCCTCGTCGTCGTAGCCGACGGTGGCCAGGCCGAACGGTTCCGTGCGGTCGCCGGTGACCTGCATGATCGGGGTGCCGTAACGCAGCGTGCCGAGCTTGTCGGGAGTGGCGAAGGAGGTGCCCGCGTAGGCGGATTCGTAGCCGATGGCGCGGTCGTACTCGGTGGCGTGGCCGATGGATTCGTGGATGGTCAGCCACAGATTGGTCGGGTCGACGACGAGGTCGGTCGGCCCGGCGACGACGGTGGGCGCCTTCACCTTCTCGGCCAGCCAGCCGGGGATGCGGGCGAGTTCGTCGTCCCAGTCCCAGACGCCGTCCGCGCCGGTCACGTACTCCCAGCCCCGGCCCGCGGGCGCGGCGAGCGTGCGCATGGTCTCGAAGACACCCGCCGCGGAATCCACCGTCGTCGCCTCGAGTTCCGGGTGCACACGCACCCGCTGCTGGGTGAGGACCGTCCCGGCGGTGTCGGCGTAATAGGTCTGTTCCTTGACCTGCAGCACGCCCGCGGTGACGTGATCGACCCCGTCGGCGGCGGCCAGACGCTCCGAATAGTCCTGCAGCAGCGCCACCTTCTGCGCGGTCGGCACCTCGAACGGGTCGATCGCGTACTCCGACACCCACTCGACGTCGTCGTAGCGTGGTTCGGCGGCCAGCTCCACGCGGTCGCGATTGAGTGCGCGCAGCGCGGTCGCGACCTCGACGGCCTGCCGGGCGACCGCGACCGCGTGCCGCGGGGTCAGCGCGGCGTGCGAGGCGAAACCCCAGGTGCCGTCGACGATCACACGGACGGCGAAACCGACGTCGGTGCTGTCGGTGACCGCTTCGACGCGGCCGTCGCGCAGGCGGATGGACTGGGTGCGCAACCGGTGCACGCGCAGATCGGCGTGCTCGGCGCCCGCCGCCCTGGCCGCGGTGAGCGCGGCCTCGGCGAGCGCACCCAGTGGTAGCGCACGGAATTCGGCGTCGACGGCCCGGCGCGCCCGGCCCTCGGAAGTCGCGGTGCTCACCCCGGTCACGCTACCGGGTGAGCGAATGCTCCCGCAGAACTCACCCGAACTGCTGCCAGCCCAGCCGGACCACCATCACGACCACCACGACCAGCAGCACGATCCGCACGAACTCCGCGCCCCGGCGCAACGCCATCCGCGAGCCCGCGATCGCGCCGCCGATATTGGCGACCGCCATGCCCGCGCCGAGCGCGACCATGATGTGCCCGGTGAAACCGAAATAGATCAGCGCGCCGACATTGGATCCGCAGTTGATCACCTTGGCCATCGCGGCCGCCCGCACGAACTCGGTGCCCAGCAATGTGGCGAAGGTGATGATCAGGAACGTCCCGGTACCCGGCCCGAGCAGGCCGTCGTAGGCGCCGATCAGGCCGGCGGCCAGCAGGACCACCAGGATCGTCTTGCGCCGGGTCGGCGGATCGGTGGCCAATGTGACGCCGACCGAGGGGCGCGCGGTCACGAAGACGGCGACGGCGACCAGGACCACCATCACGATCGGGATGAACAGCTCCTTGTCGATCAGCGACACCGCCGCCGCCCCCGCCCCGGCGGCGCACGCCGCGATCACCGCGGCGGGCGCCAGCAGCTTCCAGTTCATCGGGACCTTGCGGGCGAAGGTCAGCACCGAGGCGGTGGTGCCCGCGACCGCCGCGAACTTGTTGGTCCCCAGCGCGGTGGCGGGCGCGATGCCCGGTGACACCAGGAACAACGTGGGCAGGATGATCAGCCCGCCGCCCCCGACCACGGCGTCCACCCAGCCCGCCGCGCCTGCCGCTGTCAGGAGAACGAGCCAGTCCGCGAGATCCACGCGCCCCAGCCAACCAGACATCCGATGAATCCCGGTCATCGGGCGGGGCCCCTAGTCTGAGACGGTGCGACGGTTCAGTCTCTGGCTGCGCGGCAAGCCACTGGTGGCGGATTCGATCCTGGCCCTCGGGCTGCTGGCGCTCGATCTGGCCGGGCTCGCCGATTCCCGCCAGCCCGCGGTGTACCTGGTGATGGCCGGTCTGCTTCCGCTGCCCATCGCGCTGCGGCGGTTGTATCCGCGGGCGATGTCGGCGGTCATGGTGACGCTGGCGGTGGTCACGACGCTGCTCGGCTACCTCCTCGAGGACTTCGTGACCCATCCCGCGCTGCTCGGTCTCGGCGTGATGCTGTACACCCTGGTCGCCTACGTGGGCAGGCGCGAGGGCACCGTCTTCCTCGTGGCGTTGACGGTGGATTCGCTGCTTGCCATGGAACTGCTGAACCAGCCGACCGCCACCACGCTGGCATTCGTGGCGGTCTATTACGCGCTGTGCTGGACGCTGGCCGAATTCAACGGCGCGCGCCACGCCTACGACGCCGAGGTCGCCGCCCGTCTGGCGGTGGCCGACGACGAACTGCGCAGACGCACCCACGAGGCCGTCGCCGCCGAGCGCACCCGGATCGCGCGGGAGCTGCACGATGTCGTCGCGCACGCGGTGTCGGTGATCATCGTGCAGGCCGACGGCGCCCGCTATGCCCTGCGCCGCGACCCGGACACGGCCGAACAGGCCCTCGGCATCATCGCGGCCACCGGCCGGGACGCGCTGCGCGAACTGCGCCGCACGGTGGAACTGCTGCGCACCGAACACGCGCCGGGCGAACTGCCCCAGCACGGGACCGCCGGTATCGCGAAGGTGGTGGAGATGATGCGCGGCACCGGCCTCGCTGTCGATCTGGAGATGACCGGCGCCATCGACGACATCACCCCCGAGGTGAGCCTCGGCGTGCACCGCATCGTGCAGGAGTCACTCACCAACGCCCTGCGACACGCGCGGGGCGCGCACCCCAAGGCATGGGTTCGGGTGCAGCGCCGCGACCACGATGTGCTGGTCGAGGTCACCGATTCCGGTGGGGCGCCGGGCGACTCGGCGCTCGTCACCGCGGCAGTGCCCGCCCGCGACGGCGCGCGACGGCGTGCTGAGCCGAACACCGGTGCGCGAAGTGGCGGCGCGGGCGTCGAGGGCGGGCCGGCCGGTGACCCGAGGGCAGGCAGCCAACTGGGCCGCGGCAGCGGACTCGGCCTGGTCGGCATGCGTGAGCGCGTCGCGGTGCTCGGCGGCAGTTTGTCCGTCGGACCGGAACCCGACGGCGGGTGGCGGGTGCACGCCACGATTCCCCTCGAACTCGCCGAACATCCCGGCTCGACCGGAACGCCCTGGAGTTAGCCACGAGCCGGCCGCGCGGTGCAGGCCGGGACGGCGGTGCCTCGCCGAGGGCGGTGCTCGCCCGGACGGTGCTCGGTTCGAGGTGTTGCTCAGCCCAGGGCGTCGGTCAGTTCGCGCAGCACCTCGCTCGCCGTGAGCGGGTCGAGAACGCCGAAAGCGGTGTCGCCGCAACGACTCCACCACGGCGCGAGCGGAGCCGAGGACAACTCGACGGCCTCCACCACGCGTTCGTCCTCCGCCCACGGATCGTCGGCGGACAGGCCGTCGTCGAGTTGCAGCAGCACCCGCAGGTCCGCGCCGACGGGCCGGTAGAGGTGATCGTGCACGCCGTCGACGGGGCGGGCGAGTCGCCAGCCCGCTCTGCCCAAGCGCGCCAGCGCGGGCGTCGGCACCATCCGCCGGGCGAACCTCGCCAGCGAGGTGGCGCCGCGTTCGGCGTCGGTCAGCCGGAACACCGGCCGCGACAGCACCGGCGCGGGCACAGCCGCGCACCGCAGCGGTGTTCCGGGCGCCGGCCGCGTCCGGATGCGCCGTCCGGCAGCCGGGATGCGGGGGAAGTCGGAGACATCGGGGATGTCGGGGATGTCGAGCATTCGGAGTTCTTCGTTCATGCGCCCCACCACGATTGGATCGATCGAACCGGAAAGCGTAACGACGAGCGCCGACACCGCTCTCCGCTCGCGGGACCGTGATCGAGCGGGTCGGCGGCGAGGTTAGATTGGTGCGGTGCCGATCACCGTACTCGTCGTGGACGACCAGGAATTGATGCGCATGGGCTTGAAGATGGTGCTCGGCGCGCAGCCCGACATCGAGGTGGTCGGCGAGGCGGACAACGGCGCGGTCGCGCTCACCCGCACCAGGGAGCTGCGCCCCGATGTGGTGCTGATGGATGTGCGCATGCCGGTGGTCGACGGAGTCACCGCGACCACCCGCATCCTGGAGGCGGGCACCGGAAGCAAAGTCCTCGTCATGACCACCTTCGACCTCGACGAGCACGCCCTCGGCGCCCTGCGCGCCGGCGCGAGCGGATTCCTGCTCAAGGACACCCCGCCGGAGGATCTGATCTCCGCGGTGCGCAGTGTCGCGGCGGGCGATGCGGTGGTCTCGCCGAAGGTGACCAAACGCCTGCTCGACCGCATGGTGGCCGCCGACCCCGCGGGCATGCGCGATCCCTCGATCCTGGACTCGCTCACCGCCCGCGAACGCGAAGTCCTCGAGCAGATCGCCGCGGGCCGCTCCAACGCCGAGATCGCCGCCGAACTGTTCCTCTCGGAGGCCACCGTGAAGACGCATGTCGGGCGGGTGTTGACCAAGCTCGGCCTGCGCGACCGGGTGCAGGCGGTGGTGCTCGCCTACGAGACGGGGCTGGTGCGCCCCGGCGGATGAGCCAAGCGCTGGGTGCGCGAGCCGGTCCTCACTTGTTCACCGCTCCGGCGTCGATCGGCAACTGGACGCCGGTGACGTAGCGCGCCGCGTCGCTGACCAGCCACAACACGGCGTGACTGATGTCGCTCGGGTCGACCCAGCCGACCGGCAGCGCGTGCGCGGCACTCATCGCCGCCGCGGCTTCCTCGCGGGTGACCTCCGAGACCTTCCGGCCCGGAGCGAACACCCCGTAGGTGTACTCGTTGTGGATCATGGTGGTGTCCACCGTCGTCGGGTGGACCGCGTTGACGCGAATCCGGTGTCGTGCCAGTTCGTTCGCCAGCGTCTTGGTCAATCCGGCGACGCCGTGCTTCGCGGCCACATAGTGCGCCAGATGCTGGTAGCCGTGCAGACCCGAGGTGGATCCGATCAGCACGATCGCGCCGCCGTCACCGGTGGCCTTCAGATGCGGCAACGCCGCCCGGACCGTCTTGAACACTCCCGACAGATCGATGCCGATGACGTCGTCCCACATCTCGTCGGTGATCTCCTCGACCGGCGCGAGGGTCATGACGCCCGCGTTGGCGACCACGATGTCCAGCCGTCCCAGCCGCGCGACCCCGTCCTCGACCGCGGCCCGCACGGCCGCGCCGTCCCGCACGTCGGTCTCGGTCGCGACGATCCGGCGACCGGTCCGCTCCACTCGACGGACCGTCTCGGCGAGATCGTCCGGCGTGGACATCGGGTAGGCGACCGTCCGGACCTGCGCGCAGATATCGAGCGCGATGATGTCGGCGCCTTCCTCGGCCAGCAGTACCGCATGGGAGCGGCCCTGCCCGCGCGCGGCGCCGGTGACGAACGCGACCTTGCCGTCGAGCAACCCCACGGGCTTCGCCTCCTCGTCACAGGCAACTTCGGCTGCACGCATGTGAGAACGACGTTCGGACCTCGATCGACCCCCGGACAGCAGATGTGACACCGATTCGATCGGTGACCGGCCGACACCGACGAGACTAATCCGGCGCGGTCGGCCGAGGAACCCCGCGGCCGGACACGGACCGAGTCGGAACGAGTCCGCCCGGTCGGGAGAAAAATCGGGCTTCCCGACGTTGTACGGGTAGATCTCCGGAAGGAAACCGCGATGCCCGCCCTGTTGTTCGTGCTCTACGTCGTCGTCGAGATCGCCGCGCTGGTGGCGGTCGCCCAGTGGATCGGCGTGTTCGCGACCATCCTGTTGCTGATCGCGGGCTCCGCCGTCGGCATGGTGCTGGTCGGCGGGCAGGGCCGGCGGGTGTTCGATCAGTTCCGGCGGGTCGGCCGGGGTGAGGTGAAGCCGGGGACCGCGGTCGCCGACGGTCTGCTGGTGGCGCTGGGCGCGGTGCTGATGTTCGTGCCCGGCCTGGTGACCTCGGTGGCGGGTCTGCTCCTGCTGCTGCCGTTCACCCGCGCACTGGTGCGTCCCGCGGTGACCGCGCTGGCCGCTCGCCGGGTCGGCGGCTTCGTCGGGCAGACGCGGTACCGGGGCGTGGTGATCGACGCGGAGGGCGATGTCGTGGACGGCGTGGTCGTGCGGCAGTGGTACGACGACGGCCGCGGCACCGGGCATCGCGCCATCGACCCCGCCTGACCCCGGCCCCGCGAGACACCGACCGGGGCACGGCGCGGCCGCGGCCATACGGCAGACTGGACAGCCGTGCGAACCCAGTTGCTCATCGGCGGCCGCTTCTACAGCGCCAGTTCCCCGGACGCGACCGCGATGGCGGTCACCGACGGCACGGTGGTGTGGCTGGGCGCCGAGCAGCCGGGTCGGGCGTTGCACCCGGACGCGGAGATCATCGATCTGGACGGCGCCTTCGTCGCTCCCGCCTTCGTGGAGCCGCATATCCACGTCACCGCCCACGGCCTGCGCCTGACCGGGCTCGACCTGTCGGGTGCGGGCTCGCTGGCCGAATGTCTGCGCGCGGTCACCGAGTTCGCCGCCGCGCACCCGGACGCGACCGTCCTCGGCTCGGGCTGGGACGAGACCCGCTGGCCGGAACGCCGCGCCCCCTCCGCCGAGGAACTCGACGCCGCGGCGGGCGCAGGCAGGCGGGTGTATCTGGCCCGCGTCGACGCCCATTCCGCGGCCGTCTCCACCGCCCTGCTCGCCGATGTGCCGCCCGCGACCCCCGGCTACGCCCCGGGGGAGCCGCTGCGCGCGCACGCGCATCACCTGGTGCGCGCCGCCGCCCTGGCCGGTCTCGATCGGACTCAGCGTGACCACGCCCGCCGCGTCGCCCTCGACACCGCCGCCGCGCACGGCATCGTCGCGGTGCACGAGTGCGCGGGCCCGGAGATCTCCGGCCGCGAGGACCTGCGCGAACTGCTCGAATTCGAACACGGCGTCGCGGTGCGCGCCTACTGGGGAGAAGCGGTGCGCACCGCCGAGGAGGCCCGTGAGCTGCTTGCCGCCACCGGTGCGCACGCGCTGGGCGGCGACCTGTTCGTGGACGGCTCGCTCGGGTCACGCACCGCGTGGCTGCGCGAGCCCTATGCCGACGCTCCCGGAACCGGCACCAGCTATCTCGACGCCGACGCGATCGGCGCGCATCTGCGCGCCTGCACCGAGGCCGGCATCCAGGCCGGATTCCACGTCATCGGCGACGCGGGCATGGACGCCGTGGTCGCCGGCTTCGAGCAGACGGTCGACGCGCTCGGCGGCCCGGCCGTGGCCGCGCGGGGACACCGCGTGGAACACGCCGAGATGCTCGACGCCGACCAGATCGAGAAACTGGCCCGCTGGGGCGTGATCGCCAGCGTCCAGCCTGCCTTCGACGCCGCCTGGGGCGGGACCGACGGCATGTACGCCGCCCGCCTGGGCGACAAGCGCGCCGCGGGCCTCAATCCCTACGCCGCGATGGCCGCGGCCGGCATCTCGCTGGCCATCGGGTCCGACGCGCCGGTGACCGAGATGAACCCGTGGGCCGCTGTCCGCGCGGCGGCCCTGCACCGCACCCCCGACCACGGGATCTCCCCGCGCGCCGCGTTCGCCGCCGCCACCAGGGGCGCGTGGCGCGCGGGCGGCGTGCGAGACGGCGTCGCAGGCACCCTCGTCCCCGGCGCCCCCGCCGACTACGCCGTCTGGGCAGCCGACGAACTCGTCGTGGCCGCCTCGACCGCCTCGGTGCAGCGGTGGTCCACCGATCCGCGCTCCCGGGTGCCGGGACTGCCCGCGCTGGAGCATGATTCGCCGTTGCCGCGCTGCCTGCGCACGGTCCGCGCGGGCGTGACCATCTACGAGGCATGACCATGAGTGACCGGCGCGCGGAAGCGGATGCTCGCGAGAGCGCGGAGGCCGAACAGCGGACCGCCCGCGCGCACCCGACGGGAGGAAGTGCCGCAGTGGCGGCGCCGACCCGCACGGCCGCGCCGGGCGAGCGGGCGGTCGAGGCGAGCGACCAGCCGTCGGCCGACGCGGGCGCTGATCCGTCGACGGTGCGCGCGGATACGGTCACCGATGCCGTGGACGCGAAGGGAAGCACGGCCACGGCAGAGGGCACTCGAAGCGCGGTGGGCACGGGCCGGGTGTGGGCCGCCTTGTCGCGATGGCCGGTGCTGTGGAAGTCGGCGGCGGCGATCCTCGCGGGCCTGCTGATCTTCGGCAGCTTCCCGCCACGTCCGTATTGGTTCCTCGCGCCGGTCGGCGTCGCGGTGCTCGTCGGGGTGCTGCGCGCCGGGGACCGGATGCGCAGTGGCTTCGGCTACGGCTTCCTGGCGGGACTGGGGTTCTTCCTGCCGCTGCTGCCGTGGACGGGGATCTATGTGGGGCCGGGTCCGTGGTTGGCGCTCTCGGTCGCTTGTGCGCTCTATATCGGGCTGTTCGGGGTGCTGACGCGGCTGCTCGTCCGGCTGCCGGGCTGGCCGGTGTGGGTGGCGCTGGCGTGGGTGGGCGTCGAATGGGCGCGGTCGAGTTTCCCGTTCGGCGGATTCCCCTGGGGACGGCTGGCCTTCGGGCAGGCGGACGGATGGTTCCTGTCGCTGGCCGCGCTGGGTGGCGCTCCGCTGATCGGTTTCGTCGTCGCGTTCGTCGGATGCGCGCTGGTCGTGCTCGTGACAGAGCTCGTCCCCGTGGTGCGTGGCCGGACGAGCGCGAAGCGGATGTCGAGCGCGGGTCAGCCGGTGTGGCGCAGCTGGGCCGCGGTGATCGCGGTCTCGATCGTCGTTCTCCCCGCGGCGGGCCTGGCGCTGCGGTCCGCGCTGCCCGATGCCG
This sequence comes from Nocardia higoensis NBRC 100133, assembly GCF_000308595.1. Lineage (GTDB taxonomy): Bacteria > Actinomycetota > Actinomycetes > Mycobacteriales > Mycobacteriaceae > Nocardia > Nocardia higoensis. Next base: position 67,158 of record NZ_BAGA01000081.1, on the reverse strand, counting down.
ACGACGGGGACGACCGGATCACCGTCGCCGCCGTCCAGGGCAGCGTGCCGCGGCTTGGGCTGGACTTCAACGCCCAGCGCCGCGCCGTCCTCGACAACCACGTGCGCCGCACGGAGGAACTGGCCGACCAGGTCGACGCGGGCGAGGCGCCCCGGCCCGACGTGGTCATCTGGCCGGAGAACTCCTCCGATATCGACCCGCTGCGCAATGCCGACGCCGCCGAGATCATCACCAGGGCTTCGGAGCGGATCGGCGCGCCCATTCTGGTCGGCGCCGTGCTGATCAACGGTGACAGGACCACCACCAACTCGGTCATCGTCTGGGACGGCGCGAACGGACCGCAGGAGCGTCACGACAAGAAGATCGTCCAGCCGTTCGGCGAATATCTGCCGATGCGTTCGTTCTTCCGGCTGTTCTCGGATTACGCCGACCGGGCCGGATACTTCGTGCCCGGCGACGGCGACGGCACGGTCGAGGCCGCGGGCGCGCGGATCGGCGTGGCCACCTGCTACGAGGTGGCCTTCGACCGCGCGTTCCGCGATTCGCTGGCCTCGGGCGCGCAGTTGCTCACCGTGCCGACCAACAACGCCACCTTCGGCGACAGCGAGATGACCTACCAGCAGCTGGCCATGTCGCGGGTGCGGGCGGTCGAGCACGGCCGCGCACTGGTCGTCGCGGCGACCTCCGGGGTCAGCGCGATCGTCGCCGCCGACGGCTCGATCGAGCAGTCCACCGAACTGTTCGTGCCGGCCGCGCTCGTCAGCACATTGCCGCTGCGCTCGGTGACGACCCCGGCCACCCGGCTCGGCGGAGTCCCCGAATTGCTGGCCGTGGTGTTGACCGTGAGCGCCGTCGTCGTGGCCGTGGTTCTCCGCCGCCGAGATCGGTAGCGATACCGAACCGGTCGGTCCCGTACAGCGGCGGATCCGGCTGTGCCCGAAGGTCTCTGCGTGTCCGGCACTGTGTGATCTCGCCCACGTCTGATTTGCCCGATGATGTCTGTCTTCCGACGCGCCATGATTCGCTGAAGATTCACCTCTTCGGCCAATTCGGCTGGTAGAGACCCTTTTTGGGTGCGAAATGACAGTCCCTACATTCGTTACGGGAAATTAACTGTCGGATAGCCGTTGAATTCGTCGCTCGCGCAGCATCGTTGGAGTCGTACGAATGACCGACAAAACGAGGGCTCCGGCAATCCGCCCGCGTACGGGCTCCGAATTCAAGACGTGTCACGTCCTGCGGCCCTCCACGCGTGCGTGCGAGGGCCATCCGGTGCTCGGGGGCTCGGAGTCAGCTGCGGAAGAATGGAGTGATTGATGAGTTCGTTGGCCACCGATCGCGTCGACTGCAATTCGAGTGGCTTGGCCGGGCATCCCACGGCCCGGGATCTGTCCGACCGCCTCGTCGACCGGCTCTTCGATCTCTCACCCGCCCAGACCGCGCTCTGGTACGCCCAGCGCATCCGCCCCGACGTGCCGCTGACCATCGCGCAGTACGTGGAGATCCACGGTGATCTCGACGTCGGGCGGCTGCTCTACGCGGTCGAGCGGTGCGGGGCGGAGAACCAGTCGGCCTACCTGCGCGTGCTGGAGATCGACGGGACGCCACGGCAGGTCCTCGACCCCTCCCGCAGGCCGGGCTGGGGGCGGCTGGACCTGCGTGATCGGCCCGATCCACGCGCGGCCGCGATGCGCTGGATGAGCGAGCACGCCGCCTCACCCATCGACATCGAGAACGACCCGCTGGTCACGAATGTCATCCTGCGCATCGGGGATAGGGAATACCTCTGGTACGCCCGTGGCCATCACATCCTGATCGACGGTTACGCCGCCATGACCGGCGTGGCCCGCACCGCCGAGATCTACACCGCGCTGGAGAACCACACCGAACCCAGCGTCTCGCGCGCGACACCGCTGGCCGAGATCTACGCCGACGAGTCCGCCTACCACCGCACCAGCAGGCACGAACGCGACCGGGCGTACTGGACCGAGCATCTCGCGGGCGCGGGGGAGCCGATCAGTCTGTCCACCGTCGCGGCCGGTCCCATGCCGGATCCGGGCAGGCGGCTGGCGCAGGGCGTGCTCGACGACGAACTCGGCGTCGCGCTCGACGAAGCCGCCGCCGAATTCGAGTCCAACACCTCGACGCTGCTGGTCGCCGCCCTGGCCGGGTACGTGCATTCGGTGACCGGCGATCCGGACGTGGTGCTCAGCCTGCCGGTCGCCGCCCGCACCACCGTGGCGCTGCGTCGTTCCGCGGGCGTGCTGTCGAACGTGGTGCCGCTGCGCTTCGGTTTCGCGGCCGGGACCACCGTCGCCGACATCGTGCGCGCCGCCGAACTGGAGATCACCGGCGCCCTACGTCACCAGCGCTACCGGCACGAGGACATCCGGCGCGACTGCGGCTACTCGGCCAACACCCGCGGTTTCTTCGGTCCGATGGTCAACATCATGATGTTCAACAACGAGCTGCGGTTCGGCAGCTCGGTGGGCGAACTGCACGTGTTGTCCACCGGCCCGGTGGAGGATCTGTCGGTCAACATCTACAACGGCGAGGGCGGCATCCACCTCGACTTCGAGGCCAACCGGCTGCTCTACGCCGAGCGTGAGGTGACCGCGCATCACGAACGCTTCCTGGACTACCTGGCCCGCTTCCTGACCGCCGGTCGCGACACGACCGTGCGCGCTCTGCAGGCGATCACCGCCGGCGAACGCGAACTGGTGGTGCGGGCCTGGAACGCCACCGAGGTCGACCTGCCCGAGGAGACCCTGGTCTCGCTGTTCGCCGAGCGCGCAGCGCAATGCCCCGAGGCGATCGCCCTCGACGTCGAGGGCACCACCCTGACCTACGCCGAGTTCGACACGCGGACCAACCGGCTGGCCCGGCTGCTGATCGAGCGCGGCGCCGGCCCCGAGACCGTGGTCGCGCTGTGCCTGCCACGCGGCATCGACCTGGTCGCCGGCATGTACGCGATCGTCAAGACCGGTGCGGCCTACCTGCCGCTGGACCCCGACCATCCCGCCGGACGCCGGGAGGGCATCCTCGACCAGGCCGCGCCGGTCTGCGTGCTGGTCGCCGAACGCGACGGTCTCGAGCCCCCCGCCCACACCCCGGTGCTCGCCGTCGACACCGCGCCGTTGGCACGCTACGACCCCGCTCCGATCACCGACACGGAGCGCACCGCGCCGCTGCGCCCACAGCATCTGGCCTATGTGCTGTTCACTTCCGGGTCCACCGGCAAGCCCAAGGGTGTGGGTATCAGCCACGCCGCCATCGTCAACCGGCTCCGCTGGATGCAGCACGAGTACCCGCTCGACGAGACCGACGCCGTCCTGCAGAAGACCCCGGCCACCTTCGACGTCTCGGTGTGGGAGTTCTTCTGGCCCTTGCAGGTCGGCGCACGCTTGGTCGTCGCCGCGCCCGACGGCCACCGCGACCCGGCCTACCTCGCTCGCGTGATCGCCGAGAAGTCCGTCACCACAGCTCATTTCGTGCCCTCCATGCTCTCGGTGTTCGTCACCGACACCGATGTGCGCGACTGCCGGGTCCTGCGCCGGGTGTTCTGCAGCGGCGAGGCGCTGCCCGCCGCCACCGTCACGGCCTTCCACGCCGCGCTCGGCGCGGGTCGCGACACCGGCCCCTACCTGCACAATCTGTACGGGCCGACCGAGGCGGCCGTCGACGTCACCGCCTGGCCCTGCCCGCCCGGCATCGCCACCGTGCCGATCGGCTCGCCGATCTGGAACACCCGCACCTATGTGCTCGACCCGCACCTGCGCCCCGTCCCGCCCGGTGTCACCGGCGAGCTGTACCTGGCCGGCGTGCAGCTGGCCCGCGGCTACCTGGGCAGACCGGTGCTCACCGCAGACCGATTCGTCGCCGATCCGTTCGTCCCCGGTGCCCGCATGTATCGCACCGGGGACCTGGCGCGTTGGCGGCAGGACACCGCGCCCGGCGCCCCCGGCGCGCTGGACTACCTGGGCCGCACCGACTTCCAGGTGAAGATTCGCGGCCAGCGGCTGGAACTCGGCGAGATCGAGGCGGTCTTGCTCGGCGACGCCCGGATCGCGCGCGCGGTCTGTGTCGCGCGACCCGGCCGCGGCGGGGACGAGCTCGTCGCCTACATCGTCGCCGCGCAGGGCGACCCCGCCACCCGGGACCCCGCCGCGATGTCCGAACCGTCCGCCGCGGCGGAGCACGCGACCGGGCAGTCGCCCGTCCTCGACATCGACGACATCCTCGCCGGGCTGCGCCGCACGCTGCCCGGCTACATGGTGCCGTCGGCGCTGGTGCAGCTGGCCGAGCTGCCGCTCAACGTCAACGGCAAGATCGACCGCAAGGCGCTGCCCGCGCCCCCGGAACGCCCGGTGCGTTCGGCGGCCGAGACCCGGCCCAGGACGGCGACCGAGCAGTTGCTGGCCGAGATCTTCGCCGACGTGCTCGGCCGCGACGACGTGGGCGTGGAGGACGGCTTCTTCGATCTCGGCGGCAATTCGCTGAGCGCGGCCCGCGCGGTCGCCCGGATCACCGCCGACCTCGGGCTCGGGCTCACCATCCGTGACCTGTTCGAATCGCCCACGGTGGGTGCGCTGGCCGAGCGCTTCGCCGCCGGCGTGCCCGACGAGACGTCGCCGCGCCTGGCGCCGGCGACCCGCCCCGCGCACATCCCGCTCTCGCCCGCCCAGCAACGGCTGTGGATCCTGAACCGGTTCGCCGAGCACGCGTCCGCCTACAACATGCCGCTGGCGCTGCGGCTGGACGGGCCGCTCGATCTGGCGGCGCTGCGCGCCGGGTTGGTCGACGTCATCGACCGGCACGAGAGCCTGCGCACCACCTTCCCGGAAGGAGCCGACGGCCCTTACCAGTCGATCCACCGGGCCGAGGACATACCGCTGACCCTCGACCCGATCGACGCCACCGGCGGCGATGTCGCCGCACTGGCCGCCGAATTCGCCGGCTACGGTTTCGATCTGCGCAACCAGGCGCCGCTGCGGGTGGCACTGTGGTCGACCGGCCCCCGCAAGCACGTCTTCCTGATCGTGCTGCACCACATCAGCGGCGACGGCTGGTCGATCGCCCCGCTGGCCCGCGATCTGATGGCCGCGGTCACGGCCCGCTCCCAGGGCCACGCCCCACGCTGGACTCCGCTTCCGGTGCAGTACGCCGACTTCGCGCTCTGGCAGCACGCGCTGCTCGGGGCCGAAGGCGACGCCGGCAGCGGAGTGAATCGTCAACTGGCGTACTGGCGTTCGGCGCTGGACGGCCTGCCCGATCAGCTCGACCTGCCGCTGGACCGTCCGCGCCCGCTGCGCCGCAACGCCGCCGCCGCCCGCGTCCGGTTCCCGATCGCGCCCGAAATACGCTCCGCCGCAGCCGAACTCGCCGCCGGGCGCGGGGTCAGCTTGTTCATGGTCCTGCATGCCGCATTGGCGACCCTGCTGTCGCGACTGTGCGCGAGCACCGACATCGCCATCGGCACGCCCATCGCGGGCCGCTCCGATCCGGCGCTCGACGAGCTGGTCGGCATGTTCGTCAACACGCTGGTGCTGCGCACCGAGGTGGATCAGGCAGCCGGATTCGAGCGGGTGCTCGAGGTGGTGCGCGATGCCGATCTCGACGCCTTCGCCAACGCCGACGTCCCCTTCGAACGGCTGGTGGAGGCGGTCAATCCGGAGCGAGCCACCGGCAGGCACCCGCTGTTCCAGGTGATGCTGTCCTACGACCACACGCCCGAGCTGCGGATCGAACTGCCCGGGGTCACCGCCGAGGTACTGGAGGTGGCCGCCGACATCGCCAAGTTCGACCTGCATCTCGAGGTGCACGACGGCCGGGCCGACGGCTCGCTCGATGCCGAATTCGTCTATGCCACCGATGTGTTCGACCACGGCACCATCGAGGCGTTCGCGCGCCGGTTCGTCACCGTGCTGGAAACCGCCCTGGCCGCGCCCGCTCTGCCGGTCGGCGACATCGAGCTGCTCGACGCCCGCGAGCTCGCCAATCTCGCCCCGCTGGCCGCGGCGCCGGCGGATCCGCCGGTCACCCTGGCGCGCCTGCTGTCCGAGACGGCCGAACGGGTGCCCGACGCCGTCGCCGTGCGCCACCTCGAACCGGGGACGGGCTACCGCGACACCAGCTACGCCGAACTCGACGCGCGCTCGAATCGGCTGGCCCGCGCGCTCGTCGCACACGGCGCCGCACCGGAGACGGTGGTCGCGGTCGCGATGCCACGCGGACTCGAGGCCATCATCGCGATCTGGGCCGTCGCCAAGACCGGCGCGGCCTACGTACCGGTCGACCCCGGCTACCCGCCGGAACGTATCGCGCACATGCTCGCCGACTCCGGCGCCCTGCTCGGCGTGACCCTCCCGGAATCGGTGACGACCCTGCCCGCCTGGCCCACCGCCGAGCGCGGCAGGCACGCGCGGACCGCCTCGGATTGGCTCGTGCTCGGCTCGGCGGAATTCGGGGCCGAATGCGCCCGCCACTCCGCGGACCCGCTCACCGACGCCGACCGGCTGCTCCCGCTGCGGGTCGCGCACCCGGCGTATCTCATCTACACCTCCGGTTCGACCGGCACACCGAAGGCCGTGGTCGTCACCCACGCGGGCCTGACCTCGCTCGCCCACGAGCAGGTGCACCTGTTCGGCATCACCGTCGGGGCCCGCACCCTGCACTTCTCCTCACCGAGTTTCGACGCCTCCGTGCTCGAACTGCTGCTGGCCTTCGCGGCCGGCGCGACGATGGTGATCGCCCCCGTGGGCATGTACGGCGGCCGGGAACTGGCCGAGCTGCTGCGTTCCGAGCGGGTGACCCACGCCTTCGTCACGCCCGCGGCGCTGGCCACGGTGCCCGCCGGCGACCTGCCCGATCTGTCGACCGTCATCGTCGGCGGTGAGGCGTGCTCGGAGGATCTGGTCGCCACCTGGGCCACCCGGCACCGCATGCACAATATGTACGGCCCCTCGGAAGCCACGGTGGCCGCGACCGCCTCGGCGCCCATGATCGCCGGGCAGCCGGTGCCGCTGGGCAGGCCGGTGCGCGGAATGCGGCTGTTCGTGCTGGACGCCCGGCTGCGCCCGGTGCCGCCGGGCACGCCGGGTGAGCTCTACCTGTCGGGCCCCGGTCTGGCCCGCTGCTACCTGGGCCGCAACGGCCTGACCGCGCAGCGTTTCCCGGCCAATCCGCTCGGCAGGCGCGGCGAACGCATGTACCGCACGGGTGATCTGGTGGTGACCGACGCCGCGGGGACGCTGCGCTTCCTCGGCCGCGCCGACGACCAGGTCAAGATCCGCGGCTTCCGCATCGAACTGCGCGAGATCGACCATGTGCTGCGCGATCATCCCGGCGTCGGATTCGCCATGACCGTGGTGCACTCCGATGAACACGGTCACCCCCGGCTGGCCGCCTATGTGACCGGTGAGCCGGGCGGCGCACCGCTGCACGCCGCCGACATCCTCGCCACCGTCCGGGACCGGCTGCCCGGCTACATGGTGCCCGCGTCGATCATGGTGCTCGACGAGGTGCCGATGACGCCCTCGGGCAAGCTGGACCGCAAGGCGCTGCCCGCACCGCAATTCGTCGCCGCGGGCCCCACGCGCGCACCGCGCACCGACACCGAGCGCCGGGTGGCCGCGGTGTTCCAGCGGGTGCTCGGCCGCCCGGTGCCCGGTGCGGAGGACAGCTTCTTCGACATCGGCGGCACCTCGCTGCTGGCGACCCGCCTGACCGCCGCCCTGCACGCCGAATTCGGTGCGGAACTGCCCGTGCGCGAGATCTTCGAGGCGCCGACCGTCGCCGGCGTCGCCACCAGGCTGGCCACCGCCCCCCGGACCAACCGGATCCCGCTGACCGCGGCCGATCCGCGCCCGGCGCGCCTGCCGCTGTCGCTGCCCCAACAGCGGCTGTGGTTCCTGAACCGGTACGCGCCCGAATCCAGTGCCTACAACATCGCTTTCACCCTGCGGATCGACGGACCGCTCGACCTCGCCGCGCTGCGCGCCGCCCTCGTCGACATCGTCGAACGCCACGAGGTGCTGCGCACGGTGTACCCGGAGGACGGCGCGGGCGCCCACCAGGTGGTGCTTCCCGTCGCCGACGCCCTGCCCGAGACCCGGTTCGCCGACGTCGGTCCCGATCTCGCGGACGAGCGCCTGACCGCCTTCGCCCGCACCGGCTTCGACCTGACCACCGACACTCCGCTGCGCGTCATGCTGCTGCGCACCGGCGCGGACCGCTACCTGCTCGGCATCGTGCTACACCACATCGCCGCCGACGGCTGGTCGCTGATGCCGCTGACCCGCGACCTGGTCACCGCCTACCGGGCTCGCTGCGACGGCGCCGATCCGGCCTGGACGCCGCTGCCGGTGCAGTACGCCGATTTCGGGCTCTGGCAGCGCGCCTGCCTCGGCGACGCCGACGACGCCGGCAGTGCCGCGGGCGCCCAGCTGGCCTACTGGCGGGAGGCGCTCGCGGAACTGCCCGAGGAACTGCCGCTGCCGTACGACCGTGCGCGGCCGGAGGACGGGCATTATCGTTCCGGGACAGTCGAACTCGCGCTGCCCGAGCAGGTGCGTGACGCACTGGCCGCGGTGGCCCGGGAGCAGGGCGTGAGCCTGTTCATGGTGGTCCGCTCGGCGCTGGCGGTGCTGTTGCGCGCGGTCACCGGCGGACACGACATCGTGATCGGCACCCCCGTGGCCGGCCGCACCGACACCGCGCTCGACGATCTGGTCGGCATGTTCGTCAACACCCTGGTGCTGCGCTCGCGGGTGGACCCGGACGCCTCCTTCGTCGAGTTGCTGCGCGCCGACCGCGACAACGAGCTGGCGGCCATCGCCAACGCCGACGTGCCGTTCGAGCGGGTCGTCGACGAGATCGGCCGGGCCGCGGGTTCCGGCGCGCAACATCCGGTCGTGCAGGTCGCCCTGACCGTGCAGGACGGTCCCGCCCCCGCGCTGCGACTGCCGGGGCTGGAACTGCGAGCCGAGGAACTCGACATCGCGGCCGCGAAGTTCGACCTCGAACTGCGGGTCACCGCCGACACCGTCGCTTCGACGTCCGTATCCCCGAGCCGGGGTCCGGCATTCGTCTTCGTCTACGCCGCCGAACTCTTCGACGCCGAGACCGTCCGCACCCTGGCCCACCGCTTCCAGCGCGTGCTCGCCGCCGTCTGCGCCGATCCACAGGTGCTGATCCGCGACATCGACGCCCGCACCGACGTCGAGCGCGTCCACTTCGCCCCCGTGCGAGGGGCGGCGCCCGCCGCCGGGTTCGCGACGTCCCGGCTGCCGGGCACCCGCGGACATGCCGCGCCCGGATCGTCGACGACCCGCGGCGTGCGGACCCTGGCCGGCTACTTCGCCGACGCCGTGCGCCGCGGTGCGACCCGCACCGCGCTGGTGTCGGTGGCCGACGGCATCGAGCTGACCTACGCCGAAGCGGACCGCCGCGCCAACCGCCTGGCCCGCGCGCTCATCGCCCGCGGTGTCGGCCCGGGGGATCGGGTCGCGCTCGGGCTGACCCGATCCGTCGACTCCGTCCTGGCCGTGCTGGCCGTCGCCAAATCGGGTGCGGCGTTCGTCCCGGTCGACCCGAACTATCCGGCCGACCGGGTGCGCCACATGCTCACCGATTCCGGCAGCACCTTCGGCATCACCACTGCCGCACACGCGGCCGCGTTACGGGAGTGCGCCCCGACCGGCTGGCTGCTGCTCGACGACCCGCGTTTCCGCTCGGAACTCGACGGCTACGCGAGCCATCCGATCGCCGGGAACGAGCCGACCCGCGCCATGCTCGGCGCGGACGTCGCCTATCTCGTCTACACCTCCGGATCCACCGGCACGCCGAAGGGCGTGGCCGTGACGCAGGCGGGCCTGGCGGACTTCGGCGACGAGATGCGTGACCGGCTCGACAGCGACGGCGACTCGCGCACACTGCATTTCGCCACGCCGAGCTTCGACGCGGCGGTGCTCGACCTGCTGATGGCGCTCGGGCCCGCCGCCGCCATGGTGATCTGCCCGCCACAGATCTACGGCGGCGACGAACTGGCCGAACTGATCGAGCGTGAGCACGTCACGCACGCCTTCATCACCACGGCCGCGCTGGCCACCATCGACCGCGACCGGTGGGCCCTGCCCCGCCTGCGCAGTCTGATGGTCGGCGGCGAGGCGCTCGGTCCCGAACTGGTGGCGCGTTGGGCGCACGGGCGCCGGATGCTCAACGTCTACGGCCCGACCGAGACCACCATCGTCGCGACGATGTCCGCGCCGCTCACGGCGGGCGAGCAGATCACCATCGGCACCCTGGTGCGGGGCGCGCACGCCGTGGTGCTCGACGAACGGCTGCGTCCGGTCCCGATCGGGGTCGCCGGTGAGCTCTACCTCGGCGGTCCCGGCGTGGCGGCCGGCTACCTGGACCGGTTCGGGCTGACCGCCTCCCGGTTCGTCGCCGACCCGTACGGCGCTCCCGGTGCACGGCTGTACCGCACCGGCGACGTGGTGCGCTGGACGGCCGAGCAGTCGCTGGTCTACCTGGGGCGCAGCGATTTCCAGGTGAAGATGCGCGGTTTCCGCATCGAGCTCGGCGAGATCGACGCCACCCTCACCACGCACCCGCGGATCCGCTTCGCGCACACCGAGGTCCGCAGGATCAACGGCGCCGATCGGCTGGTGTCCTTCGTGCACCTGACGGCAGGCGAGGCCGCTCCGGATGTGGCGCAGGTCCGTGCCCATGTCGCCGAACACCTGCCCGGGTACATGGTGCCCGCGAGCATCACCGTGCTCGCGGACATCCCGCTCACGCCGGTGGGCAAACTGGACCGGGCCGCCCTGCCGGAACCGGTGCTGCCTGCCGCGAGCGCGGGCCGCGAACCCGAGACCGGCACCGAGCGCCTGGTGGCCGCGGTGATGGGCGACCTGCTCGGCACCGAGGGCGTCCACGCCGACGACAACTTCTTCGAGATCGGCGGTACCTCGCTGCTGGCCACCCAGCTGGTCGCCCGGTTGGGCGCGGCCACCGGCGTCCGGCTGGAGGTGCGCGGCGTCTTCACCACGCCGACCGTCGCCGGGCTCGCGGCCGCACTGGACGCCCGCGCCGGCTCGGAGCCGGGTCACGAGCGGCCCGCGCCCGTCAAACGCGAACGGCCCGAGCGGATCCCGCTCTCGGCTGCCCAGCGCAGGCTGTGGTTCCTCGACCGCTTCAACGCCGGCGCCGCCGGAAACACCGCGGGCGCCTACAACGTCCCGGTGGTCCTGCGCCTGCACGGCAAGCTCGAACTGCCCGCGCTGGTCACCGCACTGCACGAGGTGCAGCGCCGCCACGAGTCGCTGCGCACGGTGTACCCGGAGATCGACGGCGCGCCCACCCAGGTGGTGCTCGATCCCGCCGAGGCCGCCGTGACGCTCTACACCGCCACGGTCACCGAGGACGAGGTGGCCGCCACCGTGCGCGGCTTCGCGGCGGGCGGCTTCGACCTCGCCGCGGCCCCGCCGTTGCGCGCCGCGCTGGTCACCCTCGCCGACGCGTCGGAACTGGGCGTGGCCACCCCGGCCACCGCCACCCAGAACGTGCTCGTGCTCGTCGTGCACCACATCGCCATCGACGGCTGGTCGCTGGAGCCGCTGGCCGCCGACGTGGCCGCCGCCTATCGCGCGGCCTGCGCCGGACGCGAGGCCGACTGGCCCGAGCCGGAGCTGCAGTACGCGGATTACACACTGTGGCAACAGGACACGCTCGGATCCGAGGACGACCCGGCCTCGCCGCTGAGCCGTCAGCTCGACTACTGGGCGCGCACCCTCGACGGCAGCCCCGAGCTGCTGTCGGTGCCCGCCGATCGTCCGCGCCCGCCGGTCCCGTCCTATCGCGGCGGCACCGTCGAATGCGCGATCGACGCCTACACCCACCGCGAACTGCACCGCGTCGCCGTCGCCAACAACGTCAGCATGTTCATGATCCTGCACGCGGCGCTGGCCGTGCTGCTGCACCGGATGACCGGCACCGACGACATCACCGTCGGCACCGCCATCGCCGGGCGCGGCCACCCCGCGCTGGACCGGATGATCGGCATGTTCGTCAACACGCTGGTCCTGCGCACCCGGATCGACCCCGACGCGCGCTTCACCGACCTGCTGCGCGACATCCGCGAGACCGATCTCGACGCCTTCGCCCACGCCGACCTGCCGTTCGAGCGGCTGGTCGAGGTGCTCAACCCGGCGCGCTCGCAGGCGCATCACCCGCTGTTCCAGGTGATGCTCTCGGTGCGCGACCACCCGGTGCGGGTGCTGGAACTGCCCGGCCTGCGCATCGAGGCCGAGGACATCGACACCGGGATCGCCAAATTCGACCTGCAGTTCACGCTCACCGAATCACACACGCCGCTGCGCGAACCCGACGGCATCACCCTGGCGGTGACCTATGCCGGCGACCTGTTCGACGAGTCGACGGCCAGGGCGCTCGGCAAGCGTCTGCGCAGGCTGATCACGGGCATCGCGTCCGGCCCCGCCACCCACGTCGGCGATCTGCAACTGCTCGACCCGGTCGAATGGTCCGGCCTGGCAGAGGTACGCGGCGTTGCGGCCGACCACCCGATCACCTTCCCGGAGGTATTCGCCGCGGCGGTCGCGCACGACCCGTTCGCGGTGGCCCTGTGCAGCGACGGCACCGAGGTCACCTACGAGGCGCTGGACCGGTGGACCAACCGGCTGGCACGGGTGCTGATCGACGCGGGCGCCGGGCCCGAGACCCTGGTGGCGCTCGGATTCACCCGCTCGGTCGAGGCGATCGCCGCCATGCTGGCGGTGGCGAAGACGGGCGCGGCCTTCGTGCCGGTCGACCCGCTGTACCCGGCCGACCGGATCGCGCACATGCTCGCCGACTCCGGCGCGGCGCTCGGGCTCACGCTCGCCGAGCACCGCGACGACCTGCCCGCCGATTCGGGCTGGATCCTCCTCGACGACAAGCGGTTCCGCGCCGCGGTGCTGGCCGCCTCGCCCGCTCCGATCACCCAGCGCGACCGGCGCAGCCCGCTGCGCCTGGAGAACCCGGCCTATGTCATCTACACCTCCGGGTCCACCGGCAAACCCAAGGGCGTGGTCGTCTCGCACGGCGGTCTGTCGAACTTCGCGGCCGAATGCGCGCAGCGCTACGACGTGCGCCCCGCCGACCGGGTGCTCAACTTCGCGACCCCCAGCTTCGACGCGGTGATGCTCGATCTGCTGTTCGCCCTCGGCGGCGCGGCCACGCTGGTCATCGCGCCCACCGGGGTGGTCGGCGGGGCGGAGCTGACCCGCACCCTGATCGAGGAGGAGATCACCCACGCGTTCATCACCACCTCCGCGCTGGGCACCGTCGATCCCGAACAGATCACCGATCTGCGGCATGTGCTGGCGGGCGGCGAGGCGCTGCCGCCGGACATGGCCAACCGGTGGTCGGTGGGCCGCAATCTCTACAACGTGTACGGGCCCACCGAGACCACCATCGTGACGTTCATGTCGCAGGCGCTGATCCCGAACGGCCCCATCACCATCGGCGGCCCGATCCGCGGTGTGGGCGCGAGCATCCTGGACCGGCGGTTGCATCCCTCCCCGGTGGGCGTCACCGGCGAACTGCACCTGTCCGGCAACGCGCTGGCCCGTGGCTACCTGAACCAGCCCGGGCTGACCGCGCAGCGGTTCGTGGCCAACCCGTACGGCAAGCCCGGCGAGCGCATGTACCGCACCGGCGACCTGGTGCGCAGGCGGCCCGCTTCGCCCGGCGAGGTCGAGTACGTGGGACGGGCCGACCACCAGGTCAAGATCCGCGGTTTCCGCATCGAACTCGGCGAGATCGACGCCGCACTGGCCAAGCATCCCGCGGTCGCGATATCGACGACATTCGGGCACAGGACCGCGGCGGGCAGCACCGCGCTGGTGTCGTATGTGAAGCCGCACCCCGGCATCGCCGTCACCGCCGGAGAGTTGACCGCGCACACCGCCACGCTGGTGCCGAATTACATGGTCCCGCAGGCGATCATGCTCATCGACGAGGTGCCGCTCGGTCCCACCGGCAAGCTGGACCGCAAGCGGCTGCCGGAGCCGGTGTTCACCGGTGCGGGCGAATACCGCGCCCCGAGCACGGCGGTCGAGGCGGCGCTGTGCGCGGCCTACGCCTCCGTGCTCGGTGTCGAGCGGGTCGGCGTGGACGACGGATTCTTCGAACTCGGCGGCAACTCGCTGCTGGCCACCAAGGTCGTCGCCGAACTGCGCGCGCTCGGCATCGAGATGCCGGTGCAGGTGATGTTCGCCGACGCGACTCCCGCCGCGGTCGCGGCCAAGCTGTCCGACGCCGATCCGGCGGCGGCGGTGACGGCGGCCCTGGCCCCGGTGCTGCCGCTGCGCTCCGGCGGCGGCAGGCCCGCGCTGTTCTGCGTGCCGCCCGGCGTCGGACTGTCCTGGTGCTATGCCGGGCTGCTCGCCCACCTGCCCGCGGACCTGCCGGTGTTCGGCTTGCAGTCCCCGCACGTCACCGGGACCGCGGGCTTCGCCTCGATGGACGAGGCGGCCGAACACTACGTCGGCGTCATCCGGTCGATCCAGCCGCGGGGCCCCTACCATCTGGCCGGCTGGTCGCTGGGCGGTCTGATAGCCCACGAGATCGCGGTGCGCCTGCGTGAAGGCGGCGACGAGGTGGCCACCCTGGCCATGCTCGACAGTCACCGGCTGACCGACCGCTGGCTGGACCGGGCGATGCCGTCGGCCGCCGAGATCCTCGCCGAATTCGGCATCGACCTCGGCGACCAGGCGGGACCCGAACTCGATGTCGACCAGGCGGCGCGGCTGCTGCGGGACCGGCCCGGACCGTTCGCGGCGCTGACCGACGACCATCTGCGCGGCCTGTTCCGCGAGTACGCCACCGGCACCGTGCTCGCGCACGGCTTCCGGCCCCGCCTGTTCGACGGTGACCTGGTGTTCTTCCACGCGGCCGACGACGAGATCAACCGCGTCGACGCCGACCGGCGCGCGGCGGCCTGGCAGCCGTTCGTGGCGGGTGCGGTCGTCGAGCACGAGGTGGCGTGCTCGCACGCGGCGATGACGACCCCCGAAGCGCTCGACCGGATCGGCCCGCTGCTGCGGGCGCATCTGGACGGCGATGTGGATCCGACCGAGCAGTGATTCCGACGAAGGAGAACTCTGGTGAGTGAGGCCACCGGCGTGCGCCGGGACGAAGGCGGGCGCAGATGAGCATGGCTGTGGAAGTGCACGGACTGGTCAAGAACTACGGCAGGGCCCGGGTGCTCGACGGGGTGGATCTGGAGATCCCGGCGGGCACGGTGATGGGTCTGCTCGGTCCCAACGGCGCGGGCAAGACCACCACCGTCCGGATCGTCACCACGCTGCTGCGCCCGACCGCAGGCACGGTGCGGGTGGCGGGCGTCGACGTGCTGCGCGATCCGGCGGCCGCGCGACCGCGGATCGGCCTGTCCGGCCAGTACGCGGCGATCGATGCCAATCTCACCGGGTTCGAGAACCTGCGCATGGTCGCCCGGCTCTACGGCATGAACCGGCGCGAGTCCGCCGAACGCGCCAGGGCGCTGCTGGCCGAACTGGGACTCGAGGATGCCGCCGACCGCAGGGCGGGCACCTACTCCGGCGGCATGGCGCGCCGGCTGGACCTGGCGGGCGCGCTGGTCACCCGGCCGCCGGTGGTGGTGCTCGACGAACCGACCACCGGCCTGGACCCGCGCGGCAGGCTGGACATGTGGCGGGTCATCGGCGAACTCGTCGCGGACGGCACCACCGTCCTGCTCACCACCCAGTACCTGGAGGAGGCCGACGTGCTGGCCGACCGGATCGTGGTGATCGACCACGGCCGGGTCATCGCCCGTGGTTCGGCCGAGGAACTCAAATCCTCCATCGGCGGTGACCGGCTCACCGTCACCCTCGCCGCGGGACAGGACCCGAATCCCGCGCTGCGCGTGCTCGGCGAGATCGGGCTGGGCGAGCCCCGGCACGAATCGGGCGGCGAGGAGGTCTCGGTGGTGGTCGGCGACGGCACCCGCACCATGGTCGAGGCGTTGCGCAGGCTCGACGACGTCGGCGTGTGCGTGCTCGACGCGAACGTGCACCGGCCCAGCCTCGACGACGTATTCCTGTCCCTCACCGGCAGCCCCGCCACCGGCGATGCCGAACCGGAAACCGACGACATCCCCGAGGAGATCCTGTCGTGACCACCGCCACCGAACTGGCGCCGGAAGAGATCGCGCCCACACCGGCGAAACATCGTGCGACAGTGCACTACTCGCCGCGCTTCCGGTTCTTCCGGGACAGCGCCATCGTCGCGCACCGCAATCTGCTCACCATCCTGCGGGTGCCGACACTGCTGGTGACCGCCACCATCCAGCCGCTGATGTTCGTGTTCTTGTTCGCCTACATCTTCGGCGCGTCCCTGGGCGGCAGCCAGTACCGCGAGTTCCTGCTCGCGGGCATCTTCACCCAGACCGTCGCCTTCAGCGCCGCTTTCACCACCGTCGGCCTGGCGGGCGACCTGCAGAAGGGCATCATCGACCGGATGCGTGCCCTGCCGATGTCGCGGATGGCCGTCCTGATGGGGCGCACCCTGTCCGATCTGGTGGTGAGCATTCTCAGCCTCGCGGTCATGGTCGGCTGCGGCTATGTCGTCGGCTGGCGCATCAACGGATCCATCGCCGACGCGGCGCTGGCGTTCGGCATCATCCTGCTGTTCGCCTTCGCCATGTCCTGGGTGGGGGCGCTGACCGGCCTGCTGTCGTCGAACGTGGAGGTGGCCCAGAGCGCCGGGCTGATCTGGCTCTTCCCGCTGACCTTCATCTCCTCGGCATTCATCTCCGCCGCCGCTCTGCCGGGCCCGCTGCGGGTGATCGCGGAATGGAATCCGATCACCGCGGTCGCGGCATCGGGGCGCAAGCTCTTCGAGAACGGGGCCCCGCCGTTCTTCCCGCAGCCCACCGGCTGGCCGGCCGAACACTGCGTGGAGTACGCGATCTTCTGCTCGGTAGCGATCCTGGCCGTGGCGATGCCCCTGGCACTGCTGCGCTACCGCAAGGTGGCCAGTCGCTAGCCCGGCCCGCACAGCAGAACAGCTCGGACAGCGCGAAGGCCGTTCCCTCCGGAGCAGGAGGGAACGGCCTTCGGCGGTCTGTGCGTGGTGTCAGCCGCGGCGACGGGTCTTGAGCAGTTCGAGGCGCTCCTTGAGCAGCTCCTCGAGCTCTTCCTTGCTGCGGCGCTCGAGCAGCATGTCCCAGTGCGTGCGCGGCGGCTTGACCTTCTTGGCTTCCTGGGTGCTGCCTTCGAGCAGGGTGCCTTCCTGGCCGTTGCGGCACAGCCAGGTGGGCGGGATCTCCGCGTCGTCGGCGAAGGGAACGTCGAACTCTTCGCCGTTGTCGGTCCGGTACCTGGCGATGCGGCGCGGAGCGAGGTCGTGGTCGCGGTCGGTCTCGTAGCTCACCGCTCCGAGCCGACTGCCCCGGAGTACGCGATCTGCCATGGTGTGCCTCTCCCTGTGTGTCCGAGTGTCCCTGTGTATCCGAAGTGCCTGTAAGGACAACGCTCGAATCCGCGTCTTCGTTCCCGACCGGCGATCGGAGAACCGTTCCATTCTAGTCGGTGGCCTGGTCGCGGCTGTGCGCGGCCGTCGCCGACACGTGCTGCCGGGTGCGCGCGCGGATTCCCGTGTGACGCACTAGTCTCATGGCCCATGACACGGCGCTTGCTGGCCTGCCTGTGGTGCGGGCGGGAGATCGTGGAGTCCGAGTCGGGGCGCCGGCGCCGCTATTGCCGCCAATCGTGCAGGCAGCGTGCCTACGAACACCGCAACAGCGTGAAAGGCACCGGGATTCCCGAGGATTCGGTGATCCTGAGTGCCCAGGAGGCCGCCGACCTGGCCGATCGCTGGTTCGCGGCGCGCTGCGCGGCCGAGGACATCGCGACGGCGATCCAGGAAGGCGCGAGCGCCACCGAACTGCACGAACTCAGCGTGACGCTGGTCGAGCTCGCCCGCGCGGCGGAACGGTTGCGCTGACGAGTGCCGGCCGATCCGATGAGCACACGCTGAGCCGGCGCACCCGACTCGGTGATATCTATCGATGACTCATTGGTGGACGTCGATGCCGCGCGCGGCCAGCCAGCCCGCGGGGTCGACCGGGCCGACACCGGGTACGTGGACCTCGTAGTGCAGATGCGGGCCGGTGGAGTAGCCGCGACTGCCGACGGTGGCGATCACGTCGCCGGCGCCGACGTGCTGACCGACCGAGACCAGGATGTCGTTCATGTGGCCGTAGACGCCGACGGTGCCGTCGTCCTGCTGGATGCGGACCCACAGGCCGAACCCGCTGGCCGGTCCGGCCTCGATGACGACGCCGTCGGTGACGGCCGAGATGGGTGCGCCGAGCGGATCGCCGAAGTCGAGGCCGGCGTGCATGGCGCCCCAACGGTAGCCGAAGCCCGAGGTGAGCACGCCTGCGGCGGGTCGCACGGTGCTCGGGCGCGGGGGTGCGGGCGGCGGCGGAGGGGGCGGCGGAGGCGGTGCGAGCTGGGCGAAGCGATGCTCGGCCCAGGGGGCGTGTTCGGCGGTGATCCGCGGGAGCTCCGGGAGCTCCGGGAGAGACGGGAGTTCCGGGATCTGGAGTGCACGCGGCGAGAAGGCGGTGAACTCGATCATGTCGTCGGTCGAATCGACGAGGACGCGGGGTGTGCGGGCGATCTCGGCGGCCGAGGCGGCGCCCGCCTCCTCGGGTCCGAACGCGTTGACGGTGGTGAGGCTGATGCCGAGCGCCGCGGTGAGGGCGAGCGCACGGCTGGTGGCACGGCGGCGACGGGATGAGGCGGTGCTCGGACGAACAGTCGGTAACGAATCGGTCACGGGCATGCCGATGAACGTACGACAGGTCGCGATGGTGCCCGCAATCCTGTGGCTACCCTCACACTCCTGGGAAAATGCGGAGATCAGGTAACGAGTCGGTTACGACACGCCGTGTCGGCACGGGCAACCTGCGTGTATGCGCTAATGAAGCGATCTTGAAGTATCGCGGCACTATGAGCAGACTGTTGAAGTGGTGACTAACGGAGTGCGCGCCCTCGAAGCGCTGGCCGACCCCACCAGGCGGGCTCTGTTCGAGACCCTCGCGCACGGCCCGCACTCCGTGGGCGAACTGGCCGAGATCGCGGAGGTGACCAGCTCGGCCGTCTCGCAGCATCTGAAGATCCTGCGGGCCGCGCGGCTGGTCATGCGACGTCCGCACGGCAATCGGCGGATGTACAGCCTGGATCCGCGGGGCCTCGGCGACGCCCGGGACTACCTCGAGCAGTTCTGGCCGAGTGCGCTGGCTGCCTATTCGGCGGCGCTGGCGGAGGCGGATCCGGAACGCGGGCCCGCATGAGTGCGCGGGCCGGTCAGCCGACCCGTCGATAACCGGTGGGCCGGCGGGCGGCGGGCGCGGTGCCGGGCCAGGTGCGGCGGCTGAGCTGCCGATCGACTGCCTCCACCACCTCGGGGACCTCGATGGCGAGCAGGCCGGGATCCGGGGTGTCGGCGAAAGGATCGCCGTGCCGGCCCGCCCACAGCACCGCATGTCTGCCCAAGAGATGGGGCGGCGGCCCGGCGCAGCGTGGCGGGGTCGGGCCGAACAGCAGCACCGTGCGGGTGCCGAACGCCGTGGCCAAGTGCGCGATACCGGTATCGCCGCTGACGACCAGCGCGGCTTCGGCGACCGTCGCGGCCAGCTCGATCAGGTTCTGCGCGCCCGCGAGCACCCGATCCCGGCCGAGGCCCGCGCGGGCGGCGACGGTCAGAGCGATATCGCGTTCGAACTCGTCGCCGGTCAGCACCACCTCACGGCCCATCACCAGCAGATGCCGGACGACCGCGGCGAACCGTTCGGCCGGCCAGCGGCGTGCGGGCGCACCCGCACCGACGTGGACGACGACGCAGTCGCGATGGTCGGTCGTGGCGACCGGTGGCACCAGACCCAGATTGCGGCGGTCGGCCACGATGCCGCCGGACTCGAGCAGATGGCACCAGCGTTCGGTGTAGTGCATGTCGGGTTGCCACTGCGGTCCGTCGATCTGGGGACAGGCGGGATGACGGTAGGTGAGCACGCGGGCAGCGCCGGTTCGGGCGAGGGCGGCGATGCTCTCCGGGCCCGGCCCGTGCAGATTCACCGCCAGCGCGGGAGCGGGACCATCCCAGCGCAGTACGTCGGGGGAGGAGGTCGGTAACAGGGCGTCGACCGAGGAGACCAGGTCCACGATCGGCTTGAGCCGTTGCGGCGCGGCCAGCACGATGCGGTGACTCGGCTCGGCTCTGCGCAGCGCGCGCAGCGCCGGGACCGCGGTGAGCAGATCGCCCAGCCCGCGTGCCTGAAGCACGAGTAGTTCCGCCACCGTCGTCTCTCCTAGCAGCCCTCGGTTCGTGGTGCCCGACCGGCTCGCCGGCGCCGGTTTCGGCGCATCCGGCGAGAGTCGCTTAACGAGGACTTCCCCTGGCGTCACAGCGATAAACGTGGACAGGGTGTGGCGTTATCGATCCCACTGTCCCCGGTCGCAGTATGGTCGGTCCGGGCCATCCGGGCCGCTGTTCTCCCAGCTAGACGTACTCCCAGCCGGAAATTCCCATGACGAGGAGTGTTCTCATGGCGAGCAAGCTCAACCCCTATGTCAGCTTTCGTACCGAGGCCAGGCAGGCGCTCGAGTTCTACCGTGACGTCCTCGGTGGCGACTTGCGGATCAACACCTTCGGCGAGGCCGGCGACGCACCGGACGATCTGGGTTCGCTGGTGATGCACGGCCAGCTCGAGACGCCGAACGGGTTCACCCTGATGGCGGCCGACACTCCGCCCGACATGGAGTTCGAGGAGGGCAGCCGGATCACCATCAGCCTCAGCGGTCAGGACGCCGACGAGTTGCGCGGCTGGTGGGAGCAACTGAGCGCCGACGGGGTCGTGACGGTGCCGCTGGAGAAGCAGATGTGGGGCGACGAGTTCGGTATGTGCACCGATCGCTTCGGCGTCGGCTGGATGGTGAACATCGCCGGGGCCGGTCAGTAGCACCGACACTCGCGTGACGGGCCGCAATAGATCCGAAGGAATTCGGCTCGCCGGGAATAGCATCTGCCCATGACAACCGAAAACGTGGTGGACGGGCCGGTCCAGACGCTCGCCAGATCGGCGTGGCAGGCGATTCTCGTGACCGGTGTTATCTCGGTGTTCCTCGGCATCGTCGTGCTCGTGTGGCCGGGTAAGACCTTGCTGGTGGCAGGTGTGCTGTTCGGCATCTATCTCGTGGTGTCGGGGGTGCTGCAGTTGATATCGGCCTTCGGCGCGACCAGGAGCGCGGGCATGCGCGTGCTGTATTTCCTCAGCGGTGCGCTGTCGATCGTGATCGGGCTGTTCTGCTTCCGCGACGAGCTGACCTCGATCCTGTTGCTCGGGATCTGGATCGGCATCGGCTGGCTGTTCCGCGGCGTCGCGCTGCTGGTGGCCGTGGTGTCCGAGCCGGGCCTGCCCGGACGCGGCTGGCAGGGCTTGTTCGGCGTGCTGACCGCCATCGCCGGTGTGGTGCTGGTGATCTGGCCGGTGAGCTCGATCGCGACGCTGACGCTGGTGGCCGGTATCTGGCTGATCGTGCTCGGCATCACCGAGATCATCACCGCGATGGGGGTCCGCAGGGACGCCAGGAAGCTCGACGACGCGCTGCGCGTGCCGCCGAATCCCATCTAGACCGACGACCACGCGGGCCGGAAGCCACGAGTTCCGGCCCGCGGATCAGTTGCCGGTACGGGCCGGGCCCTCGTGTGGGCCCGGCCCGCCGTGCGCCCGAGGGCGGTCACGATGCCGAGTGGACCTGTTCCTGGTCGCCGACATAGGCCGCCCACAGTGCCCGGTAGGCGCCGCCGCGCTCGAGCAGTTCGGCGTGCGTTCCGGCTTCGAGGAGTCGGCCGTGGCCGAGGACGACGATGAGGTCGGCGTCGGCGGCGGTCGCCAGCCGGTGCGCCACCACGATGGTCGTGCGCCCGGAGGTGAGCACGTCGACGGCGGCGCGCACCCTGGCCTCGGTGGCCAGATCCAGGGAGGCGGTGGCCTCGTCGAGGATCAGGATGTCGGGTTCGACGAGCTGCGCGCGAGCCAGCGCGAGCAACTGACGTTGTCCGGCGGACAGATTGCGGCCGTGTTCGCCGATCGGCTGGTAGTAGCCGTACTCGAGCGCCGCGATCATCTCGTGCGCACCGACCGCGCGAGCCGCCCATTCGATCTCGGCGGGGGTGGCGTGCGGTTTGCCGTAGGCGATGGCGGCGCGCACGGTATCGCCGAACAGGAACGGTTCCTGTGGGACGACCCCGAGCCGTTTGCGGTAGTCGCGCAGCCGGTAGTCACGGATGTCCACGCCGTCGACGAGCACCTGCCCCTCGGTGGGGTCGTAGTAGCGGGCCAGCAGTTTCACCAGCGTCGACTTGCCCGCGCCGGTCTCGCCGACCAGCGCGACCTTCTGCCCCGGCGCGATCCGCAGATCGATCCCGGTGAGCACCTGCCCGGAATCGGTGGCGTCGTAGGAGAATCCGACCCCGCGCATCTCGATCGCGCCTTCGAGCCCGCGCACCGGCGTCGCGTCCTCGGCGTCCGGTGTGGTGACCTCGGTGCGCAGCAGCGCGCCGAGCCGGTCGACGCCGACGACGGCCTGCTGGTAGCTGTCGAACACCTGCGAGAGCTGCTGGATGGGGGAGAACAACAGGTCGATGTAGAGCAGGAAGGCGATGAGGGTGCCCGCGCTGATCGCGCCCGCCCGCACATCGTGCACGCCGACCGCGAGGACCGCGGCGGTGGCGACCACCGACATGAATTCGACGAACGGGAAGAACACCGCCATCAACGTCTGGCTGCGCATCCGGGCCTCGCGATAGGCCCAGGAGCGGCGGTCGAATTCGAGCTGGTTGACCGGTTCGCGTCGGTAGGCCTGGGTGACGGCGATGGCGTCGACATTCTCCTGCAGGTAGGCGTTGGCGGAGCTGATCCGGTCCCTGGCCAGGGTGTAGGCGGGCACCGACAGCCGCCGGAACGCCACGGTGGAGACGACCAGCACCGGCAGCAGCGCGAGCACCACGACCGCCAGCCCGGCGTCGATGACCAGCAGCGCGACGACCACGCCGGCGATGGTGACCGTGCTGGTGAGCGCGGTCGCCAGGCCCGTCTGCAGGAACGCCGAGAGCCCTTCGACGTCGGTGGTCATCCTGGTCATGATGCGCCCGCCGAGTTCGCGCTCGTAGAACCGTAATCCGAGCCGCTGCAGGTGGGCGAAGGTCTTGACGCGCAAGCCGAACAGCAGGCGTTCGCCCGCGCGGCCGGTCACGCGCACCTGTGCCATGGTCACCAGCCAGTCGAGGGCGACCACCAGCAGTGCCAGCGCCGCCGCGCCCAGGAGCACGTCGCGGGCGCCGAGCAGCACGCCGTGGTCGATGCCGTAGCGGACCAGGAAAGGGATGGCGATCTGGGCGATCGCGTCCAGGGCGACCAGACCCAGTCCGGCCAGCAGCGGCAGTGCGAAGGGGCGCAGCAGCCTGCGCAGGGAGAACGCGGGATCGGGTGTGCGGGAGAACGAATCGGGCACCTCGGGCTCGCCGCGCAGTGGCGGCAGCTTCGCCATCAACTCCGCGACGTCACCGGTGGGCGGGGCCGATGCCATCATGCCGCCGCCCACGCCCCTGCCCATCGCGCCCGGCGCGCCGGCCGCGCGCTGGGCGAAGGAGCGCGCCGCCTGTTCGAGGGCGCGGTCGTCGTCCTCGCCCGCGGCCGGTTCCACCCACAGCGGGGCCGTCGGGTCGCCGGGCCCGGCGGTGCCGTCGATGCCGATGCCCTCGACCTCCGGTGGCGTGAACAGGGCGCGGAACAGCTCACCGGAGGAACGCAGCTGTTCGGGTGTGCCGAGTTCGGCGATCCGGCCGCCGTCGAGCACCGCGACCCGGTCGGCCAGCGCCAGGGTCGACATGCGGTGCGCGACCACGAGGGTGGTGCGAGCCCTGACCTCGGCGGCGATGCGGCTGAAGATGAGTTCCTCCACCTGGGCGTCGATGGCGGAGGTGGCGTCGTCGAGCACCAGGATCGGCGCGTCGGTCAGCAGCGCGCGGGCCAGGGCGATGCGCTGACGCTGGCCGCCGGACAGGCGCTGGCCGCGTTCGCCGATCGGGGTGTCCAGACCGTCGGGCAGGGCGCGGACGAATCCGTCCGCCGCGGCCAGATGCAATGCGTGCCAGATCTCCTCGTCGGTGGCCTCGGGACGGCCGTACCCGACGTTGGCGCGCACGGTGTCGGCCATCAGGTAGGTCTCCTCGAACACCATGGCGACCCGCGCGCGGGCATCGGGCAGTTCGCGGATGTCGACGCCGTCGAACAGCACCGCGCCGGAGTCGGGTTCGAACAGTCGCGGCAGCAGTCGCATCAGCGTCGTCTTGCCGCTGCCCGCACCGCCCGCCAGTGCCACGGTCTCGCCGGACTCGACCACCAGATCCAGCCCGTCGAGAACCGTCACCTCGTCGAATGCGAAACGCACCGCGCGGAATTCGACGCTCGGCGGTCGCTCGCCCGCGGGTGCGACGACCGCGGGCGCGGCGGGTGGGGCCGGAGTCTCGATGACCTCGCGCACCCGTTCCAGCGAGGCCCGCCCCTGCTGGCTCACGGTCAGCAGCATGGAGAACTGCCGGATCGGGTTCACGAACAGACCCAGGTAGGTCATGAAGGCCAGAAAGGTGCCCAGGGTGATCGACTGCTCGAGCGCGAGAATGCCGCCGACCACCAGCACGAGTGCCTGACCGACGGCGGGGACCGTCGCCATCGCGGGGGTGAACCAGCTGGTGATCCTGGTCAGTCGTAGCCGCGACCGGTAGAGGTCGCGCGCGCTGCGCTCGAGCCGGTCGAGTTCGTGGCCCTCCTGGCCGAAGCCCTTGACCACCCGGACACCGGCGACCGCGGCCTCCACGCTGATCGCGACCTCGGCGGCGCGCGCCTGGGCGTCCCAGTTGGCCGGGAACAGCGCCTTCTGGCCTGCGCGGGTGATCAGCCACAGCGCGGGCACCACCAGCAGCGCGATCACCGTCAGCGCGGGCGACATCAGCGACATGAGCACCAGGGCGGCGCCGAGCATCGCGACGTTGCCGGTCACCATCGGGATCAGCTGCAGGAACATCTGGATCAACGTGACGTCGGTGATCGCCCGGCTGACCACTTGACCGGTGCGCAGGCTCGCCTGTTCGCGCCCGTCCAGGCGCAGCAGCGCGGCGAACAGGTCGCTGCGCAGGTCGTGCTGCACACCCAGCGACAGCTGCGAGGAAGCGACCCGGCGCGCACAGGAGGCGGCGAAGCGCGCGATGCCCGCGGCCAGCAGCGCGACCGCCCAGGGAAGCACCGAGCCCGCGCCGGTGGTCGTGGTGTCGACCACGTGGCGCACGATGAGCGGCAGTCCCGCCGTCAGTGCCGCTGCCAGCAACGCGCCCACCGCGGCGATCACGACTGTCGTGCGATGGTCCAGGCAGCGCCGCCACAGGTAGCGCAGCCAGCCGTCGCTCTCGACGCCCTCGCTCCCGGCGTGCCCGCCCGGTTCCGCGGCGCGGCTGCCCCCGGCGGGAACGCGTCGGTCGTGATCGCGCTCGGTACATTCAGTGTCGGTCACCGGTGTTCTCGGTCCTCTCCCGTTCGTGCACGCGCCGCGTGTGGACCCACGGGTCCGCACGCGGCGGGTGATATCGCTGTCGAATGCCCGCGCCGCCGGGGTTCCGGTGGCGCGGGAGACGGTTACTGCGCGGCCGCTGTGGTCAGCTCCTCGGCGAACTGGTTGGCCGGACGTTCCAGCCCGTAGTGACCGCGCAGCGTGGTCGCGGTGTACTCGGTGCGGAAGAGGCCGCGCTCCTGCAGGATAGGCACCACATCGTCGACGAAGCGGTCCAGACCCGACGGCAGCACGGCGGGCATGACGTTGAATCCGTCGGCGGCGCCCTCCCGGAACCACTCCTCGATGGTGTCGGCGACCTGCACGGCGGTGCCGGCGAACGTGCGATGCCCACGGCCGCCCCCGAGGCGGGTGATCAGCTCGCGCACCGTGAGCCGTTCGCGCCGGGCGAGATTCACGATGAGGGTGAAGCGGCTCTTGGCGCCCTGGATGTCGTCCTCGGTGGGCAGGTCCTCGGGCAGTTCGCTGTCGAGGTCGAGTTCCTCCACCGGCACATGGAAACGCTCGGCCAGCTGCCTGCGCGCGTACTCCGGCGAGATGAGCCGCGCCAGTTCGGCATCGATGGCCCTGGCCTGTTCTTCGGTGTCGCCGATGACGGGCACGATGCCGGGCAGGATCTTCAGCGACTCCGGGTCGCGGCCGAGGCGACGGGCGCGATCCTTCAGGTCGCGGTAGAAGGCCTTGCCGTCCTCGAGGGTCTGCTGGGCGGTGAACACGGCCTCGGCGTAGCGGGCGGCGAAGTTCTTGCCGTCCTCGGAGGAACCGGCCTGCACCAGCACCGGATAGCCCTGCGGGGAGCGGGGCACGTTCAATGGGCCGTCGATCTGGAAGAACCGGCCACGGTGGTTGATCCTGCGAACCTTGCCGGCGTCGGCGTGGATGCCGAGTTCCTTGTCGGCGATGATCGCGTCGTCGTCCCAGCTGTCCCACAACTTCGTGGAGACCTCGACGAACTCGGCGGCCTTCTCGTAGCGCAGTTTGTGGTCGGGGGTGTCGTCGAGGCCGAAGTTTCGGGCGGCGTCGGCGCCCGCGGTGGTGACGATGTTCCAGCCCGCCCGGCCGTTGCTCACGATGTCGACCGAGGCGAACCGCCTGGCCAGGTTGTACGGATCGTTGTAGCTGGTGGAGGCGGTGGCGATCAGGCCGATCCGGCTGGTCTGCACGGCGATCGCGGTCAGCAGCACGGTCGGCTCCAGCTTGCCGCTCGGCCTGCGGCCCGGATCGCCCATCAGCACCGGGCTGTCGGCGAAGAAGATGGAGTCGAACTTGCCGCTCTCGGCGGTCTGCGCCAGCCGCACGTAGTGGTTCACGTCGGTGTGGGCGTCGGGATCCGACTCCGGCAGCCGCCACGAGGCTTCGTGATGGCCGACCGACATCAGGAAGGCATTGAGGTGCAGTTGCTTCGTGCCGTGATCGGCGTTGGTCATCTTCGTCCTTCTCTCACACGGCCGCGGGTGCGACGCCGAGCGCGGCGAGCAGGGTGCGGCGGATCTTTTGGAACCGCGTCGGCGGCGACTTTCTCGAAACACCGGTCGAACAATTCGGCGGCATCGAAGGATTCACCGAAGAATCCGGATTCGGTGACGAGATCGATGGTTTCCTGTTCCCAGGCGGTCGCCGCGTCCCAGTTGTCCGGGAAGTAGGGCTTCTGAGTGGTGTCGAGAATGCGGCGTCCGTCCTCGGCGCTGACTTCTCGATCCTCGACGTAATAGGCCCGGACATCGCCTTGGTCGGCGGTCGCGCAAGAGGTGAGCAGACCTGTCGCGAGAATCGCGACGGCTGTCTCGCGCAGAAGTTCTCGCGCTGACGTTCCTGGGTCGGATCCGAATCCGCATTGAAATCAACGGGAATCAAATCACGCGGGCGGCCAGCGCCGTGTGCGGTGCGTGGAAAATTCCGTGCAATACGACCGCGGCCGAACTCATGGTCAGGATGCGCCCGGGGAACGAGGACGCGAACACGACTTCCTCCGGTCTGGCACACACGACCGAACGGCTGCGCACCGCGTCCAGGTAGGCCGGGCCGACACCGGGCAGATCGAAGGCGCGGTCGGCGATGACCACGGCGTCGGGATCGAGCAGATCGATCAGCGCGGCGATCACCTCGCCGAGCACGGCGGCGCGATCCAGGAAGCGCTCGTGCGCGGCCGTGCCCGGGACGGCGGCGGCGAGCAGCGCGGCGACATCAGCCACCGGCGGACCGGCGGCGGCGAGCAGCGCGTGATCGGTGTAGTCGCGCAGCAGCCGGGTGGTGCCGTCGGGGCTCTCGCCGGGGCCGAGCAGCCGCGCGATCGACCCGGCCGCCGAACGCGGCCCGTAGTGCACCTGACCGTGCACGGCGAACGCGGCGTCGATGACATTGCCGACGAACAGCACGATCGAACTCGCCGCGCCCCTGGTGCGCCCGAACAACTGCTCGGCGTGGGCGAGCGCCCTGGTGTGGTTGTCGAGTTGGGTGGACAGCCCGGTCCCGTCGGCGAGCACCTGCCGCACCGGCACATCGCGCCAGCCGAGGAAGGAGTGGTGCACCACGGTGCCGTCGACGGTGTCGACCCAACCGCCGGTCGCCACGCCGAGACCGAGAATGCGCACCTCGGTGAACTCGGCGGCCAGCGCCCGCACGTGCGTGACGGCGTCGTCGAGGATGTCGGACGGGTCGAGGCTGCGGTGCGGGATCTGCGTGCGCCGCACGATCCGCCCGCCGATGTCGACGGCGCTGACGGTGCTCTGCCGGGCGGCGATGTGCAGTCCGAGCGCGACATTGCCGTCGGTGTCGAGCTCGAGCGGACTGTACGGGCGGCCGATCCCGGCGCCCGTGGTCTCCGGCAGCTCCCGCAGCAGTCCGGCTTCGATGAGCGAACGCGCCTGCCAGGTCAGCGTCGCGGGCGAGAGCGCCGCGTGCCGGGCGATGACGCTGCGCGGCGCCGGGCCGAGCTCGAGCACCGCGCGCAGGATCGATCCGGCGCTGCTGTCGGCCATCCGCACAACCCTCCTCCGCGTAGACGGAAAAGCCTAGGAGGGGACCGGTGTGCGAGAGAGGTTTGCGCGCAGCGTGATCCGAAGCGCTGCGCGCGGGGACTTCTCAGACGTACTGGGCGCGCAGCTTGCCCTTGACCAGCTTGCCGGTGGGCGTACGCGGCAGCTCCTCGGTGAAGTCGACGCTGCGGGGCACCTTGTAGTGGGCGATCCGCTCACGCAGGTATTCGCGCAACTCGGCGGCCAGCTCCGGGCCGGTCGCGACGCCGGGCGCCGCCTGCACGACCGCCTTCACCGACTCGCCCATCTCCTCGTCGGGGACGCCGATCACGGCCACGTCCAGCACCTTCGGGTGCAGCGCGAGCGCGTCCTCGATCTCCTGCGGGTAGATGTTCACGCCGCCGGAGATGATCATGAAGGCCTTGCGGTCGGTGAGGAACAGGAAGCCCTCGTCGTCGATGTAGCCGATATCGCCGGTGGTGGTCCAGGTCGGATGCTCCGGGTGCGCCGCCTCGGCGGTCTTGGCCGGGTCGTTGTGGTAGGCGAACGGCGCCTCTTCACGCTCGAAGTACACGGTGCCGATCTCGCCCACGGGCAGTTCCGCGCCGTCCGCACCGCAGATGCGGATGACGCCGAGACCCGACTTGCCGACCGAGCCCGGCTTGCGCAGCCACTGCTCGCTGTCGATGAAGGTGACGCCGTTGCCCTCGGTGGAGGCGTAGTACTCGCGCAGCACCGGGCCCCACCAGTCGATCATCGCGCGCTTGACCTCGGTCGGGCACGGGGCGGCGGCGTGCACGGCCACCTTCAGGCTGGACACGTCGTAGCGGCTGCGCACGGACTCGTCGAGCTTGAGCATCCGCACGAACATGGTCGGCACCCACTGGCTGTGGGTCACCGAGAACTTCTCGATGGTCGCCAGCGCCTTCTCGGCGTCGAACTTCTCCATCACCACCAGCGTGCCGCCGAGGGCGTGTACCACGCCGCCGAACCGCAGCGGCGCGGCGTGGTACAGCGGCGCGGGCGAGAGGTACACGGTCTCGGTGTCGAACCCGTACATCGGGCCGAAGATGGCGGTGTAGGTGTCGCCGGGGGCGTCGCCGACCTGACGTT
Source organism: Nocardia higoensis NBRC 100133 (assembly GCF_000308595.1). Classification (GTDB taxonomy): domain Bacteria; phylum Actinomycetota; class Actinomycetes; order Mycobacteriales; family Mycobacteriaceae; genus Nocardia; species Nocardia higoensis. The sequence goes on along the minus strand of NZ_BAGA01000081.1, from coordinate 37,352 downwards.
CCGGCAGCGGGTGCTTGATGCCCTTGGGCCTGCCCGTGGTGCCCGAGGAGTACAGCATGTCGGCGCCGCGCGGCTGATCCTGCATCGGCTCGGGTGAGGACGCGGCCAGCGCGTCCTCGTAGGAGGCCTGGCCGGGCACCGCGCCGCCGTAGGCGATGCGCACCGCGACCTTCGGGGTCTGTTCGGCGATCGCCTGCGCCGCCTCGGACAGATCCGCCGACACGATCAGCGCCTTGGCGCCGCAGTCGTCGACGATATAGGCGGCCTCGGCCGGGGAGAGGTGCCAGTTGACGGCGGTGATGTAAAGCCCGGATCGCAACGCGGCCCAGTAGACCTCGTAGACCTTCGGATCGTTGCCCGACAGCAGGGCGAGGTGATCGCCCCGGCGCAGCCCCGCCTCGTACAGGTGCCGCGCGAGCCGGATCGAGTTCTCCTCCAGCTCCCGGTAGGTCAGCGTCTCGCCGGATTCCGCCATGACCACCGCGGGCTTGTCCGGGAAGGTGTCGACATGTGCGCCGGGATACATGGTGCTCCTCGCAGGAACGAGCGGCCCGTCGCCGGACCGCCAGGTCTATCCGGGTACGACGAAGCCACGGCCGGGCCGGCGTCGTCGATGTCCCGTCGAGCGGTTGCTCTGGGACAGGACAATAGCTGAAAGTAAACCCGGATTCGTGTTTTATCCGACATTCGCGGTACCTCTCTCCGTGACCGGGACCCGCCCGCCTCGCCCGATCCCGGTTGTGCTGGCATGGAGCTATGCCGCCCGCCGATGAGACCGCACAGTCGTCCCCCGGTCCCGCTGTCGGGCAGGCGCTCGGCACGCCCTGGTCACGCGCGCTCGGCCTGGGCGTGCCCGTGGTGAACGCCCCGATGGGCGGGGTGGCGGGCGGGCGGCTGGCCGCGGCGGTGACCGCGGCGGGCGGGCTCGGCATGATCGGCATGGGGAGCGCCGCGACAGCCGACGCCCTGCGCCGCGAACTCGCCTCTACCGAGTCGATCAGCGGCCCGTTCGGCATCGGCGTGGTCGACTGGGTGGTCGCCCGCCGCCCCGAATTGCTGGAGGTCGCGATCGCCGCCCGCCCCGCGCTGCTCGCCGTCTCCTTCGGCGAGGACCTGCGCTGGGTGCCGCGTGCGCGCGACCACGGGATCCGCACCGCGACCCAGGTCTTCACCGCCGACCACGCCCGCCGCGCCGCCGACGCGGGAGTCGATGTCCTCGTCGCCCGCGGGCTCGAGGGCGGCGGGCACGGCGCCGTCGAGATGGCCACTCTGCCGCTGCTGGACGCGGTGCTCGCCGCCGTCGACGTCCCGGTGCTGGCCGCGGGCGGAATCGGTTCGGCCGCGAGTCTGGCGGCGGTGCTCGCGGCCGGTGCGAGCGGCGCCTGGATCGGGACCGGACTCGCGGCCTGTGCCGAATCCGCGCTGTCGGCCGCGGGCCGCGACGCGATGCTCGCCGCGGACGGTGCCGACACCGTGGTGACCACCGCCGTGGATGTCGCCCTCGGCTACCCGTGGCCCGCCCATGTCCCGTCGCGGGTCCTGCGCAACGAATTCGTCACCGAGTGGACCGGCCGGGAGGACGCGCTGCGGGCGGACAGCGCCGCCCGAGATGCCCTGCGCAGGGGCATCGCCGCCGACGATCCCCGAGTTCTTCCGGTGGACGCGGGGCAGGGGGTCGGGCTCGTCGCCGCCGTCGAACCCGTCGCGCACGTCCTCGGCGCCTGGTGCACAGGGGCCGCCGGGTTGCTGACGCCGCGTGGCCGGCTCAGAGGCTGAACCGACCACACCGGATCCGGGTGGCCACCCGCTGCCCGTCCCGCCCAGGCAACTCCGAGCGCGGCGCGAGCGGCGGATGTGTGCGGTTCGATCGGTTCGAATGCCCATGACCGCCATCGGCTGCGGCGGCCTGGTCGCCGCTCGGGCCGTTGCTGTGGCCGGGCCGGCACCTCTGGCGCAGCGAGGCGCCGACCACCTCGCTCGGTCAGGCCTCGAACAGGGACTGTCCGAGGTACCCGCCCGGTTCGGCAACGCCCGGCGGAAGCGCGAAGACCGCCGAGCCGATCGGGGTCGTCCACGCGTTGAGGGCGTCGAATTCCGCGAGTCGCGTCTGCACCGGAAGGAACTGGCTGTGCGGGTCGCGCTGGTAGGCGGTGAACAGCAGGCCGGAGTTGGAGATCTGGCCCGGGCCCGGCGCGTCGTCGTAGTTGTAGCCGCGGCGCAGGAACCGTTCGCCGTCGTGGGTGTGCCTGGCGCGGGCGATGTGCGAGGACGGCGGGATCACCGGGATGCCGAGGGCGTCGACGGCGGTGAGGTCCGGATCGTCGAATTCGTCGGTTCCGGTCAGCGGGGCGCCGTTGGCCAGCGTTCGGCCGATGGTCAGTTCCCTTCCGGCCGGGTCGATCTGCTCCCAGGTGTCGAGATTCATGGCGATGCGGCGCAGCACCAGCGAGGTGCCCCCGGCCAGCCACGGGGTCGCCGACCCGTCGTCCCACACCAGCCGATCGAATTCCGCGCCCGGGGTGAGGTTGACCGTGCCGTCGACCTGACCCATCAGGTTGCGTGGGGTCCGGCCGGGTTCGGCATCGCGGAAGCCGCGCTGTGTCCAGCGCACGGTCACCAGGGAGGTGACGCTGCGGGAGAGCACCCGGACCGCGTGCGCGACGGTGGTCGGCTCCTCCGCGCAGACCTGCACGAGCAGGTCGCCGTCGCACCAGGCCGGGTCGAGCCGGTCGATGGCGAACGACGGCAGCGGCTGCAACCAGGACGGGCGCTGGTGGCCGAGTCCGGCGGCGGTGAACACGCTCGGGCCGAATCCGACGGTGACGGTCAGCCGCGCGGGGCGGGCCGCCAACTCCGGTTCGGTATCGGCGAGGGCGGGTTCGCCCCTGGTCAGGCGGGCGGCATCGGTCGTCCAGATCTTCAGCAGGCCGATGATGTCCGCGCGGTCCAGGCCGGGGCGCAGGTCGAAGGCGAGGAAGGTGACATGACGCTGGGGCCGGGTGGCGATCCCGGCCTGGTGTGCGCCGTGGAACGGCTCGGTCGCTGCGGCCGCGAGCACCGCGTCGTCACCGCTGCCCCACGCCAACGCTCCCGCGCCGAGACCGGCCGCGCCCGCCGCCCCCGCCGCGACGGCGCCCGCACCGAGCAGCCGCCGTCGTGACCAGCTCCGGGCCTGCCCGCGCTCAGGCACCGTCATGGGGAGTTGCCGGGGCGTCGTGCCCGGAGCCGGGCGTGTAGTTCTCCTGGTTGCCCGCGAAGTCGCGGACCTGCGCGGTGAACGTCGTGGTCGAGCCGTCGGCGAACGAGAGGGTCACCGGCACTTCCGAGCCGGTGCGCAGCGGGCCGTGCAGGTCCATGAACATGAGGTGCTCGCCGCCGGGCGCCAGCGTCAGCGTGCCACCCGCGGGCAGCACGAAGCCGCCGTCCTTCTCGCGCATGGTTTTGGCACCGCCCGCGTCGACGACGACCTCGTGGAGTTCGACGCGCTCGGAGGCCGGACTGCTCGCCGACACGATGGTCGCTTCGCGCCCACCGGAATTGGTGAGCGAGCCGAACGCCGCGGACATACCGCTGTCGGCGGCCTTGATCCACTGGTCCTGGATGGTGACGGTCTCGGCCGCGGTGGCCTCGGCGGGGGAGTTGTCGCCGGAGCAGGCGCTCAGCAGCAGTGGGGCGATCGCGACGGCGGCGAGGCCGGCGATGCGACGGTGCATGGATCGATCGATCACGGGGGACTCCGTTCGAGTTCGGGGTGGACAGCCGCGCTCGCGCACGCGACGCGGCGGTATCCGTGGGGTCGTGACGCGAGGGCATCACGGGAAGGCATGAAGGCGCGGCGCAGCGGACATCCGCTGCCCTCGGTGAGCGGCGGCACGCCGGAGCGGTCAGGAGCCGTCGCCGGACGTGGTCGTCGAGAAGACGGGCCCGTCCTTCATGAGAGGAGTGAACTCAACGGCGCGGCGGAGGTCCGCGCGTTCCCACCCCGCCGGACAGGAACCGCCCGGAACCGATCGACATGCCCGATCCGGCGAGCACGACGGGCGCGTACTGCCATCGCAGCGCGCCGACGAGCGCCGCCAGAGCTCGGCGCACGCTCGACGCGGCCGCGCGCAGACCGGCCTCGGCGACCCGGATCAACACCGCCGCGCACAACATCGCGACCAGATGGGCGAACAGCATGGCGGGGGTCAGGTGCGCGGAATGCGGATGACCCATGGTCAGCGCCGCGTGACCGATGCCCTGCCCGGCGGCCAGCAACCCCACCAGCTCGACCCGGCCGACTCGTCCGCGCCGAGATCCGGCGACGACACCGACGGCCGCGCACACGCCGATCAACTGGACGATCGAGGCCTGCGAGAGATGGACGGTGCCGCCACCGAGCGGATGCGCGGCAAGGCTGACGGCCCCGGCGGCGGACCCGACGAGCGCGCCGCGCGCCACCGCCGCCTCCTCGTGAACCGCCGTCCGCACGCCATGCATACTACTCGTCGTCGTAGGTGAGGCGGCGTGAGCTGTGCCGCTGCCTCAGCTCGCCGTGCGACCGAGCATGTGACGCAGTGCGTCCTCGAGTTCGGGATACCGGAAGGAGTGCCCGGCGGCGCCCAACCGGCCGGCCAACACCCGCTGATCGGCGGTGGCGAGTTCGCGAGCGCCTTCCTTGCCGAGCAGCAGAGCCGGGCCGAAGCCGGGGACCGGCAGCAGGGCGGGCCGGTGCATGACCTGCGCGAGCACGCGGGTGAATTCGCTGTTGCGCACCGGGTTCGGCGCCACGGCGTTGACCGGTCCGGACAGCGCGTCGTCCCAGAGGGCACGGTGATAGATGTCGACCATGTCGTCGAGCCCGATCCAGGAGAACCACTGCTCGCCGTCACCGATCCGTCCGCCCAGACCGGCGGCGAACAGCGGTCGCAGCAGGCGCAGGGTGCCGCCACGCGGTGACAGGACGATGCCGGTGCGCACCCGGACCGTGCGGATTCCGGCCTCCTCGGCCGGGCGGGTCGCCGCCTCCCACTTCTCGACGAGGTCGGCCAGGAATCCCGCACCTCGATCGGCGTCCTCGGTGAGGGTCTCCTCGCCTCTGTCGTAGCCGTAGTAGCCGATGGCCGAGGCGCTGACGAAGACGGAGACGCCGGTGCGCGCGGCGAGCTCGGCGAGGCGGCGGGTGGGCCCGATGCGGCTGTCGGCCACGGCGCGCTTGTGCTCGTCGGTGAAGCGTCCCGCGATGGAGGCGCCTGCCAGGTGCACCACCGCGTCGACGCCCTCGAGCAGGCCGGGATCGGGGGCATCGGGATTCCAGCGGCGCTCACCGGGACCACTCGGGCTGTGGCGCACCAGGCGCAGCACCCGGTGCCCGCCCGTGCCGAGGAACGCGCACAGTGCCGTGCCGACCAGCCCGGAGGCGCCGGTGACCGCGACCGTCAGCGGGGAAAGGCCGTGTTCGGACGCCCGGCGGTGGGCGAGCAGATCGGCCCCGAGCTGGCGGTAGCGGTATTCGAACATCGCGCGCAGTGCTGCGGCCGGGATCGGGGTGTCGACGTGGTCGATCACGCGCGTGTGGTCGGCATCGACCTGCTCGAACTCGTGGATGTGCCGCCAGGGCAACAGCCGTGCCACCGGAGTCGAGGCGAGCCCGTCGGCGGCCACGGCATCGACGAATCGTTGGGGCGGCTGGTAACCGGTGGGATCGTGCCGGGCGACCCAGCGCAACCCGCCGGGCAGTCCGAGCACCGCCCGGCCGTCGGCGAGGGAATCCGCTTCGGCGATCAGCGTGACCGGCTGCCAGGGCGGCGCCAGCCGGGTGAAGGCGCCCGGCCTGGCATGCCAGGCGAAGACCTCTTCGCGGGAACCGGGGACGACGCTCGAGCAGTCGATGGACATGTCCGGAATCTAGCCGCGAACAGGCGTACCGAAACGCCGGTCCGCGGAATCGCAGCACAACCGGTGCGAGCTGTCGGTCCGGTGGCGGCGACACTCCCGACCACGGCAGACTCGACCACGGGAGCGCGGGCGACCAGACTGGCCGGCGAGACGATTCGGTGGCACCGAACGACTCGGGCGCCGCGGGACGCGAGTTCGCGGGGCCGAGCCGATCCGGGAAGGGAGAAGGTATGAGCGCAGGCGAGATTCGGGGGAGGACGCCGATCCTGGTCGCGGTGGACGGTTCCCCGGGGTCGCACCACGCCGCGGCCTGGGCCGCGGTGACCGCCGCGCTGCACGATGCCCCGCTGCACGTGTTCACCTCGACCGACGATTGCGCCGGCCCCGCGCGCACCCTCTCGGCCGCCGACCGGGAGCGGCAGCGCGCGGAAGGCGAGCGGGTGGTCGCCGCCGCCGCGCGGATCGCGCGGGACGCGGCCGAGGCGGAACTGGAGATCAGCACCGAGGTCTGCGCCGACCTGCTGATTCCGACCCTGCTTGATCGCTCGGCCACGGCCCGCCTGATCGCGCTGGGCAGCAGGGGAACCGGCGCGTATCTGCCCGGCATGCTCGGATCGGTGACCACGGCGGTGGCGCGGCACGCGAAGTGCCCGGTGGCGGTGATCCACGACCGTTCCGCCGCGGACGCGTCGTCGCGCCGTGCCCCGGTGGTCGTCGGCGTCGACGGCAGCGCGCACAGTGCGGCGGCGGTGGATTTCGCCGTGGCGGAGGCGGCGCGCCGCAAGGTCGACCTGGTCGCGGTGCATTCCTGGTGCGACGCCGGCGCCGTCACCATTCCCGCCGACTGGGAAGCCGTCCGGACCGCGGAGGAGGCGGTGCTTGCCGAACGCCTGGCCGGATACGAACAGGACTACCCGGAAGTGACGATCCGCCGGATCGTGGTGTCCGAGCGGCCGGTTCCCGCTCTGCAGGAGGCCGCGGCACAGGCCCAGCTCCTGGTCGTCGGCAGTCGCGGCCGGGGCGGGTTCGCCGGCATGCTGCTCGGCTCCACCAGCAATGCGCTGCTGCACACGGTCGAATGCCCGATGGTCGTGGTGCGCTAGCGTCGCCCCCTACTGCGTACTCACCGGTGCCGACGCGGTGTGCGGGGGCACGATCTTCAGCATCCGCCCGAATGTGCCCTGCCAGAACGACCCGTCCGGCCCGATCGTCCCGGTGAGCTGTAACGGTTCGTCGACCGGCGCGAAGCCCACCTGCTCATGCGCGCGGCGCTGCCCGGTCTCGACATCGACCGCGCTGTAGTAGACCGGCCCGACCTGCTGCACGCCGCCCCGCGCGGGAAGGGGACCGTAGGTCAGCGCGTGGATCGCCCCGTCGGCGCGGGAGAGCTTCGGCAGCGTGGCCATCCGATCGTCGCTCTCCCACACGCGCGTGCAGCCGGTCTCGGAGACGTCGATGCGAGTCATGCCGCCGGCGAAGACGGCATTCGGAGGATCGCTCGGCCCGTCGGTCGCATTCGGAGGATAGGCGAAACCGTAGGTGCTCGGAATGATCAGCGAGTCCCCCCACGCCATCGGCGAATTCTCGGTGCCCTGCCCGGACGTCACGAAAGCCGGTGTGCGGCAGAGGACCGAGCCGTCGGTGGTGCGGTGGACGATCAGATGCGGTTGCTCGGCGTCGTCGACGATCGCCACCCAGGCGTCGCCGCCCGGTCCGAAATAGGTCGGGGTGGTGCCCGATCCGGCGGCGAGCTGACCGGGTTTGCGCGTGGTCGCGGCGTCGTACGCGCGCCGCCACACGATCTGCGGGACGCCGCTGTCGTCGGCGCGCATCTCGTAGAGCGCCCGGCTGGTCAGCACCGACGCGCCACCGGGGTGGATGCTCAACCCGTTGGTCAGCTGCTCCCCGTCCGGCAACCGGGTGTCGCCGATTCGTCCGTCCGCCTCCACGGTGCCGATCACGCCGCCGGTGGTGGCGAACCAGATGCGGCCCCGATGGTCCGGAGCGACACCGGTGACCGAGTCGCCCGCGGGAATGCGCGCGGCCAGATCGATGCGCTCGTCGACGAACAGCCGGACCGCGCCGTCGGCCTCTCGGCGGTGCGCGACCTTCACGATCGCACCCGAACCGTCGGCGACCACCACCCGGTCGGCGCTGTCGAGATAGCCGTAGACTCCGCCCAGCAGACCGCCCTTGGCCAGCTGCAAGGAGGCGAGCGGCTGCGCCGAGAGCGGGTCGAACACCACCACCGTCGGCGCGACCACGGTGAGCGGGTTCAGCCCGACGAAGGCGGTACACAGTGACACCGGCACGCCCTGCGAGGTCAGAAAGGTCGCGCTGCACACACCGCCGGGCGCCGACCAGGCGGCCACCCGCGCGCCCGGCCCCGGCCCCGGATGCGGGGTGGAGTCGGTCGAGGCGAGATCGCCGTGCATCAAAGCGGTCCCGGCCGGACCCACATCGGGAACAGCGGGCGCGGCAGCCGCCGGTCCCGTTCCCGCCGTGAACACCACGGCCGCAACCGAAATCACACTCGTCATCAGGCGATGCATCGGCCACTTCCTCGACACTCGGCAACTCCGGAACTCGGCCTCCGGCACGTCCGCCCCGGCCGTCCCGGGGCGCAGTCGCAAGGCACGTTACCGCGCCCGCACGGCGGACTTGCGTTCTGCTCGAGCGCAACGGTGTCGCGGGCCGGCGCAACGCGATTCACTCGCCCCATGGGTTCCGACGCCGCCACCGACTCCGATCCGCGGATCACCAGCCTGGCGTTCCTGACGCCGGGCAACTACCCCGACGACGATCCCGCCACGGGACTCGAGGACACCTTGCGGCTGTTCGAGTTCGGGGAGGCGCTCGGCTTCGACGGCGCCTGGATCAGGCAGCGTCATCTCGAGCACGGCGTCGGCTCGGCGGCGGTGTTCCTCGCCGCGGCGGCGCAGCGCACGCGCCGGGTGGAACTGGGCGCCGCGGTGATCCCGATCGGCTACGAGAGCCCGTTCCGGCTGGCCGAGGATCTGTCGATGGCCGACGTGCTCTCCGGCGGCCGGCTGCAGCCGGGCTTCAGCGCGGGGACCCCGCCACACGCGGATCTCATCGGCGACCTGGTCTTCGACGGCGACTGGCGTACCTACGACCTGTCCTACGGCCGGATCGAGCGCCTGATCGCCAACCTGCGCGGGGAGTACCTCGGCGACCCGGACACGATCATCGAGTCGCCCGGCAACATCCAGCGCCCCCGTCTGCAGCCGCACAGCCCCGGACTGATCGACCGGCTCTGGTACGGCGGCGGCAGCCTGCGTTCGGTGCGCTGGGCGGGGGAGAACGGGCTGAACCTGCTCACCGGCAATGTCGTCTTCGCCGATCGCAGCGAGGATTTCACCACCACCCAGCTCGACCTGGTCCGCGAGTACCGAGCGCGCGCGGCAGGGGGCGGCCGGTCCCGCCTGGCTCTCGGCCGGGTCATCGTCCCGCTCGACAGCGCCGACCGGGTGACCAGGGAGCGCTACCGCCGCTACGCCGCGAGCAGACACGAGCGCACCCTGCGCCCGAACGGCGAGCGACGCGTGCTGTTCGCCCCCGACCTCGTCGGCCCCGCGGAGGAGATCGTCGAACGCCTGCGCGCGGATCCCGTGGTCGCGCACGCCCGGGAACTGCGGCTGGAACTTCCGTACGAGTTCCAGCGCGAGGACTACGAGCAGATCCTGCACGACACCGTCGAGTCGATCGCGCCGCACCTGGGATGGCGACCCGCGGTGGAGGTCGCCACCGCAGATAAGTGAACTCGCCAGTAACAGTTACTGCGCGTACTAGTCAGGTGTACGCTGCTCCCACTGGACACACCAGGTTCGAGGAGTACCGATGCCGCTACTTCGCAGGTCCCGCCGCACGCCGCAGACCGATCCGGGCGTGGTGGCGCTGCACGCCCGCGACGTCCGCTTCGACTGGGCGGGCGCACCGCTGCACTGGCTGCGCGCGGAGCCGATCGCCTCCCACGTGATCAACGCGCTGAACCTGCTGCTGCCCGAGGGCGAGCGCATGTTCTGCGCCGCCTACACCGAAGCCCTGCCCCATGTCGCCGACGAGAAACTGCGCGAGGCCATGCTCGGTTTCATCGGCCAGGAGGCCATGCACGCGCAGACCCACGACAAGGTGCTGCACGACGTGCTCGCGGCCAACGGCATCGACACCGAGCCCTTCCTGCGCCAGGCCGAACACCTGTTCCGCGCCACGCTGTGGCCCGAGACGTCGGGCGCAGTGGCCGGACGTCAGGCCATGATCGAACGCCTGGCTTTCATCGCCTGCCTCGAGCACTTCTTCGCCTTCCTCGGCGACTGGGTGCTCAATGCCGACCTGGAGCGATTCGACGCGGACCCGCGCATGGCCGACCTGTTCCGCTGGCACGGCGCCGAGGAAGTGGAGCACCGCCACGTCGCCCACGAGGTCGCCGAATACTTCGGCGTCGGCTATCTGCGCCGCTCCGCGCTGATGGCGCTGGTGTTCCCGATCTTCCTGGCGCTGGTGGTCCGCGGCGCCGCGTTCATGATCCGCCAGGATCCGGCGCTGCCCGACCTCGGCTACCCGAGGCTGCTCACGCGCGTCCTCGGTGCGATGCGCCGCGGCGCGCTACCCGGCGTGCCCGCGCTGGCGGCGAGTGCGTTGTCGACCTTCCTGCCCGGCTACCATCCGGAAACCGTCGGCTCGACCGCACAGGCGATCGCCTATCTCGCCACGTCCCCGGCAGCGCGGGCCGCGGCCTCGTGATCGCGCCCGATCTGCCCGCCGATCTGTACGGCAGGCGCGGCCCGGACCTGACCTTCGCCGTTGTCGACGCGCTGGCCACGCTGCGCCTGCGCTGGGCGCGCCTGGCCCATCGACGCGATCCCGGGCTGCGCGCCGACACGCACACCCTGCCCTTGGTGGTGGCCGACCGCCGGATCGATGCGCACGGCCGGGATGTCGTCGGCCTGACCCTGCGCGCCCGCGACGGCGCCGGCCTGCCGGCCTGGCGGCCTGGCGCGCACCTGGACCTGGAACTGCCCTCCGGCAGGCGCAGGCAGTATTCGCTGTGCGGCGACCCCGCCGAACGCGGCGAATACCGCATCGCGGTGCGCCGCATCCACGGCGGCAGCGGCTCGGTCGAAGTGCACGACGCGCTGTCGGTCGGCAGCACCCTGCTGGCCCGTGGGCCACGCAATGCCTTCCCCTTCGCCGTCCCCGGGCACGGATCGCCCTCCGCCCGTCTGCATTTCGTCGCGGGCGGCATCGGGATCACGCCGATCCTGCCGATGGCCCGGCTGGCGCACCGGCTCGGTGTGGACTGGTCGATGGTCTACGTAGGCCGTTCCCGGGCGACCCTGCCCTTCCTCGACGAGATCGCCGCCTTCGGCGCGCGCGTCACCATCCGCGCCGCCGACGAACACGGCCTGCCCGCCGCCGCCGACCTGCTCCCCGGCGTCCGCGCGGGCACCGCCGTCTACTGCTGCGGACCCGCCCCGATGACCACCGCGGTGATCGCCGCTTTGCGGGACACGGCAGGCGTGGAACTGCACTTCGAACGCTTCTCACCCCCGCCGATCGTCGACGGGCGGCCCTTCGAGATCGAGCTCGCCCGCACCGGCGAAGTGCTGCGGGTGCCCGCCGACGAGTCCGCTCTGGCAACGCTGCTGAAACTGCGCCCCGATCGCCCGTACTCGTGCCGGCAGGGTTTCTGCCGAACCTGCGAGGTGCGCGTCCTGGCAGGCGAACCCGACCACCGTGACTCGGCCCTCACCGCAGCCGAACGCGCCGCGGGGGCCTGGCTGCCCTGCGTATCCCGCTGTGACAGCGGGCGTCTCGTGCTGGACCTGTAGGTCACCGAAACGACGCGACGAATTCACTACACGACGTAGTAGGTGGACAGCGGATCCATTAGTCTCTGGTCCCATGGATGTCGTCTACAACTTGATCGTGGTCACCCACTTCCTCGGCCTCGCCGCGCTGATCGGCGGTTATGCCGCCGGGCAGCCCAAGGTGAACGAAGTGATGGTGTGGGGCGCGCGCCTGCAGATCGTCACCGGCGTGATCCTCGTCGGCCTGGCCGAATCGGTCGACTCGCTCGGCAAAGATCCCGACATGGCCAAGATCGGCGTCAAGCTGGTCGTCGCCCTCGTCGTCGCCGCGCTCGCCGAAATCGGCCGCGCGGACGCCAAGAAGGGCAAGGATCAGCCGTGGATGACCCACGCCGCAGGCGGCCTCGGCGTCGTCAACGTCCTGGTCGCGGTGCTCTGGACCTGATCACCTCGGGCGTGCCGGCGGGCGCGGCGGCGAACTCTCCGGTGACGAGAGCCGCCGTGGCCCGCTAGGATCGTTGTCCGCGGCCGAACGGCCGCGCTCACGGTCCGTCCTCACCACGGGAATCCGGATCGGCAGAGCCGCAGACCCCGCGACACATCCACGGCGGAGAGACCCGCCGGAACAGGCCGGTGTGCGTGCACGGGAGCGGTATCCACCTCGGCGTTCCGCCGTGCCCGCGTGCAATCGTGCCGCGGGCCGCCCGGACGCCGCCGAGAACACGCCGGTCGCGGCGTGTTCGGAAAACGGAGATTCCCGTGTACACGTCACCGTCGCGGACGTCGTCGTCCGGTCAGTCATCACCGGAACGCCTCACCGGTGCTCGAGCGGTCGTGCGATCGCTCGAGGAACTCGGCGTCGAAGTCGTCTTCGGCATACCGGGCGGCGCGATTCTGCCGGTCTACGACCCGCTGCTCGACTCCTCGCGCATCCGGCACGTGCTCGTGCGCCACGAGCAGGGCGCCGGACACGCCGCCACCGGCTACGCGCAGGCCACCGGCAGGGTCGGCGTCTGCCTGGCGACCTCCGGCCCCGGCGCCACGAACCTGGTCACGCCGCTCGCCGACGCGCAGGCCGATTCGGTGCCCGTCGTCGCCATCACCGGCCAGGTGCCGCTGCCGATGATGGGCACCGACGCCTTTCAAGAAGCCGACATCGTCGGCATCAGCACGCCGATCACCAAACACGCTGTGCTGGTCACCCACGCGGCCGACATCCCGCGCGTACTGGCCGAGGCATTCCATCTCGCGGCGTCGGGCCGGCCGGGCCCGGTGCTGGTGGACATTCCGAAGGATGTGTTGCGCGCACAGACCGTCTTCCACTGGCCGCCGTTGCTCGAACTTCCCGGCTATCGCCCGGTGACGCAACCGAACCCGCGGCAGATCCGCGCCGCGATCGGACTGATCGCCCGAGCCGAGGCGCCGGTGCTCTACATCGGCGGCGGCGTGGTGAAGTCCGGCGCCTGTGCCCGGCTGCGCGCGTTCGCCGAGGCCACCGGCATTCCCGTGGTCACGACGCTCATGGCGCGCGGCGCTTTTCCCGACCGGCATCCCCAGCATCTGGGGATGCCCGGCATGCACGGCACGGTCGCCGCGGTCGGCGCGTTGCAGAAGAGCGATCTGGTGATCGCGCTCGGCGCCCGCTTCGACGACCGGGTGACCGGCGATCCCGCCTCTTTCGCGCCCGACGCCGCTGTCGTGCACGTCGACATCGATCCGGCCGAGATCGGCAAGATCCGGCACGCCGACGTGCCGCTCGTCGGCGACTGCGATGCCGTGCTGGCCGCGCTGCTCGCCGAATTCGACGCCCAGCGAGGGCCGCGACCCGACCTCACCCGCTGGTGGGCCGAACTCGACCGCCTGCGTACCACATACCCCCTCGGTTTCGACCGGCCCGCCGACGGCTCCCTCGCTCCGCAGTTCGTGATCCGCGCGCTGGGCCGGGCGGCGGGACCGGACGCGATCTTCTGCTCGGGTGTCGGTCAGCACCAGATGTGGGCGGCGCAGTTCATCGAGTTCGAGCGACCGCGTAGCTGGCTGAACTCCGGCGGCATGGGCACGATGGGCTACGCCGTGCCCGCCGCGCTCGGCGCGAAACTCGGTGTCCCCGAGGCCGAGGTGTGGGCGATCGACGGCGACGGATGCTTCCAGATGACCAATCAGGAATTGGCGACGGCCGCGGTCGAGGGTGTGCCGATCAAGGTGGCGATCGTGAACAACGGCCATCTGGGCATGATCCGGCAGTGGCAGCACCTGTTCTACGACGAGCGCTATTCGCAGAGCGAACTGGCCACCCACACGCGCCGTGTCCCAGACTTCGTCGCCCTCGCCGAGGCGCTCGGCTGTGTCGGATTGCGGTGTGACCGTGAGCAGGACGTGGAGATGGTGATCGAGAAGGCCCGCGCCGTGCACGACCGGCCCGTGGTGATCGATTTCGTCGTGGGTGCCGACGCGCTGGTCTGGCCGATGATCGAAGCAGGCGCGGGCAACGATCGGATCATGGCCGCTCGGAATCTGCGCCCGCTGTTCGATGACGACGGCGAGGGTCGGAGCTGCCGTGAAGTGCCTGTTCAGGACCCGCCGCGGGCGTTGTAGACGGTGAGGCCGCGTTCGACGGCCATGCGGCCGTAGTCGGCGAACATCGACACGGCTCGCTCGCGCTGTACTCCGATGACGACCTCGATGCCGCGGCGGCGCAGTTGCTCGGCCCAGTCGTCGCGCACCGGCCCCTCGTCGAAGCCGGTGAGCTGCTCCACTTCCGGGCCCTCACCGGCGATGACGAGGCGCTTGACGCCCGACCACAGCACCGCGCCGTAACACTGGGCGCACGGCCGCCAGTTCACGACGAGTTCGCGATCCGGCGCGCCGGCCGCTCCCAGATCCCAGTCGCCGACACGGGTCTGGGCGAGAGAGAGCGCGGTGACTTCGGCGTGCGCGGCGGAAAGGCCACTGGACAGGACGAGGTTGACGCCCGCCGCGACGATCTCGCCGGTGGGGGAGTCGACGACGAGCGCGGCGAACGGTCCGCCCGAGCCTTCCACGGGGTTGCGCGCTGCCAGCCGCAGCGCCAATTCCATCCGATCGGCGTCGGTGCGCAACGGGGTAGGGGAGTGGGCCAGCTCGTCGAACACCCAGTCGGGCAGGGTGGCTCCGAACGAGCGCGGCAGGCGTGCGAGGTCCACGGCGAGGTCCCTTCTCGTCGGCGCGAGTACGTTCACTCGCCCTTCGCAAGGTAGGCGAGCGGGGTTGCGGAGCAGTTACCAGGGGGGGCGCGAGCATGACCGCGTCAGCGTGTCGATATGTAGATATTGCCATTCGACTATGCTTCCTCTCAGGTGGGCCCGTCGCCGATGAACAACCACTCGAAAGAAGCAGAGGAGGGGAGAGGGCTGCGCCGGTGGACTCAGCCGGCGATCCGCTCCCGCAAGGCGAGCGCGTCGTGTGGCGCCATCACCTTGGCGTCGTTGTCGAAATAGGCGTACACATCGCCGTTCTCGGCCCAGCATTCGATCTTGCGGGCCCACATGTCCAGCCCTTCGTCGGTGTATCCGCTGACGTAGAGCTCCTCGTGACCGTGCAGCCGCACGTAGACGAAGTCGGCGGTGACCTCCTCGATGAAGGGGAACTTGCCCGCGGTGTCGGCCACCACCAGGCCGATGGAATGTTCACGCAGCAGTCCGGGGAAATCCGGGGTCAGGAAGCTGGGATGCCTGACCTCCAGCGCGTGCCGCAGCGGCCGGTCGGCGCCGGTGCTGGTGTGCGGTTGCTCGACGCGGTGGTCGTGGTTGGCTGCGATCTCGGCGGCCCGTACCGTGGTGCGCGGCAGCGCCCGGAAGAAGTCCGCGAGTATCGCGGGGTCGTAGCCGAATGTCGGAGGCAGCTGCCAGAGGATCGGGCCGAGTTTCTCCTCCAGGGCGAGAACGCCGGATGCGAGGAAGTTCGCGAGCGCGCTCTCGCCGCCGCGCAGCCGCTTCATATGGGTGATGAAGCGGCTGCCCTTGACGGCGAAGCGGAAATCCGGCGGAGTCTGCTCGGCCCACCGCAGATAGCTCGACGGTCGCTGTAGCGAATAGAACGATCCGTTGATTTCGACGCTGTCCATTCGCTCGGCGAGATAGGCCAATTCGTTCTTGTGCGGCAGGCCCGCCGGATAGAACACGCCCCGCCACGGCGGGTACACCCAGCCGGAGGTTCCGATGCGGATCTCGCCCATGCCTCCATCCTGCCTCCGTCCCGGGTGGGGACATCCGGGAAACGCTGTCGTCCATCGCGAAGGGTCGGTGCGAACGGTATCCGGCGTGGTCGTAGACTCTCCTCGCTCCTGCCGCCCGGCCCGCGAACGACCTTCACGCGATCGAGATGTTTTCGAGGGTTCGCCGAGGTCGCTGTCGGGTACGAAGAGACGGTTGCTGTTCTAGTTCAAACAAGTTCGTGGAGGATCAGAAATGCCGAAGGTCGATGCCGTGCGGCTGTCGAGTGAGCTGGGCATCGGTTTGCCGCAGGCCATGTTGCGGCTGCGGCGCGAGGCCCATCCCGGTGAGACCGAGCACGACACGTGCCTGCGTCTCATCGCCGAGGAATTCCGCCGCCGCAAGCACGGAGCCTGACCCGATCGGGTGGACGGCGATCCTCGTCGGCGCCGTACACCCGATCGAACGCCTCCAGAATGCTCGCCCGCTTGTTGCAGCCGTAGTCGTCCGGGCGCCGGCTCGCGGGCCCGATGCCATCCGAAGCCGGCTGTCGGCGACAGGCAGGATGCCCGGTGTCCCCGCGCTCGCGTTGTGACGGCCGTCTCCGCGCTCCGATTCGTGCTCGGCACACCGGCGTCGGCCGACAGGTGTCCGGTTCGACCGGCGGACCGTGGTGCCTTCGGTGGGCGATGTCGTATGGGGTGCAACAGGATTCGACGATCCCAGGAGATCGCCGGAAGTCCGGTGCCGCTCGGTTGCACGGCTGTTGCCTGCGCATTGCGCACATCCGGGGACGAGCGGGTGCGCCGGGGGCCGCCGATGTGATTTGTGCCGGGGCGCTACTCGGTTCCGGCCTCGAAGTGGGGCATGCTGGCAGGAGAAGGCCGGGATGTTTGCCCGACAGAGGCGTTGGAACGGAAGGGGCCCGAGGTGGCCGAGACACGGGAGAATGCGATCGAGCCGGTGATCGTCGCAGCGGTGGACGGTTCGGAGAGTTCGCGGCAGGCGGCTGCCTGGGCGGCGGCCGAGGCGGCGCTGCACGGCAGCACTCTGCATCTGCTCACATCGGTTGCGGTGAGCACGGGCTACGGTTCGGGTCTCACGCTGCCGGAGCCCGAATTGGAGATATTGCAGGCCGAGGGTGAGCGCCTGGTCGCCGAGGTGCGCGACGAGATCGCGAAATCCGCCCCGGCGGAACTGAAGATCACCACCGAGGCGACGTTCGATTTCGTCATCCCTGCGCTGCTGGCCTACTCCGAGCGGGTCCGGATGATCGTGGTCGGTTCACGCGGGCTCGGCGCGTTCAGGCGCGGTCTGCTCGGTTCGGTGAGTACCTCGGTGACCCGGCACGCGCAGTGCCCGGTGACCGTCGTGCACGAGACCGCGGCGGGCGTGGCGGAGCAGTGGTCGGGCAAGCCGATCCTGGTCGGTGTCGACGGCACCGAGAACAGTGTGGAGGCGGTGGAGTACGCCTTCGAGACCGCGAGCAGGCGCGGGGTTCCGCTGATCGCGCTGCACTCCTGGAGTGATACCAACAGCCTCGAGCTGGGCATCGTGGACTGGGAGGCGATCGCCGCCGACGAGGAGGCGCTGCTGGCGGAGCGGCTGGCCGGATACAGCGAGCGCTACCCGGATGTGGCGGTCCGCCGGGTCGTGGTGGCGAATCGTCCGGTGCGGTCGCTGCTGGACACCTCGGCCGATGCCCAGCAGGTGGTGGTCGGCAGTCACGGTCGCGGCGGGTTCACCGGCATGATGCTCGGCTCGACCAGTAACGCCTTGATCCACACGGTGGAGTGCCCCATCACGGTGATCCGCCGGCGCTGAGGGGCGTTCGGGAAACCGGGTACGCCGGATCGGTTTACGGACCGATCCGGCGTTCGACGTTGAGGGCCACCCGGCGCAGCAGCCCGGTGAGGGTGTCGATCTCGGCCTCGGTGAGCCCGTCCAGCATGCTTTCTTCTCGTTCGAGCCTGCGCGGGAGCTGGGTGCGCACGAGCCTGCGTCCTTCCTCGGTGAGTTCGAGCAGCACGACCCGCCCGTCGCGTTCCAGCCGGCGGCGTTCGACGAGGCCGAGTCCGGCCAGGCGATCGGTGTGTTTCGTGGTCGCGGCGCCGGAGATGCCGGTGACGGAGGTGACCTCGCTGGCGCGCAAGGGGTGCGGGCTCCGGGCGAGGGTGCACAGCACGTCGAACTCCGAGCGGGTGACGCCCGACCCGGTGAGCTCGCGGTCGAGCTGGGTGAGGGCGAGCGAGCCGATCCGGGCGATCCGGCCGATGACGTCGATGGGTGTGGTGTCGACTTCGGGATAGGTCTGCGCCCAGGCGCGCCGGACGCGATCGATGAAGTCGTCCGGTGTCGCCGCGGCATCGTCCGGCGCCGCGATGCCCCGGCGAGGCTGAGCAGCGGCCCGGCGCGGCTGTGCGGTGGCCGCCTCGTGCGACACGGCTGGCTCGGGCAACGCTGCGGATTCGTCGGGCATGACAGCCATCGTAGCGAGCCTCACAGCGACTCTTCATAGATAATTTACTCGTGAAATAATACCCTTTGCTGATGCAGCCATCCATTACCGCCCATGACTACAGCCGCCTGCGGCACTCGCGGGTAGCCCTCGCGCATTCGGTGTCGCCCGCCGCGTGGCGCTCGGCGCTGGAGGTACGCAGCGCGTACGCGGTCACGGCCTCGGCGATCCGGGTCGGCGCGGCGGTACTCATCGTGCTGATCGGCGGCGGGCTGCTCGATCTGCCGCAGCTGTCCGGTTTCGCGGCGCTCGGTGCGTTGAGTTCGGCGTTCGCGCGCAACGAGCCCTACCGGCAGCTGGCGGTCAAAGTCGCGTTGATCGGCGTCGGCGTGGTCGCCTACGTCGGGCTCGGCGCGGGCCTCGGTGTGGCCGGGCTGCCGGGCGGGGTGGTGATCACGGCGCTCGCGGTCGCGGCGGGCGTCGCGTTCTGGCTGCTCGGCGCCTTCCGTATTCCCGGGCCGGGCCCGGTCATCCTGATCTTCGCCGCGTCGGGTGCGGCCGGATTCGCGACCACCGCGGCCGATCTGTGGTTCGCGGTCGCCGCCGCCGCGATCGGCGCGGTGGCCGGCTGGGCGATGACGATGTCGCCCGCCCTGCTGCATCCCCACGGGCCGTCCCGGATCGCGGTGGCCAGGGCGCTGGCCGCGGTGTCGGCGCTGGAGACGGCGTCCGCGGGCGTCCGCGAGAGCGCGCGGTCGGCGGCGCGGGCGGCCATCGCCCGTGCCCGCGAGACGATCGCGCTGGCCGAACCCGACCCCGGCAAGCACTCTCGTGAGCTGCTCGCCCTGCTGGACGCCGCCGAAACTGTCGTCGACACCGGCACCTACGACCACGTCCTCGCGCGCGGAGAGGATTTCGAGCTGCTGGAGACCGAACTCCGCAAAGTCCGCCGGGACATCGAAATTCCCTGTGTGGGAGCCGCGATCGGCGACATCTCCGCCGAGCTCGCTCGCCCGGAGAACTTCCTGCGCACCGGTGTGCGCGCGTTGCGTGAGCCCGGCCTGCTCGCCGGGGTGGCCCGAGTGGTGGTGGCCTCGCTGGCGGCCGGCTGGATCGCGTTCGTGCTGGGCGTGCAGCATCCGCTGTGGGCGACTATGGGTGCGATGGCCGTTCTCCAGGGCGCGAATTACCACCACACCGTGCAGCGCGCGATCCAGCGGCTGCTCGGCAATGCGGCGGGTGCGCTGCTGGCCGCGGCGATGTTCGCCGCGGCGCTGGGGTACTGGCCGCTGGTCGTGGTGATCACGGTCGGCCAGGTGCTCGCCGAGATGTATGTGGTGCGCAACTATGCGATCGCCTCGATCGCGGTGACAACGGTGGCCCTGCTGCTGACCGGGCTCGGGCAGCCGGTCGGGGCGGCGGTGGCCGCGGGCCGGGTGGTGGACACGCTCATCGGCGCGGTCGTGGGCGTGCTGGTCGCCGCGCTGACCATCGCGCGCGGCGACCGGCACTTCGCCTCGGCGGCCGGGTGATCGCGCCGGGCCGCCGATCCGCTCAGCCCGACACGTCCGCGCCGGTGCGCGGCGGCGCCTCGGCGGCGAGTTGTACGGCCTCGCCGTCGGTGAGCAGTCGCGAGCGGATGAGGAAACGCACCCCTTCGGGCGCCTCCACCGAGAACCCGCTGCCCCGACCCGGCACCACGTCGATGGTGAGATGGGTGTGCTTCCAGTACTCGTACTGGTCGGCACTCATCCAGAACGGGATGTCGCCGCCCACTTCCCCGAGCAGCACGTCGGAGGCTCCGACGCGGAATTCCCCGCGCGGGTAGCACATCGGCGCGCTGCCGTCGCAGCATCCGCCGGACTGATGGAACATGAGCGGGCCGTGCCGCGCGGTCAGCCGGGTCAGCAGTTCGATCGCGGCCTCGGTCAGCGCGACCCGCTCGACGCGTTCGGGCATCAGAAGAATCCGAGCTTGTCCGGGGAGTAGCTCACCAGCAGGTTCTTGGTCTGCTGGTAGTGATCGAGCATCATCTTGTGGTTCTCGCGCCCGATGCCGGACTTCTTGTAGCCGCCGAACGCCGCGTGCGCCGGGTAGGCGTGATAGCAGTTGGTCCACACCCGGCCCGCCTTGATGGCGCGGCCCAGCCGGTAGGCGGTGTTCATGTCGCGCGTCCACACGCCCGCGCCCAGGCCGTAGAGGGTGTCGTTGGCGATCGAGATCGCCTCCTCGACGGTGTCGAAGGTGGTGACCGAGACGACAGGGCCGAAGATCTCCTCCTGGAAGATGCGCATGTCGTTGCGGCCCTTGAAGATCGTCGGCTCGACGTAGTAGCCGTTCTCGAGGCCGTCGACCTTGCGCGGGCCGCCGCCGGTGAGGATCTCGGCGCCTTCCTGACGGCCGATGTCGATGTAGGACAGGATCTTCTCGTACTGGTCGTTGCTGGCCTGGGCGCCGATCATGGTGGCGTCGTCGAGCGGGTTGCCGCTGACGATGGCCTTGGTGCGCTCCACGCAGCGGGCCATGAACTCGTCGTAGATGGAGGAGTGGATGAGCGCGCGCGAAGGACAGGTGCAGACCTCGCCCTGGTTGAGCGCGAACATCACGAACCCTTCGACGGCCTTGTCGAGGTAGGCGTCGTCGGCGGCGGTCACGTCCGGCAGGAAGATGTTGGGGCTCTTGCCGCCGAGTTCGAGGGTCACCGGGATGATGTTCTCGCTGGCGTACTGCATGATCAGCCTGCCGGTCGTGGTCTCGCCGGTGAAGGCGACCTTCGCCACCCGCGGGCTGGAAGCCAGCGGTTTGCCGGTCTCGATGCCGAAGCCGTTCACCACATTGAGCACGCCGGGCGGCAGCAGGTCGGCGACGAGTTCGACGACCTTCAGGATCGAGGCCGGGGTCTGCTCGGCGGGCTTGAGCACCACCGCGTTGCCCGCGGCCAGCGCCGGAGCCAGCTTCCAGGTCGCCATCAGGATCGGGAAGTTCCACGGGATGATCTGGCCGACCACGCCCAGCGGCTCGTGGAAGTGGTAGGCGATGGTGTCGTTGTCGACCTCGCTGATGCCGCCCTCCTGGGCGCGTACCGCGCCGGCGAAGTAGCGGAAGTGGTCGACGGCCAGCGGCAGGTCCGCGGCCAGCGTCTCGCGGACCGGCTTGCCGTTCTCCCAGGTCTCGGCGACGGCGAGGGACTCGAGGTTGGCCTCGATGCGGTCGGCGATCTTGTTGAGGATGTTGGCGCGCTCGCTCGCCGAGGTGGCACCCCAGGCGTCGGCGGCGCCGTGCGCGGCGTCGAGGGCCAGTTCGACGTCGGCGGCCGAGGAACGGGCGACCTCGGTGAACACCTGACCGTCGACCGGTGAGGGGTTCTCGAAGTAGCGGCCCTCCACCGGCGGCTTCCAGTCGCCGCCGATGAAGTTGTCGTAGCGGGCGGCGTAGTCGGCGACGCTGCCCTCGGTTCCCGGCTTGGCATAGATCATGGCGGGTCACTCCTCGCTGAGTCCGGATGCATCCACGGTGCTCGACCGTGATGTGGCTCACTATGCCCGGCGAGGGTTGGCGAAACGTTGAACCGAGGGCGGGCGCGTCCTCAGGCCCGGCTGCGGGCGGGTTCGCCGACGGGCGCCTGGCTCGCCGCCGCGGTCTTCGGCTTGCCCGGAATTCCCAGCGCGACCAGCGCCGCGACCACGGCGACACCGCAGCCGAGCAGCAGGCCGGTGCGGAAACCGGCCTCGGTCGGAATGGCGTGCCCGCCGAACTGCGTGGTCATCTGCGCGAGCACCACGCCGATCACCGCGGCCGAGGTGGTGGTGCCCACCGAGCGCATGAGGGTGTTGAAACTGTTGGCGGAGGCCGTTTCCGACAGCGGCACCGAGGACATGATCAGCGCGGGCATCGCGCCGTAGGCCAGGCCGACACCGGCGCTGGACACGCATGTCACCACCAGCAGACCCGGCGCCGATCCCATCAGGATCATCGAGACGCCGTAGCCGGCCGCGATCACCAGGCTGCCCGCGACGAGGGTGATCTTCGGGCCGTAGCGTGCCGAGATGCGGGCGCCGATCGGCGAGACGGCCATCATCACCAGGCCGCCGGGGAACATCCACAGACCCATCGCCAGCATGGACTGCCCGAGTCCGTATCCGGTCGCGGTGGGCAGTTGCAGCAGCTGCGGCAGGATCAGCGACTGGGCGTACATGCCGAAGCCGATCACCACGGAGGCAGCGTTGGTCAGCAGTACCGGGCGCCGGGCGGCGACCCGCAGGTCGATCAGCGGGTCGTCGAGGCGCAGTTCCCACCACAGCCAGAAGGCCAGCGCGACGGCGGCGCCGGCGAACAGGCTCAGCGTGGTCGTGCTGGTCCAGCCCCAGTCCCCGCCCTTGGACACCGCGAGCAGCAGGCACACCAGGGTGATGCCGATGCCGATCGCACCGAGGGGGTCGAAGCCGCCGGTGCCCTTCGGCTCCGCGTTCGGCACCAGGAACCACACGCCCGCGGCGACGACCGCGACCAGCACCGCGACGCCGAGGAACATGATCCGCCAGCTGGTGTACTGCACGACCGCGGCCGAGATCGGCAGGCCGAGCGCGCCGCCGATGCCCAGCGAGGCGCTCATCACCGCGATGGAGCTGCCCAGGCGTTCGGCGGGCAGCACGTCGCGCATGACGCTGATGCCCAGCGGGATGATGCCCGCGCCGATGCCCTGCAGGCCGCGGCCGACGATCATCGGCACCACCGAGGAGGAGGCCGCGCACACCAGCGGGCCGAGGAACAGCGGGACGATGCAGATCAGCAGCATGCGCTTCTTGCCGTAGAGATCGCCGAGGCGCCCGGTGATCGGTGTGGCGACCGCGCCGACCAGCAGGGTCACCGTGATCACCCAGGAGGCATTGGACGCCGAGGTGTTCAGGATGCGCGGCAGCTCGCCGATGAGCGGCACGACCAGGGTCTGCATCAGCGCGGCGACGATACCGCCCGCGGCGAGCGCGGCGACGATGAATTCGCTTCGCCCATGGGTAACTGGGGGCACCGGATCTCCTCATGACAGAACTGACTGCGCGCGATCTCGCGACCGATGCAGGATACACATGCTTTGCATAGTGCAAAATGGCTGCTTATCGGCCTGAAACGGACGTATCGGACGCCGTGGCCGAGGAAAGCGCCACGCCCGGCACCGCGATGCGCGACGATACAGCGGGACACGACATGGCAGGGGAGGTCGCGGTGGGAGCAGACCGGTGCAGGACGGTGCGATGACACCCGGAGAACACGCCGAGGACCCAGCCCGCCGTTCGCGCACGGCCACCGATGCGGTGGAGTTCGAGACGATGCTGCTCGGTCGCCACAGCCTGGCCGGCGTCGCGCGCCGGGGTGGCCCGCTCGATCGCAGCGCGTACATCGTGCTGCACCGGGTGCGGATGCAGGGGCCGATGTCGGTCGGCGAACTCAGCGACGCCTTCGGCCTGGACACCTCCACGCTGCACCGCCAGACCACCGCCATGATGGGTGCGGGCCTGATCGAGCGCATCCCCGACCCCGACGGCGGGCTGGCCCGCAAGTTCCGCATCACCGAGGAGGGCGCGGCCCGGCTCGAGGAAGTCCGCGAGCGCAATATCCGCGCGCTGGGTCGTGCGCTCGCGGACTGGTCGCCCGAGGATGTCGCGGCGTTCGCCGAATACCTACGCCGCTTCAACACCGGCCTGGAACGCCTGGATCGGCGTCCTTGGCCCCGGCCGGATGCCCGCTCGGAATCGGCTTCCGCTTCGGACTCGGATCTCCCGGCCGCCGGTGACGGATCGGCCACCACCGCTGGGCCGGCCTCCGGCAGTTAGCCGGCTGCCCACGCGCCGACGGTTGCCGGAGGAGACGGCTGCTCGGCCTGACTCGGCTGCCCGTCGCCGACTCGAAGGCCGCGGTGATCGCGGGGTTTCGGCACGGCCTGACCGGCCTGCGCGTGAGCCGTGGTGCGATCGCCGCGCGTTATCCTGACGCGGCCCCGGCGCCGGACGTCCGGTCCGAGGGGGCCTGGCCGCAGGTAGACAAACCACTAGGGGTGCCAATGAATGAGCCCGTCCTCGTCGAACGTCACGGCGCGATCGTGGTGTGGACGTTGAACAATCCGTCCGCGCGCAATCCGATTTCCGAGCCGGAGACGATCGAGGCGCTGGAGGCGGCGATCGCGGCCGCGGAAGCCGACCCGGAGGTGCGGGTGGCGATACTCACGGGCGCGGGCCCGGCGTTCTCCTCCGGCGGCAACATCAAGCACATGCGCGATCGCGCGGGCATGTTCGGCGGCGGCCCGGCCGATCTGCGCCCCGGTTACCGGCACGGTATCCAGCGCATCCCGAAAGCGTTGTACGACTGCGAGATTCCCACCATCGCCGCGGTCAACGGCCCGGCCGTCGGCGCGGGCTGTGATCTGGCGCTGATGTGCGATATGCGCATCGCCGCCGAAAAGGCCGTGTTCGCGGAGAGTTTCGTCAAGGTCGGGCTGATTCCGGGTGATGGTGGCGCCTGGTTGCTGCCGCGGGCCATCGGAATGGCCAGGGCCAGCGAGATGGCTTTCACCGGAGATGCCATCGACGCGGCCACCGCGCTCGAATGGGGTCTGGTCTCCCGGGTCGTGCCGGGGGAGGAGCTGCTCGCGGCCGCCCACGCGCTGGCCGCCCGGGTGGCGGTGAATCCGCCGCACGTCTTGCGCATGACCAAGCGCCTGATCCGTGAGGGCCAGCATCAGCGGCTGGAGTCGCTGCTCGAGTTGTCCGCGGCGATGCAGGCGATCGCGCACACCACCGAGGATCATCACGAAGCGGTCGCCGCGATGCTGGACAAGCGCCCGCCCCGTTTCACCGGTCGCTGACCGCCACGATCTCCGGCGAGACGATGCGGCTCTCGCCGCTGTCGACATGCTCGGAATCCGCCCCGCCCCGTCGCTCGGTCGAGCGGCGGGGCGGGTGTGTGATGTCCGTTATGAACTATTTGATTAGCGAAAGCAAGTAATTTATAGTTGCTTACTGCAACCAAGTGATCCGCGGAGGTCTCCGATGGCGGTGTCTACCGAAACAGCCCAGAATCTGATCAAGGAGTTCTATCTGATCGGGCGGGCTGTGCGGGGTGCGCTGACGCATCCCGACGAGAGCCTGCTGCTGCCCGGTGCGATCGGGGTGCTCGGCACCCTCGACGCACGTGACTCGTGCAGGCAAGGCGATCTCGCGGTCGATCTGTGCATCAGCCCCTCCGCGCTGAGCAGGCATGTCACCGAACTCGTCGCCGCCGGCTACGTAGCGCGCTCGCCCGATCCCAGTGACGGGCGCGCCACCCTGGTCCGGGTCACCGACTCCGGACGGTCCCTGCTCGAGCGGATCCGAGCCTCCCGGGCGCAGGGACTGCAGGCGGTCCTCGCCGAATGGGACGAGGACGACGCGGAACGGGCCTGCACAGCGATGCAAAAACTCAGGAACTCATTGACCGAGCACGCACAGACCGAGCACGCACACCGCACCGTCGCGGCCGATGGCAAGCCGGTGACCAGAGAAAGTCAGGAAGTGGATGTCTAGTTCAGTGGAGACGGTGACCCGGGATCCCGACGCCATGACCCATCGCGAGGTGCTCGAGGCGATGACGGGTCTGCTCGCGGCGCTGTTCACCGCGTTGCTCAGCACCACCATCGTCGCGAACGCGCTGCCGACCATCATCGGTGACCTGCAGGGTTCGCAGACCGCCTACGCGTGGGTGATCACCACCGCGCTGCTGGCCAACGCGGCGTCGACCCCGATCTGGGGCAAGCTCGCCGACCTGTTCAACAAGAAGCTGCTCGTCCAGCTCTCGATCGTCATCTTCGTGGCGGGTTCGGTGCTGGCGGGCTGCGCGCACAATGTCGATCTGCTGCTGGTCGCCCGCGTGATCCAGGGCGTCGGCATGGGCGGCCTGACCGCGCTGGTCGTCGCCATCATCGGCTCGATCGTCGCGCCGCGTGAGCGCGGTCGTTACTCCGGTTACATGGGTGCGGTCATGGCCGTGTCGATGTCCGGCGGCCCGATCCTGGGCGGCGTGATCGTCGACAGCCCGCTGGGCTGGCGCTGGTGCTTCTTCGTCTGCGTGCCGTTGGCCGTGATCGCCCTGTTCCTGCTGCAGCGCACGCTGCGGCTGCCGACCGAGCGCAAGCAGGACGTGTCCATCGACTGGCTGGGCGCGACGCTGCTCACCGCCGGTGTGTCGGTGCTGCTGATCTGGGTGTCGTTCGCGGGCAAGGCCGGCTACTACGGCTGGGCCTCGAAGGAGACCGCGCTCTACGTCGGCGCGGGCGTGCTGCTGCTGGCCGCCACCGTGTGGGTGGAGTCGCGGGCCAAGGCTCCGATCATCCCGCTGAAGATCGTGACCGAGCGGACCACCGGTCTGGCCATCATCGCCTCCATCGCCGTCGGTATCGGCATGTTCGGCGCGACCACCTTCCTCGGCCAGTACTACCAGACGGCGCGGGCCTACTCGCCGACCGTCGCGGGCATCCTGACCATCCCGATGGTCGGCGGCATGCTGGTCGCCTCCGTGGTGTCGGGTCAGCTGATCACCCGCTTCGGCAAGTGGAAGCCCTTCGTGATCGGCGGCGCGGTGCTCATGGTCGTCGGCTTCGCGCTGCTGTCGACCATCGACCACGCCACCAGCTTGTGGCTGGTGGGTATCTACATCACCGTCGTCGGCATGGGTACCGGCATGATGATGCAGAACCTGGTGCTGGCCGTGCAGAACACCGTCAGCGTGCAGAACATCGGCGCCGCCTCCAGCAGTGTCGCGTTCTTCCGGACCTTCGGTGGTGCGATCGGTGTGTCGGTGCTGGGTTCGGTGCTGGCGACCCGGGTGGCCGACCTCTCGGCCGACGGCCTGGCGAAGCTGGGTGTACCCGCCGGGTCCTCCTCCGGCGGCGGCAATCTCGACCTCAAGGCGCTGCCCCAGCCGATCCTCGCCGTGATCCGCGCCGCCTACGGCGACGCCACGGGCCGGCTGTTCCTGTTCGCCGCGGTCGCGACCTTCGTCGCCCTGCTCGCCACCCTGCTGCTGCCGAACCGCCCGCTGCGCACCACGATCGACATCGATCCCGCCGACGACCCGATGCGCAAGCAGGCCGCGGACCAGGCGCTCACCGATGACGAAGTGCAGCTGGCCAAGGCGCCCGCGACCCCGGCCGAGCTGGTCGAGGAAGCCTCTGTTCCGGCATCGAACCACCGAGCCTGACACCGGCAGTGACGCGCAACGCGTCGGTCACAACCGAACAGTGAACAACGGGGCTCGAAGAACGTGGGCGGAATCGCCGCGCAACGTTCTTCGAGCCCCGCTCGTTCGTCCGGCCGATCCGGCCCGCATCCGGGGCGAAGCCGCCCGCAGATGTGCGGCCCGGGCACTACGCGGGTGCGGCGGCCACCGGGACCAGCGTGTACATCCACCAGCGCCTGCGGGGGAAGTCGAACTTCGAGCTCGCCGCATACATCTCGTGCGTCTGCCCGGTCTCGGGGTCGTTCACCAGGACCGTCGGACGCGGGATGTCCCGGGGCGCCACCTCGGTGGTCCACAGCTGTTCCCATTCCGGGGCCACCTCGCAGCGGCGCACGATGGCGGCGATCCGCTCGGGTGGCACCAGGCCGGGACCCATGATGCGCAGGGTGTAGACGAGCAGGTGGGTTTGTCTGCGCCACTGCGGCAGCGACTGCCGCGCGGCGGGGTGCAACATCATCCACTCGATGATGTTGGTGCCCTCCTCGCAGCCGGGGAACCAGCGGGTGAAGGCCGCGTTGGCGGCGAGCACGTCGAACGTCGGCTGGGATTGGAAGCAGGCCGGGTGCGGGATGCTGTGCAGAACAGCCAGATCCGCGGGCCGCACGACCTCGGCCTCGGCCGCGATCGAGGCGGTGAGGCGGGCCGGCAGGGTGAGGCCGATGATGTGATCGCGCATCGTCGGCGGCACCTCGAGCGCGTCGAACAGTGCGGCGAGGGCGTCCTGGGTGGGTGTGCGCGAGCCCTGTTCGATCTTCTGGATGAGCGCCGGGGAGACGGCGGCAGCCTCGGCCAGCGCGGCCCTGGTCATCCCGGCGGCTTGGCGGCGCTCGCGAAGGTAGCGAGCGATCGTGTGGAGCGATTCGGCCACCGGGCCTCACCTGCTTTCGGCGGCGTCGAAGTGGGACGGATTGGGACAGCGGACATGTTTGACCATCGATAACACGTTGCGCAACACTCGATTACGCCGTTCGGAAGCGAACGGTCCCGGGGGAGCGGTGCGGGTCGCGCCAGGACGGTCGCGTCCGGCACGACGGGAACCGGCCGGGGTATCGGGCAGGGCCGGAGGGGACGGCACGGCCGCATCCGCCGCGGCGGCAAGCGATACGTGCCGACCGATCGTCCCGCGCCTCGCGCCGGAGTCGCACCCCAGCACACGGGCGGTCGGCGCAGGGGGTCGGCCGCCCGTTGTCATCAGGCCGCCGACCGCGCGTTATTCCGCTCGGGCATGGCCGTGACGATCGCCACCGCGGTCTGCGAGCGGGGGCTTGTTTGACTTCCGGTCCGCGGGGGTTCCCTCGTCTCACCAAGCTCCACCAGGATCGAGAGGCAAAAGCATGAGCGCAGAAGCGAATACGAACTCGGGTTCGACGCGGCACGACGGTGATGCCCCCGTCGGTGACACGTACGACAACCTCGAGCCGTGGTTCGACAAGCTCGCCGCTCTCGACCCCGCCGACCCCCATCGCGCCGAGTTGCGCGAGCAGATCATCACCCGGTGCCTGCCGCTGGCCGAGCACATCGCCGCGCGCTTCCGCGGCCGCGGCATAGAACTCGAGGACTTGCAGCAGGTCGCCTACGTCGGCATGCTCGGCGCGGTCGACCGCTTCGACCCGGCTCGTGGAGTCGGCTTCCTCGGCTTCGCCGTGCCGACGATCATGGGCGAGGTCCGCCGCCACTTCCGCGATCACGCGTGGAGCGTGCGGGTGCCGCGCGGCACCAAGGAATTGCAGGGCAAGATTCCCGCCGCGGTGGAGAAGCTTTCCCAGGAACTCGGGCGGTCGCCGCGCCCCAGTGAGATCGCCGCCGAACTGGGCGTCGAGCGCACCGAGGTCACCCAGGCCATGATCGCCGCGAACTGCTACAACACCGATTCCCTCGACGCCACCCAGCAGGACGAGGAGGGTTCCAGCCGCCCCCTGGCCGCCCGGCTCGGGGTCGAAGAGCCCTGCTATCGCCTGCTCGAGGACGCGATGGCGGTCCGGCCGCTGCTGGCCGCGCTGCCGCAGCGGGAGCGCGAGGTGCTGCGGATGCGCTTCTTCGACAACCTCACCCAGGCCGAGATCGCCGAACGCATCGGGGTCTCGCAGATGCAGGTCTCCCGAATCCTGTCGCGCACCCTGGGCCGCCTGCGCGACGAGGCGCTGGCCGAAGCCCCGGCCGCTCGCCGCATCGCCGCCTGACCCGTCGGCAGGCGCTCTCCCCGTCCCGGTAGTCTCTGGGGTAGTCTCGATGTGTGGCGATCGAGTGGTTCTGGGCACTCGCGCAGATGCTGGCGCGAACGGGAGTCGATCCGGACGATGTGTTCGACCTCGTCGACGCCTGGATGCGCGGCAACCGTGCGGTGTGGCTACGGACCGCGGTCGACCCGGCGACCGGACTCGGCTCACTGGTGATCTGGGGCCGGACCGACGACGGCACGCCGATGTCGGTGTTCGCGCGCCGGCTCGGCGTCGACATCGAGGTGTACAGTGCCGCGTACCTCACCGCCGACCAGGTCGTGGCGTTCGAGAAGTGGGAGGCGACCCGCAATGAATGACCCGTTCGTGAACATGAGCCCCGCCGAGATCGCGGCGATGACCGAGCGCTTGGAGTTCACCGGCGAGCCGGTCACCCCGGCTGTGGAGACCGGCCCCGGCGTCGAGCCGGTGCTGATCCCGCGATCGGTGAAACTGACCCGCGATCTCGACCAGGCGTGCAAGCGCCGCGCCGCGGCGCTCGGCATGTCGCAATCGGCCTATATCCGGTCGCTGATCGAACGCGATATCGCCGAGGAAGGCACGGGCGAGCAACGACCGGCGTGGGTGCGGGAACTGCTGGCCGTGATCGCCCAGCACGAGAACGACGAGCACCGCCGAGCATCCTGACCTACGATCCCTTGGTCACCATGCCCTGCGCGACCATCCAGTCGCGGGCCACCTCGGCCGGTTCCCTGCCCTCCACGTCGACCTGGCGGTTCAACTCGGTGATCGTCTCGTTGGTCAGCAGCGCGGAGATCGGCCTCATGATCTCGGCCACGGCCGGATGCGCCTCGGCGAAGTCCGCGCTCATCACCACCGCGGCGTTGTATTTCGGGAAGAACGACCTGTCGTCGTCGAGCAACACCAGATCCAGCCCCGGGATGCGGCCGTCGGTGGCGGCGACCGAACCGAAGCGGCATCGGGTGGCGTCGGCGGTGGCCTGGTAGACGACGGCGTCCTGCACGATCTGCCTGCGCGCCTTGCCGGTGTCGATGCCGTAGGTGCGCGCCATGCCGGGGTATCCGTCCTGGCGCACGTTGAATTCGGTGCCGACGCAGGTGGTCGCGGCCGCGGGATCGGTGTCGACCAGGCGCGCGTAGTCCGACAGGGTGCGCACCCCGGTCTCCTCGGAGACGCGGCGGCTCACCGCGATCGCGTAGGTGTTGTTCAGCGGGGCCATCGCCGTCCAGAGCATGCGGTTCTCGGCCAGATCGGCGGCGCGCAGGGCTTCGAACTGGCCGATCTCGTCGGCGATGGGGGTCTCGTTGCCGAGGTAGTTGATCCAGCCGGTACCGGTGTAGTCGTAGGCGAGGTCGATCTGGCTGTGCAGTTGGGCGTCGCGCAGGCTGTTCGAGCCCTGGATATTGGTCAGGTCGCGCACGTCGGCACCCGCGGCGACCAGGGCGAATTCGATGATGTAGCCGAGGATGTTCTGCTCGGTGAAATCCTTGGAGCCCACCGTGATCGCGACGCCGTCGAGCTCGGCGACGGGCGCGATCCCGGCGGGGCCGACCTGCAAGGGCACCGCGCTGCCCGATTGCAGGCCGCACGCCGCGATCAGCGCCGTCCCCAGCAGCGCGGCCAGTGCCCGCGCCGCCCGCGCCGTCCCGGTGGTCATCGCAGCCCCCTCGGCCCGAGGAACTGCTCGGCCAGTGCGCCGAGCCAGTCGACGAGCAGGGCCAGCGCCACCGCGAGCACCGCACCGACCACCAGGGTCACGGTGTCGCGCAACTTGTATCCGGTGTCGATGAGGATGCCGAGCCCGCCCGCGCTCACCAGGAACGACAGGGTCGCGGTGCCGACGGCGAGCACCAGCGAGGTACGCAGGCCCGCGAGGATGTAGGGCACCGCGAGAGGGAACTCGATGCGCCGCAGTACTGTCGCCGCGGACATGCCCTGCCCGCGTCCGGCGTCGACGAGGACCGGGTCGACCTGCTGGTAGCCGAGGATCGTATTGCGCAGCACCGGGAGCAGCGAGTAGAAGGCGATGGGTGCGACGCCGATCCAGAATCCGGTGGTGCGGGTGAGGAGATAGAACAGCACGATCAGGCCGATGGCGGGCGCGGCGGCCCCCATATTCGCGATGCCGACGAACAAGGGTGTCAGACGACGATATCGGGGTCTGGTGAGCAGGGTGCCCAGCGGGACGGCGACGACCACCACGATGACCATGACCGTCGCGGTGATCAGAATGTGCTGCCAGGTGACGGTCACGAGGTTGCTCGTGTTCAGGCTCGCCTGCTGGGTGACGGTGAGGTCGCGGCGCAACGCCCAGGTCAGCACGCCGACGGTCAGCGCGAGCACCACCACCGGCTGCACCAGCAGCCGCAGGTATTCGGCCCGGCTCTCGGTGGCGGGCCGTGCCCCGCGTGGGCGCGCGGTGGCCGGACCGGTGCTCTGCAGGGCCCCGGTCATGGCGCCTGCTCCGAGCCGTCCGCCGCCGCGCGCAGTGCCGACAGATGACCGACGAGGGTGCCGACGGTGACCAGGCCCGCGTACTCGCCGCCGGGAGCGGTGACCACGGCGCTCGCGGACTCGTCGGTCAGCAAGGCGTCGAGCGCGTCCTGGAGGCTCGCGCGGGACGGGATCGTCACCGCCACCGGCGTGCCCGCCGCACGCAGCGAGGTCGCGTTCGCCAGTTGGGCGGCGGTGACCCGTCGCAGCGGGCGGCGGTGCTCGTCCAGGATCACCGCGAGCGGACCGTCTCCGAGCGCGGCGCGCAGGGTCTCGGCCGGCTCGGTCTCGAGCGCGGTCGGGCAGTCGTCGAGGCGGATGTCCTCGATCCGGGTGAGGGTCAGCTGGGTGAGCGAAGCGTTGGCGCCGACGAAACCGGCGACGGTCTCGTCGGCGGGAGCGGCCAGCACGGCGGCGGGGGTGTCGTACTGGAGGATGCGGGACCGCTCGCCCAGCACCGCGATCCGGTCACCGAGTTTCACCGCCTCGCCGAAATCGTGGGTGACGAAGACGATCGTCTTGCGCAATTCCGTTTGCAGGCGCAGCAATTCGTCCTGCAGCGACGCGCGGGTGATCGGATCGACCGCGCCGAACGGCTCGTCCATCAACAGGACCGGGGGATCGGCGGCGAGCGCCCGCGCCACTCCCACCCGCTGCTGCTGGCCGCCGGAGAGTTGGCGCGGATAGCGGCTGCGGTAGGTGGCGGGGTCGAGGCCGACGAGATCGAGCATCTCGTCCACGCGCGCGGAGATCGCGCGCCGGTTCCAGCCCAGCAGCCCGGGCACGGTGGCGATGTTCTTGGCGACCGTCATGTGTGGAAAGAGCCCGGCTTGCTGGATCGAATAGCCCACCCCGCGCCGCAACTGGTCGGGGTTCATGTCGGTGACATCGCGGCCGCCGATGGTGATCGTGCCCGCACTCGGTTCGATGAGCCGGTTGATCATCCGCATGGTGGTGGTCTTGCCGCACCCCGAAGGGCCGACCAGCACGACGATCTCCCCGGCCGGAATCGTCATCGACACCCGGTCGACGGCCGGCTCGTCCTGTCCCGGGTAGTGCTTGGTGACGGCGTCGAGGACGATCTCGACCCCGGACACGCCGTGCGCGGCGGTTTCGGGCCCGCCGGTGCGGGTTTCAGTCTCGGTCACGGATCCCCTTCGAGGTGGTCAGACGTCCGACGAGCAGCAGGATCGCGTCGAGCGCCAGGGCGAGCACGATGATCAGGACGGTGCCGGTCAGCGCCTGCGGCACGGCGTTGGGGCTGCCCAGCCGAGCGAGGCCGGAGAAGATCGGATTGCCCAGACCGGGTCCCTTGGCGTAGGCGGCGAGCGCGAGAATGCCCATGATCATCTGGGCGCTGACCCGCATGCCCGACAGGATCGCCGGCCAGGCCAGTGGCAGTTCCACCGCCGCGAGCACGCGCAGCCGATTCATGCCGACACCGCGGGCGGCGTCGGTCACCGCCGGGTCCACCGAGGCGAGCCCGAGGACGGTATTGCGCAGGATCGGCAGCAGCGCAT
Source organism: Nocardia higoensis NBRC 100133 (assembly GCF_000308595.1). Lineage (GTDB taxonomy): Bacteria > Actinomycetota > Actinomycetes > Mycobacteriales > Mycobacteriaceae > Nocardia > Nocardia higoensis. Next base: position 3,521 of record NZ_BAGA01000081.1, on the reverse strand, counting down.
ACACCACCAGCGCGACGATGGTCGGTTCGACACCGAGGCCGAGCAGCGGGATCAACAGGCCCAGCAGCGCGAAGGAGGGCACGGTGAGTACCGCGCCCGCGGTGGCGGTGGCCGCCGAGGCGGCCAGCGGACTGCGATACACCGTGATCGCGACCAACACCGCGATCACGGTGGCGATGATCAACGCCTGCACCACCGCCGAGACGTGCAGATAGGAGTCGACGAGCAGTTGATGTCGGCGGGCGACCACGAAATTCCACAGCGTGTCCAGGACCGCACCTCCCCCTCGCCCGTTTCCCGGAGACTATCCCGCGGCGAACGCCGGCCGCAGGACAACGCATGACAAACGGAGACAACGATTTACGTGTGCACCGCCGATGCGCTGCCTGCCGAGCGTGCGTGCGGCCGAGGCGCATCGCGTGGTCGAGGTGGGCGTTCCCCTGAGCCGAAGGCTCGGCTCAGGCGTCGAAGAGCAGGTAGAGGCCGGTGAAGGTGAAGCCGACCATCGTCAGCATCAAGGCCAGCTGTCCGGTCAGCCGATGCCTGGGCGGTAAGAGTTCCAGGCATCGGTCGTGTGCGGCGGTGACGCCGAGTATGTGTCCGGTGAGCACGGCGGCCACCTTGATCGACCCGAGCACCGCCGGATGGGTGGAGAGCACATAGTGGACCTCGAGCTCGTCGAGGACGGGCAGCGACCAGCCGCGACCGAAGGGATCGGCCAGCAGCAGCAGTGTCGCCTGGCCCTTCTCCACCAGGAAGCTCAGGTAGTGGGCGACGATGTAGCCGGCGATGACCGGAATCAGGCTGTGCGCCAATCGGATCGGCAGCAGCTTCCGCTCGTCGGCGGGCACACCGCCGGTGGCGCGGGCGGCGAGGGTGAACACCGTGGCCACGATCGCGACGACCGCGAGCAGCCCCGCCGTACGGATCGACGTCTGCATCGCGACCGAGTCGCCGCCGGCATCGAGCACCAGATCGCGCCAGCCCGCCGACGCGGACAGGCTGTCGAAGGCGGTCGAGCCGAGCAGTATCGCGGTGACCGCCACCATACCGACCACCGCCGGGGTGCCCGCCAGATTGTTCAGCGGGGTCCGCGATACCGGTGTCCCCGACCGGCGCCGCGCGAGCGGGCTCAACCGCGCCATCAGAGTGCTGTAGACCTCGAGCGGATCGCCGCGCTCGGCCCACGCGGTGCCGAACACCACCAGCCCCGCCAGGCTCACGACGACATAGCCGAGCAGCCACAGCGTCACGGGGAGCACCGAACCAGGCTCGGGCGAAGCCAATTCGAGCCACACGAAACTCAGCAATCCCAGGGCGGCGGGCCGCAACCCCCATGCGGCCGGATAGGTCAGCAGCCCCTCGGCGGGCTCGCGACCGGCGATCCGGCAACCCAGCCGGTGCAGCGCCCGCACCGGCGAGACGATCTTCCACACCGGCCCAACCACCAGCGACGCGACCATCACACCGACCCACAGGTAGATGTAGACCATGCCGGGCAGGGCATTACGCGACGGAGCCCGGTCGCCGAAGAACCCGATCGCCAGCGCCAGCGCCGTCACCAGTACTCCGAGCGCTGCCAGGACCGCGCGCACCACGGGGGAGTCGCAGAACGCGCGAACCGCTCGGGGGAGTTCGACGCCGGGGGAGTCCGGGTTCAGTCGCGGCTCCCGCCAGGCGAAGGCGAGGATCGCGAAGGAGAACGTGAGTGCCCAGGCGGCGCCGATCAGGGCATAGGTGAGCGGGATGGGCAGGTCGGCGGCGCCGCCGATGCCGTGGGCGAGCAGGCTCAAGGGCGCGCGTAGACGGTCGTGACGGTCACATTCGCGTGGTGCAGCTCGACGTCCACCCGGCCGGGCACCTCGACGGTGAAGGTGAACCGCTGATCGGTGCCTGCCTGCACCGGGAAGGTGTGTTCGGGACTGGCGTGCACGTGCAGTTCGTCCTCGGTGTCACTGTCGACGACGAGGGTGACAGGTTCGCCGACACGCGCCTCGGACCGGTCGTTCACCGGGGTGACCTTGCCGTCGGCGATCCGGATGTCGACGGTGACGGCGTCCTCGCCGTGATCGGCTGCCGTGGATTCGGCGGCGGCCGGCGCGCCCGGTCGGCCGCTGCCGCCGCCGCAGCCGGTGAGCGCGGACGCCACGGTGACGAGTGCCGCGAGGGCGAGCGTGGCCGGTGCGGATCGGGCCGGCGCGGACCGACCGGACCTGCGGGTCATCGGTTCTCCTCTCGTTCACGCGACGAATCGCCGTGCACGGCATCGGTATTCGCCGGGCTGCCGGCGCCGGCCGGGCTCCCGGGATCCGGTGCGCTCGCCTCGGCGGCGGTGCCGGCGTTCTCCCTGGCCTCGGCGCGCCGGTCGCGCACGGCGATCATCACGATGATCGCGACCAAGGCCACCGCGGGCAGGAAGGCCGGGATCGCGAGCAGCAGGGAGTGGTGGGCGAGAATGTCGACTTCGGCGTGGTCGGCGGTCACCGGTCGTCCGCTCCGCCGTCACCGCTCTTGCGATGCTTCGCTCCGGAGGTGCCCTTCGCCGGTCGCCCGGACCGGTCCGCGCTGCCGTCGTGGCCGATGCCCTCGGCATCGTCGGTGGCGGTGTGGCCGGTGGCGACGTCGCGTGCCCCTGGGGCGGATGCCGTGGAGCCTGCCGCTGCGCTCGCCGGTGCGGCGGCCGCGGCGGAGACGGGTGCCGTGGTACCGGCCCGCCCGGTTCCCGCGGGCGCCGAAGCGGCGAGATACCGGTCGTTGATCCGCGCCGCGCCCCACGACAGGCCCCACACCGTCGCCAGGCTGCACAGCAGCACCACCAGCGAGGCCGCAGCGAACAGCCAGGCCGGATGGTCGAAAGAGCGTTCTCGTTGCAGCACAGTGATCTCGGGGATGAAATCGCGCTGGAACTCGGCGAGCGCGGGCGTCTCCGCGGCGCCGATGCCGGGGTCGGCGGCCATGTAGATCGGGATCGCGGTGAAAGTGCGACCGTCGTGCACACGCAGGATGGTCTTCCAACTGCCGTGCGCGGGGACCGGCCTGGTGGACAGATAGTGGCCTTCACCGACGCGGGCGAGCTGGTCGACGACCAGGCCGCTACCGGACTCGTCGGCGCCGATACCGCCCTGCCAGGCCAGGATCTGCACCCACTCGGGGTCATCGCTCACCAGGTCGGCCGGTTGCAGCCGGACGTCGGCGACCACCATGCGCCCGCCGTCGGACGGCGCGGTGTCGCGCAGGGTGATCGCGGCCGAGGCGTTCTCCGGCACCTTCATGATCAGCCCGTTGGCAGTGGCGGCGCCGAGCACGAGGACCGCGGCGATCATGATCGCGCGCCGCACGGGCGGACGCGGAAGCCGTTCACCGCGAAGCACGATGCCGAGCATCGCGCCGACCACGCCGCCGAGAATGCCCGTGGGGACGGCCAGGGCCAGCAGGTGCGGCCACAGGGAGGTCGGCCACGGATCGAGGTAGACCGCGGCCACCCAGCGCGATTCGAGCCACAGGCCGGCGGTGGCGATCCC
>NZ_BAGA01000082.1 GCF_000308595.1 Nocardia higoensis NBRC 100133 | reverse complement strand
GGCCTGGCAGCGCGACATCCCGCCGGAGTGCCCGGTGCGGCCGATGATGCAGTGGCGCCCGAACGCGTTGCGCAGCAGCGGGATCGAGCACATGCGATACCGCTCGGCCACCGTGGACGCCCTCGCGCGGGTCGACTTGCGCAGGACCCTCGTGGCCGTCGAGCGCATCGCAGTCGCGCTCATCGACCGATTCCGCGGGCGTGGCCGGGCCGATCTGCTCCGGGACTTCGCGGCCCCGCTGGTCGTCGAGGCGATCGGCGAACTCATCGGCTGCGATCCCGGCATCGGCGGCCGGGTCGCGACGGGGATGGCGATGATCTTCGACACCACCGATGCCGCGGCGGGCAACGAGCTGATGGTGGCGGCCTTGGCCGAGCTCGTGGCCCGCGCCCGCGCCAGGCCGGGGCAGGACATCACCTCCTGGCTGCTGGCGCACCACACTGGGCTGTCCGACGTAGAGGCCGTCCACCAGCTGGTCACCCTCTACGGCGCCGCGAGCGAGCCGTTGACGAATCTGATCGCGAACACCTTGTCGTGGATGATGACCCACCCGGAGTTCGGCGGCGAGGTCGTCGGCGGTGCGATCTCGACCCGCGACGCGCTCACCCACGTGTTGTTCCGTGATCCGCCGATCGCGAATTTCTGCATGTCCTATCCGCGTCAGCCGCAACTGGTTGAAGGCACGTGGGTGCAGGCGCATCGGCCGGTGGTGATCAGCCTGGCCGCGTGCAACAACGACCCGGCGGTGGTGGGCGGCAATATCCGGGGCAACGAGTCGCACCTCGGGCTGGGGGCCGGACCGCATCGTTGCCCGGCGCGGGCGTTGGCCGAGCTGATCGCGGGGGAGGCGATCGATCAGCTTCTCGACGCCCTGCCCGAGATGACGCCCGCCGTGTCCCGGGAACAGCTGCGGTGGCGGCCGGGGCCGTTCCATCGGGCGCTCGAAGAACTGCCCGTCGTCTTCACTCCCGTTGCGCCACCGGCTGTTTCCCGCTGACTGCTGCTTCCTGCTCGACACTGCTTCCCGCTGAACGAAAAGGCAATCTTCGATGACCGATCTGCACCCCGCTGCCGCGCCGACTCGGGTCGTACTCGATCCGACCGGCATCGACATCCTCGGTGAGGCCACAGCCCTCCGCGAACGAGGCCCACTGGTCCCGGTGACATTGCCCGGTGGCATCCACGCCTGGGCGATCACCGATCCGCACGTGCTCAGAGATCTGTTCGTCGACTGGCGGGTCTCCAAGGACGCCCACCAGCACTGGCCGGCGTTCATGGCCGGGGAGGTGCCACCCGATTGGCCCCTGATCTCCTGGGTGTCGGTGCGCAACATGTTCACCGCCTACGGCAGAGACCATCAGCGCCTGCGCAAGCTGGTCGGCCCCGCGTTCACCGCCCGCCGCGTCGACGCGCTGCGCCCGCAGATCAAGCGGATAGTCACCGAACTGCTCGACGGACTCGCCGCACGACCGGAAGGGGCGGTGATCGACCTCCGCGAGGACTACGCGGCACAGGTCCCCTTGCGGGTGATCTCCGCGCTGATGGGCGTCCCCGCCGACCTGCGCGACGGTCTGCGCCGGTGTGTCGATGAACTGTTCGCCACGGTCCCGCAGCGCGACCCGCGGGCGACGCTCGCGGACATGCTCGACATCCTGACCACACTCGTGACGCGTCGCCGCGCCCGACCGGGCCAGGACATGACCAGCCTGCTCATCGGCCACCGCGACGAGCACGCGGACCGCCTCACCGAGGAGGAACTGATCCACACCCTGCTCCTGGTGATCAGCGCTGGGTACGAGACCACCGTCGACCTCATCGACCAGGCCGTCGTCCGGATACTGACCCGCCCCGAACTGCTGACTCGACTGCGCGTCGGCGCCTTCACCTGGTCGAGTCTGGTCGAAGAGACCTTGCGCCACGCGCCACCGGTCGCCAACCTGCCGCTGCGCTACGTGCTCGTCGACATCGACATCGCGGGCACACGGATCGCGGCGGGCGACGCCTTGCTCGCCTGCCTCGCGGCAGCCAACCGTGCCCCGGATATGCACGGCGACAACCCCGATGAATTCGACCCGGCCCGCAGGCACAAAGAACATCTGTCCTTCGGCTACGGCCCGCACTACTGCCTCGGCGCGCCGCTGGCCCGGCTGGAAGCGACCGTGGCGCTGCCCGCCCTGTTCGGACGCTTCCCCCAAGTGGCGCTCGCCGTGGAACCGCACGAGCTGAAACCATTGCCCAGCTTCATCTCCCACGGCCATCAACGCCTTCCGGTCCACCTGGACGGACCGATCGCCGCCGCGCAGCCGCGAGCCGTGTCGTGACGGTGCAGCGCATAGCCACCCTCGACAAGCTCCGCCACGACAACCCGCATTGGCCCGTGCGCTCACCGGCCGACGCGGCCAACGCACTGGAAATCCACGGCGACTGCCCATGGCACTGCTCCACCCGCGTCGCCGCCCTGATCGTCAGCAACGACGACTACCGCTATTTCCGCGACCGCGCGTCCGACCGCGCGGAAAGGCAATCATGGACACCGCACTCGGCCTGCTGAATCTCGACCTCAGCGAATCCCCGGTCGCCGACCGGGCCGCGCTGCACGAACTCGCCGCCCGCCACGGCTGCCACCTCACCACCGTGCTCACCATCGACGAACACACCTACATGCCCACCACCCTGATCGCCCACACCGCCCACACCACGCGCGCGGTCGCGATACTCGCCCCCGGCCTGGCGCACTTCGGTTGCGCGGTGCGCGCGTTGATGCTGTCCTGCGCGCTCGTCGTGCCCGATCTCGTGATCCCGCGAACTCCCGGATGGACCCCGAATCCGTGAATCGCACGGCGACCGCACCGCCACAGGTGATTCTCTCCGACGCGCCTCTCTTGCAGGTGCTCGCTCATCCGGCCCTGTCGGACGAGCGGGGCATACTGTCCCGAGTCGTCGAGCGAGGAGGGTCTGTGGAGAGCAACGACCAGCTGGGTCTCGATTTCGAAGTCGAGCAGACCGCGTGGGGCGCATGGGTCGACCCGAACCGGCGGGCGGCGCAGGTCCGGAAATTCCTGGACCGCGCCGGGCTGGACGACATTCCCTCCGAGCCGTGGCCGGAGGACTCTCTCGGGGTGAAGCGACTCGACTCCCTCCTCGCCGAATGGCTTCCGGATATGGATGCGGCGATGGAGCCCGAAAACCACGATCTGGTCGACGCCCTGGTGTGCTTCATGGGGGAGTGCTTCATCCGGTTCGCGGGAGCCCGGTGGATCGACTGGCAGTCCTGGGACGACGAGAACTCCTTCTACGACCACGTGAATCCCGCTGTCGAGTGCGACACCTCCGACCAGGACGAGCTCGGCATGTGGGTGCTCGTGAAAGACATGCAGAAATACGATCCCGAAGTGGACGACGGCATGTTCTCGTACTTCGCGTCGACACTTCGCGAGTATTCCGGCTATCACAACGACAAGCGTCGCGAGGGCGCCTCGTCGAGTGAATAGCCGGTAGCCGCAGAAACTTTCGCATCGCCGTTTCACAATTTGGGGTGGGTGGGCGTAGCCGTGGCCGGATACGACAGGGATCGCGACCGAGTCGACAACAACACGCAGGGGCGAGTGTTCGAGAACGGTGCGAACAGGGTGCGCGACGGCCGCGCGGCGGGATACGACGGCGCCGCGAGGGCCTGGACCTACGAGCGGCCGGGCAAGCCCGCCATCGAAGTGGGTCACGAGGCGCCGGAGAGACGCCTGGCCGAGATGGTGCGCGATGTCGGCCAGGGCCGGTCGGTGGAAGACGTGCTGACGCGGGAAGCCCTGGCGCGAAGCCACGCCGCTCCCGCCGAGGAGGCGGCTCGATTGCGGTCGATGCAGCCGGAACCGATGACCCCAGAGCGGCATCGGGACCGGGAACGGGAACGCGGAGTCGGCCGGGAACCGCAGCGCGGCCGGTAGTCGCCGGCCGAGGTCGGCGCTGCGTCTACACCCGCGCCGCGCGCATCCCCAGGAACTCCCGCACTTCCCGCACGCCGGAGTGTTGTCGGATGTCGTCGCTGATGGAGTCGAGGGTGGCGCGCAATCGTGTGGAGGTCACGCTGTTGATCTGGTCGAAGTGGTCGATCAGCAGTTGGCAGCCTTCGGCGATCTCGCCGCCCAGGATGTGGTTCTCCGCCAGTTTGATTCGCCAGCCCGCGTTCTCTCGCGGCCAAGCCGTAGTGCCGGCAACGGCGACTTGTAGATGCTCTCTTGCCTTCCGGTGGTTCCTGATGCGCATATAGGCCCAGCCGGTCAATGCGGCGAGCTCGGCCTCGGGGAGATAGATCCAGCTCGGATCGTCGCCATGGTTCGATTCGTAGGCTCGGTGCGCCCGCTTGATGGCATCCTCCGTCGCCCTGGTGTCACCTCGTGCGGCGTGTGCGCTCGCCTCACAGTTCGCAGCGTAAGAGCGTAGCCGGGGACCACCATGTCGGCGGACGGCAGCGGAGGCCGCGGTGGCCAAGTTGACGCCCTCCTGCGGCCGAGAATCCGCCGAATGCCTGGATGGCGCGAATCCGCCGCCGTGACTGATCATGCTGGCGTTCAGCAGGGCATGGGCGGCGGCGATGTCGTCACCGGCTGCGGTGGCGGTCTGTGTCGCCTCCGCGTAGTACCTCCGGGCCTGTGTGGTTTGCCCGGCATCGAAGTGGACCCATCCGGCCGCCGTCATCATCTCGGCGGCGGCGCTGGTGAGGCTTCGGCCGACCGCCTCGGTGTAGGTGCCGTTGTCCAGTAGATGGCGCGCGTAACGGACACCGTTCGCCGCCACGCGGCAGAGCCGGTCGCCGCCGACGAGCAGGTCGAGTTCGTGAATCTGGTTGGTGCTCGCGACGATATCGGCAACCTCGCCCGCGCCGACCCGGATGCTTCCTGGTGAAGCCGCCACAGCACGTGGGGTGAAGGTTCCGCTCGCAGCGGCGGTTCCCGCGCCGACTGCGCTTGCTCTCAGGAAGTTTCGACGATCCATGTCCGCCTCCTCGTCCGAGTCCACCACCAGTATGGCAAGCGGAACCCGCAGTGCGCGCGCTACTCGGCGCAGCATCCGCACATCGTGCACGCAGGGCGCGTTGTTCTCGAGCTGGGAGACGACGGGTTGGGTGTAGCCCATGAGGGTGGCGAGTTCGCGTTGGGTCATGCCGTAGGACTTGCGTATCCGCCGGATGACCTCACCTGTGCTCATGGCCGTCACTGATTCCCCCGGTTCTGTTGTCGCGTAAGCACATCGGCGTTGATCGGACACACATCATGGAGGCGTACCCCCGCCCGCTGGGCACAGTATACGGATCGCTTATATCCCGATAAGAGTTCGCGAATTCACTGTCGAGACGATCGCTTCGGCGCTCGTATGGTGGCTGCGGCGCTCGGGACCGTGATGCGTCGTCTCGCCCCCTTCACACGGTCCACCGGCTCCCCCGCAGGGGTGGGGAGCCGGGCGACGAACGCCCAGACGCCCGACGCCGACAACTACCAGCCATTCGACGGCCGTCGGCCAGGCCGCACAGGAGGACTTATGGACATTTGCTGACCTCGAAGTCGGCTGCTCACACCCCGACCGACAGTGGACCCGAGCGGTCAGCCGGTCTGCTCGGTCTGCTCGCTCATCTGCTGACTGTTGCTCTGGTCGACGTTCTGGAGTTCACCGATCGCGGCGCGGTAGGCATCGCGCATCGTGGTGACGATCTCGATGTGCTGCATGATGCGGGACACTGCGTTGTCGTTGGGATCGTGATCGCCGCCGCCCACGGCCTTGTGGATGAACTTCTGCTGAAGTTGCTGAGCGGAGGGGAGCCCACCGTAGCCGGAAAGATGTTCGAGGTTCTGCGCCGTCTGCAACATCTCATCGAGCGATAGCAGGAACGTCTCGCAGTGCGTAATGATCGCGTGACCGATGTCTTTGTCCAGCCTGAACTCTCCGTCGATCCCCTGCTGCTTGAGATTCTGCCAGGTCTTCAACTGCTCTTGCGTGTCCGCCATGAATGCGCCCCCTTCACATGGATTCTCGGCTATTCGGGCAAGTGCTGTTCGAGGTCCGTGGCGTGCTTGATGCCCAGCTCGCACATGTCCCGTGTCTTGGGCTGAGACGCTCGCCATCCGGCGACGATCGTGAAAGCCCCTTGCTGGGCGGGGATGGTGACGTAACAGGTTCGCTCGTCGGTGGCATCGGACTTGACGCGCGTGAGCAGGGCCGGTCGGTCCCCGACCGTGGTGTCGCCGAGGACGATGACAGAAGTGTTCTTGCGGGTCTCTTCCAGAGTCTTGCTGGTGGACATGAGGTCCACCATGTAGGGCAAATCCACCGCATTCCATCCGCAGATGCGGAAAGAGGAAATCTCTGCCGGATTCACCGTGTTGCGCTCGCTCGCCGGGTCGAGGCCGGATTCGATCAGCCATTCGTCGGGCACGTCGGTGCAGGGGTTGAGCAGATTGTCCATCACCGGCGTGGTCGGTATCGCGGTCCCTGCCTCGGTCCCCCCGCACCCGGCGGTCGCCGCGAGGACGGCTGTTGCGGCGATGACAGCGCGGACGGTGCGCATAGTTCCCTCCCCAAGAGCATCGACGATCGATCACTCACGACATCCGGGGACCGTAGCGGCCCCGTACTGGGCATCCAGGGTACCCATCGTCGGGAAGGGGACGCGACGTCAGGGGAGGGCAGGGCACGGCCGTGTCGGCGGGGTGGTCTATACAGTTCTGTTGGTCTTCGTCGAGCAGAACAGGCAGGTAACGGGTACCCGTGATCACCGGTGACATCAAGAACAAGGTCGACGCCGTCTGGGACGTGTTCTGGACCGGTGGCATCTCCAATCCTCTCGAAGTGATGGAGCAGATCACCTACCTCTTGTTCATCCGGCGCCTGGATGACGAGCAGACCCGTGCCCTGGAGCGGGCGAACCTGCTGGATCAGCCCCTCGAGGGCAATCCGTTCCCGGAGGGGAACGACGAGCAGGGGCGGCCGTACAACGACCTGCGGTGGTCGGTGTTCCGGGACCGGCATGCCGAGGAGATGTTCGACATCGTCGCCAACCGGGTGTTCCCGTTCATCAAGGAGATGCGCGGCGACGACTCCACGTACGCGCACTTCATGAAGGACGCGCGCCTCACGATCCCGAACGCGGGCATGTTGCAGCGGGTGGTGGATCGCCTCGACAAGGTGCCGATGGAGAACCGCGACACGAAGGGCGACATCTACGAGTACCTGCTCGCGAAGATCGCGTCTGCCGGCCAGAACGGCCAGTTCCGCACCCCGCGACACATCATCGAATTGATGGTGCACATGACGGCCCCGAAGCCGGGCGACACCATCGTCGACCCGGCGTCCGGAACGTGCGGCTTCCTGGTCGGGGCTTCCGAGTACATGCGCACCTATCACGCAGACGCGATCAATTCTGGCGTAGGCAAGCAGCACTACCACCACAAGATGTTCCACGGTTTCGACTTCGACAACACGATGCTGCGAATCGGGTCGATGAACATGCTGCTGCACGGCATCGAGCAGCCCGACATCCGCTACCGCGATTCCCTCGCGGAGGCGAACACCGGTGATGCCGAGGCGTATTCGTTGGTCCTGGCGAACCCGCCGTTCGCCGGCTCGTTGGATTACGAGAACACCGCGAAGGATCTACAGCAGATCGCCAAGACGAAGAAGACCGAACTGCTGTTCCTGGCGCTGTTCCTGCGACTGCTCAAGCCCGGTGGCCGTGCCGCGGTGATCGTGCCGGACGGGGTGCTGTTCGGATCGTCGAAGGCGCACAAGGAGCTTCGCAGAATCATTGTCGAGGAGCAGAAGCTCGACGCAGTTGTGAAGCTGCCGTCGGGGGTGTTCAAGCCGTACGCGGGTGTCTCGACGGCGATCCTGTTCTTCACCAAGACCGACTCGGGTGGGACCGACAACGTGTGGTTCTACGACGTGCAGTCCGACGGCTGGTCGCTGGATGACAAGCGCAACCCGCTCTTGGCCGAAGACAAGCTCCGTGCTCTCGCGAAGCTGTCGGAGGTCGAGCACGCGAAGAATAACCTGCCGGATGTGTTGCGGCGTTGGGCCGAACGTGATGGGGCAGAGCTGGCGAGGGCTCGGACGGAGCAGAGCTTCTGCGTGCCGCGCGAAGACATTGCTGCGCAGGGATACGACCTATCGCTCAATCGGTACAAGGAGATCGCTCACGAGGAGGTCGAGCACCGTTCGCCCGGGCAGATCCTGGATGAGCTCGATCGGCTCGAGAAGGAGATCATGGACGGCGTGGCGCAGTTGCGGGAGATGCTGGCGTGAACGTTCGAGCCGTGTCGGTTGAAGAGATCGCCGACGTCAAGCTCGGCCGACAGCGTTCGCCCAAGAACCACGATGGTCCGAACATGCGCAAGTACTTGCGTGCGGCGAACGTCGGCTGGAGCGGCTTGCTTCTGGATGATGTCAAGACAATGAACTTCACCGATGCTGAGATGGCTCAGTTTCGGCTGGAACCCGGCGACATCTTGTTGAATGAGGCGTCCGGGTCGCCTCGTGAGGTAGGGAAGCCGGCAATTTGGCAAGGTGAGATTGACGAGTGCGCTTTCCAGAACACGCTTCTACGTGTTCGGCCGCATGGTGACGTTTTTCCTCGCTACCTGCTCCACTTTTTCCGGCGTGAGGCAGAGTCCGGCGCATTCGTGCGCGGCGCTCGGGGTACGGGGATCAATCACCTCGGCCGCGCGGCGCTGGCGAAATGGAAAGTTCCGCTGATACCGATCGAGGAGCAGCGGCGGATCGCGGCGATCCTCGACCACGCTGACGCCCTCCGCGCCAAGCGCCGCGAAGCCCTCGCCCGTCTCGACCAGTTGACACAGTCGGTCTTCATCGACATGTTCGGCACTCCTGCCCGGAATCCGTTGGGATGGCCTGTACGCACTCTTGGCGAGATCTCTGAATTCTATGCGGGTGGAACGCTGCCACAGGGTGAGGACTTCGCCGGGCAGTCAGATGGGTTCGCGCTTCTGAAAGTGTCTGACTTAAACCTCCCAGGTAACGAGAGGGTTCTGCGCTCAAGCCAAGGGTGGTCAGCGCAGCCGGGGGCAAGGTCTGCGACGTGCCCAGCAGGATGTGTCGTTATCCCGAAGCGAGGCGGAGCGATCGGGACAAACAAAAAGCGGCTAACGAGTAGGCCATCGGTACTTGATCCGAATCTAATGGCGATCAAGCCATACCCGCGTCAGCTTGACCTCCAGTTTCTTTATGTCTGGTTCGAAAGATTGGACCTCAACTCCCTCGTATCGGGAAGTTCAGTTCCGCAGCTGAACAAGAAGGACCTCGCACCCCTGACAGTTCCTGTTCCGCCATATGAACTGCAATTGGAGTTCGCTGCACGAACGGACGTCATTGGGCGAATTCGTTCAGGATGCCGCGCCAACCTCGTCGAACTCGACGCCCTTTTCGCCTCCCTCCAGTCCCGCGCCTTCCGAGGCGAACTGTGACCGCACCGGTCTCGGCGATGTCGCTATGGTCAGGCTTTCTCACGCCGGTGCTGGAAGTCCTCACCGACGGCCACATCTGGCGCAAGCACGACCTGCATACAGCGGTGGAGGACCATGTCGGGCTGACACCCGAGCAGCGGTCCGAGGTGCTGCCGTCGGGGCGGAGGCGCGCTGACAACCGGATCGGGTGGGCGCTCAGCGGCCTGTGCCGCGCGAAGCTCGTCGACAAACCGGCGCGCGCTACGTTCGTCATCACCGATGCGGGGCGGGCTCTGCTCGCCGCACACCCCACGGGGATTACCGAGAAGATCCTGAAAGCGCTGCCCGAATACCAGGACTACACACCGGCGCGGATAGGTTCGTTGAATGGCGGCACCGTAGCCGACGCGCATGTCGCCGACGAAGTGGTCGACCCACTCGAGCAGATCGAGGGTGGTGTCGAACGCCTCCACGCCGAGGTCGCCGCCGACCTGCTGGCGCGGCTGCGCGGTCAGGACCCGGCGTTCCTCGAACAGTCGGTGCTCGACGTTCTCGTCGCCATGGGTTACGGCGGCACCGAAGGCCGGGCCGCCCGGATCGGCGGGTCCGGTGACGGTGGTGTGGACGGCGTCATCGATCAGGACCCGCTCGGCCTCGAACGCATTTACGTGCAGGCCAAGCGCTACGGCGCGGACAACACCGTCGGGCGGCCGGAGATCCAGGCGTTCGTCGGCGCGCTGCACGGTGTCGGGGCTGCCCGCGGTGTCTTCATCACCACGAGCTCCTTCACGTCGGGTGCCCGCGAGTACGCGCAGAACATCGCCACCCGCGTCATCCTCATCGACGGCAGGCGCCTGGCCGAGCTGATGATCCGCTACGGCGTTGCCGTTCAGACGCGACAGACATTCACTGTCGTCGAGGTCGACGAGGACTACTTCGAATGACCGAGATTTCCATGAGCGCACTTCAACCCTCGGCCAGCGAGGAGAACTTCGCCGCGCTCCAGCAGGACCCGTTCTTCGATTCCGCCGCCGACCTCGTCGCCGATTACCTCGTCGCCGCGTTCGACGACCCCGCCGACGGGGAGGTGGAGCGGTGGACGCTGAGTGCGCTACCCGCGACGAACAGGACCGCCGGACGGGAGCGCCTGTTCACGCTGAACATCGGGCCGATGGAAGTGCTCTACGTCGAACGGCTCTCGAAGGGCGGTGTCGTGGACTACCGCATCGCGGTGTACATGTCGGAGTCCGCCCTCACTGGCGAGACCTCACGCACTCTGGACCAGTTGCACGACACCTTTCCGCTGTTGCGTTTCCGCCGCACCGACATGGCCTCGGCGGACGGTGACGGGATCGTGGTTGAGTGGTTCCACTCCGACGAGGACGCCGAAAAGCAGTTCGCCACCTTGCCCCTCGCTGTGGCGATCCGTCGCCTCCCTGACGGCCTTGCGGCCAAGGGGCGTGGACCGTACGGGCAGTATCACAACCGCGCCTTCGCGGCCGAGGTGCTCGGCCGAGTCAGCGGCGACTGAGAATCGGCAACTGCCGAGTCGGCGGCATGTGCTCTCTGGGGACGCGACCGGGTCGGGGACGATCGACAACGGTGGGGGAGCACTGCGATCGGTGGTGCCTCGCAGTGCTCCGCCCTCACCAACTACACGGCTATCGCCGGAAGGATGGTCAGTAGACGGCGTTGACCCCGTACTCGGCCTGTGCGTACGTGAAGCCCTCGTAGACCAGCTGGTCGATCAGTCCGGACCGGGAGAACGAGGTGAGCTCGAGGTATTCCTTGGCGCTCTTTGCCGCCTGCTCGTTCCAGTCCACATTCAGACTGTCCACCGCGGACGTGGCGTCATCGGTGGAGTAGCCCTCGTATTCGAGCTGGTCGATCAGACCGCTACGGGAGAAGGCGGAGATCTCGAGGTACTGCTGGGCCGACTGGACGGCGTTTTGCTGGCCGGGGCTGAGCTGCTGCAGGAACGGGGCATGCGTCACCGTGAAGGTGGGCGCGGGCGCCGCCGGTGCGGCGGAGGCCGCGGGGGCGCCGAAGGCCAGGGCCAGGGTGGTGGCGCCGACTGCGGTGATGCCGGCCACCGACGGCCAGTTCCTGCGCTTCGGCGCGGTGGCGGCCGACAGGTCGCGGGGCTGCGGGGCGGGGATCGTCTCGTTCAAGGCGTACTCCAGTGGAGAAGATGCGTCGTCGCCGACGCGTCCCGCGTGTGCGGAACGGGAAATCGTGACACGCCCAGCCGACAAACTCTGTCGGCTGTTCGGACGGGTGAACTTGTCGGAGCCTGCCGGTAATGTTCACGGGCTCCGGGAAAGCTCGGACGCCTGTGCCAAGATCGAGCACGGAACGGCACGTCGCCGCACGCGGCGCACACGAGTTCGGAGAGGACCAGCGGGCCCATGGTGGGGAACTTCGACTTCCTGCAGGCCGAATGGCCGCAACTGCACGCCGAGGCCAGGAAGGCGGAGCGGGACGCGCTGTTCGACCCGCGCACCACCTGCTTCTACGCGCGCCGCACCGTCGAACACACCGTCGCGTGGATCTACCGCACCCGGAACCTGCCCGAGCCGTACAAGTCCGATCTCGCCGCCCGCATCCACGACGGCAAATTCGTCGGCGTCGTCGGCCACGGACTCGTCACCAAGATGGACCTCATCCGCAGACTCGGCAACAAAGCCGTCCACGACGAGAGTCCGGTGCCCAAGGACGCAGGCCAGAAGGCGCTTGCCGAGCTGTTCCACATCCTGTCGTGGCTGGCCCGCACCTATGCCACGCAGCCGTCGAGCAAGCCGTCGCCGCAGCAACAGTTCGACCCCGCTCGCCTGCCCAAGCCCGGTGGTGGCGCCGTCGTGGCGAAGACGGTCGCGCAGCTCGGCAAGCTCGAGGCGGAGCTGGCTGCCAAGGACGCACTGCTCGAGAAGTCCGAGGCCGAGAAGCTGGACCTCATCGCGCAGCTGAAGGCGCGCGACGAGGCCGCCGAGACGGCGGAACTGGAGAAGGCCAGTTATGAGCAGCTGATCGCCGAGCTGCGCGCGCAGATCGACGCCGCGCAGCAGGCGAGCGCGGCCACTCCGGACACGCACGACTACGACGAGGCGCAGACCCGCCGCGACCTCGTCGACCTCATGCTCGGTGAATCCGGCTGGGCGCTGGACCAGAAGCGGGACCGCGAATATCCCGTCACCGGCATGCCCGACGGCAGGAACGGATTCGTCGACTACGTGCTGTGGGGCGCCGACGGGCTGCCGCTGGCCGTCGTCGAGGCGAAGCGGACCTCCGTCGATCCGATCACCGGACAGCAGCAGGCGCGGTTGTATGCCGACTGCCTGGAAAAGCAGTTCGGCAGGCGGCCGGTCATCTACTACAGCAACGGATTCGAGCACTACTTCTGGGACGACCTGCGCTATCCGCCGCGGGAGATCGCCGGATTCCACACCCGTGACGAACTCGAACTCCTCGTCACCCGCCGCACGACGATCAAGCCGCTCCGCGAGATCCCCGTGCCCCAGGAAATCGCGGGTCGGCCGTACCAGGAGGAGGCGATCCGCGCCGTCACCGAGCGGTTCGAGATCGAGAACCAGCGTGCCGCTCTGCTCGTCATGGCGACCGGGTCGGGCAAGACCCGCACGGTCGTCGCGCTCGCCGACATGCTGATGCGCGCCAATTGGGTCAAGCGGGTGCTGTTCCTCGCCGACCGCAAGGCCCTCGTCAAGCAGGCCGTCGGCGCGTTCAAGACGCACCTGCCCGACTCCTCGCCGGTCAACCTGTTGACCGACAAGAACACCGAGGGGCGGGTCTACGTCTCCACGTACCCGACGATGATGGGTCTCATCGACGAAAGAGACGGCGGCACGAGGAGATTCGGCCCCGGATACTTCGATCTCGTGGTGATCGACGAGGCGCACCGGTCGGTGTACCAGAAGTACCGGCACATCTTCCGGTACTTCGACTCGCTGCTCCTCGGGCTCACCGCGACCCCGAAGGACGAGGTGGACTACAACACCTACCAGCTGTTCCAGCTCGAAACCGGCGTCCCCACGAACGACTACTCCCTCGATCAGGCCATCGCCGAGAAGTATCTCGTCCCGCCGCGCGCGGTGAACGTGCCGCTGACCTTTCCGGTGCGGGGCATCCGCTACGCCGACCTCAGCGAGGAGGAGAAGAAGCGGTACGAGTCCATCGACTGGGGTGACGACATCCCCGAGGACGAGATCCCCGACGTCGTCCAGGCCGAGGCGGTCAACAAGTGGCTGTTCAACATCGACACCGTCGACAAGGTGCTCGAAACCCTGATGACCCACGGGCATCGCGTCGCCGGCGGTGACCGGCTCGGCAAGACCATCGTCTTCGCGAAGAACGAACTGCACGCCCAGTTCATCGCCGAGCGGTTCGACAAGAACTACCCGGAGTACCGGGGCTCGTTCGCGCGCGTCATCACCCACTCGGACCGATACAGCCAGGACCTCATCGACAAGTTCTCCCAGCCCGACCAGGAACCGCACCTGGCGATCTCCGTCGACATGCTCGACACCGGCATCGACGTGCCCGAGGTCGTGAACCTGGTGTTCTTCAAGCCGGTGCGGTCGAAGTCGAAGTTCTGGCAGATGGTCGGTCGCGGTACCCGGCTGCGTCCCGACCTGTACGGGCCGGGGCAGGACAAGACCGACTTCTTCATCTTCGACGTCTGCGGCAACTTCGACTACTTCGACCAGCACCCCGACGCCGCCGAAGGGGCGCTCGCGCAGTCGCTCTCGCAGCGGCTGTTCACCACCCGAACCGAACTGCTCGCCGCCCTCGACAGAGTCGGCGCGTCACAGAGATTGCGTCGCGACACGGCCGACCTGCTCCACGGGCAGGTCGCCGGAATGCGACTGGACAATTTCATCGTCCGTGCCCGCCGCCGGGCGGTGGAGAAGTACGCCGACCGGGCCGCCTGGGAGTCCCTGACCGAACAGGCGGCCGCCGAGATCATCGAGAACCTCGCCGACCTGCCCACCACCGTGCGCGACACCGACGAACTGGCGAAACGATTCGACCTCGTGGTGCTGCGCGGACAGCTCTCCGTCGTCCTCGCCGACGACACCCTGCCGCGGCACGCCGACACGATCCGCGGCGTCGCGGACGGGCTCCTCGAGGATGGGCTCACCATCCCGAAGGTGAAGGCCAAAGAAGAACTGCTGCGTGAGGTCGTGAGCGACGAGTGGTGGCAGGACATCACTGTCGACATGCTCGAACACGCGCGGCGTGAACTCCGTTCCATCGTCGGGCTGCTCGACAAGAAGAAGCGGGTCGTCGTCTACACCGACTTCACCGACACCCTCGGCGAGATCGTGGAACGGGACATGCCGGAGATGCGCTCCGGCACCGACGTCGAGCGCTACACCGCGAAGGTGCGCGACTATCTGCGCCGCCAGCCCGACAACCTGGCGCTCCAGAAGCTGCGTTCGGGCAAGCCGTTGACACCGGCCGACCTGGAATCGCTCGAGGAACTGCTGGCTCGTAGCGGCGCCGGTGAACCCGAGGATATGGAACGCGCCGTCATAAACGCCCAGGGACTCGGACGATTCATCCGCTCCCTCGTCGGCCTCGACCCGCAGGCCGTGCAGGAAGCGTTCGCCGAGTTCCTCGGCGAACGCACTGCCACCGCCAGCCAGATCGACTTCGTCAACCTCGTCGTCGGCCACCTCACCCGGCACGGCGAGATGGACCCGAAACTGTTGTTCGAGGCGCCGTTCACCGACGCGGCGCCGCAGGGGCCGACACAGCTGTTCGCCCCCGAGCAGGCGAAACGGCTGCTCGGGGTCATCCGGTCGATCAACGACTCGGCGGTCGCGAGCGCCTGACTCCTTGGGGCGACGCGGGGATGGGGAGCCACATCATGCGCTCGTGCACACCGGTGCGGGCGTCCTGGCCGTCGGTCTCGGTGGCGGTGATCGCGGTGAACAGCCCGGCTTGCAAGAGCCTGGCGGGCAACCCATTCCTGTCCGCTTCTGGTTATCGGGATTCGATCTCCGGATGTGGGCAGTAGTGACGGGGCGGCCTCAGCCGTAGAGACGCTTGCGCGTCTCGATCACCCGAGGCAGATCCGCGGCCAGCATGCGAATCCACTCGGTGAACGTGTCCTCGCTACTCTGCAGCGGGCGATTTCCGGTGTAGATCCAAAAATGGGGATCGTCCGAAGCGAGATCCTCCCGGCGGAAATAGTAGAACATGTACCCCTGATGCGTTTGAAAGATGAATGCATCAGCATAAGGTGAGAAATCCTCGGAGTAGTCGTCCTCAACGATTTCCCGCGCGATCGTCTTCGCATCGCGAAGCCAGTCGTAGTCCCATTCTCCATCGCGACTGAGCCAGTACGGGTTTCGACCGCCGAAACTCATGAATTCCGCGTAATCTCGTGGCAGTAGAGTCACATTCTGTGCGGTCATCAAATCATCGATCTCGGATCGACTGCAGCCTTCGATCGAGGTCGGCTCCACGAGGCCGCCGTCGATCAGGGGCTGTGCAATCTCGGTCATGAATCCCATGTCAGGTGGTCCTCTCAGAGGGGTGGTTGATCATAGGGTGTCCCGATCTGCCGCCGAGTGAGGAGTCGGCGGTGAGGCGGTCAGCGACCCGTATTCGGGGCCGGTGGTTGCGGGCTCGGGATCGTAGTGGCTGCCGGACTTTGGCTGTCCCAGCGCGGCGCGCACCGCCGGGATACAGCGGCAGGCCGTCGTTGCCACCCGAGTTTCAGTAGATCCGTCGTGAACAAGGGCTTGAGCATGCCTGCTTATCGAATGGTATATCGGCGTCCACCGTGTTTCGCCTGCGGCAAGAGACGGCGCCCTTCTGAACGGTGCTAACGAAACCGGCCACCGACTTCGTGAGTCGGTGGCCGGTTGATTGTGGCCGAGCGTCAACGGCGCTCGGCGGCGCTGCGGTATCCGCGCACCGCGACCGGCCCGAACACGGCGATCAGGCCGACGGTCCAGGCGAGGGTGAGCAGGATCGGCTGGGCGAGTGCGCCGCCTTCGGTGAGTCCGCGCACCGCGTCGATGGCGGGCGTCATCGGCTGGTGCCGGACGATCGGCTGCAACCAGCCCGGGTACTCGGTGACGGGGGCGAAGCCGGCGTTGAAGAACAGCAGCAGCAGGAACAGGCCGCCGAGTTGCTGCACGGCCTGGTTGCCGGAGGCGACGGTGGCCATCGCGATCACCGGCACCGCGATGCCCACGGCGAACACCATGGTCACCAGGACCGCGCCGATGCCCGCCGCGATGCCCTGCTCGAAGCGGAAGCCCATGGGCACCGCCACCAGGAAGAGCACCACGGTCGCCAGACCGGTGCGCGCCGCCTCGGCCAGCAGGCGACCGGCGATGAAGCCCGACCGGGGGACCGGCAGGGTCCACATCCGGGTCAGCAGGCCCGTATCGCGTTCGTGGATCAGGCTTTCCGCGGTCGCCAGGGTGCCGAACAGTGCGCCGACGAGGGCGACCAGACCGGTGTTGCCGTAGATGCTGTCGCCGCCGCCCATCGAGGTGATGGTCTTGCCGAGCACCAGCTGGAACATCATCAGCATGAAGGCCGGGAACACCAGCGATTGCACCACCACGCCGGGATCGCGCGACCAGGTGCGCAGCAGCGCGGCGGCGTGCACGACCGATTGCCGCAGCAGCGGGACGGTCCGGCGGGCGGGCCAGGTGGATCGGACGGTTGTCTCGCTCATCGCTTCACCTGCGACCTTCCCGCCGCCACGATGGCAGCGAAACCTACTGCCAGCAAGGCCGCCGACCAGATCAGGACGGCTGTGAGGTCGATCTCGGCCCGGGAACCGTCCGACAGCGCGCGCAGCGCGTCGGTGAAGATCGACATCGGCTGATTGCGGACGAACGGCTGCGCCCAGTCCGGGAAAGCGGTGGCGGGCACCAGGCCGGTGGAGGCCATCACCAGGATCAGCTGCGGGATCATCAGCACGCCCGCGATGCCGACGGTGTTCTTGGCCACCGTGCCGATGGCATCGGTGAGCATGCTCAGCGACAGGCCGAAAACGACGACGAGCAGCACGTAAACGATTGTCTGCCACAGTGTTCCGTGGAACCGGAAGCCGAGCGAGCAGCCGATCAGCAGGCCGCCGGCGAGCGCGATCAGCATGCGCGCGACCACCCAGGCCATCCGGCCGAGGAACGGCGCCACGCGGGGGATGGGCAGCGACATCATGCGCTCGTGCATCCCGGCGCGCGCGTCCTGTCCGGCGGTCTGGGTCGCGGTGATCGCGGTGAACAGCCCGGCCTGCAACAGGATGATCGGCGTCAGGTACTGCGCGTAATCCCCGCCGCCCAGCTCGAACTGCCGGTGCAGCGGCACATAGAAGCAGACGAAGAACACGATCGGACTGAGGAACGCCAGCAACGCGTCACCGGAGCGGACCGCGGCCAGCACCTTCTGCCTGCCCAGCGTGGCGGTCGCCGCGCCCAGCCCGACCGAGGTCCTCGGCACTCGGTGGCGTGCGGCGGCGGGGAGCTCGTCGAGCGCGGTGGCCGTCATCACGGGGTCTCCGTCAGCTGCAGGAAGACCTCGTCCAGTGACGGCTGGCGCAGGCCGATGTCGATGACCTCCACCCCGGCGTGCTGGAGCCGCGCGATCACCCAGGAGACCGTGCCCATGCCCTCGGGCGCCCGGACCACCAGCCGCGGATGGGCGCTGCCCGCCGAGGGTGGCTCCACCATCTCGAGGTCGTCGAGGAGCATGTGCACCTTGGCGGCATCGTCGCGCTCGGCCAGTGTCACCTCGCAGACGGCCGCGCCGATCTGCTGCTTGAGCTGGCCCGCGGTGCCCGCCGCGACCACGGCGCCCCTGTTCAGCATGACGATGCGGTCGGCCAGCCGGTCGGCCTCCTCGAGGTACTGAGTGGTCAACAGGACCGTGATGCCCTCGCTGCGCAGCCCCGCGACCGTATCCCACACCGCGGCCCGGCTGCGCGGGTCCAGACCGGTGGTCGGCTCGTCCAGGAACAGCACCTCGGGCCGGGTGACCAGCGCGACGGCGATATCCACCCGCCGCTGCATGCCGCCGGACAGCGCGCCGACCCGGCGATCGCGCACGGCCGTGAGATCGAACTGCTCGACGAGCTCCTCGATCCGGCTCTTCAGGCCCGCGCCGCGCAGGCCGGTCAGCCTGCCGAAGACGGCCAGGTTCTCCACGGTGGTCAGCCCCTCGTCGAGCGAGGCGTACTGGCCGGTGAGGGAGACCAGTTCACGCACCCGCGCGGCGTCGGCGACCACGTCGTGCCCGCAGATCCGGGCAGACCCCGCGCTGGGTCGCTGCAAGGTCGACAGCAGGGTGACGGTGGTGGTCTTGCCGCTGCCGTTGGGTCCGAGCAGCCCCAGTACCTCGCCGCGCGCCACCTCGAAGGAGACGCCTTGCAGCGCCTGGACCTCGCCGTAGCTCTTGACCAAGCCGTCCACCTGGATCGCCGGAACTCTCGCGCCGGTCGTCCCGGGTGCGGGGCCGGGAATTCCACCGGTCTTCTGGTCGGTCCTCCACGACATGCCCTCGTCCTCCGATCGGCCGCTGCCCCGCACTTCCAGGGGCGCTTTACACAGTCAGGTAAGGTTAGACTAAGTTCTGCGTGCCGTTCGATGATAGGGAACGGCCGGTGCGATCCGGCCCGTAACGGGCGAACCAGGAGCGAAATGCGGGCGACCGCTGTCGGAGTCCTCCGATACCCTCGGTCTGGTGACGAACTTGGGGTCGCGAACGAGCGAGCTGGACGAATTCTCCGCGGCATTGAGCTTTGACCTCGATCCCTTCCAGCGTGAGGCCTGCGCGGCTCTCGAGGACGGGCACGGGGTGCTGGTCTGCGCGCCGACCGGTGCGGGCAAGACCGTGGTCGGCGAATTCGCGGTACATCTGGCACTGGCGGCCGGCGGGAAATGCTTCTACACCACGCCGATCAAGGCGCTGTCCAACCAGAAGTTCGCCGATCTCACCGCCCGCTACGGCCGTGGCAGCGTCGGCCTGCTCACCGGCGATCAGTCGATCAATCCGGACGCCCCGGTGGTGGTGATGACCACCGAGGTGCTGCGCAATATGCTCTACGCCTCCTCGGATTCGCTCCGTGGCTTGTCGTATGTGGTCATGGACGAGGTGCACTTCCTCGCCGACCGGTTCCGCGGCGCGGTGTGGGAAGAGGTCATCCTGCACCTGCCCGAGGACGTGCGCCTGGTGAGCCTGTCGGCCACCGTCAGCAACGCCGAGGAGTTCGGCGCCTGGATGGGCACCGTCCGGGGTGACACCAACGTGGTGGTGGACGAGACCCGGCCGGTGCCGCTGTGGCAGCACGTCATGGTCGGGCGGCGCATGTTCGATCTGTTCGACACCGACTCCAGTGAGCAGAAGGTGGTCGTCGACGGGGAGCTGGTCCGCTACATCAAGCACCGGGAAGCGGCCGACCGGATGGAGAGCTGGGGCGGCGGCCCGCGCGGCCGCGGCGGCCCGCGGCGCACCTTCCGCCCGCTGCCTCGCCCCGAGGTGCTGGCCAAGCTGGACGAGGAAGGGCTGCTGCCCGCGATCACCTTCATCTTCAGCCGCGCGGGCTGCGACGGCGCGCTGGCCCAGTGCCTGCGCTCCCGGCTGGATCTGAGCAGGCCCGACGACGCCGACGAGATCGACGCGGTGATCGAGAAGCACACCGGCGACCTGCCCAAGGGCGATCTGGAGGTGCTCGGCTACTGGGAATGGCGCGAGGCGCTGCACCGCGGCCTGGCCGCCCACCACGCGGGCATGTTGCCCGCCTTCCGGCACACCGTCGAGGAGTTGTTCGTGCGCGGCCTCGTCCGCGCGGTGTTCGCCACCGAGACCCTCGCGCTCGGCATCAACATGCCCGCCCGGACCGTGGTGCTCGAGCGGCTGGTGAAATTCAACGGTGAATCGCACGCCGAGCTGACCCCGGGCGAGTACACCCAGTTGACCGGCCGTGCCGGACGCCGCGGCATCGATGTCGAGGGGCACGCGGTGGTGCTCTGGCAGCCCGAGGTCGACACCAGCGCGGTGGCCGGTCTGGCCTCCACTCGCACCTATCCGCTGCGCAGCTCCTTCAAGCCCGGCTACAACATGTCGATCAATCTGATCGACCGGATGGGCGCGGCCGAGGCGCGGGCGCTGCTCGAGCGGTCCTTCGCCCAGTTCCAGGCCGACCGTTCGGTGGTCGGGCTGGTGCGCGGCATCGAACGCAACGAAGGTCAGCTGCGCGGGCTGCGCGATCAGCTCGGCGGCTCCGAAGGTGGCTTCCTGGAATACATCTCGCTGCGCGAGCGGATCAAGCAGCGCGAGCGGCAGTTGCTCCAGCAGAGCCGGGCCGATCGGCGCGGGCAGGCGGTCAAGGCGCTGACCTCGCTGCGCCGCGGTGACGTGGTGGCGATCCCGTCCGGCCGCCGTATGGGCCTGGCGGTGGTACTGGAACCGGATGCGACGCCCAACGATCCGCGGCCGCTGGTGCTCACCGAGGACAAGTGGGCGGGCCGGGTGTCGGTGCACGACTTCCCGGTGCCCGCCGAGACGCTCGGGCACATGCGGCTGCCGCGCCGGGTCGACCACCGCACCGCCCGCATCCGTCGTGACCTCGCCTCGGCGCTGCGCAGCACCGGCATCAGCGCGCCGGGCCGGGGGCGCCGGGGCAAGCGCTCGGAGGCCGCCGAGGATCGGGAACTCGACACCCTGCGCCGCACCCTGCGCGCGCATCCGGCGCACTCCCGCCCCGACCGCGAGCAGATGAGCCGGGTCGGCGAACGCTACAACCGGATCCTGCGCGAGACCGAGAGCATGCGCCAGAAGGTTGCCGCCACCACGAACTCGCTGGCGCGCACCTTCGACCGCATCCTCGGCCTGCTCGAGGAACGCGGATTCGTGCACGAGGGCGAGGTCACCGCCGACGGGCGCAGGCTCGCCCGCATCTACGCCGAAAGCGATCTGGTGGTGGCCGAGTGCCTGCGTCGCGGCGTGTGGCGCGGGCTCGGCCCGGCCGAGCTGGCCGCGGTGGTGTCGATCCTGGTGTACGAATCCCGGCAGGAAGGCGGCTATCTGGGGCCGGCGGGCCCGACCCAGCCGGTGAAGCGTGCGGTCGGCGCCACCGTCGACATCTGGGGCGAGTTGCGCAGCGACGAGGCCAGGCACAAACTTCCGCCCACCAGGGAGCCGGATCTCGGTTTCATCGCCGGTGTCCACATGTGGGCGCGCGGCGATGGATTGGCCGAGGCGTTGCTGGCGGGCGGTGACCAGGGCACCCCCCTGTCGGCCGGTGATTTCGTCCGTTGGTGCAGGCAGGTGATCGACCTGCTCGACCAGATCCACAACACCGCGGACGACACAGAAGTGGCCTCGACGGCGGCCAAGGCGGTGCGCGCGATCAGGCGGGGTGTCGTGGCGGTGGACGCCGCGTAGCGGATTCGTCTGTGATTTGATTTCTTTCGCGTACCGACTGTGGCGCAGCTGTCGTGCTCTACGACCAGACGCCGTCGGGGGGCTACCGTGTGAGTAACGATGCGAGTGGAGGCAACCAATGAGCGGCCCGTTTGGACCGAACGAAGCGGGGGAGGGACGCAACGATCCCACCCAGGTGTGGACCGGCGCGCAGCCGCCCGGCGGCGCGGGCCCGACCCAGCAATGGGGTGGGCAGACTCCGCCTCCGGCCCAGCCGACCCAGCAGTGGGCCGACCCGAATCAGCCCCAGGCGCAGTGGGGGCAGACTCCGGGGCAGCCGCAGTGGGGCCAGACCGGCGGGCAACCGCAGCAGCCGTGGGGCCAGACGCCCGGTCAGCCGCAGCCGCAACAGCAGTGGGGGCAGACGCCCGGCCAGCAGCCGCAGCAGGCCTGGGGCCCGACGCCCGGCCAGGCGCCGCAGCAGCAGTGGGGGCAGGCTCCGGGCCAGCAGCCGCCGCGCTCCGGCGGCGGCAAGACCGGTCTCATCATCGGCCTCGCCGTGGTCGGCGTGCTGGTCCTCGGCGGCATCGTCACGCTGGTGCTGCTGCTCACCGCCACCGACAAGCTGGACCAGACCGCGGTACAGAACGGCGTCTCGACGGTGCTGAAGGATTCCTACGGCATCACCGACGTCGCCGATGTCTCCTGCCCCTCGGGTCAGAAGGTGGAGATCGACTCCACCTTCCAGTGCACCCTGAAGGTCAACGGCGAGAACAAGAAGGTCAACATCAAGGTCACCAAGGAGGACGGCACCTACGAGGTCGGCCGCCCCAGCTAGTGACTTCCCGCCCGGCGATCGGTGACGGTCGCCGGGCACGACAGGGGTGGGGGAAACGAGCCCGCGCGACATCTCGCGCGGGCTCGTGTGGTCTCGACGCAGGTCAGACGCGCGGCGCCGCCAGGGCTTTGACGAGCCGCCGGACCGGGCTCTCGGCGTTGTAGGCCGTGCCCAGTGTCACGAGGCGGTCGAGGTCGGCCGGTTCGCCGGGCAGGATGTCGGGCCGGGACAGGTCGATCTCCGCGTCGCGCACCACCCGCACCACCGGCGCCGCCGCGTCCAGATAGTCCGCTGCCGCAGTCAGTTTCGCGCGCGCGGCGGGTGCGAGGTCGGCGTCGGGATCGGCGACCGCCGCGCGCAGCGCTTCCAGGGAGCCGAAACGGGAGATCAAGGTGGCAGCGGACTTCTCGCCGATACCCGCCACCCCGGGCAGGCCGTCGGAGGCGTCGCCGCGCAAGGTCGCGAGATCCGCGTATGCCGGTCCCGCATTCTCTTGCGGCACATGATATTTGGCGGCGACCTCGGCGGGGCCGAACAGTTCGGCCTTGGCCAGGCCGCGACCGGCGTAGAACACCCGAACCGGCGGCGCGGGCTCGTCACGAACCAGTTGCAGCAGATCACGATCGCCGCTGACGACCACCACCTCGTCGTCGCGCTCGCGGTGCGCGAGCGTGCCCAGCACATCGTCGGCTTCCAGTCCGGCCGCGCCCCCGGTGGCGATGCCCGCCGCCGCCAGCACCTCGAGGATCATCTCGACCTGCGGGGTCAGCCGGTCGGGAACCTCCTCGGTATCGGGCGGGCCTGCCACGGCCACCCGGTGCGCCTTGTAGGACGGCACCAACTCCACCCGGAACCGGGGCCGCCAGTCCAGGTCGAGGGCGACCACCAGCCTGCTCGGGCCGAACCGGGTGATCAGCGAGGCCACCATGTCGGTGAAGCCGCGCACCGCGTTCACCGAGCGGCCGTCCTCGGCGGTGAGCTTGTCGGGGATGGCGTGGAAGGCGCGGAACCAGAGACTGGCACCGTCCAGCAACAGCAGCGGGCCACCGGGAGTCGCAGCAGAGGTCACCCGCCAGAGGCTACCTCCCGCCACCGACGACCCGGCTCCGCTGCGCCGCGCATCGCTCGGCGCAGACCCGCCCGGCGGGTAGGGTCGTCTGGTATGAGTTCGCACACGCACGCCAGGTTCGCAGCGGATGTCTACGGAGACCGGCTCGAGCGCGCGGTAGCCGCGATGCGCACGGCCAGCCTCGACGCACTGCTCATCACCCCGGGACCGGATCTGCGCTACCTCATCGGGTCGGCTGCCCAGTCCTTCGAACGACTGACCTGCCTGGTCATCACCTCCGACGGCGCGACACCGACGGTCGTCGTGCCGAAGCTGGAACTGCCCGGCCTGGCCGATTCCGCCGCCGGTGAGCTGGGCCTGCGCATCGTGGACTGGGTCGACGGGGTCGATCCGTACCAGATCGTGAAGTCCAGCCTGCACGCCGGCTCACGGGTGGCCGTCGCCGACGCCATGCCCGCGCTGCACCTCATTCCGCTGGCAGCCGCGTTCACCGGCCTGCCCACCTCGGCGACGCCGGTACTGCGGGAACTGCGGATGATCAAGGACGAGGCCGAGATCGAAGCGCTGCGCCGCGCGGGCGCGGCCATCGACCGTGTGCATGCCCGGATGGGCGAATTCCTCCAGGTGGGACGCACCGAAGCCGAGGTCGGCGCGGACATCGCGGCGGCGTTGATCGAGGAAGGCCACCTCGGGGCCGAGTTCGTCATCGTGGGCAGCGGCCCGCACGGCGCCGACCCGCACCACTCGGTCTCCGACCGGCGCATCGAGCGCGGTGACGTGGTGGTCATCGACATCGGGGGCCCCGTGGAACCCGGCTACTTCTCCGACTGCACCCGCACCTACTCCATGGGCGAGCCGTCGCCCGAGATCGCCGGGCGGGTGGCCGAACTGGAGCGGGCCCAGGCCGCCGCCGTCGCCGCGGTCCGGCCCGGCGTCACAGCCGAATCCGTGGACGCGGCCGCCCGCGAGTTGCTGACCGAGGCCGGTGTCGGCGACGCGTTCGTGCACCGCACCGGGCACGGCATCGGTCTGTCCGTGCACGAGGAGCCCTACATCGTCTCGGGCAATACGCTCGCCCTGCGCCCCGGCATGGCGTTCAGTATCGAGCCCGGTATCTACTTCCGCGGCTCGTGGGGCGCGCGCATCGAGGACATCGTCATCGTCACCGAGGACGGCTGCGAGTCGGTGAACAACCGGCCGCACGGTCTCACGGTTCTGTAGGACTCAGCGGCCGACGAGACAGGACACTGCGCCGACGAGACGCGGCCCCGGCAGGGATCGCCGAGAGGGCCGGGTCCAGGCATCCAGCAGACCGGCGGGCTCACCGTCGCATACCGTCACCACGACACCGAGCCCCTGCACGGAGTGGTCGCGGAGATGGAACCTGAACCGGCTTCCATCGGCGTGGCACCGGGTTACAGTGAGACTCATTCGACGTATGTCGTCTCATGAGTCTCGAAGGAGTGTGACTGTGCCAGAGACCGAGCAGCCGCGAGAAATGACCGACCATCCGTTCGATTTCTATTACGCACAGGGCAAGCAGTTGCGCCCGGCACCCCCACGCGCCGACGCCTCCGCTGATCTATGGAAACGCCCCTGCGAACTGGTCCTCTCACCGTGGTTGGACGTGGCTGAGCAGCCCGCCGACACCGAACTCAATCGTCTGTTCGCCGATCACTTCTGGCAGGGCGACGAGATCATGGACGCCGTTGTCGAGGCATTCCGTGAGACGGGCACGAAGCGCGGTCGCGCGATGTTGGACCAGGCTCTCGCCCATGGCATCGACAGCGTCGAGGATGCCCCGCCCGCGTTGTCGGAGCTGTTTCGCAGGCTGGACAACCCGCCTGAATGGCATGATCCGGACCAGTGGGAGCGGGGCAGGCAGCTCTGGACGCAGTCGTCCTTCTCGGGGAAGCTGTGCATGGCTGTGCTGGATTTCATGGCCACGTTCGTCGGGGAGGAGGTCTCCAGCGCGGTCGGAGCAACCGGCCGTTACGTGCGTGACTTCGCGACGCGGAACCTGGAAACAAACCTGTGGTTCGCCGCCATGGCCGAACCCGATGCGGTGCAACGCAACTCGCCACGATTCCACGACACGATCCGCGTCCGTCTCATGCACGCCCAAGTCCGGGCCGGACTGCGGCGCTCATGGGGTGACGAGCATTTCGCCCACCACGGCAACCCCATTTCGAACACCTCGATCATGGGCGCTTCGTTGTCGTTCGGATTGTTCCCGTTGCTGTTCGACCACGCTCACGGACGTACCCACACGCGGGATGAACTCACCGACGTGACGATGTACTGGGCATACATCGGCTATATCTTCGGCGCGGCCGAAGAATTGGTCCCGAGAAACATCGACGACGCGTTGGCCGGCCTGCGCTACCAATTCAGCACCATCGGTGGGCCGTCGGAGTGGACTGCGTCGATGGCCGCGACCGCCGCCGAGAACATCGGTGAGCACGGTCTGCGATCGCGGATGAAGGCGGCGGCGGTTGCACCGGCCATGGGCATGATCGCCTACTTCAGTGGTGAACCAGCTGTGCGAGCCCTCGTGCGGAACACCCGATTCCGGGAAATTCGCATCCAGCCGTGGGATACCGTCACCGGTTGGTTCTCGGCCGCCAACGTCACCGTCGGGAGGATAGGCCACCGGCTTCCCGGCGCCGAACGCCGCGCTGCCCGCCGACTCGAGAAGGGCGACTTCTTCTGGCGGCTGGTGGTCTGGTACACCCGGCACAATTCCGCGAGGAAAGGCGTGACCGCTACGCGCTACAACCACCACAACGACACCGCCACCACCGCGATCGGGTGCCCTATCGCCCAACCAGCCGGTTGAGTCGCTCCCCATGTTCGAGCCCAGACGCTTGCGGAAAGTGCTGAATCGTCGAGAACGGCACCGTCCCGAGGCGGCGACGACGGACCCGAAGCCGGCAAGTGGTGGCTTCGAAGTTCAGCTCTTGCGCTCGCGGCGGGTGCTCTCGGTGCCGGACGGCAAGTCGGTGCTGGAAGTCATCGAGGAATGCGGCATGCCGTGCCGAGCGGACTCAGCGCAGGGTGCTCGAGGAGAGCACCTTGCCGACCTGGATGGCGATCACCACGCGGGTCGGGTTCTCCCTGGGCTGACGGTAGCGGCCGGCGTAGCGGCGGACCGCCTCGGCGACGCTGTCCGGATCGTCGAGCACGGTGGCCGGGCCTTCCAGCGTGAGCCAGCGTGGCCCATCCACCTGGCTCACCGCCGCATACCCGGCGCGACGCACATTGCGCACCTTCACCGAACCGTCGTTGGTGATGATGCGGGCGATCCCGGCCTCGGCGTCCCAGGTGAACCCCACGGCGACGACGTGCGGGGTGCCGTCGGCGCGCAGCGTGGTCAGGGTGGCCAGGTGCCGTTCGGTGGTGAATTCGATGGCGGCGGGAGTCAACTGCGCGGTGCTGGTCGGCATCCGTCGACGGTAGCCGATCGTGTCCGCCCGGCCGCGTGACGCCCGCACCTGGCCGCCGCGCCGGGATGACAGACTAGGCCGCATGGGATCGGGAGAGATCGACGCGGGCGCGGTACTGCTGCTCGGCGGACGCAGTGAGATGGGTGTGCGGGTCGCGCAACGGCTGGCCCCGGGACGAACAGTGATCCTGGCGGCCCGGCGCAGCGGGCAACTCGCCGCCGAGTCCGCCGCCGTGCTGGAGGCCGGCGCGACCGCCGTGCACACCGTCGAATTCGACGCCGACGACACCGCGAGCCATCCGGCTCTGCTGGAGGAGATCGCCGCCGAACACGGCCCGCTCGGCGTGGTGGTGCTCGCCTTCGGCATCCTCGGCGACCAGGCCCGTGCCGAGCACGATCCGGCCCACGCGATCGCGGTCGTGCACACCGACTACGTCGCACAGCTCAGCGTGCTGACCACGGTCGCCGATCTCCTGCGTGCCCAGGGCAGCGGCCGCATCGTCGTGTTCGGTTCGGTGGCGGGCGTGCGCGTCCGGCGGGCGAACTATGTCTACGGCTCGGCCAAGGCAGGCTTGGACGGATTCGCCAGCGGCCTCGCCGACGCCTTGCACGGCAGCGGCGTGCGCCTGCTGCTGGTGCGCCCCGGGTTCGTCATCGGGCGGATGACCGAGGGCATGGACCCCGCCCCGCTGTCGAGCACCCCCGACCAGGTCGCCGACGCGGTCGTGCGCGGACTGCGCCGCCGCTCGGAAGTGATCTGGGTGCCGTGGGCGCTGCAGCCGCTGTTCTTCGCCATGCGCCTGCTGCCCCGGTTCGTCTGGCGCCGGATGCCGCGGTGAGTGGTGCTGTCGGGCTCGGTGCCACCGGATCGGGCAGAGGCGGCGGGCGCAACGGCGAGTCGAGCGGGAGCGGGCCGAGCATGACCGGGCGGCGCGGCGCCGGCGCGAACGCCGACGGTGGGGGCGAGAGCCGGAAGGCGGCCGGCGGGGCGGTGACCGGCGGGCGAGCGGGCGAGGCCGGCGCGGAGCCCTGGCCGGGTCCGGCGATCGCCGTCGTCGGCATCGGCGCGGACGGTTGGCGTGGGCTCGGTGCGGTCGCGTGTGCGGCGATCGAGGAGTCCGACGTGGTGTTCGGCTCGTCCCGGCAACTCGAGCTGCTGCCCGCCGCCGTGCGCGCCGAGCGCCGGACCTGGCCCTCGCCGTTGCTTCCCGCGCTGCGCGCACTGCTGCTCGCGCAGTCGGGCCGACGGGTGTGCGTGCTGGCCAGCGGCGACCCGATGTTCTACGGCATCGGCGTGACGCTGGCGCGCCTGTTCGGCCCGGCTGCCCTGCGAGTCCTGCCGCAACCGTCCTCGGCCTCGCTGGCCTGTGCCCGCCTCGGCTGGGCGCTGTCCGACATCCCGGTGGTCAGTGCGGTCGGGCGGCCACTGGCCGGGGTGCTGCCCGAGCTGACCGACGGCCGCCGCCTCCTCGTGCTCAGCGCCGACGAGACGACACCTGTCGCGCTGGCACAACTGTTGTGCGACAACGGCTTCGGTGACTCACGCCTCACGCTGCTCGAACAACTGGGCGGCCCCGCCGAGCGGATCGGCACGGCCACTGCCGCCCAGCTGGCCGGCGCCGTCGCGGATCCGCTCGCTTCCGGCGCGTCCGGCCAGGCGATGGGTCGTGACATGGGCGCGGCGCTTGCGCGACGAGGTGATGCGCAGCCGGGCGCCGACCGACCCCGCGCGGTGCGGCATGCCGCGGGCCGGCATCGTGCGGATGGTTCAGGCGGCGAGGCCGTCGGTCCCGCGCGGCGCAGCACCGGCCCGCGTAGCGCGGACCGCTCACCGGCGGCACCGATCGGCACCACCCTTCCGAGCGTCGACCCTGACGGCACCTCGGCGGACGGTCCCGACTCGCGCGGCATCGACCCGCGGACCATCGACCCGTTGAACATCGTCGCCATCGAAACCGTGGGTGGTCCCGATGCCGCGCACCGCACCCGTGTGCCCGGTCTGCCGGACGAGAGTTTCGGTGGCGACGGGCAGCTCACCAAGGCGGAGGTCCGCGCACTGACATTGTCGGCGCTCGCACCCGCGCCCGGCGAACTGCTGTGGGATATCGGCGGGGGTTCGGGCAGCATCGCCATCGAATGGTGCCGCACCCACCCGTCCTGCCGGGCGATCGGTTTCGAGCGACTGGAACGCAGGCGGGCCGTGATAGCGGCGAATGCGCGGGCGCTCGGCGTACCGCAGGTGGTCGTGCGCGGAGAAGCCGGCGCCGAACTCGCCGCGGATGCCGAGGGAACCCCCGATGCGATTTTCGTGGGTGGGGGCCTCACGCAGGACGGATTGCTCGATTCCTGTCTGGATCGGCTGCGTCCGGGCGGCCGGCTGGTCGCCAATGCCGTGACGGCGGAGACCGAAGCGCTGCTAGTTCGCTCGGCGGCCGAATACGGCGGGCTGTTGCGCAAATTCCAGATCTATCGCGCCGAACCGCTGGGCGGATTCACGGCATGGCGTCCGCACCTGCCTGTGGCGCAATGGATATGGACGAAATCCCGATGACGCAACCGCCATGAAACATAAGCGAATCGGCGGTAGGGTCTAGCGCGTGATCCGATCGTTATCGGAAAAGTCGAACTCTGGGAGTCCCATGAAGTACAGGAAATTCGCGGCCACCGCGCTGATGGCCATCGCCGCGATGGGCGTCGCCACCGGCACCAGCTATGCCGATCCGGCCGTCCCGCCCGCCGCGACCGAGGAGACGCCGCTGGCGGCCGAGGGCGCTGAAAAGGGTGTCGACTACTCCGCGGTCATCGCCGACGCGGGCCGCTCCATCGTCACCACCGTCACCGGTGGCGCGTTCACCCTGGACGCCGACGGTGGCGCGGTGACGCTGAAGAACGACGCCGGTGAGGAAGTCACCCGGATCCCGCTGACCGCGCGTCAGGCCACCGACGGCGCCGAGGTGCAGATCGCCGCCGCCGTCGACGAGTCCGGCACGAAGCTCACCCTGACCCCGCGGGCCGATGCCATCGCGGTGCAGGACATCAGTGCCCAGCAGTGGTTCTTCGCCGAACTGCAGCGAGCCTCGCTCGGCGCGGCCGTCGGCGCCGTCATCGGCGGCCTGATCGGCCTGTTCGGTTTCGTCGTCGGTGTGATCCCGGGCGCGGCCATCGGCGCCGTGATCGGTCTGCTGGTCGCGGGCGGTCCCGCGCTGGTGGACTCCGGCATCGCCTACTTCAGCGGCAACTGAGAGCCCTGATACTGGGCGGCACCGGCGAAGCCCGGGAGCTGGCCCGAATCGCCTCCGGCGAGCAAGGATTCGACATCGTCTCCTCGCTCGCCGGGCGCGTGCGCGACCCTCGGCTGCCCGAGGGGGAAGTCCGGATCGGCGGTTTCGGCGGCGCCGACGGACTGCGGAGATGGTTGTCGGACAATGCGATCGACCGCGTCGTGGACGCCACCCACCCGTTCGCGGCCACGATCGGCGCGAACGCCTCGCGTGCGGCCGCGGCCGCCGGGGTGCCGCTGCTACGCCTGCTGCGCCCGGCCTGGTCCGCGGGCCCCGGCGACCACTGGATCGCGGTGCCCGATCTCGCCGCCGCCGCTCGAACCGTCGGCGCCGGCCACTCCCGAGTCTTTCTGACCATCGGCCGCCAGGGTGTCGGCGCGTTCGCCGGTCTCACCGAGCCGTGGTTCCTGATCCGCGCCATCGATCCGCCCACGGCCGAGATGCCGCCGCGCCACGAATTGCTGCTCGCGCGCGGCCCGTTCACCGTCGCCGAGGAGATCGCCCTGCTGTCGCGTCATCACATCGACGTCCTGGTGACCAAGAACAGCGGCGGCGACCAGACGGAGGCGAAGCTCGAGGCGGCCCGGGAGCTGCGGATCCCGGTCGTCATGATCGACCGGCCGCCACCGTCTCCCGCGACAGCGGTGGTCGGGACGGTCGATGCGGCGTGGGCGTGGTTGACGACGCCCGATATATCGGCCTGACGAGTTCGTGCCGAACGCCTCGAACCGTCGACATCGATGCTGCAGCGGCCGCCGCCGTACTGGTCTGCCTGCCATTCGGGGTCGAAGCCTCGTTCCCCGTGACCACTGATCCGCCGCGCCGGACCGGCGACGCAGGTTCATTCGTGCCCCGGTCCGCACGCCTCGCCGGGCGGCGGAACGCCTGAGCCGAGTTCGGGCTCAGTGGCCCAGAATCTCCGGGAGCCGGTCGAACCAGGCCAGGACCGCGCGCTCGTAGCCGAGCCCGAATTCGAGCGTGGCCCGCTGATGTGCGGGCATGTCCCTGCCGTCCTCGGCGAGATAGCGATCCAGGCGGGCCTGGTGGATCTCGCGGTTGGCGGCGATGAGGTCGGCCAGCCGTTCCGCGCCGATGTACTCACCGAAATGCATGCTCAACAGCAGCGGGACGCGAATGGTCTCCGGGCCCGGATCGCGCACCACCCACTCCAGGAAGGCTTCCCGGCCCGCGTCGGTGAGGTGGTAGGGCGTGCGGTCGCGGGCGCCCGCCTCGCCTTTCTCGACCAACCCGTTGGCGGCCATGGTGGTCAGCTCGCGGTAGACCTGGCTCTGGGTGACGGTCCAGAAATCGCCGATCCGGTCCTGGGCGAGGGTGACCAGGTCCCAGCCCGACATCGGCCCCTCGTGCAGGAAGCCGAGCAGTGAGGCCGCCGTCGAGTTCAGCGTCTTGCGCGTGGTCGCGGTTTCGGGCACGGCTCACTCCCTTCGATCCGGATCAGACATTCCATAGTGGAATGTTACCGGATCGCGGAAGGGGCCGCGGCGGTGCTGTACCGGCGCGAGGTGTAGACGCGGGTGCCGTGATCGGATTCGACGACAGCGGTGGTGGTGGCTCCGATGATCAACAGCGTGCGCATGTCGACCTCGGCGGGGTCCAGATCGGCCAGCCGCACCACGTGCACGCTTTCGGTCGGGCCGCCGACGTCGCGGCCGAGCACCACGGGGGTGTCCGGCGCCCGATGCTCGAGCAGCAGATCGCGCATCGCGCCGACCTGCCAGGTGCGCTGCGAGGACGCCGGGTTGTAGATCGCGATCGCCATATCCGCCGCCGCGACCGCCGACAGCCTGCGCGCCACGACCTCCCACGGCTTGAGCCGGTCCGACAGCGAGATCATGGCGTAGTCGTGGCCGAGCGGCGCGCCGACCCGGCTGGCGACCGCGTTCGCGGCGGTCAGGCCGGGCAGCACCCGCACCGGCACCGCCCGCCACCGCGGATCGGCCGATTCCTCCAGTACCGCGGCGGCCATCGCGAAGACCCCGGGATCGCCCGAGGACACCACCGCGACCTTCGCCCCGCGCAGCGCGAGGTCCAACGCCATCGCCGCGCGCTCGGACTCGACCCGATTGTCACTGGCGTGCCTGCGCTGGCCCGGACGCACGGGCACTCGGTCGATGTAGGTCGTGTAGCCGACGAGATCCGTTGCGGCGGCCAGGGCTTCGCGCACCTCGGGCGTGGTCCAGTCCGGGTTGCCCGGGCCCAAGCCGACCACGACCACTTCGCCGGTCACCGTCGCCGGTTCCGGCTGCGCGTACTCCGTGTTGTCGGTCTGTGGCTCGACGGCTCGAGCGGAACCGGCCTGTGCGGCGCTGACCTGCGCGGCGCCGGCCTGGGCGCTGGTCTGCGCTGTGCGGAGCCGCGCGGTCGCGGCCTGTGTGACCGAGGTCTGTGCGGCTGAGGTCTGGGCGGCGATGTGATCCGCGCCGGCGCCGGCGCCTGCGTCTGTGCTTCGCTGTGCGCTCACGGCGGCGTGCTCGGCTGTGCCGACGCCGGGCGTAGTCGCTGACGGCCCGGTGGCTCCGGCCCCCGCGGTCTGGTCGGCGTCCGGGCCGGGCTGTCCCGTGCGTGCGGATCGCGTGCGGGGCAACGGCGTGATCGGGCGGGGCCCTGGCACCAGGGTGATGGAGAAGTACGGTACGTCGGCGTCGTCGACCTCGGTCGCGGTGAGCACACGCTCGCGGGCGCTGCTGGCGCGCTCGATGTAGTAGGCGTCGTCGAGGCGGCCGGAATCGGCGAGGGCTTTGCGCACCCCGGGATAGGTGCGGCCGAGTTTCATGATGGCCGCGGCGTCGGTGTCGCGCAGGCGGCGGGTGAGTTCCTCGGTGGGCATGGTGCCGGGCAGCACGGTGAGCACCTGCTCGCCCTCCACCAGCGGGGTGCCCAGCGCCGCGGATGCCGCGCTGACCGAGGTGATGCCCGGGATGATCTCGGCCTCGAACCGGTCGGCCAAGCGGCGGTGCATGTGCATGTAGGAGCTGTAGAACAGCGGGTCGCCCGCGGCGAGCAGGGCGACCGAACGGCCCGCCGCCAGGTGGACGGCCAGGCGCTCGGCGGCTTCGGCGTAGAACTCGTCGATCGCGCCCTGGTAGCCGCCGGGGTGATCGGTCGTCTCGGTGGTCACCGGGTAGACCAGGTGCTCCTCGAGCTGGCCGGGCCGCATGTACGGCGCGGCGATCGCGCGGGAGATGCTGCGCCCGTGCCGCGCGCTGTGGAAGGCGATCACATCGGCTTCGGCGATGATCCGTGCCGCCTTGACCGTCACCAGTTCGGGATCGCCGGGACCCAGCCCGACGCCCCACAGCTTGCCCGCGGCCACCGCTTCGTTGCTCATTCCTGCTCGCTCGCAATCGCATTCAGTGCCGAGGCGGTGATGGCGCTGCCGCCGCGCCTGCCTCGCACGGTCAGGTATTCGACGCCGCCGTGCTCGATCAGCGCCTGCTTGGATTCGGCCGCACCCACGAAACCGACCGGGATGCCCAGCACCGCCGCGGGCCGGGGCGCGCCCGCGTCGAGCATGTCCAGCAGGTGGAACAGCGCGGTGGGGGCATTGCCGATGGCCACGACCGCGCCCTCGAGCCGGTCACGCCACAGTTCCAGCGCGGCGGCCGAGCGGGTGTTGCCGATCGAGGCGGCCAGCTCCGGTACGCGCGGGTCGCGCAGCAGGCAGATGACCTCGTTGTCGGCGGGCAGGCGCTTGCGGGTCACGCCGGAGGCCACCATGTTCGCGTCGCACAGGATCGGCGCGCCCGCGCGCAGGGCCGCCCGCGCCGCCGCGACCACGCCGGGGGAGAAGGCGATGTCGCCGGCCAGGTCGACCTGCCCGCAGCCGTGGATCATTCGCACCGCCACCTGCGCGACATCCGCGGGGAAACTGCTCAGATCGGCTTCGGCGCGAATGGTCGCGAACGAGCGCCGATAGATCTCGGCCCCGTCGGTCAGGTAGCTGGCACGCAGGTCGGACATGCGCTCCACCCTAATGGGCCCCCACAGCCGGTCCCGGCACGGCTCGAGTGTGTGACCGTCGCAGCGCGAATCCCCAGGTGGGCAATGGTCGTGGGGCCGACGTCGGGTCTGTCCCGCATCGTCGCTCGTCGCCGGGCGGAGCCGATGGCGGCGCGGAGTACGGCGGCTACGACCCCGCGCAGCGAGAGGCGTACATCGCCCGTTCAGCAGACATTGTTGTGGCCGGCGGCGTCCAGCGCGGGTTCGTGAGCGGGGTGGCCGCTTTGTTGGTGCGGACTTGCCATTTAGATGGTACGTTGATACCAGCAACGGAGGGGAGGCCGACACGTGGGCGGTATCGGGCGGTTCAGGAACGACGCGGCGCGGGAGCGATATCTGCGCGCCTATGAGGCCCTGAAGGCGACGTGGTCGGTGCCGATCGAGGCGGTCGACATCCCGACCTCGTTCGGGCCGACGCACGTGCACCGGTGGGGGAGCGGCCCGCGGACGCCGATCGTGTTGCTGCACCCGATCGGCGGCAGCGGTCTGTACTGGCGCGATGTCGCCGAGCAGTTCGGCGGTGACCGTGTCGTCTACGCGCCGGACATGATCGGGACCGCCGGGCGCAGTGTGCAGACCGCGCCGTTGCGGCGCGAGGCGGACTTCGCGGTCTGGCTGCA
Source organism: Nocardia higoensis NBRC 100133 (assembly GCF_000308595.1). Taxonomy (GTDB): domain Bacteria; phylum Actinomycetota; class Actinomycetes; order Mycobacteriales; family Mycobacteriaceae; genus Nocardia; species Nocardia higoensis. Next base: position 1,904 of record NZ_BAGA01000082.1, on the reverse strand, counting down.
CGAGGTGCTCGACGGGCTGGGCGTCGAGCGTGTCCATGTGGTCGGCTATTCGCACGGCGCGTGGCACGCGAGTGCGGTCGCGCTGCACGACGCGAGCAGGCTGGACAGCGTGACGCTGGTCGAGCCCGGTGGCGTGTTCGTGAAGCCCTCGGCGCGGGTGCTGCTGAAGATGCTGGCTTTCGGAATGCGCGGCAAGTCGGATGCGAACATGCGCCGGATCGGCGAGTGGCTGACGCCGGGCGTGACGCTCGACGATCGCGAACTCGCCTACGCCAGGGAGGCGTTGTCGTACCGGATGAAGATCGGCTGGGCGCGCCTGCTGACCGACGAGGAGATCCGCTCGATCACCGCTCCGGTCCTGGTGATCTTCGGCGCCGAGACGGTCGTCGCCGATCCCGCGGTCGCGGTGCGACGCCTGGCCGAGCACCTCCCGCAGGCGGAGACCGTGGTCTATCCCGATGTGGGGCACGGCCTTCTGAATCAGATCCCCGAGACGGTCGCGGGCCGGGTGCTGGAGTTCGTCCAGCACCACGACCGGCTCGCCCCGTCGTCGGAGTAGGCCTCTCAGGGAGCGTCATCGCGCGGCGCGATCCCCGCGTGCCGCGCGGGAAGCTCGCCGACGTCTCCTCGTCGATGTCCGAGTGCTGGGCGACGAGCGAGGGCGGCAGAGTGCCGGCCGAGTCGGTCAGAGTCGGCGAATACCGCGCAACAGCCGGACGAGTGGTCGAGTCGAACCGAAGCCGGTTCGAAGCCGGGGATGGACAGGGCTCAAGTTGGCGAGGACGACGTATCGGAGGCCGTGGTCCCGCCATTCGTCCAGTTGCGCGAGAATCTCCGAGGGAGTCCCGGCCAGACACGAGGTGCGGACCAATGACTCCGGAACGCGCTCCACATAGCTGAGAACGGTTGCCTCGTCGAGGGTTTGCGGCAAGAGATCTTGGATGCCGGAGAACGTGGGTCCCATCGGATGCTCGACGCCGTGCTGCGCCCACACGTCGGCGGGGCTACCGAGTGTGAACGCTTTGGCGGCTGTCGAGCCGGTCAACTCGTCGACCTGTGTGCGACTGCTCGCGGTCAGAACGAAGAAGAGTGCCGCCGGAGTGATGGACGAGGGATCGCGTCCGGCATCGGAGGCCGCCGATCTCACCATGGCGAGTTTTTCTCCGTACTGTGCGGGGCTTTGCGGAGAAAACGGGAGCCAACCGTCCGCGTAGGTGCCCGTGGCGCGCAGCATGCGAGGGCCGTGGGCCGCTACCCAGATCGCCGGTCGGGACCCCTTGTACGGCGGGAGGCCGAACACCGCGTCGCGAAGCGGGAAGTACTGCGAGTCCCTGGTCACCAGTTCGCCGTCCGAGTCCCACAGGGCTCGGATCGTTGCCAAGGCCTCCTCGAATCGTGCCACCGGCCGTGTCCAGTCGACCCCGTACGGCTGATTGCCTTCCCGCTCTCCGGTGCCGATTCCGAGGATGGCCCGCCCACGGCTGAGCAGATGCAAGGTCGCGGCGGCCTGAGCCGTCACGGCCGGATTGCGTCGTCCGGCGTCGGTGACTCCGACGCCAAGACGTAGTCGGGTGCGCCGGTTCTTGGCGGCGATATGGCCGAGGGCGGTCCACGGTTCGTAGATCGCGTCGGCCCGTGGCCCCAGTCTGGCCACACCGCAATACCGCGGGTTCCATATCGATGAGGGAAACGCGCTGTTGAGGTGATCGGGCAGCCAGATCGAATCCGCTCCGCCTGCGGCGGCGACCTGTCTGGTGGCCTGCAAGAAGAACGGCGGCCCGAATTGCAGGTGTAGTGCCGGGTCCAACACCCCTGTCCGCAAGCTGTTCATCGGCGGCATCCCTCCGGGCGTCTGATCTGTGTGGTTGCGCCAGGTCGGTCGTTTCGGATGATCCTCGTATCAC
>NZ_BAGA01000083.1 GCF_000308595.1 Nocardia higoensis NBRC 100133 | reverse complement strand
GTCGCGGCGGCGGGTGGATACGGGCCGCTTCCGCAGCCGCCGGTGGCCACCGGCGCGGCGCCATCGGGCGGACCGCGCAAGCCGACGCTGCTGCTCGCGGCTGTCGCGGCGGCGGCGGTGCTGGCCTTGGCGGTGGTGCTGCTGCTGACCCGCGAGACCGACGGCGGTGAGAAGGTGGCCGGGCCCACGGTTCCGGCGAGTGCCGCGCCGTCGGCCGAAACATCCAGCGACGCAGGATCGGACACCTCCGAATCGGAGGCCACCAGCACGTCCACGTCGACCACCACGGCTCCGCCGAGCACGACGACGGCTCCCGCGGCCGATGCGGCACAGTTCGCCCAGAGCTACTACGCCATGCTGCCCGGCGACATCGCGGGTGCGTGGGCGCAGCTCTCACCCGCCTACCAGGCGCAGACCGGCGGCTTCGGCTCCTACTCGTCGTTCTGGTCCTCGATCCGCTCGGTGAGCGTGAACAGCGTGACCCCGAACGGGCCGGACCGCGCGACGGTCTCGCTGACCTACGTCAAGACCGACGGCACGGTCGCGGGGGAGAGCCGCTGGATCAGCGTGACCCGCGACGGCGATCGCACCCTGATCTCCGGGTCCGGCCTCTGACCGTCCGGGCGGACCGATCGGTGGTCTGCGTATCGGTTCCCGGCCGGTGCGATGTGCGACCGTGCGCGGCCCGCACCACGCCGGGCCGATAGGCTGGACGCGACAGCCCGGGGTAGGTCCCGGAACGCTCGGGACGAGGGGAAATACGGCTGATGACGGGGCGACTCGGCGCGGTCCTGTGGGATATGGACGGGACGCTGCTGGATTCGGAGAAGCTGTGGGACATCGCGGTGCGCGAACTCGCGGTGGAACTCGGCGGTGCGATGACCGACGAGCTGCGGCACGCGCTGATCGGCGCGTCCGGGCCGAACGCGCTGCGGATCATGTTCGACGGCCTCGGCGCCGACCCGACCCCGCAGGCGATGAACGAGGCCGCCGATTTCCTGGAGCGGCGCGTGGGTGAGCTGATGACCGGCCCGATCCCGTGGCGGCCCGGCGCGGCCGACGCGCTCGCGCTGGTGCGGGCGGCCGGGCTGTCCACCGCGCTGGTCACCAACACCATCCGTTCGCTCACCGAGTTCGGCCTCGACACCATCGGCAGACACCACTTCGATGTCTCGGTCTGCGGTGACGAGGTGCCGGAGGGCAAGCCCGCACCCGATCCCTACCTGCGTGCCGCCGAGTTGCTCGGCGTCGACCCGCGTCACTGTGTGGCCGTGGAGGATTCGCCGACGGGGGCCCGCGCGGCGGCCGCCGCGGGCTGCGCGGTGATCGTGGTGCCCTGTGAGATCCCGGTACCGGCGGGCCCCGGGCGGGTGCTGCGCGATTCGCTCATCGGCCTGACCGTGGACCACTTGCACGAGGCATTGCTGCTCGATCGCTGAGGTGTGCGACTCGGCGCGAGGTATCCGGCTGCGCCGCAAGGCAAGTGACCACTGAATAGTCGAAATCCCGTGCTGTGACCGTGTTCACCGATGATCTTATTCGAATCCCGGGCGTGTTCGACACGCCGTGCATAACAATGTCGATATGGTATCGATCGGCGTGTTGGACGAAATCGTCGACACCGCAAGGTATCCGCTGCGGGAGCCGGGCGGTGCGCGATGGGCGGCGGCGGTCTCGGCCGCGCGCGCCGAACTCGCGGAATCCGGCTGCACCGTGCTGCGCGAGTTCATCCGCCCCGAACTCGTCGACACGCTGCGTGAACAGGGCGAGCGGATGGCGCCGCACGCCTACTATCGCACCGAGCAGGTCAACGCCTACAACATCCCGCTCGACACCGAACTGCCCGAGGGACATCCCGGCCGCATCGTGCTCGAGCGCGGCAACGCCTTCGTCCCGCGCGACCGGATCCCCGTCGATTCGCTGATCCACAAGCTCTACGTCGACGAATGCTTCCAGCGCTTCGTCGCCGACTGCTTCGGCCGCGGTGAGCTGCACGAATACGCCGACCCGCTGGCCGGCCTGTGCCTGAACGTGGTGGCTCCCGGCATGTCGCACCCGTGGCATTTCGACACCAACGAATTCACCGTCAGCATGCTGACCCGCGTGCCGGACTCCGGTGGCGTCTTCGAGTACTGCCCGGGCATCCGCACCCCCGCGGACGAGCATCTCGACGACGTGCACGCGGTACTCACCGGCTCCGGCGAACACCTGGTGCGCCGACTCGATCTGCGGCCCGGTGATCTGCAACTGTTCCAGGGGCGCTATTCGCTGCACCGGGTGTCCACGGTATCCGGTGCCACACAGCGCCATTCGGCGATCTTCGCCTACACCGACCGCCCCGGCGTCATCGGCACCGTGGAACGCACCCGCCAGCTGTTCGGGCGCGTCCTGCCCGACCACATCGCCGCGGCCGAGGCCGTCCGGAGCGACCGACTACTCGACTGAGTCAGTTCCGAGCCGAAGGGAAACCGAGACACGTGCCAGTGCCGTTACACACCACCGGTAAAGCCTCGTTCGACGACATCTACGACCGTCCCGATCCTCGCGAGTACTACGCCCGGATGTCCGAGCTGGACTATCGCATCCCGGAACTGGCAAAGCCCTTCTTCGAACAGCAGATCCGTGAATTCCGGGTCGCCGCGCACGGGGATCCGGCGGCCGCCGAACCGGTCACCGTGCTCGACATCGGCTGTTCCTACGGCGTCAACGCCGCGCTGATGCGTTTCGACACCGGTATCGGCGAGCTGGCCGAGCACTACCGGTCGGCGGCAGATGCCGATCGCGCCGCACTCGTCGAACGCGACCGGGCCCGGCTCGCGGCGAAGGACGCCTGGCCGGATGTCCGGTTCATCGGCATCGACGCGTCCCGTCCCGCCCTCGACTACGCCGAGGAGGCCGGCCTGTTGCACGACGTCGTGCACGCCGACCTGGAGGCGGCCGATCCCACCGACGAACAGCGGGAGGTCCTCGCCCGGGCCGATCTGGTCGTCTCCACCGGGTGCATCGGTTACGTCACCGAGAAGACCGTCACCAGGATCGCCGCCGCGCGGTCCGATCGGCTGCCGTGGATGGCGCACTTCGTGCTGCGCATGTTCGATTTCGCGCCGATCGCGGCCGAACTCGACGCCCTCGGCTATCGCACCGAGCAGCGGCCCGGCCTGTTCGCGCAACGCCGGTTCGCCTCGCCGGCCGAACAGCGCCATGTGCTGACGACTCTGTCCGACAACGGAATCGACACCGGTGGCCACGAGAGCGAAGGCTGGCTGTGTGCCCACCTGTACATCTCCCGGCCCGACCCCGAGCGCCGCGCCTGAGACACAGCCGCGCCCGAGAACACTGCCCACGCCGCGCCCCGGTCACCGTCCGGGGCGCCACGCCCGAGCGCGGACCCGCGCGGAGGCGGTTGGCGAAACGCCGTCACGTGATCGAGGATCGTGGACAAGCGTGATCCCCGGCACGAGTGACCCCCGTCCGCAGACCCGCCCGCGCCTGTGTGGCGCGGCGCACTCACCCCGATACGAGGAACCGAGTTGACCGAACGCACTTTCGCCGCCGAAGACGATCTGCCCCGCGTTCCGCTGCCCACGCTCGAGGCCAGCGCCGAGCGTTTCCTGCAGTGGTGCTCGCCGTTGCTGACCGCCGAGGAACTGGCCACCACCGAGGCGGCGGTGCAGGAACTGCTCGCCGCCGACGGACCGGGCCGCACGCTGCACGCGGCACTCGCCGAGTACGACGCCACCCCCGGCGTCGGCAGCTGGCTCGACCAGTTCTGGCCGTCGCGCTACCTGGGCAGGCGTGACCGGATCGCGTTGAACGCCAACTTCTTCTTCCTCTTCCGCGACGACACCACCCTGGCCGCCTCCACCGCATCCGATCAGGTCTCGCGCGCGGCCGCCATCGTCGTCGCGGCCGTGGACTACAAGCTGGCCCTGGATCGCGAGGAGATCCCGCCCGCCACCCAGCGCGGCAAGCGGCTGTCGATGTGGCAGAACAAGTACCTGTTCTCCGAGACCCGCATCCCCGGTGCCGAACAGGACACCGTGCGGGTGCCCTACACCGACGAGTGGCCCGGGCCCTCGCAGGAACGTCATATCGCGGTCTTCCACCGCGGCAACGTCTTCCGGCTCGACGTGATCGGCCCGGAGGGCGTGCCGCACACGCTCGACGAGCTGGGCGCGGGCCTGCGCGCGGTGCTCGACGCGGGCGCGACCGCCGCCGAGTCGGACACTTCCGTGGGACACCTGACCACGAAGGCCCGCGCCGAATGGGCGGCCGATCGCGAGCTGCTGCGCGCCGAGCCCGCCAACGCCGCCGCCCTCGACACCATCGAGACCGCGCTGTTCTGCGTATGCCTCGAGGACTTCGCGCCACGCGACACCCTGCACGCCTGCGATCAGCTGCTGCACGGCGACAGCGCCAACCGCTACTTCGACAAGTCGGTGTCGTTCATCGTCTTCGCCGACGGCAGCGCGGGCATCAACGTGGAGCACTGCGGGCTGGACGGCACCACCATCCTGTCCTTCGTCGACACGCTGCTCGAGCGCACCGCCGCCGACCACGCCGAGGCGGCGGGCGCGCGGTCCCAGGGCACGCCCGCGGTGTCGCCGATCGAGTTCACCCTCGATGCCGAGCTGCGGCAGCGGATCAAGGCCGCCGCCGAGGATTTCGCCGACTACGCGGCCGCCAACGCGACCACCACGGTCAGCTTCCCCGAGTTCGGCACCGCCGAGGCCAAGAAGCTGAAGATCTCCCCGGACGCCTTCGCCCAGCTCGCCTACCAGCTCGCGCACCGCCGCAGCAAGGGCCTGACCGGCGCGACCTACGAGTCCATCGCGACCCGCCAGTACCGCAACGGCCGCACCGAGGCGATGCGCGTGATCACGCCCGAGATCATCGCCTTCGTCGACGCCATGGTCGATGAGGGCGCCGATCACGGGACGAAGCTGGCCGCGGCTCGCACCGCCGCCGACGCGCACGTGGCCCGCGCCCAGCAGTGCCAGGCGGGCGACGCTCCCGAGCAGCACCTGTGGGAGCTGCAGTGGATCCAGCGCCGTCGCGGCGAGGAACTCGGCGTCACCGAGCCGATCGCGCTCTACGACAGCCCCGGCTGGACGATCATGCGCGACGACTACCTGAGCACCAGCTCCGCGCCCTCGGTGAATATCGAGTACTTCGGTTTCGGCTCCACCAGCCCGCGCTGCATCGGCATCGCCTACGTGCTGCTGCCGGATCGCTGGAACCTGTACCTGGCCACCCCGACCGCGGTGGCCGACCAGATGCACGCCTTCGCCGAGCAACTGCGCATCGCGGTGGGCGAATTGGCCGAGCTGCTGGCGGCGCCGCAGTGACACCGGTTCGCTGAGTCCGGACCGCACCCGGTCCACCGCCGAATTCTCCAGGCGAGGGGCCGGGTGCGCTCGTGTCCGCGGGGCGAACCCGGTGGCGTGTGCGGGACGGATGCCGCGATCTGAGAGAATGTCGACCCGTGAAGACTTTCGAATCCCTGTTCGCCGAGCTGCAGGATCGTGCCGCCACCCGTCCCGAGGGGTCCGGCACCGTGGCCGCCCTGGACGCCGGCGTGCATACCCAGGGTAAGAAGGTTCTCGAGGAGGCGGGCGAGGTCTGGCTGGCCGCGGAACACGAGAGCGACGATTCCCTGGCCGAGGAGATCTCGCAGTTGCTGTACTGGGTCCAGGTGCTGATGGTGGGCCGGGGGCTGACGCTCGACGACGTGTACCGACATCTGTGACGGTCGCGTTCTCCGCTCGATACCTCCACCCTCCGGAAGGACACCGTTCCCCATGCTGCGCGTAGCAGTCCCCAACAAAGGCTCGCTGTCGGAATCGGCGACCTCCATCCTGTCCGAAGCCGGCTACCGCAAGCGCACCGATTCGCGCGAGCTGAGCGTCCTGGACCCGCAGAACCAGGTCGAGTTCTACTTCCTGCGGCCCAAGGACATCGCCGTCTACGTCGGCTCCGGCGAGCTCGACCTCGGCATCACCGGCCGCGATCTGGCCCTCGACTCCGGCGCCCCGGTCCAGGAACGCCTCGCCCTCGGCTTCGGCCGCTCCAGCTTCCGCTACGCCGCCCCCGCGGGCAGCGAGTGGAAGGTCGACGACCTGGCGGGCAAGCGCATCGCCACCTCCTACCCGAACCTGGTCCGCACCGACCTGCGCGAGCGCGGCCTGGAAGCCGAGGTCATCCGCCTCGACGGCGCCGTCGAGATCTCCATCCAGCTCGGTGTCGCCGATGCCATCGCCGACGTGGTCGGCTCCGGCCGCACCCTGCGCCAGCACAATCTGGTGGCCTTCGGCGAGTCGCTGTGCGACTCCGAGGGCGTACTCGTGGAGCGCATCGGCTCCGACGCGCAGGACCGGGCCCGCAACCAGCTCATCGCGCGTGTCCAAGGCGTGGTCTTCGCTCAGCAGTACCTGATGCTGGACTACGACTGCCCCAAGAACCTGCTGGACCAGGCCGTCCAGATCACCCCCGGCCTGGAATCGCCGACGGTCTCGCCGCTGGCCGACGACGCCTGGGTGGCGGTGCGGGCGATGGTGCCGCGCAACAAGTCCAACGCCGTGATGGACGAACTGGCCTACCTCGGCGCCAAGGCGATCCTGGCCACCGACATCCGCTCCTGCCGCGCGTTCTGATCGGGCCCGCCCGGCTCGGCAGCGGTCCGCCGTGCGCGGCACGGTAACGCCGCCGAGTCCGGTTGGCACGGGATCGATTCAGCCCGAACACAACCCGTGTGCGCCGGGTTCCGGCGTTGCTACGGTGCGCCCCTCGATGAGGAACCCGAGGAGCGCATCGTGTCGCAGAAACCGTCCGACGAGCAGTCGGAAAGCACGTTCACCTGGAACGAGGACTGGCTCGCCGCCGTCGTCGGCCTGACCCTGCTCGCTCTCGTCCTGCTGGGCGTCATCCCCGAGTGGCTGGTGCCGTGATGTCGGGCAACGAAGCACGTGACGGCGCATCGGCGGGCGAGCAGACCGCGAAGGACGCGCCCGCGGAACCGGCAGCCGCCCCGGACGCCGCCGGGGTGTCGACCAAGGCGGACCCCCTGGCGAAGGACGAGGCCGCGCCGGCCGCGGACACCTCGCCGGTATCGGAAAACGATGCCGTGCGGGCGAATTCGACCTCGACGCGGCCGCAGATCCTGGCCGGTCTCGCGGTGGTGTTGCTTCTCGGCGCGCTCACCCGGTACCTGGAACTCCATGTCCCGGACTGGGCCGCGGACACGCCGCTCGAGCGGATCGCGAAGCCGATCGAGTACCCGGTCTACGCCATCGCGCTCGGCCTGCTCGGCGCGGTCGTGCTCACGAAACTCGGCCTGCGCGACAAGATCTCGGGCGGCTTCCGCACCGAGTTCTTCATCAAGACCGGCGTGGTGCTGCTCGGCGCGTCGATCAACCTGAAGGTGCTCGCGACCGCGGCCGGGCCCGCCATCGTGCAGGCGCTGCTGCTGATCACCATCGTGTTCGGCTTCACCTGGTGGCTGGGCGGCAAGCTCGGCCTCGACGACAAGCTGCGCGCGCTGTTGTCCTCGTCGGTGTCGATCTGCGGTGTCAGCGCGGCCATCGCGGCCGCCGGAGCGGTGCAGGCGCGCCGCGAGCAGATCGCCTACGCCGCCTCGCTGGTGATCATCTTCGCGTTGCCCTCGATCTTCCTGCTGCCGTGGCTGGCGGACCTGCTCGGTCTGTCCGACGCGGTGGCGGGCGCCTGGATCGGCGGCAATATCGACACCACCGCGGCGGTGGCGGCGGCGGGCGCGATCGCCGGCGAGCAGAGCCTGCAGATCGCCACCATCGTCAAGACCACCCAGAACGCGCTGATCGGCGTGGTCGCCATCGCGCTCACCGCGTACTTCACCCTGCGCGTCGAGCGCGTGCCCGGCGCGGCGCGGCCGTCGGTCCGCCAGTTCTGGGACCGGTTCCCGAAGTTCGTGCTCGCCTTCATCGCGGCCTCGGTGATCGGCACCATCTATCTGGCCTCGGTGGACAAGGCGACCGGCTCGGCACACATCGGAATCGTGAACGATCTGCGCACCTGGTTCCTGATCCTGGCCTTCGTCTCCATCGGCCTGGAGTTCTCGCTGCGCGGCCTGCGCGACGCGGGCTGGCGGCCGGTCGCGGTGTTCGGCTCCGCGGCCGTGGTGAATCTCGTGGTGGGCCTGGGGCTCTCGGTGCTGCTGTTCCGCAACTTCAGCGTCTGAGGCGTAGCCCCGTCGGCCGGTGCCGTCCCGGCGACTCGCCGGGACGGCACGCTAGTCGGAAACGGCTTCGGCGTGCGTCTCCTCGACGGACTCGCCCGTCGTCTCCGGCCAACCGGGGTAGACGGGCGGGGTGCCGCCGTGCGCGGGGCACAGCGGCTTGTAGTCGCAATAGCCGCACAGCCAGCTCGTGTTCGGCGGGAAATCGCCGGTGCGCCCCGCCTCCAGGATCGCCGCCCACAACGCGCTGAGCGTGCGCTCGAAGCGATCCAGTTCCTCGGCGTCGGGGGTGTAGGTGAGGATCTGCTCGTCGGCCAGGTAGATCAGCCGCAGCTGCGCGGGCAGGATGCCGCGGGTACGCAGCAACACCAGGGCGTAGAACTTCAGCTGGAACAGCGCTTTGGTTTCCTGCACCGGGCCCGGCGCGCGCCCGGTCTTGTAGTCGACCACCCGCAGTTCCCCGGTCGGCGCCACATCGATGCGGTCGACGAAGCCGCGCAACGGCACGCCGTCGGCCAGTTCCACCTCGACCCTGGCCTCCCGCGATTCGGGGGAGAAGCGGGTCGGATCCTCGAGCCGGTAGTAGTTGTCCAGCAGCGCCCGCACCTCGGCGAGGAACGGCTCGGTGCCCTCGTCGGCGAGGATCGCGGCGATCCCGGGCTGCTCGGCCAGTACGCGCAGCCAGGCCGGCTCCACGAGCGCGTCGGCGCGGGCGCGGGCGCGCTCGTCCTGCGGGAGCCCGTAGAGGTCCTCGAGCACCGCGTGCACGACCGTGCCGCGCACCGCCTGCCGGGTGGGCGGTTCGGGGATCGCGTCGATCGCGCGCAGCCGGTACTTCAACGGGCACTGCTTGTAATCCGTTGCCCGCGAGGGCGACAGGGCCGGCCTGCGGGCGTACGCAGGCGGTGGCGACTGTGGCTCGGCAGGGGGTGTGGACGCGGGCGCTGACATACCTGGCAGGCTATCCGGCGGCACTGACAGCACAGGGAACGGAGTTTCATGACGGCCAGACGGACCGGGCCATTCACCATCGGAGATCGGGTGCAACTGTCCGATGCGAAGGGGCGCCTGCACACGGTCATCCTCGAACCGGGCAAGGAGTTCCACACCCATCGCGGCGCGATCAAGCACGACGACCTGATCGGCACGGACGAGGGCAGCGTGGTGAACTCCACGAACGGCACGCCGTATCTGGCCCTGCGGCCGCTGCTGGTCGACTACGTGCTGTCGATGCCGCGCGGCGCGGCGGTGATCTACCCCAAGGACGCCGCGCAGATCGTGCACGAGGGCGATGTCTTCCCCGGCGCCAGGGTGCTCGAGGCGGGGGCGGGCTCGGGAGCGCTCACCTGCTCGTTGCTGCGCGCGGTGGGGCCCGAGGGGCAGGTGATCTCGCACGAGATCCGCGAGGACCACGCCGAGCACGCGGTGCGCAATGTCGAGCGCTTCTTCGGCGAGCGGCCGGCGAACTGGTCGCTGACCATCGGTGACGTGGCCGACTACGACGGCGAACCGGTGGACCGGGTGGTGCTGGACATGCTCGCGCCGTGGGATGCGCTGCCGACGGTGTCCAAGGCGCTGATCCCCGGCGGCGTGCTCATCGTCTACGTGGCGACCGTCACCCAGCTGTCGAAGGTGGTCGAGGCGCTGCGCGAGCAGGAGTGCTGGACCGAGCCGCGCTCCTGGGAGTCGATGGTGCGGCCGTGGCACGTGGTCGGGCTGGCCGTGCGCCCGGAGCACCGTATGCAGGCGCACACGGCCTTCCTGGTGAGCGCGCGGCGGCTGGCCGAGGGCACGGTCACCCCCAAGCCGCAGCGGCGGCCGTCGAAGGGCTGAGCGCAGGCGCGCCCGTGGTGTTTCGTCTGCCCGCTGAGGTGGGAACGAACACCCGCGGGCGCGCTGATCACTGCGCGATCGACCGGTCGCCGCCGGTCGATCGGCCGGGCCGGAACCGGTCAGGCGACGCAGGGCGCCTGGGCGAAGCCGAGCAGGGTGCAGGCGCTCGCGTCCGAGATCTTCCAGCTGTCGCCCTCGTGCTGCCAGGTCAGCGGCATGGCGGGGGCGGCGCCGTGCGGAGAGGTGATGACGACCTGAGCGGTGGCGGTCTCGCCTTCGACGGTGACACCGGTGACAGCGAAGGTCAGCGCACCGTACCCGCCGAGCGCGGCGTTCATGGCCTCGATGTTGGCCACGCGCTTGTCGCCGTCGACGATCAGGCCGGTCTTCTCCGCGGCGGGCTCGGCCGGGTCGGCGAACTGGTCGAGAGTCGCCTGCAACTCCTCGGCGGTGGGTGCCTCGTGCGAGTGGCCCTCCTCGGCCGCCGCGCTGGTGGTGGCCGCGGACGCGCTGGTCGAGACGGCGCTGCTGGTCGCGGTCGAATCGGTGGATTCGTCGTCCGAGCAGCCGACGAGGCCGACGGTCAGGGCGACGGCAGCGGCGGCGGTGACGACAGCGGCGCGCAGCGATCGGGCGGGACGGTGCATGGGTAGCAACCTTTCGGCTCGGTGCGAGGGATTGTCTCCCCGGCTGGGTTAGGGGAGGCTAACATGGTGTGTCCGCCGCCCATCGCAAGGTAGATGTGATCACGAAGAAACAATGTCGCAGGGCGAGAACGGTTCGCGCCCGGTAGCGTTGTAAGACCGGGACTGGGAGGAGCAGCACATGAGCCCCATCGAGAATTCGGATTCGGCGGCCTGGAGAGAGCTCGAGGCGGTACGCGCCGAGGTGGCTGCGCTCCGAAGGCAACTGGCCGACTCGCCGGATCAGGCACGGGAACTGGAAGCCCGCATCGATTCGCTGACCATTCGCAATGCCAAGCTGATGGACACCCTCAAAGAGGCGCGTCAGCAGTTGGTCGCCCTGCGGGAGGAAGTCGATCGGCTCGGGCAGCCTCCGAGCGGATACGGCGTCCTGATCGGCGTGCACGAGGATCAGACCGTCGACGTGTTCACCTCCGGTCGGAAGATGCGGTTGACCTGTTCACCGAACATCGACACCGACGCGCTCTCCTACGGTCAGACCGTCCGGTTGAACGAAGCGCTCACGGTCGTGGAGGCCACCGACTACGACGCGGTCGGTGAGATCGGCACCCTGCGCGAGATCCTCGACGACGGCCGTCGCGCCCTGGTCGTCGGTCACGCCGACGAGGAGCGCGTGGTCTGGCTGGCGGGTCCGCTGGCCAAGGTCGCCGAGGTCGACGATCTGGACGACCCCGACTCGCCCATCCGCAAGTTGCGGCCGGGCGACTCGCTGCTGGTCGACACCAAGGCCGGCTTCGCCTTCGAGCGCATCCCCAAGGCCGAGGTCGAGGACCTCGTGCTGGAGGAGGTGCCCGACGTCGACTACACCGACATCGGCGGCCTCGGCAGGCAGATCGAGCAGATCCGCGACGCGGTCGAGCTGCCCTTCCTGCACAAGGACCTGTTCCGCGAGTACGAGCTGCGCCCGCCCAAGGGCGTGCTGCTCTACGGCCCGCCCGGCTGCGGTAAGACGCTCATCGCCAAAGCGGTCGCCAACTCGCTGGCCAAGAAGATCGCCGAGGCGCGCGGCGAAGATGCCAAGGAAGCCAAGTCGTACTTCCTGAACATCAAGGGCCCCGAGCTGCTGAACAAGTTCGTTGGCGAGACCGAGCGCCACATCAGGATCATCTTCCAGCGGGCCCGCGAGAAGGCATCCGAAGGTACGCCGGTGATCGTGTTCTTCGACGAGATGGACTCGATCTTCCGCACCCGTGGTTCGGGTGTCTCCTCGGACGTCGAGACCACCGTGGTGCCTCAGCTGCTCTCGGAGATCGACGGCGTCGAGGGCCTCGAGAACGTCATCGTGATCGGCGCGTCCAATCGCGAGGACATGATCGACCCCGCGATCCTGCGGCCCGGCCGCCTCGATGTGAAGATCAAGATCGAGCGTCCGGACGCGGAGTCGGCGCAGGACATCTTCTCCAAGTACCTCACCAAGGATCTGCCGCTGCACACGGACGATCTGGAGGAGTTCAACGGCGACAAGCTCGCCTGCGTGCGGGCGATGATCGAACGGGTCGTCGACCGGATGTACGCCGAGAGCGAGGACAACCGCTTCCTGGAGGTCACCTACGCCAACGGTGACAAGGAAGTCCTGTACTTCAAGGACTTCAACTCCGGCGCGATGATCCAGAACATCGTCGACCGCGCCAAGAAGTACGCGATCAAGTCGGTGCTCGAGACCGGCAATCCGGGCCTGCGCATCCAGCATCTCTTCGATTCGATCGTGGACGAGTTCTCCGAGAACGAGGACCTGCCCAACACCACGAATCCCGATGACTGGGCGCGGATCTCGGGCAAGAAGGGCGAGCGCATCGTCTACATCCGGACGCTGGTCACCGGCAAGAACGCCAGCGCGAGCCGGGCGATCGACACCGAGTCCAACACCGGTCAGTACCTGTAACAGCGCACCGGAGCACCGGCCGCGATCCCGATCCGGGGTCGCGGCCGGTGGTCTTGTGCGGGGCCGATGAGCAGGTTCGGGGGAGACGAGGCCGGGCTGGATGCACTTGTGACGTGAGCCCGAGGCGAGTGGCTCCGGTACTAGGCTGTGGCCATGACCGCAGGGCAAACCGAGATCTGGCACAACCCCCGGTGTAGCAAGAGCCGGGCAGCGCTCGCACACCTGGACGCGAACGGCGCCGACTATGCCGTCCGCAACTATCTGGACGAGCCGCCCACCGCCGACGAACTGCGCGCGGTGCTCGATCGTCTCGGGCTCGAGCCGTGGGACATCACGCGCACCGGCGAACAGGTCGCCAAGGATCTCGGTCTCGCGACATGGGGGCGTACTCCCGGCGACCGCGAGCACTGGATCGACGCGCTGGCCGCGCACCCGAAGCTCATTCAGCGTCCCATTGTGCTCACCGGCGACGGCCGCGCGATCGTGGCCCGGAGCGAGGAAGCGCTGCGCGAACTCGGCTGACCTGCTCCGAAGACACGAGCGCGCAACCGGATCTGGGTGGCCGGGGAAGTTGCGTGCCTTGGAGGAATTCGCCGAAGGAGCCCGGCGGGTTCGCGCGGGACAGCGCTGAGAGCTACCTCGCGGTAGGGTCCGGGAACATGAAGGTACAACTGCGCCACAATCCGGCATCGACCGTCGCTCGCTGCTATCTGGCGGGCGGGGAGCCGATGCGGGTCGAGAGCGGCGCGATGCTCGCCCATTCGGCCGGTGTGACTCTGCAGGCCAAGGCCGAGGGCGGGATCCTGGCGGGGCTGAAGCGGTCGGTGCTGGCCGGGGAATCGTTCTTCGTGTCCACCTTCACCGCGCCGCCCCAGGGTGGCTGGGTCGATGTCGCGCCCGCGCTGCCCGGCGACATGCTGAGCTTGACGATCACGCCGGACCGACCGTATTTCATCAACCGCGGCGGCTGGATCGCCAACTCCCACGGGGTTACCGTGGAAGGGAAGTGGGGCGGGTTCGCGAACCTGTTCGGCGGTGAGGGCGGTTTCGGTCTGCGAGCTCACGGCGAGGGCGAGGCGGTGGTCGGCGTGTTCGGTGCGATCGACGTCATCGACCTGCAGCCGGGCGAACCGATCACCATCGACACCGGGCACGTCGTCGCCTACGACCTGGCGATGCAGTTCACCATCCGCCGCGCCGTGTCGGGTCGGTCGATCCAGTCGCTGAAATCCGGTGAGGGTTTCGTCTTCGATTTCGTCGGGCCCGGCCGGGTGCTGCTGCAGACCCGCAATCCGGGCGCGTTCGCCGCGTGGGCCGCCTCGGTGGCCTCCTCGAGCTGAGAAGGACGAGATGGTACTTCCGCATTCCCTGGCCACTTTCAACCGCCGCGTGACCAACCGCGTGGCCGGACCGCTGGCGAGCAAAGTGCGTCCGCTGGCGGTGGTGGTGCACAAGGGCCGCCACTCCGGCCGGGCCTACGAGACGCCGGTGCTCGCTTTCGCCGACGGGCCGGTGCATCGCATCGCGCTGACCTACGGCCGCGATGTGGACTGGCTCAAGAACATCCTGGCCGCAGGAGAGTTCGAGCTCAAACTGAAGAACCATGCCGTGCGGCTGACCGATCCGGTGGTGATCGACGACCCGTCGGTGGCCTGGGCTCCGGTCGGTGTACGGCAGGCTCTCAAGACCATCGGCGCGCGGTCGTACTTGCGTGCCGCGGCGGTCGAGCATCCGGCGGAGGCCTGAGAACCGCGGATCGGTCACGCGTGCGGCCATCCGTCCGACCGATGTCGTCGACAGGGGTGAGGCGCCCGGCGCGCGGCCGATTCCCGGCGAGGCCGCGTCCGAGCGGCGACAGCGCGCGGGCTCAGCGCACCTCGTCGCCCAGATCCCAGTGGGCGGCGTGGTGCAGGGCATCCGGGGTGAGGCCGAAGGTGCGCCTGCACGTGCGAGTGAGATCGGTGCTGTCGTCGAAGCCCGCGGCGTGCGCGGCGGCGGCCAGATCGTCTCCGGACCGGAAGCGGGCGATGGCGATGCGCAGCCGCAGCCAGAGGATGTAGGGGCGCAACGGGATTCCCACCTGCTCGGTGAACAGATGTGACAGACGGCCGGGCGACAGGCCGACTCGCTTGGCGACGTCGGCGCCACGCACACTGCGGTCCAGGACGAGCGAGGGCAGCAGTTGCAGGGCCTCGGTGACCGCGGCGTGCCGGTGCGGTGCGGTGAGCGGTGTGGAGCGCAGGGTCTGCACGATGGCGGCGACCTGCTCGGCGATGGGGGAGTCGGCCATGGCCGCCGGTAACGGATTCCGGTCGTCGGCCCAGCCGCCGCGATGGGCGTCGGCCGCGGCAGCGGCGCCCGCGGCGGTCTCCGGGTCGAGGTAGAGCGTCGCGCCCTCGGCGGCCGATTCGATCCGGTAGGGCGCGTCGGCGGGCACGATCACCCGGGTGCCCTGGTGACGCACACCGCCCGCGTCCATGACGGTGACGGGCGTCCGGGCGACCAGCATCTGGACGGTGTGATGGGCATGCAGCGCGGAGGGTTCGATCGGCCCGCCGAAGGCCAGGATGCCGGGGCGTAGCAGAGCTGTTGCCCAGCGGGGCTTTTCGTCGACGACCAGGGCCTTCTCCATCCGACGCTCCCGCATGCCGAGCACTTCGGGTCCGGATTCGGACCCACCGCACGAGAATATCCGGCGACACGCCTTCACCGTGGTCGTTTCGGCGAGTCGGTGTCCACCGGTGTGACCGCGCATCGGTTGGGGCAGTGCGATCTTCGTCAGCGCTCGCCGGAAAGCCGCCGGTAGCTCGTGTGCCACAGCCATTCCACGGGCCCGCGGTCGAAACGGCGGAGCCACAGATGCGCGGACGCCACGATGATCGCGCACACCAGCAGGTACATCCCGATCGTGAACGGCACCCGCGTCTCGTCGCCGACCCGTGCCGCCAGACCGAACCCCCATCCGTAGCACAGCGCCGAGGCCACCAGATTCTGCAGGATGTAGCAGGACAACGCGGTTCGCCCGACCTCGGTCAGCCTGCGCCCGGCGAATCCGATGCGCCGGCCGTGCGCGTAGAACTCGGCGACGAGTGCGAGCAGGCCGAAGGCGACCGCGGGGGCGGTCCCGTAGCGGGTGAAGACGAGCGTGGCACCGCCGCCGAGCACGCCCGCGAGCAGATCGGCCACGGCGGCGGCCGCGCCGACGATCATCAGCGTCCGGCGCAGGCGCGCGCCTTCCGTGCCGAATACGCCGCGCCGGAACAGCACGGCGCCGGTCAGGAACAGGGCCACCGACATCGGGAAGATCACCACCGGCTCGAGCCGGAACAGCGCCGCGTTGTCGAGCCGGAACAGCACCAGATCCCAGAAGGATCCGTCCGCATAAGGATTCGGATCGAGTGTCTCGCGCGGAGCGGATTCGGATTCGGGCGCGAGCGCGAGCACGACGGCCAGCAGGGACAGCGATGTCACATGCACGGCCGTCGCGACGATCAGCCAGCGCCGCTGCGCCCGTCGGCTCGTCGCGAGCAGCAGTGCCACCACCAGACCGGTGACCGCGTAACCCATCAGCACGTCGAACTCGGCGACGAAGACGAAGTTCAGGACGCCGTCGAGGAACAACAGGCCCGCACGCCACGGGTATCCGCCCGGCCACCGGCGGCCGGCGCGGGTGGCCGAGGCCTGCTGGATCGCCAGGCCGATGCCGAACATGATCGTGAGCAGACCGAGGAACTTGCCCTGGGCGAGCTGCTGCAGGATGCGTTCGGTCCACCCGGACTCAGCGGAGCCGACGTGGCCGAGATAGCCGATCATGCCTTCGGGGTCGGTCATGATCCAGATGTTCGTCGCGAGGGTGCCGAGAATCGCCACACCGCGCAGCACGTCGAGGGCGGCCAGACGCGGCGGCGGCGAGGCGGACGCGCCGGGAGCCGGTTGCCGCGCCGGGTCGGCGATCTGTTCGGTCACGTCGTCACTATGCGGCGCTCGGGCGCGCGTGTCGTCGCCCGTGCGGACCGTCCGGCGTACCCGTCCGGAACGAGCTCCGAACCCCTGTCGTCACCCGCGAGGGCGACCGGGGTACCCATCATGAACGACCCGAACCCCTACTCGTGCGGAACTGTCAGGGGGACGGCCGGATCGGACCGGACGCGAACGGGTACGGCCGCCGCCGCGGCGCGCGTCGCCTAGTCTCGTGGTATGCAGCGCATCATCGGAATAGAGGTCGAATACGGCATCTCGACGCCTACCGAGCCGTCGGCCAACCCGATCCTCACCTCCACGCAGGCGGTCCTGGCGTACGCGGCGGCCGAGGGCGTGCCGCGCGCGCGGCGGACCCGATGGGACTACGAGGTGGAGTCGCCGTTGCGCGACGCGCGCGGGTTCGACCTGAGCCGGATGAACGGTCCGGCCCCGGTCATCGACGCCGACGAGGTCGGCGCGGCCAACATGATCCTCACCAACGGGGCCAGGCTCTACGTCGATCACGCCCACCCGGAGTACTCCGCGCCCGAGGTCGTCGACCCGCTCGACGCCGTGATCTGGGACAAGGCCGGCGAGCGGGTGATGGAGGCGGCCGCCAGGCACGCCTCCAGCGTGCCGGGAGCGCCGCGCCTGCAGCTGTACAAGAACAACGTCGACGGCAAGGGCGCCTCCTACGGCACCCACGAGAACTACCTGATGAACCGGGACACGCCGTTCAATCAGATCATCGTGGGACTCACCCCGTTCTTCGTCTCCCGCCAGGTGATCTGCGGGTCCGGCCGGGTCGGCATCGGCCAGTCGGGCGACCAGTCCGGCTTCCAGCTGTCCCAGCGCGCGGACTACATCGAGGTCGAGGTCGGCCTGGAGACCACCCTCAAGCGCGGCATCATCAACACCCGCGACGAACCGCACGCCGACGCGGACAAATATCGCAGGCTGCACGTCATCATCGGCGACGCGAACCTCGCCGAGATGTCGACCTACCTCAAGGTCGGCACCACCGCGCTGGTGCTGGACCTGATCGAGGCCGGCGAGGACCTGTCGGATCTGCAGCTGGCCCGCCCGGTCACCGCCGTGCATCAGATCAGCCACGATCCCACCCTGCGGGTGGCGGTCGCGATGGCCGACGGCCGCGAGCTCACCGGCCTGGCCCTGCAGCGGCTGTACCACGAGAAGGTCGCCAAGTTCATGGACCGCGAGGGCAACGACGACCCACGCGCCCGCGACGTCCTGGACAACTGGGCGATGGTGCTCGACCTGCTCGAGCGCGACCCGATGGAATGCGCGAATCTGCTGGACTGGCCCGCCAAGCTGCGCCTGCTCGAGGGCATGCGCAGCCGCGAGGGCCTGAACTGGGCCGCGCCCAAGCTGCACATGATGGATCTGCAGTACTCCGATGTGCGCCTGGACAAGGGCCTGTACAACCGGCTGGTGGCGCGCGGGTCGATGAAGCGGCTGGTCAGCGAGCAGCAGGTGCTCGACGCGATGACCAACCCGCCCACCGATACCAGGGCCTACTTCCGCGGCGAGTGCCTGCGCCGGTTCGGTGCCGATATCGCGGCGGCGAGCTGGGATTCGGTGATCTTCGATCTGGGCGGGGATTCGTTGGTGCGCATCCCCACCCTGGAACCGCGCCGCGGCACCAAGTCGCACGTCGGGAAACTGCTCGACGGGGTGGACAGCGCGGCCGACCTGGTCCGTGAACTCACCCACTGAGCACCGGACAAGATCACACGGACAGACCGCACGAAAAGACAACAGATCCGACATGGTGTCGGGGTCGCTGGGTAGTGTTGAAGGACGAGCACGCACATTGCGCATGATCGGAACCGTGCTCACCCCTGGCTCCGGTCATGATGAGAACACAGGAGGTCGGCTGCCATGGCACAAGAGCAGACCAAGCGCACCGGGGGCGGCGACGAGGACGATGGTTCCGTCGGCCCCGATGCCGCTGGGCAGGAACGCCGCGAGAAGCTGGCGGAAGAGACCGACGACCTGCTCGACGAGATCGACGACGTGCTCGAGGAGAACGCGGAGGACTTCGTTCGCGCCTACGTGCAGAAGGGCGGCCAGTGACTGCGGGTGACCCGATGCGTCTCCACCCGGGGCACGCGCTTTCCTCTTTCACCGAACACCTGCGGCTACACGCTCCGGAATTGTTGTGGCCCAACAGGTTCTCTGCCCTCGACGGCGCCACCGGTTCTACCGGTGGCGCCGTCGGTAAGGACATCGCCCCGCACGGCACCACCATCGTCGCGGTCAGCTACCGCGGCGGCGTGCTGATCGCGGGCGATCGCCGGGCCACCCAGGGAAACCTGTTGGCCAGCAGGGACATGGAGAAGGTCTACATCACCGACACCTTCTCCGCGGCGGGCATCGCGGGTACCGCGGGCATGGCCGTGGAGTTGGTGCGATTGTTCGCGGTCGAGCTCGAGCACTACGAGAAGATCGAGGGCGTCCCGCTCACCTTCGACGGCAAGGCCAACAAGCTGTCGAAGATGGTGCGAGACAACCTTCCCGCGGCGATGCAGGGCCTGGCCGTGGTGCCGTTGCTCGTCGGTTACGACGATCGGGTGGTCGGTGATCCGGACCGCGCAGGCCGGATCGTGTCCTTCGACGTGGTCGGCGGGCGCAGCGAGGAACGCTTCGGGTACACCGCTGTCGGTTCCGGGTCGATGTTCGCCCGGACCTCGTTGAAGAAGTTGTACGCCAAGGGAATCGATCAGGACCGGGCGTTGCGCATCGCGATCGAGTCGCTCTACGACGCGGCCGACGACGACACCGCCACCGGTGGTCCCGATCTGTTGCGCGGCATCTACCCGACCGCGGTCGTGATCGATGCCGAGGGCGCGCTCGACGTGGCCGAGGACCGGCTCGCCGAGATCGCCCACGGCATCGTTGCCGATCGCACCGCGGCCCAGGAAGGGGGTGCCCGCGCATGACGCTGCCGTACTACGCGTCCGCCGAGCAGATCATGCGCGACAAGACCGAGCTCGCCCGTAAGGGCATCGCTCGGGGTCGCAGCGTGATCGTGCTGACCTACGACAAGGGCGTGCTGTTCGTGGCGGAGAACCCCTCCGCCACGCTGCACAAGGTCAGCGAGCTCTACGACCGCGTCGGATTCGCCGCGGTGGGCAAGTACAACGAGTTCGAGAGCCTGCGTCGCGGCGGCATCCTGCAGGCCGATCTGCGGGGTTACCAGTACGACCGGCGCGATGTCACCGGCCGTGCGCTGGCCAATGCCTACGCGCAGACCCTCGGCACGATCTTCAACGACCAGCTCAAGCCGTTCGAAGTGGAGATCTGCGTCGCGGAGGTCGGCTACTCCGGAGAGTCGCCGGAAGCGGTGCTCTATCGCATCAACTACGAGGGCGCGATCGTCGACGAGCGCGAATTCGTGGTCATGGGCGGTACCACCGAGCCCATCGTCACGGCGTTGAAGAGTTCCTACCGGCCAGGCCTGGAACTCGGCGAAGCGATCGGGATCGCGGTTCAGGCCCTGCAGGCCGCCATCCCGGAAGGCGACAAGGACAAGCGCACCATCGGCGTCGCGCAGCTCGAGGTCGCTACCCTGGAACAGGCCAGGCCCCGGCGGGCCTTCCGTCGGGTTCCGGCGGCCACGCTCGAGCAGCTCCTGGCCGCGGGCGACGGCGAGGCCGCGGAGTCGGCAGCGAAGAAGCCGACCACCACGGTGGAACTGCCCGGGGACGCCACAGAAGAATCGGGCGATTCCGCCAGCTAGCACGGACGGAAATCACTCGGATGGGTCCGTACGCGAACCACTGGTTCGCGTACGGACCCTTCGTGTTTTCCAGCCGGAAGTTTTCCATCCGCAATCGAGTGGCGGACCCCGAATCGTTGTGAAGACGTAGGCCCCGCTGTCGTCCGACCGCCCCGCGACAACCCCACTTGGCTGTAACCTCGAAGAGTGCAGCGACGAATTATGGGGATCGAGACCGAGTTCGGTGTGACATGCACCTTTCACGGTCACCGTCGGCTGTCCCCCGACGAAGTTGCCCGGTACCTCTTCCGCCGGGTGGTGTCCTGGGGCCGTAGCTCGAACGTGTTCCTTCGCAACGGTGCTCGCCTCTACCTCGACGTCGGCTCGCATCCCGAGTACGCGACCGCCGAGTGCGACAGCCTGCATCAACTGGTCACCCACGACCGCGCGGGTGAGCGGGTGCTCGAGGATCTGCTCATCGACGCCGAGCAGCGGCTGGCCGAAGAGGGGATCGGCGGTGACATCTATCTGTTCAAGAACAACACCGACTCCGCGGGCAACTCCTACGGCTGTCACGAGAACTTCCTCGTGGTGCGAGCGGGGGAGTTCTCCCGCATCTCCGACGTGCTGCTGCCGTTCCTCGTCACCCGCCAGCTGATCTGTGGCGCGGGCAAGGTGCTGCAGACGCCCAAGGCCGCCACCTTCTGCCTGTCGCAGCGGGCCGAGCACATCTGGGAAGGCGTCTCCTCGGCGACCACCCGCTCGCGTCCGATCATCAACACCCGCGACGAGCCGCACGCCGACGCCGAGAAATACCGGCGCCTGCACGTCATCGTCGGCGACTCGAACATGGCCGAGACCACCACGATGCTCAAGGTGGGCACCGCGGCGCTGGTGCTGGAGATGATCGAGGCGGGCGTGTCCTTCCGCGACTTCGCCCTGGACAATCCGATTCGCGCGATCCGCGAGGTCAGCCACGACCTCACCGGTCGCAGGCCGGTGCGGCTGGCCGGTGGGCGGCAGGCCAGCGCGCTCGACATCCAGCGCGAGTACTACTCCCGCGCGGTGGAGCATCTGCGCAACCGGGATCGCGATCCGCAGATCGACCAGGTCGTCGATCTGTGGGGCCGTACCCTCGACGCGGTGGAGGCGCAGGACTTCGCCAAGGTCGACACCGAGATCGACTGGGTGATCAAGCGCAAGCTGTTCCAGCGCTACCAGGACCGCTACAGCATGGAGCTGTCCGATCCGAAGATCGCCCAGCTGGATCTGGCGTACCACGACATCAAGCGCGGTCGCGGGGTGTTCGATCTGCTGCAGCGCAAGGGGCTGGCGAAGCGGATCACCGAGGACGAGGCCGTCGACGCCGCGGTGGACACCCCGCCGCAGACCACGCGCGCCAAGCTGCGCGGTGATTTCATCACCGCCGCCCAGGAGGCCGGCCGTGATTTCACCGTGGACTGGGTGCACCTGAAGCTCAACGATCAGGCGCAGCGCACCGTGCTGTGCAAGGACCCGTTCCGGTCGGTCGACGAGCGGGTGGAACGCCTGATCGCCTCCATGTAGCCGGAAGCCGAAGCCCGTCTCGCCCCGCGTGAGGCGGGTTTCGCGCGCCGCCGCACACCTGCGCGGCGGGGCGGATTACCCTCTATCGGGTGGCGATATCCAAGGTCGAGCGGCTGATGAATCTGGTCATCGCGCTGTTGTCGACCCGTCAGTTCCTGAGTGCGGAGCGGATCAGGGAGAGTGTCGCGGGCTACGAGGACTCGGCCAGCGACGAAGCGTTCAGCCGGATGTTCGAGCGCGACAAGAACGAGCTGCGCGACCTGGGTATACCGCTCGAGGTCGGCCCGGTCGGCCGGTTCTCGACGCTGGAGGGCTATCGCATCAATCCGGACGCCTATGCGCTGCCCGATATCGATCTCACCGATGAGCAGGCGGCCGCGGTGGCGGTCGCCGTGCAATTGTGGGAATCGCCGGAGCTGGCGGCTGCCGCCGAGGGCGCGTTGCTCAAGCTGCGCGCGGCGGGCATCCATGTCGAGACCGAGGCGCCGGTGGCGACCGTGCCCGCGGTGCCCGCCCGCACCAGGGGCTCGGAGCCGGTGCTCGGCAAGCTGCTGGCCGCGGTGGACGCGGGGCAGGCCGTGCGATTCGAGCACCGCGGGTCGGTGGGGGAGCCGTACCGGATGCGTGATGTCGAGCCGTGGGGCGTGGTGACCCATCGGGGCCGGTGGTATCTGGTCGGGCACGATCGGGACCGCGGCGCGGTACGCAGCTTCCGGCTGTCCCGGATCGCCGCCGATGTGACCCCCTACGGGCCGCGCAATGTGGTCGGCAAGCCCGAGGGCGTGGATCTGCGTGAGATCGTCGCGCGGGTCACCAGAAGCAGTCCGGTCACCGGCACCGCGGTCATCTGGGTGGCCGACGGCCGTGGTCGTGACCTGCGCAGACTGGCCTCGGTGCGGGAGGCGAAGGTGCTCGCCGGTCGCTCCGGTGTGGTGCTCGAGGTGCCGGTGCGCTCCTGGGATTGGATCGCGAGGCTGGTCACCGGCCTGGGGCCGGACGCGCTGGTGCTCGAGCCGCGGGAGCTGCGCGCCGATGTGATGGCGCGGCTGCGGGCGGTCTCCGAACTCGCGGTATCGAAGGCCACCGTTTCGGAGAGCCCGGAGGCGACGGCATGAGTTCGAGCAGACTGTCGGTGCGGCTGTCGCGGCTGCTGAACATGATCCCGTATCTGATCGCCAATCCGGGTATCAGCGCCGCCGAGGCGGCGGCCGACCTGGGGGTGAGCACCAAGCAGCTGATGAGTGATCTGAACCAGCTGTGGATGTGCGGGTTGCCCGGTTACGGACCCGGCGATCTGATCGACCTGTCGTTCTCCGAGGAGAGCATCGAGGTCACCTTCTCCGCGGGCATCGATCGGCCACTGCGGCTGACCTCGACCGAGGCCACCGCCCTGTTGGTGGCGCTGCGCTCGATCGTGGAGATGCCCGGCATGGTCGATCCGACGGCCGCGCACGCCGCGATCGCCAAGATCGAATCCGCCATCGCCGACGGCGCGACCGAATCCGCAGGCCCGCAGTCCACCGCGTTCGCCCCGCTGGAGGCGCCGGCGGTGACCACGGTGCGCTCGGCGCTGGCCGCCGGGCGCGCGCTGCGGCTGGTCTACTACTCGGCCAGCCGGGACGAGGTCTCCGAGCGGGTGGTCGATCCGATCCGCATCCTGCTCGTCGACGACAACAGCTACCTGCAGGCGTGGTGCCGGGAGGCCGAGGCGGTGCGGCTGTTCCGCTTCGACCGGATGGAGGCCGCCACCGAGCTGGACGAGCCCGCCCGGCCGCCACGTGACGTATCGACCGAGGCGGCACTCGACCTCTTCCAGGACGATCCGGCGGTGCCGCTGGCCCGGCTGCTCATCCGGCCGGACTACGGCTGGGTGCTCGACCAGTATCCGATGCACAAGGTGGCCACCCATCCGGACGGCTCGATGGAGGCCACCATGCGCTTCGCCACCCTGGACTGGATGGCGCGGCTGCTGCTCGGCTTCGGCGCGGGCGTGCGCGCGCTCGGCCCGGTGGAACTGGTCGCCGCGGTGCGTGATCGCTCCGAGGCGGCGTTGTCGGCCTACCGGGAGGCGGGCTTGGAGGAAGTGGACGCCCTGTGAACGCGCGGAGCGGGTCCCCGCACCGCGTGATGGTGTTCGGCGCGGGCAATATCGGCATGTACGTCGGCGGCCTGCTGGCGGGCGCGGGCGCGGCGGTGACCTTCGTCGGCAGGCAGTGGCTGCTCGACGAGATCACCACCGAGGGTCTGTTCCTGACCGATCTCGACGGCGCCTCGCAGCGGATCGCGCCGGAGGGATTCCGGGTGGCCACCGAACCCGAGGACGTCGGCCGGGCCGATCTGGTGCTCGTCACAGTGAAATCCGGGGCCACCGCCGATGCCGCGCGTGCCCTGGCAGGCCGTATCCGGCCGGGCACCGTCGTGCTGAGCCTGCAGAACGGGATCGGCAACGACACCGTCCTGCGCGACATCCTGCCCTCCTGCGTGGTGCTGCCGGGCATGGTCATGTTCAACGTGATCCGCCGCGATGCCGGCCACTACCATCGCGGCACCGAGGGCGGGATCGCGGTGCAGGACGATCCGGTGCTGGGGAACTACCTCGACCTGTTCGACCGCGCGGGCCTGCCGTTGCAGCGCCACGACGACCTACGTCCGGTGCAGTGGGCCAAATTGCTGCTGAACCTGAACAACCCGGTCAACGCCCTGTCCGGGCTGCCGCTGCGCGAGGAACTCTCCGATCGCGACTACCGGCGCTGTGTGGCGCTGGCGCAGAAGGAGGCGCTCGAGGTCATGCACCGGGCGCGCATCCACCCCGCCCGCCTCACCGCGCTGCCCTCGGAGCTGATGGCCTCGGTGCTGACCGTGCCGACCTGGCTGTTCCGCTTGCTGGCCGCCCGGGTGCTGGCGATCGACCCGCTGGCGCGTTCGTCGATGGCCGACGACCTGGCCGCGGGTCGCCGCACCGAGATCACCTGGCTGTGCGGCGAGGTGGTTGACCTCGGGGCGATGACCGGGGTGGCGACGCCGGTGAACCAGCGGCTCATCCAGCTGATCAACGAGGCCGAACAGGGGGAGCTCAGGCAGTGGACCGGCGCCGAACTGCTCGCCGAGCTCCGGGCGGCTGCCGATCGCGGCGGCAAGGGGTCCGCGCGGTTGCCGTGAGACGACGGCTCGGTGACTACTCCCACCAACGCCCGGAGCCTCGGTGCGGCGCCGAACAGGTCCGGTAGCATCGGAGGCACCACTTTCTTGGGAGGTACACATGTCAGGCACGTTCAGCTGGTCGCACCTGCTGATCATCGCGTTGCTGTTCGTGGTGCTCTTCGGTGCCAAGCGACTGCCGGACGCGGCGCGTGGCCTCGGGCGTTCGTTGCGCATCTTCAAGAGCGAGGTCAGCCAGATGCAGAACGAGACGCCACAGTCCGGCGCCGCGCCCGTGCAGCAGCCCGCCCAGCAGTTGCCCGCCGCGCAGCCCGCTGCTCCGCAGGCCACGCAGCCCGCCGCTCCGCAGGCCACCCAGCCCGAGCACAAGTCGGCCTGAGCCGAATGCTTTCATCGGGGTGAGCGCACGCTCGCCCCGATCAGTGCTGTTCGGCGGTAGACACAGGCGTCCGCCCCCGCGGCCCGCGAGCACAGGGACAAACCACCACGATGCGAATCCCGTTCGATCCCCGGCGCAGCAAGCGCAGGACGAATCCCGACGGCACCATGTCGTTGGTCGAACATCTGCAGGAGTTGCGCAGCAGGCTGCTCAAGTCCATCGCGGCTGTCCTGCTGACCACGGTGTTCGGCTTCTTCTGGTACGCGCATTCCTTCTGGATGGTGCCCAGCCTGGGTGATGTGCTCACCGGGCCGTACTGTTCGCTTCCCGCCGGGTCGAGGGCGGCGCTGACCCCCGACGGCTCCTGCAAACTCTTGGCGACCGCTCCGTTCGAGCAGTTCATGCTCCGGATGAAGGTCGGTTTCACCGCGGGCGTGGTGCTGGCCGCGCCGATCTGGCTCTACCAGCTGTGGGCGTTCATCACCCCCGGTCTCTACGCGAAGGAACGACGGTATGCCGTCAGCTTCGTGACGGCGGGCTCGGCACTGTTCGTCAGCGGCGCGGTGCTTGCCTACGTCGTGGTGGCGCACGCGTTGAGCTTTCTGCTCTCGATCGGTAACAACGCGCAGATCACCGCGCTGAGTGGTTCGCAGTACTTCTCGTTCATCATCCAACTGCTGATCATCTTCGGCGTCAGCTTCGAGACGCCGCTGCTGGTGGTCGGTTTGAACGCGGTCGGCGTGCTGCCCTACGCCAAGCTGAAGGCCTGGCGGCGCGGCATCGTCTTCGGCCTGTTCGTCTTCGCCGCGATCGTCACCCCGCAGGACCCGTTCTCCATGCTGGCGCTGGCGTTGGCGCTCACGGTGCTGTTCGAAGTCGCGGTGCAGATCGCCCGGATCACCGACGCTCGCCGCGCCAAGCGGGAGGCGGCCGCCGCGCTGGCCGACGACGAGGCTTCCGAGATCGAGGCGCCCGCGCCGGTCGCTCCGGCCGCGGTGCATCCCGATCTGCCCACGCACTCGACGCGCGCGCCCGCGGACTTCTCCGACACCCTCTGACCCGGACGCAGGTGACCCGCCGCAGTACTTAGGTTTGACTCACCTAACTCTTGCGGTTTACTGTTGCTCACGCCGTACACGCGCCCCGAAAGTTCGTCGCGCGCAACGGCGGGGAGGCGTGGACGTCTCGCGCGAATCCGGCCCGGCCGGGTCTCCCCTGGGTCAAGTCGAGAAGGGTGTCATGTCCAAAATCCTCAAGGTCGTCATCGCCGGCGCTTTCGCCGCACTGCTCGCATTGGGCCTGGCTTCGCCCGCTTCGGCCGATGTCTCGATCCGTAACTCCACGGCGAACGACCTCTACGTGAGCTCCGATTCCCCGAGCCTCGACCAGATCGAGCGCCAGTTCGCGGCCTTCTGGAACCCGAACATCGGCATCGATCCCAAGATCGAGGTCAGCTACAACGGCCCCGGCGCCCGTGCCGCGCTCGAGCAGGTCATGCAGAACAGCCGCACCATGGACTTCTTCTCCATCCAGGGTCGCGCGGTCGGTCCGGTGAACATCTCCGGCAACTCCATGTCGGTCTCCGTGCAGGGCCTGATGGCGGGCGTCCCGGCCACCAGCACCGTCTACCACTGGATCCGCGAGGGCGGTCTGTGGAAGTTCGACTGGAAGTCGATCTGCCAGGAGATGCAGTGCGCCGGTAACCCGAGCTTCGGTTACTGACGATTCGGATGTCCCGCCTGGAGCGATCCCCGGTGTCCGGGGGTCGCTCCAGTGCTGCGAGGGGCGTGGAGAGGTACGGACTGACCAATGATCAGCGTCAAGGGCGTTTCCAAGAGTTTCGGCGACAAAGTCGCGGTGCGGGCCGTCGATTTCACCGCCGAGGACGGCGCGATCACCTATCTGCTCGGGCCCAACGGTGCGGGCAAGACCACCCTCATGCGCATGATCGCCGGCCTGATCACCCCGGATGCCGGGACGATCGCCATCAACGGCAGCGCGTTGCGGGAACTGGCGAACACCATCGGCGAGGTCGGTTTCAGCCTCGGCGCCTTCTCCCGCAATCCGAAACACACCGCCGAGCAACATCTGCGCTGGCAGGCACGCCTCGGCGGAATCTCCGACAGCACGGTCGCCCCGGTGCTCGAACGCGTCGGGTTGGCGAGCGTGGCCGAGCGCCCGGTCGGCAAGTTCTCCTACGGCATGCTGCAGCGGCTCGGTATCGCCTCGGCCTTGCTGGGCGATCCGCGCACCATCATCCTCGACGAACCGGCCAACGGCCTGGATGTCGAAGGCACGCTGTGGTTGCGTGAACTGCTCACCGGCCTGGCCGCCGAGGGCAAATGCGTCATGGTGGCCTCCCACGACCTCACCGAGGTGGAGATCACCGCCACCTGGATCACCGTGATGGGCAAGGGCGAAGTCCTCTCCGACGCCAGTCGTGACGAGACCGTCGCGCGCGGCAGCGGTCCGCGCCTGCTCGAGTCGGCCTATCTCGAGATCACCAGAAACAGCGTCGAATACGCCGCGAAGGGGGGAGCGCGGTGAGTACCGCGACGTACCTGATCAGGTCCGTGCGCAGCGAATGCGCGAAACTGTCCTGGCGCAATGCCCTGTGGTACACGATCGTGCCCGCGGCTGTGCTGATCCCGGTCCTGCTCAACTACGGCATCGCGATGGCCGTGCAGACCGACACGTTCAACGGCGCAGGCGGCATGGACACCAACAACGCCGCCTACTGGATCATCGTGTTCTCCACCTTCATCCTGATGGCGGGCGGCGTCTCGTCGCTGTGCTCGGAATTCAAGGACAACACGATCCAGATCGTCTTCGGCATCCAGACGCGCCGCTGGCTGCTTCCGGTCGCGAAGCTGATCGTGTTCGGCGCGATCGGTGCTTTCACCGCCTGGGCGACCACTTTCGTGATCCTGTGGGGTTTCCCGCGTCTGCTGCCCGATATCTGGGGCCGGGTGGATGTCTTCTCCTCCGACGGATTACGGCTGTGGTTCGGTATCCCGCTGCTGACCGTGCTCGTCAGCGCGCTCGGTCTCGGCCTGGCCGCACTGGTTCCCAAGCCGGGTTTCGTGGTGATGATCGTGCTGCTGTGGAAGTTCGGCGTCGAGGTGTTCGTCAATTTCATCCCCGGCGACATCGGCATGACGGTGCAGCGCCTGATGCCCTTCAAGAACGGCGAACTCGGCGTGGGCCAGCTGGCGACGTTCGACAGCCTGTTCGGGGGTGAGAACGGTTCGCTGCTGTATTTCGGCGTGCTGTGCGTCGTGCTCTTCGTGGTGGGCGTGCTCCGCCTGTCACTGACGGACCTGAAGAACGACAACTGATCCGCGGCGTACCGATTCGGTCGCGCGGGCGGTTGTGACATTCCGAGTTTGTGTAGGCTCACCAAAGTCGCACGCGAGAGGACATGGCTGAATGGCTCGCAGAGGTTTCACCGGGGCGATGCTTCGCGCCTACGGCATCCAGTACCACACCGCCACGGTCGTCGGCTCCGAGCAGACGACGCCGCGGATGCGCCGGATCTGGCTGACCGCGCCCACGCTGTTCGCCGAGATCGACATCGAACCGACGGCGTGGCTGCGGATCTGGTTCCCGGCCGCGGACGGCTCGGACAAGGAGTTCCAACGCGGATACACCATTGCCGAAGTCGATCCGGAGACCGGCAATTTCGCCGTGGACTTCGTGCTGCACGAACCGGCGGGCCCGGCTTCGGCGTGGGCGCAGCGGGCGCAGGCCGGCGAAGAGATCGAGGTGGCCTCGTTCGGTTCCCGGGGTTTCGCGATCCCGGAGGACCTGCCCGCGGGCTATCTGCTGATCGGTGACTCCGCCTCCATCCCCGCGATCAATTCCATTCTGCGGGCACTGCCCCGGCACGTGTCGGTCGAGGTGTATCTCGAACAGCACCACGACGACGATCTGCTGATCCCGCTGGCCGAGCACCCCCTCGCGCGCGTGCACTGGGTGCCCCGGACCTCGGAGCAGGCGATGGCCGCCGCGATCGAGGCACGCGACTGGTCGAACTGGTATTGCTGGGCCGGTCCGGAGTCCAAGGCGCTCAAGCACATCCGCACCCGGGTCAAGGAGGAGTTCGGCTTCCCCAAGTCGGAGTTCTACCAGCAGGCCTACTGGGCCATCGGCCGCGCGATGGGCAAGGAGCGCGACGGCTCCGAGGTCGAGGACGTCCCGTCGGACGTCGCCGAAACCTCTGACAGCGCGACCACCCCCGCACCGGCGAGTGCACAGGCCGTGGAGCCGTCCGCGGAGCCCGCCGCGCAGCCCGCTGCCGCGACCGTCGCGCCCACCCGCGGCAACTGGCGTTCGCAGGCGGGCAGCAAGCTCTTCGCCGAGCTGAAGCCGAAGTTCTGGGTCGCGGGCGTCCTGCAGGTCCTGCTGACGC
>NZ_BAGA01000084.1 GCF_000308595.1 Nocardia higoensis NBRC 100133 | reverse complement strand
AGGACCAGTCGGGCCGCCCGCTGATAGCTGTCGAGTTCGAGCGGATCGATGCGCTGGGCGTGGATCATCGTGCGCCCCTCGCCGTCGCGGCCCGCACCTCGAGCTTGCGATTGTTCAGGTGCAGCAGACCGCGGGCGGTGCGCACCACCGTCGGCTCCGGGTGTTCGGACACGGTGAGAGTGACGCCGCTGTCGCTGCCGGTGGTACCCGCGACCCGGCCGCTGACCGGCACCCAGGCCGTCGACGCCGCGTCCAGCAGGCGCAGCAGCATCTCGGTCTCCCGCTCGTCGAGGACACGGTCGTGCACATCGGCTTCGGCCAGCGAGCGCGCGGCCTCGGCGCGGGCGCGCTGAGCAGCCAGCTGCGCCTCCCGCAGCCTGCGCACGCTCGCCTGATCGCGCTGGATGCGGCCGGGGGCCGCCGCGGCGGGCGGGCGGCCGGTCTCGGCGAGTGTGCGCGAGATCTCCAGCGGCGGCGCCTCCCACCAGGACCGGCTCGGCGGGACCAGTTCCGCGTCGGGATGTTCCATCGCCAGATGCCGGGGACGGCCGAGGCCGAAGACCGCGTCGAAGAGGGCGTGGGCGCTCTCGGTGGTCGGCGCTGCGGTGAACCAGGCCGCCAGGTGCCGCAGCGCCGACTCGCGGCTCACGCCGCCGCGCCTGGTCTCGGTGACCCGGCGCAGCAGCGCCAGCACCGCGGCGATGGCGCTCATGGTGGCCTCGCGCAACCGCTCGGCCTCGGTTCCCGCGCCGAATCCGTCCGGGGATCCGTCGGCGGCGGGCACGAACCAGCCGCGCAGTCCCCGCCAGCGGGCGCGCCAGTCGGCCTCGCGATCGGCCGTGCTCAGCAGCACCCGCTCGTCGCAGCGCGCCGCCCGCTCGAGCAGAGCCTCGACACCGGTCTCTTCGACGGCAGCGATACCCGCCGCCAGGCGCGGCGCGAAACGTGCGAGATCCATGCCGAATTCGCGCATGTGGGCCAGCAGCGTGTCCTTGTGCGCCAGAAAGGATTCCGGAGTGACCTCGGTGGTGCGCAGCAGATCGCCCAGCGACAGGTAGAAATGCGCGGCGCGCCCGGCCAGATCCGACAGCGCCGTGTCCAGTCTGCGCAGGGTCCGGTAGACGCGCTCGGCGTCCCCGGCGCGATTGGCCGCGGCGAGCGCGTCGAGATCGGCCAGCAGTTCCGGCAATACCAGCCGCGACAGCGAGGCCTCCTCGCCGCGCGCGTCGAGCACATCGGCGACCGCGCGATAGGCCTGGAATCCGGGCTGGGTGAACTGGTAGACGTAATGCCGGTTGCGGTACTCGGCCAGGGTCGCCGCCCGGGTGCCGTCGTAACTGCGCTGCAGCACACCCCAGCGATGCAGCTGATCCAGCAGCGGCGCCGCCTCGGCGGCGGTCAACTTCCCGCCGCCGGACCGGATCAACCATTCCGCGACATCGTCGGCGTGCAGCAACACCACATAGGCCGCGCGGGCGCTGTCGAAGGCACGCAGCACCCGCAGGTAGTCCCCGCGCTTGTCCGCCGTCGAGAAGGAGAACAGTCGCAGCCGCCGGTCCACATCGTCGCCGCCGAGCCGGTCATCGGAATCGGTCACCGGCAACAGGGTAGTAGCGGGCCGATCGCCACCCACATCACCGGCGGGGGTTCGGCGTGGCCGGATCCGGTTACGGGCTGTTCGCCGCCGGTGCGGTCCCGGCATGACGGCGGCCCGGACACCGGTTCGGCGCTGCGGTGGGTGTCCGGGCCGTGGCGGGCAGGTGCCTCAGGCCTCCGCGGAGATGGCGCGCAGCTGGTCGAGGTAGGACTTGGTGCGCGGATCGCCGGGATAGTGCTCGGCCATCTCCCTGGCGGCTTCGCCCGCGATCCACATCAGCGAAGGCAGCGAGCGGCGCTTGGTCGCGAAGGCCTTCATGCCCTCGTCGATCGATCGCTCCAGATCGCGGTCGCGCACGGCCACGACCGACAGCGTCAGATGCGCCTCCGACACCCGCATCGGATTGAACACGGTGCCGTCGGCCTGGGTGGATTGCCGGATCACCTGCTGGGCATAGGCTTCCGCGAGCCGGTCCTGACCGGACGCCCGGCAGCAGTCCATGGCGTAGAAGTCGAACTTCTGCGGATCGACCACGAAATGGTTGTCCAGATTGGCCGGATGGTCGAGGCTGTCCAAGATCGCCCGGCCGATGCTCAGCGACTTGTCGACCTCGCCGACGTCGCCCAGCCGCGCGAACGCCTTCGCCCGCTGGGCGGCCAGCTGCACGCCGACGCCGATATGTCGGGTGTCCTCCAGGACCGCGTCGACCGCCTCGACAGCACCCAGGTAGTTACCCTGCGTGAGCGCGAACCAGGCCGCCATTTCCGCTGCCCAGCCGCTGATCTCGGGATTGTCGGATTCCTGGCCGAGCGACCAGGCCGCGCGCCGGGTGGCCTCGGCCGAGCTGCGCCTGCCCAGGTCGTAGTCGACGCAGCCGACCAGCAGTGCGACCCAGCCCGCCATGACGAGGATCTCGCGGTGCTGGGCCAGGGTGAGCCTGCCGTCGAGCAACGAGGTGATGCGCCGCAGCCAGGCGGTGCCCTCGGCGTGCAGTTGATACGGGTCGGCGTAGGAGTATTCGCAGCACAGACGCTCGGCGGTGATGCGGATGGCGTCGAGGGTCGACGCCGAGACGTCCGACATCCGTAGTCTGCCGATGAATTCGAGCGTGTCCATGCCGGTCGCGGACAGCAGTTCGTCGTCGCGATTCGGTCGGGCCTTGGGGAAGAAGGCCGCTGTCACGGTGTCGAAGGTGGCGGCGATGATCGGCGCGTAGAAATCGTCGGGGCGCGACTCGCCCGATTCCCAACGGCGCCAATTGCGTAGGAGGGTCGAGTCGGTCGGCAGGTTGTGCGACGTCTTCGCTCTCATCGCGCGAACGGCGTCGGCCTGGGACCACCCCCTCGCGTCACGTTCAGAGCGCATCCGGACAGCCCACACGGGTCGTTCGTCACTCGCGGTCACGGCTGTAGTATCGCACCAGTTAACCTCTGGTGCACCGGATAGGGCACGAAGATGTCCCCGGGTTGACACCTGCATTCGCAGTTTGGCGTCAGTCATTCTGAAAGAGGAGCGGACGAGTTGCCGGTCGTACAGATGCAAGTACAACTGCAAGGCCGGAAGTATGTTCGGATCGCATTGCCCCGCAGCGGGACCCGCGGGGACATGTCCACATCAGTGACAACGGCCCTGTCCAACGGAGGTTCGGGTGGAAGCGTTGATCTACGGATACTTGCGTGACGATCTCGCCGAAGGGCATCGCGAGGAAATCGAGGCCAAGATGAGCTCGCTCGCGCGCGAGGAGGGACTGTGTTTCGCGGCGACGTTCCATGAGGAGACCGGCGGCGACGGCGCGGCCTTCGTCGAGCTCACCCAGGAATTGCGCCGGGCCGACGCCCATCACGTCGTCGTGCCCTCGCTGGATCACCTTGCGGGGCAGACGATTCCACGCGACATCCTGATCGCCAAACTGGCGCAGGACGCGGCGGCCCGGGTGTGGACCATCGAGGACGCGCCGCATACCGCGGACGGTTGCGAGCCGGTGGCCGGCGCGCCCGGCGGATCGGACGCGTTGCCGAGCGGTTACCGAACCGACCGGACGGAATCTACCCCGGCCGAGTAGCCCCTCCCCGAAAACCACCCGGCGGCAGCCGAAGCCCTCGGGCCGATTCCGCGGCAGGCGACCTTCCGGCGATCGGCCGGCGACCGCCCGGCAAGGGGCCGGGCAGGGTTACAACCCGAAGCTGCCCGGACCCCGCCTGCGCAGGTACTTCTCGAACTCCGCGGCGATCGCGTCACCATCGATCTTGGCGATGGCCTCCTTCATGTCGACGGCCGCGTCTCCGCGCTCCTCGAGCGAGCGCACGTATTCGGTGATCTCCTCGTCGCCCTCGGTCATCTCACTGACGGCCGACTCCCACTCCTCGGCCTGCGTGGGCAACTCGCCCAGGGGCACCTCGATGTCGAGCACATCCTCGACTCGGTGCAGCAGGGCGATCGTCGCCTTGGGGTTCGGCGGCTGCGAGACGTAGTGCGGTACCGCGGCCCAGAACGACACCGCGGGCACGCCCGCCTTCACGCACTGGTCCTGCAGCACGCCGGTGATGCCGGTCGGTCCCTCGTAGCGGGTCTGCTCGAGGTTGAAGCGCTCGGCGGCCTCGCTGCTGTAGGCCGAGCCGGTCACCGGCACCGGACGGGTGTGCGGGGTGTCGGCCAGCAACGCGCCCAGAATCACCACGGTCTGAACGCCCAGCTGTTCGACGAACTCGAGCAGTTCGGCGCAGAAACTGCGCCAGCGCATGTTGGGCTCGATGCCGCGCAACAGAACCACGTCGCGGTCGCTGCCCGGGGGCGAGCACACCGACAGACTCGTCGCGGGCCATTGGATCTCCCTGGTCACCCCGTCCACCTGGCGGACCGTGGGCCGGTTCACCTGGTAGTCGTAGTAGTCCTCGGAGTCCAACTCGGCCAGCGGCTCGGCGTCCCAGATCAGTTCCAGATGCTCCACCGCACCACTGGCCGCGTCACCGGCATCGTTCCAGCCCTCGAAAGCGGCGATCAATACCGGATCCCGCAACGTCGGCAATTCCGAATCGGAGGTATCACTGGGGTTCACCCCGCTGAGCCTACGGCTTACTCGCAGCGACTGTGGTGCCGATTACCGGTTGCCGTGGCCGGGGAAGCAGTGGCCGGGCACACGTGCGGGGTCCGCCCGCGATACCGGCGCCCGGCTGTCGGGAGAGGCCACTAGGCTTGTACCCATGTCTGTGTCCGATTCCGCCGGGTTCGATACCTCCCTTCTCGACACGCTCCGTCGGCGTGTCGTCATCGGCGACGGTGCGATGGGCACGATGTTGCAGGCCGCCGATCTCACCCTCGACGATTTCCGCGGCCTGGAAGGCTGCAACGAGATCCTCAACGAGACCCGCCCCGACGTGCTGCGCGGCATCCACCGCGCCTACTTCGAGGCAGGCGCCGACGCCGTCGAGACCAACACCTTCGGCTGCAACCTGTCCAACCTCGGCGACTACGACATCGCCGATCGCATCCGTGATCTGTCCGAGCGCGGCACCCGGCTGGCCCGCGAGGTCGCCGACGAGATGGGGCCGAGCGCCGACGGCACCCCGCGTTACGTCCTCGGTTCGATGGGGCCGGGCACCAAGCTGCCGACCCTCGGCCACGCGCCCTACGCCGCCCTGCGCGACGCCTACGTCGAGTCCGCGCTCGGCATGCTCGACGGCGGCGCCGACGCCATCCTCATCGAGACCTGTCAGGACCTCTTGCAGGTGAAAGCGGCGGTCACCGGCAGCAGGCGCGCGATGGAGCTGGCCGGGCGGCGCATCCCGATCATCACGCACGTGACGGTGGAGACCACCGGCACCATGCTGGTCGGCAGCGAGATCGGCGCCGCGCTGACCGCGCTCGAGCCACTCGGCATCGACATGATCGGCCTGAACTGCGCGACCGGCCCGGACGAGATGAGCGAGCACCTGCGGCACCTGTCGCGGCACGCGAAGGTGCCGGTGTCGGTGATGCCCAATGCCGGCCTGCCGGTGCTCGGCGCGTCCGGTGCGGAGTACCCGCTGACCGCCGAAGAGTTGGCGGTGGCGCTGCGCGGCTTCGTCTCCGAATTCGGCCTGGCACTGGTGGGCGGCTGCTGCGGCACCACTCCCGAGCACATCCGCCAGGTGGCCGAGGCGGTGCGCGAGGTCGAGACCACGCTGCCCGCGCCCGAGCAGCGCCGTTCGCCCGCACCGGAACCCGCGGTGTCGAGCATGTACACCGCGGTGCCGTTCGAGCAGGACGCCTCGATCCTGATGATCGGCGAGCGCACCAACGCCAACGGCTCCAAGGCCTTCCGCGAGGCGATGCTGGCCCAGGACTGGCAGAAGTGCCTCGACATCGCCAAGGACCAGACCCGCGACGGCGCGCACATGCTCGACCTGTGCGTCGACTATGTCGGCCGCGACGGTGCGCAGGACATGAACGAGCTGGCCAGCCGGCTGGCCACCTCCTCCACCTTGCCGATCATGCTGGACTCGACCGAGCCGGCCGTGCTGCAGGCCGGCCTCGAGCACCTGGGCGGCCGCTGCGCGGTGAACTCGGTGAACTACGAGGACGGCGCCGGACCCGGCTCGCGGTTCCAGCAGATCATGACGCTGGTCGCCGAACACGGCGCCGCGGTGGTGGCGCTGACCATCGACGAGAACGGACAGGCACGCACCGCCGAGCACAAGGTGGAGATCGCCGAACGGCTCATCGCCGACATCACCGGCAACTGGGGTCTGGACGAGTCCGACATCATCGTCGACACCCTCACCTTCACCCTCGGCACCGGCCAGGAGGAATCGCGCCGCGACGGGCTCGAGACCATCGAGGCGATCCGCGAGCTCAAGCGCAGGCATCCCAAGGTGCAGACCACGCTCGGTCTGTCCAACATCTCCTTCGGTCTCAACCCGGCCGCCCGGCAGGTGCTGAACTCGGTGTTCATGCACGAGTGTGTCCAGGCCGGCCTGGACTCGGCGATCGTGCACGCCTCCAAGATCCTGCCGATGAGCCGCATCCCCGACGAGCAGCGCGAGACCGCGCTCGACCTCGTCTACGACCGCCGCGCCCCCGGCTACGACCCGCTGCAGAAGCTGATGGCGCTGTTCGAGGGCGTCTCGACCTCGTCGTCGAAGGCCTCGCGCGCGGAGGAGCTGGCCGCGCTGCCGCTGTTCGAACGCCTGGAGCGGCGCATCGTCGACGGCGAGAAGGCGGGCATGGACGCCGACCTCGACGAGGCCATGCGCGAGGTGCCGCCGCTGCAGATCATCAACGAAACGTTGCTGTCGGGCATGAAGACCGTCGGCGAGCTGTTCGGCTCCGGCCAGATGCAGCTGCCGTTCGTGCTGCAGTCGGCCGAGGCGATGAAGACCGCGGTGGCCTACCTGGAACCGCACATGGAGTCCACCGATGACGCGGGCAAGGGTCGCATCGTGCTGGCCACCGTCAAGGGCGATGTGCACGACATCGGCAAGAACCTGGTCGACATCATCCTGTCCAACAACGGCTACGAGGTGGTCAACCTCGGCATCAAGCAGCCGATCGGCACCATCCTCGACGCCGCGGTGGACAAGAAGGCCGACGTGATCGGCATGTCCGGCCTGCTGGTGAAGTCGACCGTGGTCATGAAGGAGAACCTCGAGGAGCTCAACTCCCGGGGCGTGGCGCAACAGTTCCCGGTCCTGCTCGGCGGCGCCGCGCTGACCCGTGCCTATGTCGAGAACGATCTCACCGAGGTCTACGAAGGCGATGTGCACTACGCGCGCGACGCCTTCGAGGGCCTGCGGCTGATGGACGAGATCATGGCGCGCAAGCGCGGTGAGGCCAAGGATCCGAACAGCCCCGAGGCCGTCGCCGAACGCGAGCGCGCCGCCGAACGCAAGGCGCGTCACGAGCGCTCCAAGCGCATCGCCGAGAAGCGCAAGGCCGCCGAGGCGCCGGTGGTGGTGCCGGAGCGTTCCGACGTGGCCGCCGACCTGCCGGTGCCGGTGCCGCCGTTCTGGGGTACCCGCGTGGTGAAGGGCCTTGCCCTGCAAGAGTATTCGGGCCTGATCGACGAGCGCGCGCTGTTCCTGGGGCAGTGGGGCCTGCGCGGGCAGCGCGGCGGTGACGGTCCCTCCTACGAGGAACTGGTGGAGACCGAGGGGCGCCCGCGCCTGCGTGCGTGGCTGGACCGGCTCTCGACCGAGGGCGTGCTCCAGCACGCGGCGGTCGTGTACGGCTACTTCCCCGCGGTGTCCGTGGGCGACGACGTGATCGTGCTCACCGAACCGGAACCCGATGCGCCGGAACGGTTCCGGTTCACCTTCCCGCGCCAGCAGCGCGACCGGTTCCTGTGCATCGCCGACTTCATCCGCTCCAGGGAGCACGCGCGCACGACGGGACAGGTCGATGTGCTGCCCTTCCAGCTGGTCACGATGGGGCAGCCGATCGCCGACTTCGCCAACGAGCTGTTCGCCGCGGACAACTACCGCGATTACCTCGAAGTCCACGGCATCGGCGTGCAGTTGACCGAGGCGCTGGCCGAGTACTGGCACCGGCGGGTGCGTGAGGAGCTGGTGCTCGACGGCCACGCGGTCGCCGAATCCGATCCCGAGGATGTGCAGGAGTACTTCAAACTGGGTTACCGTGGCGCACGGTACTCCTTCGGCTACGGCGCGTGCCCGGACCTCGAGGATCGCGCCAAGCTGGTCGAACTGCTCGAGGCGGACCGCATCGGCGTGGTCCTGTCCGAGGAACTGCAGCTGCATCCCGAGCAGTCGACCGACGCGTTCGTGCTGCTGCACCCGGAGGCCAAGTACTTCAACGCCTGAGACCCGGCGCGGGGTGGATGGATCGTTTCGGGTGGACGCTCGGGTGAGGAAGGGCACGACCAGATGACGGCGGACCGGCTGATCGCGGGACGGTACCGGCTTGCCGAGAAGGTGGGCAGCGGGGCGATGGGGGTGGTGTGGCGCGCCACCGACGAGCGGCTCGAACGTGTGGTCGCCGTCAAACAGTTGCTGCTGACCCCCGGCCTGACCGCCGAGCAGGCGCTGGATGCCAAGCAGCGGGCCATGCGTGAGGGCCGTATC
The DNA here is from genome assembly GCF_000308595.1 of Nocardia higoensis NBRC 100133. Classification (GTDB taxonomy): domain Bacteria; phylum Actinomycetota; class Actinomycetes; order Mycobacteriales; family Mycobacteriaceae; genus Nocardia; species Nocardia higoensis. Next base: position 596 of record NZ_BAGA01000084.1, on the reverse strand, counting down.
GCCGCCCGGCTGCACCATCCCAACGCCATCACCGTCTTCGATGTCGCCGAGGAAGACGGCCAGCCGTGGCTGGTGATGGAGTACATGGACGCGCCGAGCCTGGCGGTCAAGATCGCCGGTGGGCACACGCTGCCGCCGCTGGAGGTCGCCGAGATCGGCGCGCAGGCCGCCTCCGCGCTGGCCGCCGCGCACGACGCCGGGATCATGCACCGCGACGTGAAGCCTGCCAATCTGCTGGTGGCCGACGACGGCACCGTCAAGCTCACCGACTTCGGAATCTCGCGTGCGGTAGGCGATGTCACGGTCACCGCGACCGGTCTGCTCGCGGGCACGCCCGCCTACCTCGCGCCGGAGGTGGCGCGCGGCGAGGACCCGCTGCCCGGCTCGGACGTGTTCGCCCTGGGCGCCACGCTCTACACCGCGGTGGAGGGCGCGCCGCCCTTCGGCGAGGGCGACAATCCGCTGGCCGTCCTGCACGCCGTCGCCCTCGGCGAGGTGCCGCCGCCGCGCAATGCCGGTCCGCTCGCGCCGGTGCTGATGAGCCTGCTGTCGGTGGACGTGCGGGCCCGGCCGACCATGCGGGAAGCGGCCCGCGC
>NZ_BAGA01000085.1 GCF_000308595.1 Nocardia higoensis NBRC 100133 | reverse complement strand
GGAGCGTTGCAGCGCTTCACGATCGGTGCGGGCCTGCTCATAGGCGCGGTCGGCGTCGTCGGCGCGCGCCTCGGCGGCGGTGCGTTCGGCTTCGCGGCGGCGGCGCAGTTCGGTCGCCGCGAACAGTGCGGTGCTCGCGTGGGTCACCGCGTCGAGCCGGGCACCGACCTGCTCGACCTCGGTCCTGGCCTGCACCGCCAGATACTTGCGGTAGACGCCGACGAAGGCGCGCGTGGCGGTGTCGGCATGCACCAGACCGGTCAGGGTCCGGCCGACCTCTTCCATGTCGCTGAAGGAACGAGCCGCGTCGAGGATCAGCTGGTCGTCGAGTGGGCGCAGGCCGCCGGTCAGCGCCTGGGACAGGCCGCGCGGGTCGAGGTTCTTGGCCAGCTGCGGGCGGCGCAGGGTGAGGATGAGGTTGATCAGCTGGTCGTAGCGCTGGGCGCCGAGGCCGAACATGCGGGCGTCGATGGCGGCGCGGTATTCCACCGGACGGTCCACGATGCTGTCGGCGCCGATCTGCTCGGCCAGTTGCTTGCGGGTCAGCGGGCGGTCGTCCGGACCGAGCAGGGAGAAGTCGACGCCCACCCGGCCGTCGGCGACGAAATACCAGCGGGTCACCTTGTCCGAGGACCGGGTCGCGCGCATGCCGATGCCGACGGTGACGACTTCGGGATCCGCCCAGCGCCCGCGGGCGAACTCCATCCACACATACGAGTAGGCCGAATCCTGCTTGCGGTACAGCAGATTCGACTTCATGGTGCGTTCCTCGCCCGCGAACGGGTTCAACCGCCGCGGCTCGATGCGCCCGTCCAGGACGAAGGGGAACAGCACCTCGAGCGCCTTGGTCTTGCCCGAGCCGTTCGGGCCGCGCAGCACCAGCCTGCCGTCGGCGAAGCAGAACTCCTGGTCGCGGTAGTCCCAGAGATTGATGATTCCGGCCCTGGCCGGGACGAAACGCACACCGCCGTGGATGACCGACATGTCAGATCCCCTCCGAACCACTCGCGCCTGCCTCCGCGGCGCTGACGAACAATTCCTCGGCACGCCGTGCGCGCACCGACACCACCGCGCCCCGGTAACGCGCCAGCGCGGGCAGCACCAGCACACCGTCGGCTACCGGATGCACCAGACGCAGCCGGCGCAACAGCTCGAGTACCTCGGCGGTCAGGCCGGCCAGGTCGGTGAGCCAGTGGGCGGCGAAGGTCGAGCCGTAGCGCTCGGTGAGCACACCGATGATCGCCTGTAGCCGATCGGCGCCGACGAACGGATAGGTCTCGGGCGGCGGCTGTTCGGCGTATTCATCCGGCATCCGGTCATCCGGACCCGTGGCGTCGCCGAACGGGTCGTCCGCGGCGGGCCCGCCGACCATCGGCGCGAACAGGGTGGCCTCGGGAATCGCGCTGTCGAGCGCGGCGCGCAGGTCCGCCGAACCGGCCGACGCCATCGGCCTGCGCGGCCGCGGGTCGTCGAGATCGAGGACGAGGTCGGCGATTTCGGTGATCAGCAACAGGCCTACCTGAGCGAGGGTGCCCGTGCCGGGGAACCGCACGTCCGAGAGCCGCCCGGAGGTGTCGATCAAGGCGACGCCCTCGGCCCGCCGCTCCGCGCGCAGTCCGGTGAAAGCCTCCACCCCGGCGATCAGCGCGTCCTGCGCGAGCGCCGCCCGCTGCGGACCGGTGAGATCGGCGGCGTAGACGACCGGACGCTCGACCACCGCCCGGCGGACCTCGCGCGCGATCGCGGCCGGATCCACCACCCGGTCGTCGCCGGAAGGCGTCGTGTCCTCCCCGAGCAGCCCCGCCACGCTGTCCAGATGTTGCAGCGCGCGCGACGGGCGGAACAGCGCGAAGACCACGGCGCGGTCGATGTCGTAGAGGGCCTCGCCCGCCTCCGGGTCGGCGGCCCAGCCACCCGCGTCACCGTCGGCCAGGGTGAGTGCGCCGCGCGCCGCGAGCCAGCCGACCGCGTCCACGAAGGCATCCCGGTCGGCGGCCCGATCGGGGGACAGGTCGAGTCCGTCGATCTGTCCGCTGTAGGCCGTCACCTGCTCGGCGAGTTCGGAGAGCGTGATCTGCTCGCCGGCCCGCCCGAGAGCGGCCAGTGCCAGGGCCAGATAGGCGTAGCGGCGGCGATCGAAGACCCGGTCCGGTGACGGTGCGTGCGGGCCTGCCCGGGTCGAGGGTGTCGACGACCGGGAACAGGCGTGCGGTGGTCTCGGT
>NZ_BAGA01000086.1 GCF_000308595.1 Nocardia higoensis NBRC 100133 | reverse complement strand
TGCAGCAGGCCCATGCCGTGGGTGCGGCCGTGGGAGAGCTGCCCGCCGTGGGTGTTGATCGGGATCAGTCCGTCGCGGGCGATGTTGTGGCCGCCGTCGAGGAAATCCTTGGCCTCGCCGATCTTGCAGAAGCCGAGCGCCTCGATCCAGGACAGGCAGTTGAAGGTGAAGCCGTCGTAGAGTTCGGCGACGTCGACGTCCTCGGGGCGCAGGGTGGTGCGCGACCACAGGTGCGCGGCCGGGCCGAGGACCTGCGGTTCGTGGGTCAGGGTGCTCTGGTCCCATTCGATGCGCTCGATGATCTGCGTGCCCGCGGCCTCGACGAGGATCGGCGGCTGTGCCAGGTCGTCGACGGTGTCGACGGCGGAGACGATCACCGCGATCGCGCCGTCGCAGGGGACATCGCAGTCGTAGAGGCCGAAGGGGGTGGTGATCGGGCGGGCGTCGAGGTAGTCCCGCATGGTCATCGGGTCGCGATAGATCGCGGTCGGATTCAGGGCGGCGTTGGCGCGCTGGTTCAGCGCGATCCAGCCGAGTGTTTCGCGGGTGGTGCCGTAGCGGTGGAAGTGCCGTTGCGCGTTCTGGGCCAGGGTGTGGGCGGCCGAGGTCGCGCCGAAGGGGTGCATCCAGTTGGTGGTGCGCCCGCCGGAGGGCGTGATGCGCCCGGATTTCATCATCTCGGCGAAGGTCGATTCCCACAGCGTGCGGAAACACAGGACGTGGCGGGCCAATCCGGCCGAGACGGCCAGCATGGCGGCGATGACCGAGCCGCCGGGGCCGAAGGTCTCGATACCGCCGTTGTACCAGGTGGGCCGGATGTCGAGGGCGGCTTCGAGGGCGCCGATGCCGCCCTCGCCGAAGCCGCCGATATTGCCGCCGCCGGGATAGGAGGACAGACCGTCGATCTGATCCATCGTCAGGCCGGCGTCGGCGACCGCGCGCTCGCACGCCTCCACTGTCAGCTCCAGCGGGGGGACCATGAGCCTGCGGCCGAGCCTGGACATGCCGATGCCGGTGAGCGCGACGTCGTCCTCGAACTTCTTCTGCCGCACCATCGGGCGCACGTATTCGCCGAAGCGCTCGGGCGCGATCTCGTCGATCGGCAGGGCCGCGGGCTCGGGCTGTTCGGCGGTCGGCCGGAACAGCGGCAGCCAGACGTCGTCCTCCTGCTGGAAAACCACCTCGAGTCGCATGCCCAGCGCCAGGGCGTCCGGGGCGGCGTCGATGATGTTGGTGGTCAACCGGACTCGCGGATCCTCCACCAGCGCCACCTGTGCCACCACGTACGGCGGTGGCAGGCCGGGGAGGGCGAAGCGGTGGTTGACGGTGAAACCCGCCAGCGTCGCCTCGCCCGAGAGCGCACGAATGCCGAGGTCGTGACTACGGCAGTAGCGGCAGATCGGCTGTGGCGGGTGGATCAGCGCATCGCACGCACGGCAGCACTGCACGCGCAGTCGCCCGTCGGCGCCCGAGGTCCAGAAGAACTCGGTGTCCAGGGACAGTTGCGGTAGCGGCCTGCCGGGTTCCGGCTTGTCGGCTCGGGACATCGGGCACCTCTACTCGGTGATGGTGACGGCGCGTTCGGGGCAGGAGTGCGCGGCTTCGCGCGCCTGCTCGCGCTGGTCCTCGGGCACGTCCTCGTGCACCGGGGTCGAGTGTCCGTCGATGTCGCTGAGTTCGAACAGCTTCGGGGCGATCATCGCGCACAGGGTGTGACCCTGGCAGCGGCTCTGGTCGACGTGGACCTTCACGATGGCTCCTCTGGCGGGGGGTGATGTCGGACGGCGCGAGCCGGGTCAGGTGTTGCGTCCGCCGTTGACGCCGAGGATCTGGCCGGTGATGTAGCCGGCCTCCTCGGAGATGAGGAACGCGCACGCGGCGGCGATGTCCTCCGGCCTGCCGATGCGGCGCACGGGGGTGCGCTGGATGTGGTCCTCGACCGAGCCGCCGAGCTTGCGGGCCTGCTCGGAGCGGCGCAGCATCGGGGTGTCGATGAAGCCCGGCGGCACCGCGTTGACGGTGATGCCCGACGGGCCCAGTTCCAGCGCAAGCGATTTGGTGAGTCCGTTGACCGCCGACTTGGCCGCGACATAGTGCGACATGAACGGCTGGCCGGAGTGCGTGCTCGACGAGGAGATATTGACGATGCGGCCCCACTCGGCGGCCAGCATGTCCGGCAGGACCGCCTGGATGGTGTGGAACACGCCGTCGAGATTGACGTCGATGACCCGGCGCCATTCGGTGTAGTCGATGTTCGCGAAGCGCTTGAAGCCGTCGACGCCCGCCGCGTTGACCAGCACCGTGACCGGACCGAGCGCGGCGCGCACCGACTCGAGCGCGGCGGCGACCTGCTCCGGGTCCGAGACGTCGGCGCGGTAGGCGAACTCTTCCTCCGACGGCGGCGCGAGATCCAGTGTGGCGACGTGATATCCGTCGCTGCGCAGGCGTTGGGCGATGCCGAGTCCGATGCCGGACGCGCCTCCGGTGACCAGTGCGGTTTTCACGGCGGGGATCCCCTCTCCGGCCGACGACAGCCCGGCCGCGTTCGCTCGCAAGAACACTATTTGCGGAATGAGAGAACCGTACTCTCATACGATTGCAGGATGCAAGAGATGTGGGCGCGCGGCGGGTCGGCGGATCGTCGGATTCGGGATTGACGATGCCCGGCGCCGTGCGTAAAGGTAGCATTCTCCGAAATCGAGAATGTAATTTCCATGAGGCGAGGGAGACGGGATGTCGACGCAGGAACGGGCGGTAGCGGTGGCACGGCGGCTGCTGATCGACGGCCGGCTGGTGGAAACCGGTGCGACGCTGGCCTCGATCAACCCCGCCACCGGCGAGGTGTACGGCTACGCACCGGAAGCCGGTGTCGCCGAAGTGGATTCCGCCGTCGCTGCCGCCAGGCGTGCGTTCGACAGCACCGGCTGGTCGCGTGATCACGCCCTGCGAGCACGCTGCCTGCAGCAGCTCTACAAAGCCTTGCGCGACAACGTCGAGGAACTGCGCGAACTGACCATCGCCGAGGTCGGCGCGACCCGGATCCTCACCCACGGCAATCAGCTGGAGACGCCGTTCGAGATCGTCCGGTACTACGCCGAGCTGCTCGAAGGCTACGAGTGGAGCGAGGATCTCGGCCCGGTGGAGATTCGCGGGCAGAAGCATCAGCGCTGGGTGGAGAAGGAGGCCGCGGGCGTGGTCGCGGCGATCTCGGCCTACAACTATCCGCATCAGCTGGCGCTGGCGAAGCTCGCCCCGGCACTGGCGGCCGGCTGCACGGTGGTGCTCAAGGGTGCTCCCGACACGCCGCTGTCGACGCTCGCGCTGGGCGAGATCATCGCCGAGCACACCGATATCCCCGCGGGCGTGGTGAACGTGCTGGCATCCTCGGATGTGGCGACCGGCAGGCGGATGACCACCCATCCCGATGTCGACGTCGTGTCGTTCACCGGCTCGACGCCGGTCGGCAAGCAGATCATGGCGGCGGCCGGGCAGAGCCTGAAGAGGGTGTTCCTGGAACTCGGCGGCAAGTCCGCGCTGATCCTGCTCGACGACGCCGACTACCGGACCTCCGCGCAGTTCGCGGCGTTCAGCGTGGTGACCCACGCCGGTCAGGGCTGTGCCCTCACCACTCGGCTGCTGGTGCCGCGCGCCGATCACGACGAGATCGCCGCGCTCGTCGCGGCGAACTTCGCGCACGTCTCCTACGGTGATCCGGGCGATCCCAAGACCTACATGGGCCCGCTGATCAGCGAGCGGCAGCGCGACAAGGTCGACGCACTCGTGCGCCGGGCGGTCGCCGATGGCGCGACGCTGGTCACCGGCGGCGAGAAGATCGACCCGGGCTTCTTCTACACCCCGACGCTGCTGGCGAATGTCGACCCCGACAGCGAGATCGCGCAGGAAGAGGTCTTCGGGCCGGTACTGGCGATGATCCCCTACGACGACGTGGACGACGCGGTGCGCATCGCCAACAACTCGATCTACGGACTCTCCGGCGGAGTGTTCGGTGCCGACGCCGAGCGCGCCAGGTCGGTGGCCCGGCGCATCCGCACCGGCACGTTCAGCATCAACGGCGGCAACTACTTCCACCCCGACGCGCCCTTCGGCGGCTACAAGCAGTCCGGCATCGGCCGGGAGATGGGCCGGGCCGGGCTCGAGGAGTTCCTCGAATCCAAGACGCTCGCCGAAGTCGTCGGCTGAGGCGGACCGGGCGAGGACAGGAGGCGGCCATGCCGTGCGTGATCTCGATGGGAACCTATCTGCCGTGCTGGGGCAGTGCGCGCAGCCGGGTGCTCGGCGACGACGAGGACGCGGTCACCCTCGCGGTGCAGGCGGGCCGAGCGGCGGTGGCGGCCGGTGAGCCGGTCGAGCGGGTGGTGCTGGTCAGCCGGGATCTGCCGCTGACGGAGAGCAGCAATGCCGCTGTCCTGCTGGCCGGGCTCGGACTGGATCCCGAGCTGGAGGTGATCGAACGGCTCGGTGGCGCGCCCGCGGCGCTCGACGCGCTGAGTTCGGCGCGCCCGCGCACGCTGGTGATCGGCGTCGACACCGAGCCCGCGGGCGCGGCGGCGGCTTACGTCAGCGATCACGGTGGGGCGCAGGTCCGCACGGCGGCCAGGGTGACGCGCAGCCTGCCGGTGCGGACCCGCAACGCGGTGGGCGCGGTGCACGACTACGGCGATCCGCGGCTGCTGCGCGAACGCGGGCTGGTGGCTTCTCTGTCGGCGGCCTGGGTGGACACCCCGGTCGCGGTGGCGGGGGTGGACGAGAAGCAGGCCGCGGGCCTGTGCCGTAGCGAACCGCCACGGCTGCCGACCCTCGGTGCGAGTGCGGGCCTGTTCGCCCTGGCGTCGATGTCGGAGTGGGGCGCGGCGGGGCTGCTGGTGGGCGTGGAACAGGCGAATCTGTCAGGGATCTCGGTGGTGCCCGGGCCGGTCGAGGTGCGCCGGGTGGAACCGCCCGCGCGTCCGCTCCCGGAGGGGGACTTCCTTCCCGCCGCCGACCTGCCGATCTCGCTGGCGGCCTACGATCGTGCTTTCGAGGCCAAGGTCCGCTGGGAGGCGGGGCGTCACGAGGGCCGCGAGGAGCTGGACTTTCCGCCGCGCTATCGCCTGGCCGAGGACGGCACGCTGAGTACCGGCTACAACCTGGTGCCGCTGCCGCGCACCGGCACCGTGTACACCACCACGACGGTGCGAATCCCGGTGCCCGGATTGAAGACTCCGTATTCACTCGTCCTCGTCGAACTGGACGACGTGGGAGTGCGGGCGCTGGCACGGGTCACCGGCGCGGACCCGGGCGCGGTCGGGATCGGTGACCGGGGCCGGATGGTGTTGCGGCGGGTGGCGGTGCGCTCCGGGGTGCCCGACTACGGATACGCGTTCGAACCGGAGACGGAGGCGTCATGAGACGTGTGGCTGTCGTCGGCGCCGGGATGACCCCGTTCGCCGAGCATTTCGCCCTGGGGATCAAGGATCTGCTGCCGATGGCGTTCGCGGATTGTGCGGCGTCGGTGGACAAGGGGTTCCGGCTCGCCGATCTGGAGGCCGCCTGGTTCGGGGCGATGGGCACCACCGACGGATTCCCGGCCGGTGTGCTCGCCGATGCCCTCGGCCTGCCCGACCTGCCGGTGACCCATATCGAGAACTCCTGCGCGACGGGCAACGACGCGGTGCGTAACGCGCTCTACGCCATCGCGTCCGGCGCGGTGGATGTCGCCCTGGTGATCGGCGCGGACAAGCTGCGCGAGACCGCGCAGAAGGATCTGCTGGGGGAGTGGGAGTCGCTCAACCGGGACAAGACCTGGGATGTGCAGCTGGGCATGTTCGCCCCCGCAGGCTTCGCCCTGCATGTCAACCGCTATCTCTACGAATCACACGCCACCCGTGAGCATCTGGCGATGGTCGCGGTGAAGAACCACCGGCACGGGGCGCGCAATCCCAAAGCCAGACTACGGTTCGAGATCACCGTGGAGCAGGCCTTGTCCGCGCCCGTGGTGGCCGATCCGTTCGGCGTCTACGACTGCGTGCCCCAGAGTGATGGTGCCGCGGCATTGATCCTGGCGTCCGAAGACGTGGCCGACCGGTACACCGATCGTCCGGTGTGGGTGCGCGGCGTCGGGCTGGGGCTGGATTCGGTGATGTATCAGCACAAGCGGGACATGACGAGCTTCCCCGCGACCGTGCGGGCCGCCCGGCGCGCCTTCGGCATGGCCGGGCTGCTGCCCTCGGACATCGATGTCGCCGAGGTGCACGACTATTTCACCGGCATCGAGCTGATGAGTTACGAGGACCTGGGCTTCGCCGATCGATTCGAAGCCCGCAAGTTGCTCGAGACCGGGGCGACCTCGGTGGGCGGTGCGCTGCCGGTGAACCCGAGCGGCGGGCTCAAGAGCAAAGGGCATCCGCCGGGGGCGACCGGCGTGGCGCAGTGCGTGGAGCTGTTCGAGCAGTTGCGCGGGCAGGCGTCGAATCAGGTCGACGGAGCGCGGATCGGTCTGGCGCACAATCTCGGCGGTCCGACAGCGGTGGCCGCCGTGACGATTCTCGAGGGGCCGGGCCGATGACACGGGCGAGAGCGCCGATCTGCGCCGGAGAACAGCGACGGGTCGCCCTGGTGACCGGTGCGGCCAGGGGCATCGGGGCCGCGACGGTGCTCGGGCTGGCCGCACGGGGCTGGTCGGTGCTCGCGGTGGACTGTGTCGCCGACGAGCCGGTGCTGCGCTACCCCATGGCCACACCCGCCGACCTCACCGAAGTGGCCACTCGCGCGGGTGGATCGGTGAGCAGACGCGGCGCGGTCCGGTCCTTCGTCGCCGATGTGCGCGATCCGGACGCCCTGCGCGCAGCGGTGGAGTTCGCCGTAGGCACTTGGGGTGGGCTCGACGCCGCGATATCGGCGGCAGGCGTCATCGCAGGCGGGATGCCGTTGTGGGAGATGCCGGCCGAACAGGAACGCGCCGTGCTCGATATCTGCCTGGGTGGGGTCTCGAATCTGGCGCGCGCCGCCATTCCCGCTCTGCTGGCCCGCCCGGTTCCGCGCTCCGGCCGCTTTCTCGCGGTCTCGTCCGCCGCGGCCATCGAGGGCGTGCCGATGCTGGCCTCCTATTGCGCGGCCAATGCGGGGATCGTCGGCATGGTCCGCGCGCTGGCCGCCGAGCTCGGCGGCACCGGCATCACCGCCAACGCGGTCGGCCCGGGTGCGACCGCGACGACCATCCTCACCGAATGCGCCAGGCTCTACCGGGAGTCCGGGGGCGATCGGCGTGGGCTTCCGCGTACCGGCCGGGTGCTCGATCCCGCCGAGGTCGCCGCGGTGCTGGCCTTCCTGGCCGGGCCCGACAGCGGCGCCGTCACCGGCAGCGTCATCGCCGCGGACGGCGGCCTGAGCGCCCCGATGCACAGTGTGGGCGCCGGGTACGGGCCCGGGGCGGGCGTTTCGGCCTGACGGCTCACGGCGAGCAGGCCGACGACCTCGCGCGAAGGCCCGCCGGTGTCGTGCGCGGAGGCTGCTCATGATGCGGAAAGCCATTGCACCACTTAACGTTCCACAGGAGACGTTGGGAGGTGAGCCGATATCGGATTCCGTGGCTCAGGTTTTCGGAGGGCCGGCTCCGGGCAGGAACCGCCCGCGGCCGCAGGGGAGGTCACCGCGGGCAGCCGCCCGGATCGCGGCACGCTGCTGGCGGTCCAACGCCGTACCGCGCGCCTGCAGCCGTTCACACTGTCGGAGTTCGGCCGCATCATCTCCGTGGTGAGCAAGGTTCCGATCCGCATCGCGGCCAGCGCCGAACTGCCGCCGGCCGTGGCGGGCAGATGGTTGCGCACCGAGTCGGGCGATGTCATCGAATACGATGCCGGGCTGCCGGAGATCGCTCGCATCAATACCGTGCTGCACGAGGCCGGTCATATCCTGTTCGGCCACGACACCGTCGAGCACAGGGTCGACAGCGGTCGGGCGTTGTGTTCGGTCATCGGTCCCGAAGCGATCGGCCACTTCGCCCACATCCGATATCGGTCGGCATACGACACGAGTTGTGAACGGGAGGCCGAGACCTTTGCCCGGCGGACCCTGCGCACCATTCTGTGGAGCGACATCGGGACCGGGGCATCCGCGGAACTGCGGGCTGGGTTGGGGTTTCCCCGGACCAGAATCGGATAGCCGATGGCGCAGTTCGTCGCGGTCGTGGCGGTCCTCATCCTGGCAGGGGTGTTCGCACTGTCGCGGCAACTCGCGTTGCAGGGCGCCCGCGCGCAGCGGACACCGCTGAGCATCCTGGTCATGATCGCGCTGAGCTACCTGCTGCTCACGCCGCCGGCCGAGGCCGCGTTCGCGGCGGTTCGGATGAATTCGGCCTACCTGCTCAGTCACCTGTGTGTGCTGGCCGCCGTCGCGACCACCACGCTGTACTGGAGGCGAACGCTTTCGCCCGTGGCGCCTGGTCATCTGCGGCCGATGGTGATCGTCGTGTTCTACTGTTCGGCCGCGGCCGTGCTGGTGGCGCTGTTCGTCGCATCGCCGCAGCAACCGTACGGGGCGGGGTTCGCCCGGGAGTTCGCCGGGAAGCCGTGGATGCAGCTCTACTGGATCATCCAAGCGGTGGTGATGATCCCCGCGTTGGTCACTCTGGCCGGGGTGGCGGTGCGCGCCCGGAGGCAGGAGCGCAAGTGGCGGCGGGGGCTGATGAGCGCACTCGCCGGTGCCGCCTCGATGCTGACCGCGTATGAGATGTGGGTGATCGTCGTCGCGGTCACCTGGCCCGCGATGCCGCCGCAGTGGGCGCAATATCTGACGACTGCGCTACAACTGGGGATGAGCACGCTGCTGGTCGTCGGGGCGACCGGTCCGGTCACGCTCGGCACGCTTCGCAGCACGCGTCTGGCCCGTTCGTATGCCGGGCAGCTCGCGCCGCTGCACGAATGGCTGACCGGGCGCTATCCGCAGGTGCGTTTCCGCGCGCCGATGAGCAGACGGGCCGAAACCCGTGTGACCGACATGTTGATCGAAGTCAGTGACGGTTTGCGCTTGCTGCAACGGGCGGATCCGGCGACGGCAGCGGTGCACGGACTCGATCACGACACGATCGTCGCCGCAGCCGGCGGCGATTTCCGGCACGCCGCCTATGAACTCGCCGCGGCGCGACTGTTCCGCACCCCTCCGGCCCGGATTCGGGCTCCCGATGTCGATGCGACCGATCGTGCGGTGTGGTCATCGGGCGCGGTGGTCGCGGAACCGGTACCAGGTTCGCAACAGCGGGGCGATGGATCGCTGGATCCGGATTCCGAATCGGAACAGCCGTCCTCGCGGATCGGGAAGCATTCCGAACTGCCTACCGAGGTCGAGAAGGTCGAAGGTGCTCGTCCATCGGCACAGCAGACCATCGCGTAGTTCGTAGAGATCGATGCCGTGGTTGTCGAATCGTCGTCCGGTCGGCGCGATGCCCAACGGCGAGCAACCGCCGCCCATGTCTCCGGCGAAGGTGCCGCGCATGCGCCAGGGAATCGCTACCCCGGTTCCGGCGATCGCCAGATGCGGGGTGCCCGCGATCTCCCATCGCACGTCGGGAAACGCGCGCAAAAGCGTTGTGACGGCTTCCCGCAGTTCGGATCTGCCGACGGCCGGCTGCCCGCACAGCCCGGGGTCCTCGAGCACGACGTCATCGGTCATGAGAGCGAGCACGGCTTCGATGTCGTAGTGGTCCCACGCGGTGATCCAGCGGCTGAGCCAGTCTCGCCACACCAGCGCTTGCGCCTGGGCGTCCTCGGTGAACGCCGTGGCCAGGGCGGGTAGTGCGCACGCCAGTTCGGCAGAAGTCATGCCCGAAACCAATGTCGGCTCGAGGTCGGCCGTCTCCGTGCTCATCGTCGGTCCCTCCGATTGCTTCATCGAACGCCGCCTATTGCGCCGTGCCACAGCATAATCTGTATGCTGTGGCACGGCAACGGGTTCATCGTGTGACAGCTGTCGCCAGCGTGAGAGATACCGCCAGGAGGAACAGTGTCGGACGAGCGCGGCAGGGCGGGCGTGATCGGCGGCGGAATCGCCGGATTGGGCTCGGCCATCGCGCTGCGAGCTGCGGGCTGGGATGTCACCGTCTACGAACAGGCGCAGCGGTTCACCGAGGTCGGCGCGGCCATCTTTCTGGCGGAGAACGCTTTACGTGCGATGGATGTGCTCGGTGTCGGGGATCGCGTGCGCGAATACGCGGTCGGTAGTCGTCCGTGCACGGTTCGCAACGAACGCGGACGAGTGCTGATCGAAGCGCACCTCGACGATTTCGTCGGCAACCTCGTCGCGATCCACCGTGCCGACCTGATCGCGATACTTCAGGCCGCCGTGCCCCCGGACTGCGTGCGCTTGGGCGCGCGCGTGGAATACGTGGACGCGGAGGGCTGGGTGCGCACCAGCTCCGGCGAGGCCTCCCGATACGACCTCGTCGTCGCCGCGGACGGTGTTCACAGTAGGGTTCGGCAGCTGTTGTGGCCGCGATCCGGCCCGGCCCGCACGACGCGGATCACCTCCTGGCGGTGGATACTCGACACTCCGGCATCGGAGGGCATCGGCTTCGTCTGGGGCACAGGCGCGGAGTGTGGCGTGATTCCGATGGCAGGCGACCGGACGGTCGTGTATGCCGCAGCCCGGGACGGTTTCGCCTCGCTGGAGTACTTCTCTGATTGGCCCGACCCCGTTCCTGCGCTGATCGCGGCAGGCCGTGACCGGATGGTCTGCCACGAATTGCTCGAGGTGGCCGTACCGCGTCGCCTCTGGCACGGGCGGGTGGCCTTGGTCGGGGACGCGGGGCACGCGATGATCCCGACTCTCGGGCAGGGGGCGTGTCAGGCACTCGAGGATGCGGTGGTGCTGGCCGGGTACGCGCCGGATCTACGCCGGTATTCGGTCGCCCGACGCAATCGCACCGTGGTCATGGGCGCGCTCGCCCGGCACGGGATGTTGCTGACAGGGCCGCATTCGGCCGCGGTAGCGGCGCTGCGGGACACCGTCCTGTCCGCGACGCCCGATGCTGTGACATTGCGCCTGCTGCGGCTCGGGAGCGCGCGGGCGATCGGTCGATGGCGGCCGCCTATCGAGGGGTCAGGACGGTCTTTCCGGTAGGTCGGGCGGGTCGGCGGGAAGGCCCTCCTGCACGCGAAGGAACTTGAGGTAGTCGATGAGGGAGGCCAGGGATTGCTGTGACAGGTCCATGGCGCGGAACGCGACGGCCTGGAGGTCCGGCGCCGTGCTCAGCCGCAGGTATTCGATCTCCTGCCTGCCTTGCTGCCAGGCCTGCTCGTCGGTGAAGAACCGGATGTCCACGCCGAAGGCTGCGGCCAGGCCTGCGGCGTGCTTGAGGGACGGGTTCTGCTTGAGCCCCGACCGCAGCTGGGATACGTAGACGGCGGAGATGGGATACCCGGCTTCTGTTGCGCGGCGCGCGATTTCGTCGGCGGTGTAGCGGCGGCCGTCGGGGTTCGGCATCGTGCGGAACAGGTACTCGAGCCGGTCGGAGAAGGCGCCGTCGGCCATATCGCACTCCTTGCTGACTCGGGTCGCGCTCCGCGGAGTTCGATGCTTCCAGGAGACCGAAATGCTACCGCGCAGCGATTTGTGAGCTGAAACACAGTGTAGGAAAACCTCCGCACATATGCTGTGGCATAAGAGCTATGCTGTGGCATAACAGATCGAGAGGCGGGACCGTGACATACGCGAAGTCCTGCGCCGGGGGTGCCACATGACTGTTCAGTTCCGGGACGAGACGCAAGGGGGCGTCGACAACGCCCACATCGCCGAGATCTGCCGCCACGATCCGATGCTGGCGCGCTCGGTGCACCACGGAATGGGCCGGATCGAGACCCTGCTGCTGGCATCGTTGTCCGAAGGCGAGGACTTCCTCGCCGAGCCGGCCATGCACCTGTTCAAGTCGGGAGGAAAGCGGTTCCGTCCCTTGGTGACCACGTTGGGTGCGCACTTCGGTGAGCGGCCGGCCGACGAGAGTGTGATCGCTGCGGCTGCCGCCGTCGAGATGCTGCATCTCGCGACGCTGCATCACGACGACGTCATGGACGAGAGTGTGACCCGCCGGGGCGTCCCGACCGTCAGTACCCGCTGGTCGAACACGGTCGCCATTCTCTCCGGCGACTATCTCATCGCCCGTGCCGGACACCTGCTGCTCGGTCACGCCGAACACGTCAGCGCGCTGGAGAAGATGTACGAGACGGTGACGATGCTGGTCACCGGGCAGATGCGGGAGGCATCGCGCGCGGACGGCTGCTACGACTCCCAGATATACCTACGCACAGTCCAGGAGAAGACCGCCTCGTTGATCAGCTTGTCGGCCTGGCTCGGCGCGACCTCGGCCGGAGCGCCGCCGGAGACCGTCGACACCCTCGAGCGCGTCGGTGATCTGCTCGGCGTTGTCTTCCAGATCGCCGACGACATCATCGATCTCACCGTCCCGACCCACCGGCTCGGCAAGCCCCAGGGCCTCGACTTGCGCCAAGGTGTCGCCACACTGCCGGTCATCTATGCGCTCGACGAGGACACGCCTGCTGCCCGCGATCTCGCCGCGCTGCTCGCCGAGCCTTTCGACGACGACGAAACGACGCGGCGCGCAATAGATCTGATCCGGCATACGGACGGCTTGGTGCGGGCCGAAGCGACTATGGCGGCACATATCGAGCAGGCACATGCGCTGCTGGAAGGCATGGCCCCCGGGCCTGTGCGCACCGCGCTCGGGCGCCTGTTCACATTCATCGCAACCCGAACCTGCTGACGAAAGCGGAGCGAATGAAGAAGTACGACATCGCGGTCGTCGGCGGCGGTCCCGCCGGAGCGGCGGCCGCCTGGCAAGCGGCGACCGCGGGCGCCTCGGTGATCTGCGTGGACAAGGCCGAGTTCCCGCGCGACAAGCCGTGCGGCGACGGGCTGACGCCACGTGGCCTGAGCATGCTCGAACGGATGGGCTTGCGCGACGAACTCGAACGCTTCTACGCCATCGAATACGTCAA
Organism: Nocardia higoensis NBRC 100133; assembly: GCF_000308595.1. Lineage (GTDB taxonomy): Bacteria > Actinomycetota > Actinomycetes > Mycobacteriales > Mycobacteriaceae > Nocardia > Nocardia higoensis. The sequence goes on along the minus strand of NZ_BAGA01000086.1, from coordinate 45,839 downwards.
GATCCGCGGGAACAGCAGTTGGCAGGTGCAGTGGCCGCACCGGGCGGGGATTCCCGACTTCGCCCGCACCGCTCGCAGGCTCGACCTGGACGCCATGCTCCTCGAGCACGCCGCAGGCGCGGGCGCACAGATCCGGCAGTGCTGCGAGGCGCTCGCACCGGTGGTCGATGCCGACCTCGTCACCGGAATCGAGGTCAGAAGCAGTGCGGGCACCGAGGTGATCCGCGCCGATGTCGTGATCGCCGCCGACGGCGCGTACTCGCCGATCAAGAAGAAACTCGGCCTGCGCACCAGGATCACCGGCACCACCGCGGTCGCCGTACGTGCGGAGATGCCCGCGCAGCGCCCGGCCGATCCGTGTTTCGAGGTGCACATGCCGTTACGGCCGAACGATCGTCCGATCCCGGGATACGGCTGGGTCTTCCCGCTCGGCGACGGCCGGATCAATGTCGGGGTCGGCTATCTGACCACCTTCCGGCAGTGGCGTCAGACCAATCTCGCCGCCGTCCTGGGCGAGTTCATGGCGACCCTGCCGCCGATGTGGCGTCTGCCGGAACTCGACGAACTGCGCCGCGCGAAAGCGATCCAGGCCTGGCGACTTCCGATGGGCTTCACCCAGTGGCCGCCGTGGCGACCGGGCCTGCTGCTCGCCGGCGATGCGGCCGGTGCGATCAAGCCCTCCAGCGGAGGCGGAATCTCCAAAGCGCTGGAGACCGGTATGGAGGCCTCGTTGTGTGCTGTCGAGGCGCTCGGCGGTAAGGGCCCCCGGGATCTGGCGAATTATCAGCGCGTTCTGCGTAGGCGGTACGGCGCGCAGTACGCGGCCGCCCGCCTCGGCTACCGGATCGGGGGGAATCCGTTCATGGTCGGTCTCGCCTTCGGGATGTTCGATCATTCGTGGTTCCGGAGGCTGGCGGTGGGTGCGCTGTACGGGCCGTCCGCGGTTGCGGGCTACACGGACGGTGACGTCGAGTTGCCCGCGGACGGCGCTGGTCCGGCCCGGCGGATCGCGGGGTGACATGGTCGGCGTAGCCCTTGCCCGCACCGCCGCCGGGATGCGATTCAATCTGTCGCGCAACGAGATTCCCTATCGGCCGCTGCCGGGCGTGCGGGCGGCGGTAGAAGCGCAGATAGACCACCTCGCCTGCTATCCGGATCCACTGGCCCGCGAGCTGGGTGCGGCGATCGCGGCGGATCTCGGTGTCGCCGAGACGTGCGTCCTGCCCGGGCACGGCAGTACGGGTGCGCTGATCACCGTGCTGCGCGCGGTCCGGCGGCCGGAGGCGACGGTGGCGTTCGCGACGCCAGGCTTCACCGGCTACGGCGCGATCGTCCGTGCCGCGGGAGCTGACCCGCGGCCGGTCGCGGGGCGCCGGGGCGGCTGGCAGCCGCTGGACGCGATGGCGGCTGCGGTGCGCGCGGACCGGAACACTGTCGCCGTCATTCTGACCTCGCCGCACAACCCCAGCGGGGAAGTGGTGCGGGCGGCCGAGCTGGAAGCGTTCGTGCGGATGGTGCCGCCGACGGTGCTGGTGATCCTGGACGAGGCATATCTGGACTTCGACGAGGGATACGAACCGGCCGCGATCCTGGCGGCGACCTCGCGCCACCCCAATCTCGTGCTGACCAGATCGTTCTCCAAGGCGCACGGTCTGGCCGCACTGCGCGTCGGATATGCCGTCGGGCAGCCGGACTTCCTGCGCACGGCGCGCGCGGAAATGGTCGCGTACGACATCGGGTCGTCGGCCTCCCTCGCCGCCATCGCATCACTGCGGCATCCACGGGAACTCGCCGAGCGAGTCGCCGAAGTGCGCGCGGTGCGCGACACGTTACTCACGGTGGTCCGGCGGTCGGGATATCCGGCGCCCGCCTCCTTCGGCAATTTCGTCTGGTTGCCGACCGTTGGCACGGCGCCCCTGTCGGCCGCCTTCGCCGCCCGGGGCGTCTCGGTCTGTGAGTACCCGGCCCTCGGTATCCGGATCACCGCGGCCACCGCGCAATCCGTCGCGGCGGTGTCGGGCGTACTGGAGGCGTTCGCCGCCGAACAAGGGGCAACCGGATGAGTGTGCCCGAATCCGTTGCCGCCGATGCACTCACCGAATATCAACTGCACCCGGCGCGGATGTCCTTCGACAACTTCCTGGCGTTGCCGCTGACCGAGCGGATCTGGCTTGCCCGTCGCTCCGGTGACGGCAGCTCGCGCATGCGCGCACGTGACCGCGCACGCATCTTCCTCGCCTTCTCCCGACCGCGCACCTGCGTCCCCATGGTCTTCGCCTTCCAGTTGGGTCTGCAGTTCGCCGGCATCGGCCAGAGCCTGCACGCCACGCTCGGGGCGACCGCCTTCTTCGCGATCGGAATGATCGCCAATCTGTTCAATATCTACTCCGACATCGGCGAGGACAGCGCGAATATGCCGATGCGGGTCTACCACCTGATCGGCTACGGCCGGACGCGTCTGCTGTGGCACACCACCGCGCTCTGTGTACTGACCTTGGCCACGGCGGCTTTTGCCGGTCCACTGTTCCTCGGCGTGATTGTCCTCGCGCTCGTCGGTGCGCACCAGTACTCGCTGCGGCCACTGCGGCTCAAGGAGCGGCCTGTGCTCGGAATCCTGTTGTTCGCCACCGTCGTCGCCTATCCCTTCGGTGCGATCGTGGCGTTGGCGCCGGATGTGTGGTCCCGGGTCACCGATCCGGCGTTCATTCTCGCCTGCCTGTACCTGCTGGTGTGGTTCTGCGCCAAGGGCCTGGTCAAGAACGTGCCCGACTTCGCAGGCGACGCCGATGTCCGGCTGGCCACCTCGGCGACGGTATGGGGCTCGAGAACCCGCGCGGCGCGGGGAGCGGCCGTCGTCACGGTGGCGGTGTACGCGGGCATCGCGCTACCGGTCATCGCGGGCGCCTTCCCGGTTCGGGTCCTGTTCGCGCTGTTGTGGCTGCCGCTGATCATCTGGCAGGGAGTGCGGCTGATCCGGGCCGAGTCCATGAGCGAAGGCAACGAAGTCCTGCGCACGGACATGCTGATATCCACCGGATTCCTCGCCTCGCTGATCCTGCTCGTCGAGCCGACGCCTGCCGGCCTCGTGGTCGTCGCACTAGGGGCCGCGTTGACCGTGGCCGCGGACCTGCTGCGGCTGGACAGTCGCACCGAGGAGGACTCCATCTCATGAGAAGGCTCGACCACATTCCCGGGCCACCGGGTCCGCCCCTGGTCGGTTCCCTGATTTCGTACTCGCGCGACCGCGGCACGTTCCTGCGGGAGACGCTGCACCGGTACGGCGATGTCTGCCGGGTCCGGCTGCCCGTGCGCGACGCCGTGTTGGTCGGCCATCCCGAGGACGCCGCGACGTATCTCAACGACACCTCCGGCCGCTTCCAGAAGATCGGCTACCGGCTGCCCCTGCACAACCTCGTCGGTGGTGTGGCCTTTCAGGAGGGCGCGCGTTTCCGGGAAAAGCGCAGCTCGATGGCCTCTCTGTTCGCCGGCGCCGCCCTCACCCGGACGTTCGGCCGGATAGCCGACACCGTCGACGCGCGCGTGGATGCCGAGATCGACGCGGCCCGCGACAAGGACATCGTCGATCTGCAACAGGTGATGGCCCGGTTGCTGCTGACCGGCATGCTGGCGGCGTTGTTCACCGACCCGCTGCCGCCCGCACAGGTCGCGGTGGTCGATCAGGGTCTGCGGCAGGCGACATCGGTGTTCGGCTTCATCCGGTTGACCGGTGACCTCCCGAATCTGCTGCGCGGTCCGAATCGCACCCGGCCCGATGCCTTCCTGCGGCTCTACCGCATCGTCTCGGCCCGGGTGCGCCGCCGTCGTACCGAGCGGGGCGACTACGACGACCTGCTGTCGGCGACGCTGAACGCGCACTCGCGCGACGGTTCACGCGCCGATGACCTGAACATCACCAACGAGCTCGTACTGTTGCTGTCTACCTCGTACGGCGCGATGACCGCGGCCATGGCACACACCTTCGCCCGGGTGCTGGCCGACCGAGAAGCGTTGTCGCGGTTGTACGACGAGTGTGCGGTTCTCGACTTCACCGACCGGACCCTGGCGTCGGTGCGCGCGATGCGCTGGGCCAGGGCATGTTTCGAGGAGTCACTGCGTCTGCAGGGCAGCGCGCCCCTGGTCCGCATCGCCGCCGAGCCGTCCACGGCCCGTGGATACCTGGTTCCGGCGGGAGTGCCGCTGGTTTTCCCGGTCGCGGTCATTCACCGTGATCCTCGCTGGTGGCCGGAGCCCGATCGGTTCGACCCCGCGCGCTTCCACGATCCGGCGTCGACGGGTGGGCGGTCCGCGTTGGTCTACCTGCCTTTCGGGGCAGGGCCGCACCGATGCCTGGCATCCCAGCTCGTCTACGCGCTGGCGCCGTACCTGCTGGCGACCGTCCTGCGACGCTTCCGGCCCGAGCTGCCCGGCGGCTGGTCGATGCGCGAGCGATCGGCCTTGGCGCCGGTCCTCGAAGGCGGTCTGCCGGTGCGGATCCCATGACAGAATCTCGCAGGAGGAACACGACTGTGCGCGATGCTTCCGACGCGCTCGCGGTGCGGCTGCTCATCTACGGCCGATTGATCTCCGAGGCCGTCTGCACATTCGCCGCTCTCGGTCTGCCCGAGCAGATCGCCGAGTCGCCATGCCGAGTAGATGATCTCGCGGTCCGCTGCGGGCTCGTCGCGCCTCGGCTCACGGACTTGCTGCGCCTGCTGGCTTCCTGCGGATTGGTGAGTCTCGAGGGCGACCAGGTCGAACTCACCGATCGCGGGCGCTACCTGTGTGCCGACCGGCCCGGTTCGGCGCTGCCCACCGCACTGCTGGTGCGCGAACGCGTCGGCCGCGCGTGGGACGGGCTCGAAGGTACCCTCCGCACCGGCCGACCGGCCTTCGACTCCCGATACGGCCGAACCTTTTTCGAGGAGATCGACGGCGACATACGGCTGCGCGCGATCTTCGATGATTCCCAGGCGCGCGGCCTCGAGCTCGAACTCGACGGTATCGCCGATCTGGTGGCCACGCGTGGTTGCACCCGCGTCATCGACATCGGCGGCGGCGACGGATTCCTGCTCGCCCAGCTGCTGCGGCGCCTGCCCACCCTGACCGGGGTGCTGCTGGATCGCCCGGTGGCGGTCCAGCGGGCGCGAACACGCTTTGCCGGGCACGGGCTGGATTCGCGGTGCGAATGCGTCGTCGGGGACTTCTTCGATCCGCTGGACCTGACGCTCGGTCCGGATGACCTGGTGGTCATGCGGCACATCTGCCACGACTGGGATGACGCGGCCTGTACCACTGTCCTCACCCGCTGTCGAGAAGTCCTGGTGCCGGGTGCGCGCCTGGCTTTGATCGAGCACGGCTTCGACGGACCCGAGCCGGAGTCCGATACAGCGGAGCAGCTGATGTCGTCGGTCATGAACCTCTACATGGCGACAGTGACCTCCGGCCGTGAACGCACTCTCGCCGACTTCGAGAAGTTGCATGCCGCCGCCGGTCTGACCGTCGCCGGCGTCACCCGCATCGGCGGCAGCTGTGTCATCGAGTCGACGGCGGGCGGACTGGAGAGCGGCGGATGAGCTACCGGCTGTGTGAACCCGACCCCGAGGTGGCCGCCCGGATCTCGCGCTGGCTTGTCGAGCGGATCGGCAGTCCCCACCCTGAACTCGGCCGCGAAGGACCGATCTGCCCGTTCGCCGTCGCGGCTCACAGGTCCGGAACTCTGATGGTCCTCGAACATCGATGGCAGGGCCCGCACGAGCTCGGCCGGATGGTGGATCTCGTTCTCGAGATTTCCGATCGGTTCCGTGCCTGGCAGGCTCGCTCACACGATGAGCTCGGCGCCTTGGTGGTGGTGGTCACCGGGCTGCCCAGCACCCACTGGCGGCTGATCGACGAGGCCCACCGGCAGGCCAAACCTCGCGTCGTCGCGACGGGAATCATGGTGGGGCAGTTCCACCCGGAGTGCCCGGAGCCGTCGGTGCACAATCGTCGCCTCGCGGTCAACACCGCACCACTCCCACTCTTCGCGGTCCGGCACATGGCACTGCACGACATCCTGTTCCTGCGCGAGGACCCGGACTGGTTCGCGCAATACCGGCGACGGTTCGGCCATCGCTTCGACGGTGATCGGCGCACCACCGCAGCTCTGCGCGAGGTATACGAGCAAGCCCGCGTGCGATACAGCCCACCGCCGCCCCGAGCGCGCGAGTTCGTCCAGAAGGAGGCGTCGTGGAAGTCGAGCTGATCGATGTGGTCCGCGAATACCGGATCGGCGGCCAGACGGTGCGTGCCCTCGATGGTGTGAACCTGCGATTGCCTGCCTCGGAATTCGTCGCGCTCGTCGGCCCGTCCGGCGCGGGGAAGAGCACCTTGCTGCATATTCTGGGCGCACTCGATTCACCGACATCGGGGCAAGTGCTGGTCGGCGGCGCCGATATCAGCTATCGCACCGATGCCCAGCAGGCCGACTTCCGTTTGCGCACCGTCGGATTCGTCTTCCAGGACTTCAACCTGATGCCGACGCTGTCGGCCTGGGAGAATGTCGCGCTACCGAAGATGCTGGCAGGCAGGCGGATCAGCCGCGCCCGCACCGAGGCGGTCAGGCTGCTCGAGCTGGTGGGACTCGGCGAGCGTGCCGCCCACCGACCGGCCGAATTGTCCGGCGGACAGATGCAGCGCGTGGCGATCGCCCGCGCCCTCATGATGGACCCGCCGCTGATCCTCGCCGACGAGCCGACCGGAAATCTCGACAGCCGAACCGGTGCGGCGATTCTGGACCTGCTCGGCGACCTGGCCCACAGCGGTGAGTCGGCCCGACTGGTCGTTCTCGTCACTCACGACCACGCCGCTGCGGCGCGTACCGACCGGATCATCACGCTCATGGACGGCAGGGTCACCTCCGATACCGGAGCGCCTGCCGCGGAGGCACGATGATCGGCGGGGGCATCAGCCGTCTGCGGGTACTCACCTGGCGTGATGTCACCGCGCACGGTGGGCGCACTGTAGCGCTCGTCGGAGTACTCGGGGTGGCCGCGGCATTGGTGGTGGCCGTGGTCGCCACCTATTCGTCGCTGATCGGTTCGGCGCGCGCGCTCGATCGCAGTATCGCGGGCGACTCGGACCTGGCGGTGCTCGGCTTCGCCGACACCGGCTTCGACATGCGGCTGCGCGACGAGATCGCCGGTGTGCCGGGTGTGCGGGCGGCGGTGCCGTTGTTGCAACGCACCGTCGCCGAACCCGACCCGGTCACGATCATCGGCGTCGATCCCTCGCTGGCGCAGTTGAGGTCCCCTTTGCAGGCCGCGCTGATGTCGCAGTTGCGGTTGGCCCCGGGGCTGCTGACTGCCGGTGACGCCGTCGTCGTCGGCGCCCAGATGAATGTGGCGGTAGGACAGCGCTTCCGGTTCCAGGATCACGAAGCGACCGTCGCGGCGGTCGTGCCCGCGCAATTCGCCGCCCGCGTCAACGGGGGCCATTTCGTCATCGCTCCGTTGCTGTCGGCGCAAAAGATCTCCGGCCGTACCGGTCAGGTCGACGCGGTATACGTCGTCGCCGACGACGGCGCCGACCTCGACGATCTCCGGACTCGAATCGCCGCGGCGATCGACAACCGAGCGCTCGTCACCTCCGGCGATCTGCACTCCGAACAGGTGCGCAACGCGCTCATCCTCACCCGCAGCGTCACGCTGCTGGTGGCCGCCGTGTCGTTCGTCGTGGCAGCGTTCCTGATGTTCAACGCCACGACGATGGCCGTGTCGCAACGCCGCCCCATGATCGCCATGCTGCGGGCAGTCGGGGCCCGGCGCCGGCTGGTGGTCTCGGATCTACTGGTGGAGGCGACGCTGACGGGAGTGGCCGCCGCCGTGATCGGCATACCGCTGGGGCTGCTGCTCGCACACTGGGCCATCGATCGGACGCCCGCCTTCCTGCTGCAGATCGTCTCGGCGCGATTGGAGTTCGAGTTCTCGCCGTGGATGTATCCGGCCGTGGCGGCGATCTGCATCGTGACTTCGGTGGCAGCCTCGTTGATCGCCGCCCATCAAGTCGCGCGGACAGCGCCGAGCGAGGCGCTGAGGACCGCGTCCATCGCTCCCGGCGAGCCGATCCCGGTTCGCCTGCGATGCTGGGCATTTCTCGTGGCGCTGGTCTGCATGGCGCTCACGCCCGTGATAGCGACGCGGGTCGGCGATCTGTTCGTTGTCTCGGCCGTCGCCGTGCTCACCTGCGGATTGCTCGCGCTGGGGTTGGCCGCGGCGGGGCCGATCGTCGCGATCGCGGGCTGGTTCGGCCGTTGGGCCGGACCGTCGGGACGGATGGCCGCCGCATCGATCCATCGTGCGCCCCGGCGCACCTGGGCCACGGCGATGACCGTCGGGATCGCGGTCACCATCGGCATCGCTGTCAACGGAGCTCTCGGGGATCTGGTGCAGTCGGCGAGCGGCACCTTCGATCCGTTGCGCCGCACCGACCTGCTGATAACCGTCGCTGGTCAGGAGGGATTCCCGACCACGATCCTGCCCCGGACCTGGGAAGAACGGGTACGTGCCGGCCAGGGAGTCGCGGAGGTGGCGGGCGGTCAGTGGGCGTACGTCACCCTCGGCGAGCATCGGGTGCAGGTGGCCGGGCTCACCGAAGGTACCGCCAATATCGCCGACTTGTTGCCCCCGCAGGTACGTGCCGACGTGCTGGCCGGACGCGGCGTGGTCGTTTCCCGCCTACTGGCCGACCGGCTCGGTGTCTCGGTCGGCTCGGAGATCACCGTCGGTACGCCGACCGGCACACGCGAGTCCGTCGTGCTCGGCGAATTCGGATACCTGTCGGTCGATGCGGGTGTGATCGCCATGGATCTCGACGCCATGCGGGAGTGGTTCGACCGGCCCGGCTCCAGCTACTTGTCGGTGACGCTCGCGTCCGGCACGGACAGTTCCGCCGTACGCGCCGGCCTACAGAGCGCACTGGGGACCGAGGCGAAAATCTCCACAGGAGAGGACGCCTACGCCTACAGCTTGTTCAACATCGATCAGGCCGGAATCTTCGCGGTCGGTCTGCAATGGATAGTCGCCTTGCTCGCTTCGTTCGCGGTGATGAACACACTGCTGCTCGCGGTCGTCCAGCGTCGCAGGGAGATCGGTGTGCTTCGGGCGATGGGCGCCGGTCGGCCGTTCATCGGCCGACTGATTCTTGTCGAGGCCCTCGCCGTGGCCGTTGTCGGTGGTGGCATGGGGCTGATCGGTGGTGCGGTCGTGCACCTGCTGGCCGATCGGGTGCTGAGCGTGCTGACCGGGATCGAGGTGCTCTACGAACTCGACCTGGTCGCGTTGTGGTCGACGGTGATCGCGGTGCTGGTGTGTATCGCGGGCGCGGTTCCGCCCGCGATCCGTGCCGCCCGTCTCGATGTCATCGCGGCTGTCGCCGCGGAGTGAGTGCCGTTCGGAAGGAAAGCCGAGGAACTCGGGGTCGCGATGCCGATCGGGCGAGTGCCGGCAGGAAGGTTGGTCCACATGCGAGCAGGACCGGAGTCTGTCGCTCAACGGCTCTCGGTGCTGTGCCGGGTCGGCGGTCCACATGATCTGCGGACGCTGCGGTCTGACGAACTCGGCCTGCTGGCGGCCGAGATCAGGCAGTTCCTGGTCGAGAAGATGTCGGCGAGCGGAGGCCATCTCGGGCCGAATCTGGGCGTGGTCGAACTGACGATCGCCCTCCACAGGGTCTTCGAATCACCCACGGATCCGATGATCTTCGACACCGGGCACCAGTCCTGTGTACACAAGATCGTGACCGGGCGCCGCGAGGGTTTCGACCGATTGCGCGCCCGCGGCGGACTTTCCGGGTACCCGTGCCGGGCCGAGAGCGAGCACGACTGGACCGAATCCTCGCACGCTTCGGCCGCGTTGTCCTATGCCGACGGACTGGCCAAGTCGTTCGCGCTGCGGGGCGAACACGACAGGTGCGTGGTGGCGGTGGTGGGGGATGGGGCATTGACCGGCGGAATGTGCTGGGAGGCGTTGAACAACATCGCCACCGGAGTGAAGCGACGCATCGTTGTCGTCGTCAACGACAACGGACGCTCATACGGGCCCACCGTCGGCGGGCCCACCGAGCCCTTGTTCACCGCGCTCGGACTGGATTACCTCGGCCCCGTCGACGGCCACGACATCAGCGCGCTGGAAGCCGCTCTGTCGCAAGCGAAAGCGGCCTACCGCCCGGTCGTCGTCCATACGATCACCGAGAAGGGCCGCGGATTCCCGCCCGCGGAAGCCGACGACTCCGATCGGATGCATGGGCGCGGACCATTCGATCCACACACCGGTGAGCCGGTCGGCTCCACCGTCGCGCAGACCTGGACGACACTGTTCGCCGAAGAACTCGTCGTGCACGCCGAGCGACGAACGGAGATCGTCGCGATCTCCGCGGCGATGGCCGGGCCGACCGGGCTGGCCGCTCTCGCCGCCCGATTCCCCGACCGCGTGTTCGATGTGGGTATCGCAGAGCAGCATGCGTTGACCTCTGCCGCGGGCCTTGCGCTCGGCGGATTGCACCCGGTGGTGGCGCTGTACTCGACCTTCCTCAACCGTGCCTTCGACCAGTTGCTCATGGATGTCGCCTTGCTGAACCTACCGGTGACGATCGTGCTCGACCGCGCGGGAATCACCGGGCCGGACGGTCCCAGTCATCACGGAGTCTGGGATCTGGCATTGCTTGCGATCGTCCCGCGTATTCGGGTAGCCGCTCCCCGGGATGCCGCATCGCTGCGTAGCGAGTTCGCCGAAGCCCTCGCGATCTCCGACGGCCCCACCGCGATCCGATACCCGACCGGAGCGGTGGGGGCCCCGATCCCGGCGGTTCGGCACTACAACGGGATCGATGTCCTGTACCAGCCGGAGCGAGCCGAATCCGATTCCCCGGCCGGTGCGGTGCTGCTCGTCGCGGTGGGTTCGGTGGCCGCCGTTGCCGTCGCCGCGGCACTACAGTCGGCGCGGAACGGGGTCGATGTGACGGTGGTCGATCCTCGATGGGTATTGCCGGTTCCGGATGCGCTGGTGGCACTCGGCCGTGCGTACCGGCTCGTCGTCACGGTCGAAGACGGTCTGGCCCACAGCGGGGTCGGCGCGGCGGTGGCGGCGAAGTTTCGTGCGGCCGATCTGGATGTGCCGGTGCGTGGCATCGGCGTCCCCGCCGGATTTCTCGAGCACGGAACCCGCGCGGAGATGCTCGCAGATGTCGGCTTGGAGCCGACGGCGATCGCCGGCGACATCGCGACCTGGCTGGCAGCCGTCGACTGGCGTCTCGGCCGAGGGTGAACACTGTGGGCCGGTTCGGTGACTCGGTCGTCACGCCGGCAATCGATCCTTCTGCACCTTGCCGGTGGCGTTGAGCGGCAACCGGTCCAGGAACCGCACCGAGCGCGGCACTTTGTACCCGGCCATCCGCTGCTTGGCCCACGCGAGCAGATCCTCCTCGCGCACCGTCGTATTCGACACCACGTACGCACGGCCCACTTGGCCGAGCCGCTCGTCGGGCACACCGATGACGGCGACCTGTTCCACCGCCGGGTGTTCGAGGAGGTAGCCCTCGATCTCGGCGGGGTAGGCGTTGAAACCGCCGACGATGAACATGTCCTTCTTGCGGCCGAGGATGCGCAGCCTGCCGTCGGGATCGAGTTCGCCGAGGTCGCCGGTGCGCAGCCAGCCGTCGGGGTCGATGGTGGCGGCGGTGGCCTCGGGATCGTCGAGATAGCCCTGCATGACGCTGTATCCGCGGACCAGGACCTCGCCGTCGTCGGCGATGCGCACTTCCAGTCCGTCGCAGGGGGTGCCGACCGTTGTCGCGATCTGTTCGAAGGTGTCGCCGGGGCGCGAGGCGGTGGCGGTGCCCGCCTCGGTGAGTCCGTAGCCGGTCATGATCGTCTCGAACGGCAGCTCCTCGCGCACCCGGCGGATCAGCTCCACCGGGATGTCGGCCGCGCCGGTGACCGCGGCGCGCAGGGAGGACAGGTCGTGGCCCGGTCCCGCCTCGAGCAGAGAGTGGTAGAGCGTGGGCGGACCGGGCAGCATGGTGATCTTCTCCTTCGCCACCAGTTCCAGGACCCGATCCACGTCGAACACCGGCAGCGGAAGGATGGTCGCGCCGCGGATGAGCGAGGCGATGAGTCCGGCCCGGTAGCCGAAGGTGTGGAAGAACGGATTGACGATCAGGTAGCGGTCGCCCCGGCGGAGATCGGCCAGATCGCACCATTCGGCGTACATGCGCAGGGACTGCCGGTGGTTCATCATCACGCCCTTGGACCGGCCGGTGGTCCCGGAGGTGAAGATGATGTCGGCGATGTCGTCGCCGGAGACCTGGCGTTCGAAAGGCTCTCCGCCGGACAGGAAATCGGACTTCAGGTCGATCACCGGGATGCCGTCCGGTGCGGAATGGTCCATTCCGAGAAAACCTTGCTGCACCAGCACGGCCTTCGCCCGGCTGCGGGTGATGACATCGGCGGCCTCGGCCGGCTTGAACCGGCTGTTCACCGGCACCAGCACGCCGCCCGCGGTGAGCAGGCCGAAGGCGGCGATGATCCATTCGGCGGAGTTCGGCGCCCAGATCGCGACCCGGTCGCCCTTGCCGACCCCCGATTCGGCGAACGCGCCTGCGGCCCGGCGCACCCGATCGACCAGTTCGACGTAGCTCAGCCGGAGATCCCCGTCCACGACCGCTTCGGCGTCACCGAAGCGGTCGGCGGTGGACAGGACCATCTCCGGGATGGTCTCCCAGCTCACAGTCCGAGCAACCTCGCGAGATTGCCGCCCATGATGAGCGCCTGATCCTGCGGCGACATGTTCTTGATCTCGTTGATGTAGCGGGCCGGCTCGGCCAGCCCCTCCGGATGCGGGTAGTCCGAACCGAAGAGCACTCGCTCCACGCCGATCAGGTCGGCCAGCGCCTCGAGATCCTCTTCCCAGAAGGGGCTGACGTGGATCATCCTCTTGACCGCCTCGACCGGATCGCCGTCGAAGCCCTCCGGCGCCTTCTTGTAGACGTCGGCGAGGTTCTCCAGCAGCGGCGGCAGCCAGGAGGCGCCGTTCTCGATGACGGCGATCTTGAGGGTCGGATGGCGGAACAAGGCGCCGTGGCAGACCCAGGAGGCGACCGCGTCCTCGATGGCCCGCCATTCGCTGACCATTCGGAAGGTGTTGGTCTTGAACGGCAGCATCTCCGCGCGGGCGCCCTCCCAGTCCGAGGTGTAGCGGGCGTAGCCGCTGTCGGAGGAGTGCATGGTGACCAGCAGGTCGAGTTCGGTGACCCGCTCCCAGAACGGATCGAACTCCGGCAGCGCGAACGAGCGCGAGCCGCCCCAGCCCGGGACGGGGGCCGGGCGCACCAGGATGGCGCGGGCGCCGCGCTCGGCGACCCACTCCAGTTCGGCCAGCGCCTTGTCGAGGATGGGCAGGCTGATCACCGGCACCGTGTAGATGCGGTTCTCGTAGTTGAATCCCCAGGTCTCGTAGAGCCATTCGTTGAGGGCGTGCACGACGATGTGGATCAGCTCCGGATCGTCGCGCATCCGCTCCTCGACGAGGCTGGCCAGGGTCGGGAACATCAGGGTCCGGTGGATCTTCAGCTTGTTCATCAGCTCCAGGCGCGGGCCCGGCTCGCGGAACGCCGGGATGGAGCGCATCGGCTCGCCGAAGATCTCGCGCCTGCTCTTGCCCTCGGGATTGCCGTTCTTGAAGTAGTCCTCCATCGCGCCGGGGCGCGCGACCACGTCGAAGGTCGGGTTGGGGATGTACTCGCTGATCTGGCCCCGGATGGCGATCTTGGTACGTCCGTTGACCTCGACGTACTGGATGACGCCTCGGTACTGCTTCGGCAGGAACTTCGTCAGCGCGTCCTGTGTCTCGTACAGGTGGTTGTCGGCGTCGAAGAGCTGGTAGGGCAAGCCGAAGTCGCTCATGGAATCCTCCTTGTTCGTTTGAGAGAATCGTATTCTCATTCGGTGTGAGCCGCAATATCCTCGGTGCCGCGGGGACCGCTGGTGACCAAAGACCGCCGGACGGCGAACTTCTGGACTTTGCCGCTGGCGGTGCGCGGGAAGTCGTCGACGATGTGCAGCTGCTCGGGCCACTTCTGTTTGGCCACGCCCGCCTCGGCGAAATGTGTTCGCAAGGTGGACATCTCGGGAACCGATGCGCCGGGCTGGATCCGGACGACGGCGGCGGTGCGCTCGCCGAGCCGTTCGTCGGGCACCGCGACGGCCACCGCCTCGGCCACCCCGGGCAGGCGCAGCAGGATCTCCTCGACTTCGAGCGCGCTGATGTTCTCCCCGCCACGGATGATCAGATCCGCCTTGCGGTCGGTGATGGTGAGGTAGCCGTCGGCGTCGAGCACGCCGATATCGCCGGTGTGGTACCAGCCCTGCTCGTCGAAGGCGCGAGCGGTGAGTTCGGGGTCGGTGTAGCCCAGGCACAGATCCGGTCCGCGACTGAGGATTTCGCCGTCGTCGGCCAGGCGGATCTCCACCCCGGGCAACGGCGCGCCGTCGGTGAACAGGCGCTTGTCCTCGGGCGCGGTGGGATGGGAGCCGGTGATGGACGGGTGCTCGGTGCTGCCGTAGGAGCGATAGACCGTGATGCCGAGGCCGGCCAGGCGGGTGGTGACCGCGGCGGGGACCGCCGCGCCGCCGAGTCCGGCGTAACGCAGATAGGGCAGGTGCTCGGGGGTGCACTCCGGATGGTCCAGGAGGCTTGTCATGTAATAGGCGACGCCGCCGCCGACGGTGAGCTCGCGTTCGGTCATGAGGGCGAGCACGCGGGCGGGATCCCAGACGTCGGTCAGGTTGATCGGCAGGCGGTCGAGTACCGGGATCAGGAAGGCGTTGACCATGCCGATGAAGTGGCCGACCGGCGCCGCTGTGAGCTGGTGCCCGCGGTCGCGGGGATACATGCCGGCGAGCTGACGGGTCTCGTGACCGAGGGTCTGGTGGCTGTGCATCACCCCCTTCGGGTCGCTGGTGGTGCCCGAGGTGAACGCGATGAGCGCCGGGCCTGCGGGGTCGACGGGCAGCGTGCCCGCCATCGGCTCGGGATCGAGCAGCTCCTCGAAGTTCTCGCCGACCATCGCGACCACCGGGATATCGGCGAGCATGTCCTCGTCGATGCCGTTGTCGCCGAACAGCTTCGTGCCGAGGAAGACGCGCGGCGCGACGGCGCGCAGGATGTAGCCGACTTCCTTGCGGCCGTAGAAGTGCACGATCGGCACCACGGTCGCGCCGAGGAAGGCCGAGGCCCAGAACACCGCGGCCGCTTCCATCCAGTTCGGTAGCTGGAAGGCCACCACGTCGCCGGGGCCGACGCCCCGCCTGCGCAGTCCCGCGGCGAGCCTGCGCGCTGTGCTCTCTACTTCGTGCCAGGTGCCGCTCCACGGCCTGATCGCGGAGTGGATGTGGAACTCGGTGTCCGGCGCGGCCGCCAGTTCGCGGGTCAGGAGATCGCCGATGGTTTCCGAGGTCCACCAGCCCTGGTCGTGGTACCGGCGGAGCAGCTCGTCCGGGATGGTGCGCATGGGATTCTCCCCTTCTCGCTCCTGTCCAGGTCACGAGTAAGTATATGATTCTCAAGAAGAGAGAATCATATTTTCGCAAGGGAGAACAAGAGATGGTGGAGCTCGAGGTGGGCGATGGGCTCGCGGTCGTCACGATCAACCGGCCGCAGGCGCGCAACGCCATCGCGCCGGAGACGATGGATCAGCTGGGGCAGGTCCTCGACGAGGTCGAGAAGGCCGAGGGGGTGCGCGCGCTGGTGCTCACCGGCGCGGGTGATCGCAGCTTCGTCTCCGGTGGGGATCTCAAGGAATTGGCCCGGCTGCGCACCGAGGAACAGGCCGCCGAAATGGCCTGGCACATGCGCGGGATCTGCGACCGGCTGGCCGGCTTCCCCGGTCCGGTGATCGCGGCGCTGAACGGGCACGCGCTCGGCGGCGGCGCCGAAGTGGCGGTCGCCGCCGATATCCGGATCGCGGCCGCCGACATCAGGATCGGCTTCAATCAGGTGTCGCTGGCGATCATGCCGGCCTGGGGTGGCGCCGAGCGGCTCGGTGAGTTGGTCGGTCGTGGGCGGGCGCTGATGCTGGCGGGGTCGGGAACCGTTCTGGATGCCGCCGAGGCGCAACGACTCGGCTTGATCGACCGGGTGCTGCCGCGTGGCGAATTCGACCGCGGCTGGCGGGATCTCGCGAAATCGCTGGCCAACGGGCCCGCTGTGGAGATCAAACGGGTGCTGGCCGGTGTTCCCGCGGGCGAGGCGGTCGCCGCGTTCGCCCGCCTCTGGGTGGCCGAGGAGCACTGGGAAGCCGCCGATCGCGTACTCAAACGCGCGGCGGCAGTCAAGTGAGGTACATCACATATGACGAAATATGAGATGGCCATCACCGATCCGAGAATGACCTTACTGTGTGTTCGGCGGCACCGTCCGGAGCAGGCTCCGATCTCAGGCCCGAGCTCGAGTTCCAGCCCGAACTCACCGTGGGTTCCGGGCCGGGTGGTTGGTTCGAATCCGGTTCGCCCGTCGCGCGTTTCCCCGTCCACGTGTCGAGGTCTCCGATCCAGCCGGGTCGGTGTCGTGGGCGGCGTCCTGCCGGGGCGCGGTGATGGTGCGGCCGCCACATCTTGCTGTTCGACGAACGGGGATGGAACCCATGGCTGTACGAACCGTCGACCCCCTCACCCCCCGCGCCGCGGGACTGAACTCGGTGTCCCGCTGGCGTGCGCACGCGCGCAGGCATCCGCTGCGCTACCGCGTGGCGATGGTCGCACCCCGTCCGATCGATATCGTCCGCTGCGCCGGTGGCTGGTTGTTCGACCGCTCGACCGCGGGATGGGAGGTGACGGTGCTGGTGCGCGATCACTCGCACGCCCGGTCGCTGCAGATCCTCGGTGCCACCGTGCTGGACTTCGAACAGGCGCTGGCGGTGCCCACGCACGACATCTGGCCACAGACGCTCGCGATCGATCCGTCGATGTACACCAGCGACCCTCGGGTCCGCGAGGGTGTGCTCGGCTGTCTGGACGGTGGCGAGATCGAGGTCGGGGTCTGGGGCGAATTGCCTGCCGAGCTGGAGACGCGGGTGTCGCCGATGGCGTACCGGATCAGCGTGGCCGCGCGGGCGTTCAAGGCGTGTGCGCTGCGGGCCGCGGGCTGCGCCGGCGAAGCGGTCACCGCCGAGGAGTGGCTGCAGTTCTCCGATACGCCCGCGCCGGGCACGCAGTGGGGGACTCGCCTGGTCGCGGTGCGTTAGGCGCGGGGGACCGCCGGCCACGAACGGCCGGTGCGAGGGGTGACGGCCGGGCCGGACGAGGCCCGCCTTCTCGGGGGGCGTGCGGCATGCTTCCGGAACGGCGGGCGCGAATCGCCCGGTGCCGGATCCGTGGTGTTCCGCGAGCGGAATCGATAGGCGATTTCGCGTTCGCCGTAATTAATTTTTCGCGCGATGCTCCTGAGCGGGCGCGCGGAATCGATCGCAGTTCCGCGATATTCGGATCGTCGGTGTCTTCGGTCCGTAGAAATCGTTCGCCACCCCTGTCGACAGGGCTCAATTTTATTCGATAATTCCTGGAAAAATTATTCTCGGCACAACCTGTAGTGAGTTCTTTTCGGGTTGTCCCCGCTGGAAGGGGTTCCGACATGCAGTGCTTCTGAGCTGCCTGGATGTGAATAGAAGACATTTCCGGTCCAGCTCGGTCGCGGAATCCGGGAGAGGTGTGCGGCACCCCCGGAATTTTGTCGACGACTGGATCGGGCGAGCGCGGAACGGGGTGCTGTACATTTTCCGGAAGTTATTGACTACCGATGCGATGGCCCCCACAATATCGGGGAAGGCAATGTGGCCGGATCGGCCGGCTGCCTCGCGGTAATCGACGAAACCATTTCTCCGGTTTGTTCTGTCGTGCGCGCGAATTTCCCGGAAACGGGTGACGGGATCGCTTGCGGCGCGCAGTGCGCCGGAGGCCGGATGTGAGAGCTGATCGCTATGACGCAGCAGGTCGCGACGCGAGAGATCGCGCAGTGGTGGCGCGGGTACCTGCGCCGCCACCCCGTGACCGCGCTGTCGACCGTGGGTGGTCAGTTCGTCCTCGGTGTGCGGGCGGTGCAGTATCTGGTGGTCGATGTGCTGACCGGCCGGTTCGCCTTCGCCGAGTTCGTCAGGCAGTCGGCGTTCATGTCCTCGGCCGCGGTGCTGCCGACGATCTTCGTCTCGCTGCCGATCGGGGTGACGCTGTCCATCCAGTTCGGTCTGCTGGCCGGGCAGGTGGGTGCGTCCTCATTGGCGGGTGCGGCCAGCGGGCTCGCGGTGATCCGGCAGGGCGCGCCGATGGTGGCCGCCCTGCTGATGGCCGCGGCGGTGGGCTCGGCGATCTGCGCGGACCTCGGCTCGCGCAAGATCCGCGACGAGATCGACGCCATGGAGGTCATGGGGGTCTCGGTGGTGCGCCGGCTGGTGGTGCCGCGCCTGGCCGCGGCGGTGCTGGTCGGTCTTTCCCTGACCGGGGTGGTGTGCTTCGTCGGCTTCCTGGCCGGCTATCTGTTCAACGTCTTCGTGCAGAACGGCGCGCCGGGCAGTTTCGTGACCACCTTCGCCTCCTTCGCCACCGTGGGCGATCTGGTGCTGACTCTGGTCAAAGCCGTTGTCTACGGCGCGATCGTGGCGGTGGTGGCCTGCGAGAAGGGGCTGTCCACCCAGGGCGGGCCCGCCGGGGTGGCCAATGCGGTGAATTCGACCGTGGTCTCGTCGATCCTGCTGCTGATGGTGGTCAATGTCGTCTTCACCCAGCTGTCGATGATCCTGTTCCCCCGGCAGGGGTTGTGATGGCTGCTCCCTACTACCCTCCGGGCACCAAGCTGCTGCGTCTCGGCGCGGGCCGGGCGGGCGTCGTGATGATGCGGCTCGGGCACATGAGCACCTTCGCCATGCGGTCGCTCTTCTCGATTCCGTTGGCGCTGCGGCACTATCGCGCGGAGTTCCTGCGGATACTGGCCGATGTCACCTGGGGCAACGGGTCGCTGGTGGTCGGCGGCGGCACGGCCGGGGTCATCATCGTCCTCGGCGCGGCAGGCGGCGCGATCGTCGGGCTCGAAGGCTACAACGCGCTGCACCTGCTCGGGATGGAGCCGACCGTCGGGCTGGTCGCCTCGACGGCCTCCACCCGCGAGCTCGCGCCGATCATGGCGGGCCTGGCCTTCGCCTCCCAGGCGGGCTGCCGGTTCACCGCCCAGCTGGGCGCCATGCGGATCTCCGAAGAGATCGAGGCGATGGAGTCCATGGCGATCCGCTCGATCCCGTATCTGGTGAGCACCCGGCTGATGGCCTCGATGCTGGCGATCGTTCCGCTGTACCTGATGTGCCTGGCGGCGAACTATCTGGCGGTGCAGATGGTCGTGGGAATGACCGGCAGTCTGTCGGCGGGCACCTACCAGCACTACTTCCAGTTGGTGCTCAACGGGCCCGACATCGTGTACTCGCTGATCAAAGCGCTGCTGTTCGTGATCATCACCTCGACGGTGCAGTGCTACTACGGCTTCTACGCCGCGGGCGGTCCGCAGGGGGTCGGGATCGCGGCAGGCCGCGCCATGCGTTCGGCGATCTCGCTGATGATCGTCGTCAATCTGCTGCTGACCATCGCCCTGTGGGGCATCGGCGCGAGCGCTCGGCTCGGGGGGTGAGCATGTCGATTCTGTTCGAGAAGGACGGCCGCGGGCCCTCCGGTTTCGCACTGGTGGCACGCGGGCTGGTACTGGTCCTGGTGACCGGCGTGGTGGTCTCGGTGCTGCTGATGAAGTCGACCGGTCGCTTCGACGAGAAGGTCGACGTGGTCGCCGTGCTCGACCAGCTCGGCGACGGGCTGCCGCCGCGTTCAGATGTGAAGTTCCGCGGACTGCTCGTCGGCACGGTCGGGCGGGTCACGCCCTCGCTCGACGGTGGTCCCGCACGGGTGCAGCTGGCGCTGGAACCGGCTGCGGCACGGCGCATTCCGGCCACCGTCACCGCGCGGGTGGTGCCGAGCAATGTGTTCGCGGTGTCGTCGGTGCAACTGGTCGACAACGGACCGGGTCCGGCGCTGACCGAGCACGCCGAGATCACCCAGGACCGCAGTCTGTCGACGGTCCAGTTGCAGACAGCGCTCACCGAACTGCGCGAAATCCTCGCCGCCGCCACCCGGGTAGGCACCGACGCCGCTGTCGGCGCGCTCACGGCGGTCGCGCGCGCCACCGATCGGCGTGGCGCGGACATCGTCGCGGCCGGGGCGGCGACGGTGCGGATCACCAGGGAACTCGACGCGCTGCTCACCTCCGACGGCGGTGTGCCCACGCTGAGCCTGCTGGCCGAGGCCGTGCGTGGGCTCGAGCGATCCGCCCCGGAACTGGTCGACGCACTGCACGCGGCGGTGGTGCCCCTGCAGACCTTCGCCGAGCACCAGGCGGCGCTGGCCGATCTGATGGGCGCGGGCGGCGCCACCCTGGAGACCGTCGACGGCGCCCTGGAGCGACGTGTCGACCGGATCGACACCGTGCTCGAAGACTTCGGCCCCGTGCTCGACGTCTTCGCCGACGGCGCGCCGACCTTCGGCCCGATCGTGGCCCGGTTCAACAAACTGTCCGGGCTGTGGTTCTCGGAGTTCTACAACGCCGAACATCCGCGCGGCATCGGCAAATTCCAGTTCCGGCTGACCCCGCACACCATGTACACCCGCGCCGACTGCCCGCGCTACGGCGAGCTCGCCGGCCCGAGCTGCGCGACGGCGCCTACCGAGATCCCGGTCCAGGAGCTGCCCGCGACCATGGACCCGAGTACCTACGCGCCCGCGGGCCTGTCCGCGCAGGAACTGCCCGCCGAATTGCGCGAGCTGATCGAGCGCGTGCTCACCGGCGGCGGCAACGGCGCCGAATCCCTGCTCGCGCCGTTGCTGGCCGACGGGCCGTTCCCCACCGGAGGCGACCGATGAGTTACCGCAAGCCCCTGATCGGCGTGAGCCTGTTCGTGACGGTCGCCTTCGCGCTGTTGTGGATGACCTTCGTGACGCTGGATCGCCGCATCGACGGCGAAACGTACGGCTACAGCGCGGTGTTCAGCGATGTGAGCGGGTTGCGCGCCGGTGACGACGTGCGGATGGCGGGAGTGCGGGTCGGCCGTGTCGACCGCATCGAACTCGACGGCACGCTCGCGCGAGTGCGCTTCCGGGTGGGATCCGATCAGAAGCTCTACGGCGACACCCGGGCCTCGATCACCTATCAGAACGTCATCGGTCAGCGCTATCTCGGCCTGGCGAAGGTCGATCACGGCGATCCGGGCGAGCTGGCGCCCGGCGCGGAGATCCCGCTCGAGCGCACCGAGCCGTCCTTCGACATCTCGGCGCTGCTCAACGGATTCGAGCCGCTGTTCGCCGGCCTCGACCCGCACCAGGTCGACAACCTGACCGCCGCGCTGGTCACCGCGTTGCAGGGCGACAATGCCTCGCTGGTGCTGCTGATCGAGCAGGTCTCCGCGCTGGCGCAGGCACTGGCCGGCCCGGACGAGGTGCTGGGCGAGGTCATCACGAACTTGAACCGGGTGGTGGGCAACCTCGCCGGGCAGGCCGGCGAGCTGAGTTCGCTCATCGTCCGCTCTCGCGCCCTCGTCGACGGGCTCAGCGCGCACCGCGACGAACTGCTCGGCGCGCTCACCACCGTCTCGGTCACCACCGACCGGATGGCGCGGGTGGTCGACGGCATCGAGCCGGACCTGACCGAAATGCTCTACCGCGAGCCGGGTTTCACGCGCCACTTCCAGGAGAACAAGGAGAACTTCGCCTATCTCGGCTTCAACATGCCCGCCCTGATGAAGGGGCTGGCGCGGGTGAGCCAGGAAGGCGCGTACCTGAACACCTATCTGTGCAATTTCGGCGTGACGGTGCTGCCCGGATTGAGCAACCTCGTGCCGACCGTCGTCGGGCTCGCCACTCCGGGTGGGCAAGCCCAGTATTCGCCCGTCTGTAGGTGAGCCGTGATGTCGACACGATCCGCGCGGGGCAGGCTCCGGCTGCGCCCGCTCGAGGAATATCCCGGCCCCGTGCTCGGCGCGGTGGCGCTGGCCGTGCTGCTGATCGTCGTCGCGGGCGCGGTGGGGTTCGGTACGGGCGACCCGGGCCGGACCCGGTACGAGGCCGAATTCGCGCAGGCGGCGGGCATCGCCCCGGGTGACCTGATCAGCGTGGCCGGGGTGCCGGTCGGCGCGGTCGACGGTGTCCGGCTCGACGGTGACCGGGTGCGCGTGGACCTCGCCGTGGACGACGCGGTCCCCCTCGGCGCCGACACCGGCGCGGCGATCAAGCTGACCACTCTGCTCGGCGCCCGCTACGTCGAACTGCGCCCCGCCGGGTCCGGTTCGCTGCCGGACCGGCGAATTCCCCTGGAGCGCACCGAGGTTCCCTACGACCTGCAGCAGGCGCTGGAGAACGCGACGGTCACCTTCGAGGAGATCGACACCGCGGGTATCGCCGACTCCCTGGACAGCCTCGCCGGGCAACTCCAGGGGGTGCCCTCGGTGCTGCCCGGGCTGCTGGCCGACATGCGCACCCTGGCCGCCGTCGTCGGCGACCGCCGCGGCGAGCTGGGCGATCTGCTGGCAGGCACCCAGCGGTTGACCGAGACGTTCACCCGGCAGCGCGCGGACCTGGCGGCGATCATGGGCCAGGGCCGCGACCTGCTGGCCGAGATGCTGGCCCGCGGCGAAGCGATCCAGCGGTTGATGGACGCCACCCGCAGGCTGGCCGATCAGGTCGGCGCTCTCGTCGTCGAGGACCGGCCGCAGATCGACGAACTGCTCGACGGTCTCGGCGACCTGCTCGCCGGATTGGCGCACAACGACGAACTGTTGCGCAACATCCTCGAGATCCTGCCCGTCCCGATCCGCAATTTCGCCAATGCCTCCGGCACCGCCAACGAGGTCGACTTCACCGCGCCCGCCGGGCCGATGATCGACTCCTGGATGTGCGCGCTGAGCGGGCGTGCGGTCGAGGGCGGTCTCGCCGCCTACCACGAGGACTGCCGATGAACGGTTGCCGAATCATCTCGCGCCTGTCGCTCGCCGTGCGCACGGCCGCCGTGGTGCTGGTCGGCGCGGTCGCCGGGTGTGCGGGACCGATGGGGTCCGGTGGCGAGGGCATCACCGTGGTCGCCGAATTCGACAACGGCGCGGGGCTCTACGTCGGCAACGCCGTCGCCGTGCTCGGGATGGACGTGGGTGAGGTGACCGCCGTCGAGCCGAGAGGTAGCCGCGTCGAGGTGACCATGCGCATCGACGAGGGCGTGCGCATTCCCGCCGATGCCAGCGCGGTCACGCTGTCGACCTCGGTGCTCACCGATCGGCACGTCGAGTTCACGCCCGTCTACCGGGACGGGCCGGTGCTGGCCGACGGCGCTCGGCTCGGTCGGGACCGGACCAGGACCCCCGTCGAGTTCGAGCGGCTGCTCGGCGCGGCCGAGACGATGGCGGGCGAACTCGCCGAGGAGCAGCCCGGCGCCGGACCGGTGGCGCGGCTGCTCGGTGTCTCCGCCGAGATCGCCGCCCGCAGCGGACCCGACCTGCGCGCGACCATGGCCGAACTGGCCGAGGTGCTGCGGATGAGCGAGGACGGCGGCGCCGAATGGCAGGCCACCGTCACCCGGCTCGCCGACGAGCTGGCCGTGCTGGCGGGCTCGGCCGCCGACAACGATCAGCTGGTCCGGGACTTCGCCACGAACACCGGCATGCTCACCGACCTGCTCGCCGACCTGCGGATCGGCGAGGGGCGGACCGGCGCGCGGATCGAGGAACTCATGCGCGGCACCGAGGCGCTGCTCACCGACAACGCCGAAGCCCTGCGCAGCACCGTGGCCGATGCGAACACCGTGACCAGGGCGCTGGCCGACTACCGGCGCGAGCTGGCCGAATTCCTCGACGTCACCCCGCTGCTGCTCGACAATGCCTACGCCGCGGTCGATTTCGAGTACCGGGGCGTGCGGGTGCACGCGCTGCTGGACAAGGTCTTCTTCGACGGGCAGCTGGTCAAGGAGTTCTGCAATGTGCTCGGGCTGCGCCAACTGGGCTGCGCCACCGGCACATTGCAGGACTTCGGCCCCGACTTCGGGATCACCGACATGCTCACCGCGATGGCGGAGATGCCGCGATGAGGGCGCGTGACCGTCTGCTCCGCGCGAGCGCGCTGCTGATCGCGACGCTCGCCGGCACCACCGCCTGCTCGGCCGGCCTCGGCGAGCTGCCGTTGCCCGCCCCCGGCGGGGCCGACGGCTACACCGTGCGGGCCGAATTCGCCAACGCGCTGAACCTGCCCGCCAAGGCCAAGGTCCGGCTGCTCGGCGCCGATGTCGGCGAGGTCGCGGAGATGGCGGTGCGCGACTACACCGCCGTGGTCACCCTGCGCATCGAGCGCGCGGTGCAGCTGCCGCTGGGCACGCGCGCCGAACTGCGCACCGCCACGCCGCTGGGCGATGTGTTCGTCTCGCTGACCCCGCCCGGCGACGTCACCGCCGCGACCCCGTTGCTCGGTGACGGTGACAGTCTCGCCGAGGAGCAGACCGCCTCGGCGGCCACCATCGAGGAACTGCTGAGCACGGCCGCCCTGCTGGTCAACGGCGGAGCGATCCGCAATCTGACCACCCTCGTCAACGGGCTCGGCAATGCCGTGGGCGAGCGGGGCGAGGAACTCGCCGCGCTGATCGCGCAGTCCACGCACGTGGTGCAGACGCTGGCCGCCCGCTCCGACGACATCCGCGCCACCCTCGCGGGCATCGACGCCCTGGCCCGTACCCTCGATGCTCAGCGCGCCGGCATCGACGGGCTCATCGCCGCCGCGGGCCCCGCTCTGGACACACTGGACGCCAACGCCACCGAGGCCCTGGCGCTGGTCCGCCGGGTGGAATCGATCAGTACCCGGCTCGCGACCCTGCCCGGACTCGACGGCGAGCAGACCACCGGCATGGTCGCCGACCTCAACCGGGTCGCCGCCGGGCTCTCCGCCGCCGCGACCCACCCCGACGCGAACCTGGCCGCGCTGAACGCGATGCTCGGCCCGATCATCTCCGTCACCACCTCCACCTCGGCCAATGTGGACGCCGATTTCCAGGATCTCGCGCTCGGCTACCTGCCCGATCCCAACCATCCCGGTGATCCGGAAAGCCGGTTGCCCGACCTGAGCGACTGGGCGGCCTTCATCGGCACCTTCACCTACACCCTGCTGAAATTGCAGGACAAGATCACCGGGGGTGCGCGATGAACCCGCGCTCTCCGCTGGAATTCGCGGCGCGCCCGCTCGTGACGACCGTGCGCGCCGCACACAGGCGGCGCAACGCCCTGTCCACCGCGGCGCTGATCGGCGTATTGCTCTGCGGTGTCGCATATCTCGCGTTCGGCGCGCTCGGCGTGGATCCCACCGCCGCCACCATGCGGGTGCGGGTGTATCTCGCCGACTCCGGCGGGCTGCTGCCCGGGCAGAACGTGGCCTTGCGCGGCGTGCCGGTCGGCAAGGTCGAATCGGTCGAGCTGACCGACGAGGGTCTGGTGGCGGTCGCGGTCGTCGACGCCGCGGCGCGGATACCCGCGGGCGGCACGGTCCGGGTGGCGAGCCTGTCCATGGCGGGGGAGCAGTATCTCGACTTCCGCTCCGACAGTGACGACGGGCCCTACCTCGCCGACGGCGACGAGATCGCCCGGGAACGCACCAGCACGCCCGCACCGCTGTGGCGCACCCTCGCCGCGCTGGATTCCACGCTCGACCAGGTGGATCCGGAACAGATCGCGACCATCGTCGGCGAACTCGGAGTCGGACCGGAGGGGCCGGACAAGCTCGCCGACATCATCGACGGTGGCGTCTTCCTGATCTCCACCCTGGACTCGGTGCTGCCGCAGACCGTCGGCCTGTTGCGTGACAGCCGTGCGGTGCTGGCCACGGTGAGCGAGCTGCGCTACTCCGAATTCTCCGCCGACGCGGACTCCTTCCTCAGCGGGGTGGCCGCCAAATCCGGCGGCTATGTCGAGTTGCTCGGCGCGGCTCCCGGCACGCTGCGCGCGCTGGACGCCCTGCTCGCCGACAACTCCGCCGCCGGGGCGGAGCTGCTCGACCACCTGGGGGTGACCGCGCAGATGACCTCCACGCGTGTCCCCGCGCTCCAGGAGTTCTTCTTCCCCACCGGCCGGGACGGCTCCACGCTCGACGCGATCGCGGTCGCCTTCCACGACGGCGGCATCTGGGGCCTGGTCAATCTCTATCCCCGCTACGCCTGCGACTACGACCTCCCGCGCCGCCCGCCGTCGCTGCCGGATTTCCCCGAGCCGTACCGCTACACCTATTGCCCGAACACCGATCCCTCGGTGCTCATCCGCGGCGCCCGGAACGCGCCGCGCCCGCCCGGGGAGGAGATCCCCGAAGGTCCGCCGCCCGGTGTGTCCCCCGAATCGCAGACCACCCGCACCCCCATCGGCCCGCTGTCGATCCCGCTGAACTTCGGCGGCCCGCAACTGCCGCCACCACCGCCCGCGCCGGTGCGGTGACCCGATCGACCGCCCGCACTCGACAGCACAGGAGGAAAACCATGAGCCGCAAGACAACTGGATCGGTGCAGGAGCGGGCGTCCGCGAACGACGGTTCGGCCGCTGTCGCGGCTTCGGCCGTGGAGCCGGGCGCCACGGCCGACGAGCCTGCTGCTGAGCCCGACGAGCCTGCTACTGCGGCCGACGGGCCTGCCGCTGAGCCCGACGGGCCTGCCGCTGAGGCCGCCGAGGTGGCCGCTGAGCCCGAGGGGCCTGCCGCTGAGGCTGCCGAGGTGGCCGCCGAGCCCGACAAGCCCGCTCCCGAGGCTGCCGAGGTGGCCGCCGAGCCCGACAAGCCCGCTCCCGAGGCTGCCGAGCTGGCCGCCGAGCCCGACAAGCCCGCTCCCGAGGCTGCCGAGCTGGCTGCTGAGCCCGACAAGCGCGCGGGTGAGACCGGGAATCGGTCGCCCGCGCGGCGGTTGCTCGCCCGCGCGCGCCGAGGTCTGGTCCCCGCCGTGAGCGTGCTGGCGATCGTCGCGACGGTGGCCGCGGCGTACTTCGGCTGGAAGGTGAAGCAGCACGATGATCTGCAAGCGGCCTCCGATGCGGCCCTCGCGGCCGCCCGCGCCTATGCGGTCACCTTGACCAGCGTCGATTCCGACAACCTCGACCGTGATTTCGCCGCTGTGCTGGACGGCTCGACCGGTGAGTTCCGCGATATGTACACCCGCTCCAGCGGTCAGCTGCGCGAACTGCTGGTGGAGAACAAGGCGACGGGACAGGGCACCGTGCTCGACGCCGCCGTGAAATCCGCGGGCGAGACCGAGGTCGAGGTACTGCTGTTCATCGACCAGACGGTGACCAACGCGGCCTCGCCCGATCCGCGGATCGACCGCAGCCGAGTGGTGATGACCATGCAACTGGTCGACGGCCGCTGGCTGGCCGCCCGCGTGTACCTGCCCTGAAAACCCTTCCCCGTCCGTTCGTTCCAGGAGTTGCGCAATGACCGATTTCGACACCGTCGACTACTTCACCGATCCGGCGCTGGTCCCCGACCCGCACCCGTACTTCGATCACCTGCGCGCCAGGTGCCCGGTGACCCAGGAGCCCAATCACCAGGTCTACGCGGTGACGGGATACGAGGAGTCCGTCGAGGTGCTCAAGGACCCGGAGACCTTCTCCTCGGCCATCGCCGTCGGCGGTCCGTTCCCGCCGTTGCCGTTCGACGTGCAAGGCGACGACATCACCGGCCTGATCGCCGCGAACCGCGACAAGCTGCCCATGTTCGAGCACATGGTGACCATGGACCCGCCGCAGCACACCTACGCCCGCTCGCTGCTGAACCGCCTGCTCACCCCGGCGCGGCTGAAGGAGAACGAGGACTTCATGTGGCGGCTGGCCGACCGCCAGCTCGACGAATTCCTCGCCAACGGACGCTGCGAATTCCTCACCGAGTACGCCAAGCCGTTCTCGCTGCTGGTCGTCGCCGACATGCTCGGCGTGCCCGAGGAGGACCACCAGGCTTTCCGCGTCGCGCTGGGCGCCGAACGCCCGGGCGCCCGGCCCGGCGCGATGGACGACGACGTCATGTCCAGCAATCCGCTGGAGTGGCTGGACGAGAAGTTCTCCACCTACATCAGCGAACGGCGCGTCGAGCCCCGCGACGACGTGCTGACCTCGCTGGCGCTGGCGAAGTACCCGGACGGTTCCACTCCGGAGGTCATCGACGTGGTGCGGTCGGCGACCTTCCTGTTCGCCGCGGGCCAGGAGACCACGGCGAAACTGCTCGGCGCCGCGCTGCGCATCCTCGCCGACAACCCGGAGGTCCAGCAACAGTTGCGCGACGACCGCACCAGGATCCCGATCTTCATCGAGGAAACGCTGCGCCTGGACGCTCCCGTCAAGAGCGGATTCCGGCTGGCCACCCGCGCGACCACCGTCGGCGAGGTCCCGGTGCCGGTCGGCTCGACGATCATGTTCTGCCCCGGCGCGGCCAATCGCGATCCCCGCCGCTTCGAGAACCCGCACGAGTTCCGGCTCGACCGCCCGAACTTTCGTGAGCACATGGCTTTCGGGCGCGGCGTGCACAGCTGCCCCGGCGGTCCGCTCGCGCGCGTGGAAGGTCGCGTGTCCATCGAGCGGATCCTCGACCGGATGCTCGACATCGGCGTCGACGAGGAACGGCACGGACCGGCCGGCGACCGCCGCTACACTTACGAGCCCACCTACATCCTGCGCGGGCTCACCGACCTGCACCTGACGTTCACCCCCAACGGCTGATCCGTGGAAGCCGCCGTGGGCTCAGCGCAGGAACTTGCCGCCCAGCACGACGCCTGCGCCGAGCAGCACGAGCAGCAGGAACGCGATCCAGCCGTTGGTGAGCCACCAGACCACGGCCAGCACCGCCACGACCGGCGCGAGCGCGACCGCGGCGATGAACGGACTCTCCCTGATCGTCTCCAGTGCCGAGCGGGCCCGGACGCGGTCGACTTTCTTCCCTGTCATGACACCAGCGTAGGCGGCGATCCGGCCGGGGCGGCTCGATCGCCCCGGCCCGCCGCGCGTCCGGGTCTGCCGGGTCAGCCCATCGTCTTCTGACCGTCGATCGCCTCGCGCAGGATGTCGGCGTGGCCGGCGTGCTGGGCGGTCTCGGCGATGATGTGCATCAGCACCTCGCGGGTCGACCAGCTCTCCTCCTGGAACCAGGGCGCCTTCGGCAGCGGCCAGGCGCGGTCGAGGTCGACGGTGGCCACGATCTCGTCGGTGCGCGCGGCGACCTCGGCGTAGCGGGCCAGAACGCCCTCGACGGTCTCGCCGGGCAGCATGCGGAACTCGTCGTCACGCTTGCGGTAGTCGGCCTCGGTCATGTCGTCGAAGTCCTTCATCGCCGAGGTGCCATCGAGGATGAAGTTCACCCAGCCTTCCTCGCACCCGGCGACATGCTTGACCAGTCCGCCCAGGCACAGTTCGCTGACCGTGCTGCGCAGGCCGGCCTGCTCGTCGGTGAGTCCGTTCACCGTGTGCCGCAGGAAGAATCGCGCCTTGCCCAGCGCCTTCAGCAGCGCGGCGCGTTCGCCGGTCAGCGCGATGGCGGAGGTTGCGGAGTCGTTCATGGTGTCGCCCTTTCGGAGTTCGTGTTCGGTTCGAAACCCAAGGTAGGACCTATTGCGGTCACTTTCTGTCCGCAATAGCGGCCATAATTTCGACCATGGCCGCCACCAGCACCCGGACACTGCGACTGCTGTCCCTACTGCAGACCCACAAGTACTGGCCGGGGGACGAACTCGCCGCCCGGCTCGGCGTCTCCGCCCGTACGCTACGCCGCGATGTGGACCGGCTGCGCGATCTCGGCTATCCGGTCGAGGCCCATCGCGGCGTCGACGGCGGCTACCAGCTGGCACCGGGCGCCGCGCTGCCGCCGCTGATGATCGACGACGACGAGGCGGTCGCGCTGGTGGCCGGG
Source organism: Nocardia higoensis NBRC 100133 (assembly GCF_000308595.1). Taxonomy (GTDB): domain Bacteria; phylum Actinomycetota; class Actinomycetes; order Mycobacteriales; family Mycobacteriaceae; genus Nocardia; species Nocardia higoensis. The sequence goes on along the minus strand of NZ_BAGA01000086.1, from coordinate 15,841 downwards.
ATGCAGGCGGCCGTGCACGGCAGTGTGGACGGGATCGCCGAGTCCGCGATCAGCGTGCTGGCCAAGGTGATTCACGTGATGCCGCCTCGGCTGCGCAAACGCGTCGACGCGCTGCGCGCGATGACGGTCCCGGCGGCATGGGGTCCGGCGGGACAGAGTGCGATGGACCCCGCCGCGCTCACCACGGTCGCACTGGCCTGCCGTGACACCGAGCGACTGCGCTTCGACTACACCGCCGCCGACGGCAGGCGCAGCGAACGCCACACCGAACCCCATCGCCTCGTCGCGCTCGGGCGGCGCTGGTACCTGGTGGCCTACGACCTCGACCGGCACGACTGGCGCAGCTTCCGCGTGGACCGGCTCTCCGGCCCGCGCGCCGACGGCTCCCGGTTCCGGCCGCGCGAGCTCCCCGCGGCGGATGCGGCCGAATTCGTCCGTTCCGGACTCGAGCAGGCTCCGCGCCCGTACGCGATCGAAGTGGTGGTTCGGGCTTCCGCGGAAGCGGTGCGGGAACGCATCGGCCGGTGGAGCGTCGTGGAGGCGATCGACGCGCACAGTTGCCGGGTGCGCATGTCCGCCGATTCCCTGGAATGGCCGATCATGGGCCTGGGCATGCTGGACGCCGACTTCATGGTGGTGGAGCCGGAGATCCTGCGGGAGCGGCTGCGCGCGCTGTCCGGCAGGTTCGGCCGCGCGTGAGGAACTTTCCGGCTGCCCGCCGGGTTGTACCGGGTGCGCGATCAGTCGATCGCGCCGAGTGCACGAAGGCGCGAGGAGGAAATGTGACCGGCACGCGAAGGGCGATCCTGGCCGGCGGCTGCTTCTGGGGCATGCAGGACCTGATCCGCAGGCAACCCGGCGTGGTGTCGACCCGCGTCGGCTACACCGGCGGCCGCAACGATCACCCGACCTACCGCAACCATCCCGGCCACGCCGAGGCGGTCGAGATCGAGTACGACCCCGAGCGGACCGACTACCGGGCGCTGCTGGAGTTCTTCTTCCAGATCCACGATCCGACCACCAAGGATCGGCAGGGCAACGACATCGGAACCAGCTACCGATCGGCCATCTTCTACCTCGACGAGCAACAGCGGGCCGTCGCACGCGAGACCATCGCCGACGTGGAAGCCTCCGGACTGTGGCCGGGGCCGGTGGTCACCGAGGTCACCCCCGCGAGCGACTTCTGGGAGGCCGAGCCCGAACACCAGGACTACCTGGTGCGCATCCCCAACGGCTACACCTGCCACTACCCGCGTCCGGGCTGGAAGCTGCCCAGGCGTCAGGACACGGCGCGGTCCTGACCGGCAGCAGGGGCTCCGGTGTCAGCCGATCCGGAGCTCCGTGCCGCGCAGCGGATTCGCCACCGGCGATTTGATCGTCGCGGGCAGGGTCACCGACATCCGGACCCGGGTGCCGGTGTCGGAGTAGTCGATCTCGAGTTCCTCGGTCAGCGCGCGCATCATGTCGATGCCACGGCCCCGGTTGCCCGGGTCGGCCGAGCGCGGGCGCCACACACCGGTGTCGATCACCTCGATGACGAGTTTCTCGGCGCCGGACTGCGCGCCCGGCTCGTGCCGGGTATACGCGTTCAGCTCGACGCGCGGGGATTCGCCGCCGTCGCGGTAGGCGTGCTCGACGCTGTTGGTGCACGCCTCGTTGGCGGCCGCGATCAGGTCGGTGGCCATGTCGTGCGGGACCGCGGCGGCCGACAACCAGGTGCGCAGCGTGCGTCGCAGCCCGGACAGCAGTGCGGCCTCGGCGGGCAGATCCAGATGCAGCGGAGCGGGCGGCTGGCGGTAGACCACCATCGCGACGTCGTCGTCGTAGCCCGCGTCGGGGCTGAGCTCGCGCAGCACCGCATCGGCCACCTCGCGCGGCAGCTTCTCGCCCGCACCCGCGAGCACCCCGCAGATCCTGGCGAAGCTGTCGTCGATGTCCACACCGCGCTGCTCGACCAGGCCGTCGGTGAACAACACCAGCGTCGATCCCGGTGGCAGCGCGGTCGTGGCCTCGGGCCTGCGCGGCAGGTCGAAAGTCGCCAGGGGCACCGCCCGTCCGCCGTCCAGCCGCCTGCCCGGCTTGCCCGCCTCGGCCAGGATGAGCGGCATGTGGCCGGCATTGCTGTATCGCACCAGCCCGCGTGCCGGGTCGAGCACAGCCGCGCACGCCGTGGTGCACATGGCACCGGGTATGCGTTTCGCGACCGCGTCCAGTTCGGCGAGCAGCTGGGCCGGTCCGGCGCCGCGCAGCAGCAATGCCCTTCCGGCCGTGCGCAATTGGCCCATGACCACGGCCGCGGACAGGCCGCGGCCCACACAGTCGCCGACGATGATGCCGATCGTGCCGTCGTGCAGGGGCACCACGTCGTACCAGTCGCCGCCGATCTCCAGCGGCGGCAGCGCGGGCTCGTAGTGCACGGAGAACCTGGGCGGCAGTTCGATCGGGCCAAGCATCGCGCGCTGCAAGGTCAGCGAGGTCGCGCGCGCCTGATCGAAATTGCGAGCCCGCTGCACCGCGACGCTCAGATGCCCGATCAGCAGGGAGAACAGCGTCCAGTCGGCGCTGTTGACCGCGCGGGGGGTGGCGAAGCGCAGGTACAGCGCGGCGTCGCCGGTCTCGCCGAGCGGGGCGAGGATGCCCTCGGAGCTGTCGGCGCCTTCCGGCACGGCCGACAGGCTGCGCGGCGGTCGCTTGCGGGCACGCTCGAGCAGCCGCCTGGTCTCGGCGTCGCCGGAATCGGCCTCGCGGGCCTTGCCGGAGATGTAGACCTCCGGCGCGGAATTGCGGGCGGGCCACACCATGACCACCGCCGACTCCGCGTCGACGGTGTGGCGCAGTTCGTCCAGACCGACCGAGAGCACCTCCATCACGCTGGTCGCCGCGCCGACCGCGGTCACCAGCCGGGTGGCGGCCTGATCGCGTTCCTGCGCGGCGTGCTCGGCGGTGACATCGCGGACGGTGCCCACATAGATCAGCTCGTTGTTCTCCGGCTTGACCAGTGCGCTGGTGCTGACCGCCAGGAACAGCCGCCTGCCGTCGCGATGGCGGATCGGCAGCACGAATCGCGGCACGTCGGTGCTCAGACTGGGATAGCGCCCGCCTTCGGGCAGTGACCACGGATGCGGCAGGGGATAGGGCACACCCGCGGCGCCGTACCCGGTGAGCGCTCCGAAGGCGGCGTTGACCTCGACCACGGTGCCGTCGGCGGTGGCGACGAAGAAGCCGTCCTGCAAGGACTCCACCAGCGCGGTACGGAAGGCGTCGCGCCCGGCGAGATCGTCGGCGCGGGAACGTTGCTGCTCGTAGCGGCGGGTGCCGTCGAGGTAGCCGCGAGTGGCGATGTCGAGCGCGGCGAGCGTCTGGAGCAGGAATTCCAGTGCGCTCTCGGCGATCTTGGCGTCGGGCGCGCCCGTCGCCGCCGCGGTCCTCTCGGCCTCGGTGGCCACGCGGAAGTGGTGTTCGGTCAGGTCGAGCAGGCTGATGCCCTCGACCAGTGCCCGCCTGCCCAGTTCGTATCCCTCGGTGAGAGTGTCGTGGGTGGGCGAGTCCAGGTGCCGCCGTAGCGCTTCGGCGTAGGCGTCCAGGAAGGCGGGCAGCGGGCCGGTCATCGGAGCCCGCCGCCGAACCCGCCGGCCTCGGCGCTGGTGCGACGGCTGCGCGCGGCGAGGACCAGCGCGTCGTCGGTCTCCCTGGCGTGCTCGGCGATGATGCCCGCGGTGATCTCGGCCGTGGACTTGGACAGGTCGATCGAGTCGCAGGCCGACGCGAGCACGCCATCGGTGGACATCAGCAGCAGATCCCCCGCGCGCACCCGGATGGTCTGCGGTTTCAGCGTCTGGGGCAGCCGGTAGCCGACGATGCCGCCGGTCAGCAGTGCGGTGGCGCGCACGGTGATGCCGGCCGGACCGGCTGTGAGCACCCGTGTTTCGACATTGCCGACGCCGAGCCAGTGGATCGCGTCGTCGGCGAACAGCGCCAGCGACACCGCGGCGCCCCTGGTGTCGGTCATCGCGCGATGACACAGCACCATCAGCAGATCCAGTGGCTCGCCGCGGTTCTCCGAGAGCACCCGGGCGGCGCGGTCGGTCGCGTCGGCCGCGCCGCTGCCGTGGCCGAGACCGTCCAGCGCGGCGAGCAGCACGGCGCCGTCACCGGCGTCCAGCACCACGCCGCGGTCGCCGGAAAGGTGTTGCCCCGGCATCGCCCGGCCGGCGACCGCCCACTCGACAGGACCGATGAGCCCCTCCTCACGCACCGTTGGGCACCCACTTCCACATCTCCACCAAGGTCCCGCGGCCGGGCGCGGAGTCGATCGTCAGCCGATCCATCAGTCGCCGCGCGCCGGGCAGGCCGAGGCCGAGGCCGCGACCGGTCGAGTATCCGTCTTCGAGTGCGCGGGGAATGTCGCGGATACCCGGCCCCTGATCCTCGGCCTGCACCACCAGTGCCTTGCGGCCTTCCCGGTCGCCGACGAGTAGCCGGACCTCGCCGACTCCGGCGTAACTGGTGATATTGCGGGCGATTTCGGAGATGGCGGTCGAGATCATGGTGCGGTCGGTGAGGGAGAAGCCGAGTTCGGCCGCCAATTCCCGTCCGGCCTGCCTGGCGGTCACGATGTCCTCCGACACCTTGACCACGATCACCATGGTCTCAGCGGCCACTGTCACGACCATCTCGCTGGCGCCGTCTGGAGGATTTGCTCTCCAGCCAGGCGAGTCCTTCTTCGAGGTCGAGCGCGGTATGCATGTCCTCGAAGGTGAGCCCGAGTTGCACCATCGCGAAGGCGACCTCGGGTTGTAGCCCGACGATGACGGTCTCCGCGCCACGTAACTGGGTCATGTGCGCGATCGTGCGCAGCGAGCGCGCCGCGAAGGAGTCCATCACGTCGATGGCGGTGACATCGACGATGATGCCGTGCGCCCGGTATTTGCTGACCTGTTTCATCAGGTCGTCCTGCAGGCGCTCGGTATCGGCGTCGGTCAACGCGGACTGGACCGACGCGATCAGGTACGTGCCCTGCTTGAGAATGGGTACCGGCATAGGGGTGGCCCCGCTCAGCGCCCGTCTCGTTCGATGGAGCGGTCGGTCACGCGGGTCACTTCGTAGCCGAGCAGCCGCTCGGCCTCTTCGATGCCGCCCTGCAGGTCGCCGACGGCGTTCATCTTCGACAGGTCGAGGCCGATCGTCACGAGTGTCAGGGCGATTTCGGAGGACAGTCCGGTGATGATGACGCTGGCGCCCATGAGGCCGGAGGCGTCGACGGTCTGGACGAGGTGGTTGGCCACGGTGGAGTCGATGGTGGGTACGCCGGTGATGTCGATGACGACCACCTTGGCGCGGTTGGCGCGGATGGCGCGCAGGAGTTGCTCGGTGAGCTGGCGGGCGCGCTGGCTGTCGAGTACGCCGATGATCGGCAGGATGAGCAGCTGTTCGCGGACCTGCAGGACCGGGGTGGACAGCTCGCGGATGGCTTCCTGCTGCTGGCGGATGACGCGTTCGCGCTCCTGCACGAAGGAGATGGCCACAGTGCTGGCGATGCGGTTGGCGGCGGGCTCGTAGGCATCGAGCGCGTGATTGAGCAGCTTGAAGTTCGACTGGTACTTCTCGAACAGCGAGCGGGCGAGCACATCGCGCAGCAGCAGCACGATGCCGAGCACCTCGTCCGTCTCGACGCCCCGGGGGATGATGCGCTCGGACAGATCGCGGGCATAGGCCTGCAGTGCTTCGACGCTACCGGTCTCGAGGACCTCGACGTAGTTGTCGTAGATCGAGGTGGCCTCGGAGAAGATCTCCTCCGGTGTCATCGCCGTGAGCAGCTGGGCATCGGTGATGCGCCTGGCCCATTCCTCGCGCAGCGCGGTGCGGTTCTGCCGCAGATGTTCGACGAGCTGGGGCAGCAGGTTGTCGACCGGGCCCTCGGGAAGTGAGTCCGCCGAAAGGCTCATGGACACCTCGGACATGGATACTCCAGCCCCTTTCGACGACGAACGACATCGGAAACCACGCGTACACGGACGCAGCCGAGCACGAGCCTAGTCATACCCCATCCGGATCTGCGCCCAAACCTGGGGTTTGCTCGCACGGAAATCATCCCCTCGGGGGCGAAGCCGGTCGTCTCGCCGGGGCGAAGCCGGTCGTCTCGCGGGGAGCGAAGCCGGTCGTCTCACGGGGAGCGAAGCCGGTGGTCTCCCGGGGGCGAAGCCGATCATCACGCGGTTGCGAAACCGCGCTCCAATGCCGTGAGCGCGCGGTCCAGGTAGACGGTCAGATCGGCGTCGGCCTGACGCAACCAGGCGTCGAAGGCGGCGCGGGCCGCCGCCAGGGTGGTCCGGCCGACGGCCATCGGCAGCAGCGCGTCCGGCGGCTCGCCGAGCCGGTGCGCGGCGAAGTCGCCGACCGCGCGTTCCCAGGCGTCGTAGTGCGGGCCGGCGGTGGCGGCCAGTGCGGGCACCGACGCGATCAGGTGCATACGGGTGCGCAGCTCGCCGACGTCCTCGGCGCGATAGGTGTTGGCGCGCACGACCACCTGCCGCACCGCGGTCATCATCGGCACGTCGGCGGGCACGGTGGCGAAGGCCGCGCGCAGCGCCTCGACCTCGGCGTCGAACTGGTGCCAGAGCACTTCGGCCTTGCTGGGGAAGTAGCGGAAGAAGGTGCGGCCGCTGATGCCCGCGGCCGTGGCGATGTGCTCGACGGTCGTGTTGTCGAAGCCCTGATCGCTGAACAGGCGCATCGCGATCAGTTCGAGATCGCGCTTGGAGGTGCCGCGCGGGCGGCCCGGACGTGTGGTCGTCACCACTCGATTATGTCAGCGGCTGAAGGTATTGATTATGTCAGTGCGTGACGTTAATGTCGTGATCCATGATGGCCGATCTCACATCACCGGAGGCGGGCGCATGCTCCGGCTCCGGAGTGATCCTCGCCATCCCGGTCGGCGCGACCGAGCAGCACGGTCCGCACCTGCCGCTGTCCACCGACACCGATATCGCCGTGGCGCTGTGTTCCCGGCTGGCCGAGCGGCGGCCCGACGTGCTGATCGCCCCCGCCCTGCCCTACGGCTCGAGCGGAGAGCACGCGGGCTTCCCCGGCACCCTGTCGATCGGGCAGCGCGCGCTCGAGCTGGTGATCGTCGAGCTGTGCCGGTCGGCTACCGAGACCTTCGACCGGCTGCTGATCGTCAGCGGTCACGGCGGCAACCTCGAACCGCTGCGACGCGCGGAGTCGTTGCTGCGCTCGGAGTCACGTGACGTCCGGGTGCACCTGCCGAGCTGGGCGGGCGATCCGCACGCCGGACGGGCCGAGACCGCGCTGCAGCTGGCGCTGGACCCCGGCCGGGTGCGCCTCGAGCGCGCCGAACCCGGTGATACCAGGCCGCTGCGGGAGATCCTGCCGCTGCTGCGCGCGGGCGGGGTACGCGCGGTCAGCGACAACGGGGTGCTCGGCGACCCGACCGGCGCCGATGCCGACGAAGGACAGCGTCTGCTCGACGCGCTGACCGACGACTTGACGGACAAGGTCCGGCACTGGTGGCCGGAGAACGTGGAAAGGGCTTCCTGATGAACGCATGGTTCGAGACCGTCGCCGAGGCGCAGCGGCGCGCGAAGAAACGGCTGCCGAAGTCGGTGTACGGCGCGCTGATCGCCGGCTCCGAGCGCGGCCAGACCATCGGCGACAACGAGCGCGCCTTCACCGAACTCGGCTTCGCCCCGCATGCGGCGGGCCCGATCGGCGAGCGTGACCAGTCGACGACGGTACTGGGACAGCACATCTCGATGCCCGTGCTGATCTCGCCGACCGGCGTGCAGGCCGTGCACCCCGACGGTGAGGTCGCCGTGGCGCGCGCCGCCGCCAACCGGGGCATCGCGATGGGCCTGAGCTCGTTCGCGAGCAAGCCGGTCGAAGAGGTGGTGGCGGCCAACCCGGCCACCTTCTTCCAGCTCTACTGGTGCGGCAGCAAGGACGAGATCAGTGAGCGGATGGCGCGGGCGAAGGCGGCGGGTGCGGTCGGGCTGATCCTCACGCTCGACTGGTCCTTCTCGCACGGCCGGGACTGGGGCAGCCCGCAGATCCCGGAGAAGCTGGACTTCAAGGCCATGCTGAGCTTCGCGCCGCAGACCCTGGCGCGTCCGCGCTGGCTGGCCACCTACCTCAAGTCCGGCCACATTCCCGATCTCACCGCGCCGAACATGGCTGTCGGCGGCGGCGCGGCCCCGGCCTTCTTCGGCGCCTACGGCCAGTGGATGGGCACTCCCGCTCCGGACTGGGACGATGTGGCCTGGATCTGCGAGCAGTGGGACGGGCCGGTCATGCTCAAGGGCGTGATGCGGGTGGACGACGCGCACCGGGCGGTCGCCGCGGGCGTGGCCGCGATCTCGGTGTCCAACCACGGCGGCAACAATCTCGACGGGACCCCCGCGGCGATCCGCGCGCTCCCGGTCATCGCCGACGCCGTCGGTCACGAGATCGAGGTGCTGCTCGACGGCGGCATCCGGCGCGGCAGCGATGTGGTCAAGGCCGTCGCCCTCGGTGCGCGCGCGGTCATGATCGGGCGCGCCTACCTGTGGGGCCTGGCCGCCAACGGGCAGGCCGGTGTCGAGAACGTGCTCGACATCCTGCGCGGCGGTATCGATTCGGCGCTGCTCGGACTGCGCAAGACCGCTGTCACCGATCTCGATCGCAGCGACATCGTCGTGCCCGAGGGGTTCGAGCGCGCGCTCGGCGTGCCGGAGGCGCCTGCGGTCAGCCGGCCGGCGGCGGCCTCGGCCTGAGCCGGATCCCACTCGTCAGCGGCTGCCGGGATCGTTCGCGGCCCCGGCAGCGCTGTCGTGGCGGGCGCCCGGAGAGGCCGGAGCCGCCCGGGGCACGCGAAGTCGAGCCGGCCGAGGCGTCTTTCCGGCCTGTCGCCGTCGCCGTCGCACCGCCGCGGCTGGCCGCCGGGCTGTGCCGTCGCCGCGGGACGGGGTCAGTCGGCCTCGGGCGGACGGCGGTGGTGGGCGAGCAGTGTGTCGTATATATCGGCCAGCGCGGCGAGCTGCTCGCGGTCGAGGACATCGATGATGTGCCGTCGCACGCTGCGCAGATGCGCGGGCGCGGCGGCCGCGAGCACCTGTTCACCGAAGTCGGTGAGCCGGGCGGCGGTGCGTCTGGCGTCGGCGGGGATCGGCTCGCGCTCGACCAGACCGCGCTTGTTCATCCGGGTGATCTGGTGCGAGAGCCTGCTCTGCGACCATTCCAGTCTGGCGGCCAGTTCGGCGAAGGTCAGCCGGTTGTTCTCGGACTCGGCGAGATAGGCGAGCACCTGGTACTCGACGAAGGTGAGGTCGGAGTCGCGCACCGAGTCGCCGCCGACCGCCGCCGCGATGGTGTCGCGGCTGCGCACGAATCCCCGCCAGGCGCGCATCTCCAGGTCGTCGAGCCACCGGGGTTCGCTCACGGCACAGCCTCCACACTCCGACGCGTCATTGGAACGGTCACGGTGGCGCGCGTCAGGTGTCGAGAGGTAGCACCCGGCGGTGACACGTGCAACCGCACCCGACATAGGGTTGCCTAACCACAAAGCCGATTCAAGACCATGGATACGCTCATGATCGCTCGAGACCAGCCCGGCTCGGGTCCGGCGTACCTCGAGCCGAGCCGGACGCCAGTGCGCGAGCCGCCGTCCCACCTCGAAGGAGTGCGATCCGTGACCGCCCCGGAATTCCGCTATTCAGATCTGCTGCCGATCGGCGCCGACGACACCCCGTACCGGCTGCTGACCACCGAGGGTGTGAGCACGTTCGAACACAACGGCCGCACCTTCCTGCAGGTCGAGCCCGAAGTGCTGCGGATGCTGACCGCCGAGGCCATGCACGACATCAGCCATTACCTGCGCCCGGCGCATCTGGCCCAGCTGCGCCGGATCATCGATGACCCGGAATCCTCGGGCAACGACCGCTTCGTCGCGCTCGATCTGCTCAAGAACGTCAACATCTCCGCGGGCGGCATCCTGCCCATGTGCCAGGACACCGGCACCGCGATCGTCATGGGCAAGAAGTCCGAGGGCGTGCTCACCGGCGCCGACGACGCCGAATGGATCAGCCGTGGCGTGTTCGACGCCTACACGAAGCTGAACCTGCGCTACTCCCAGCTCGCGCCGATCAATATGTGGGACGAGAAGAACACCGGCACCAACCTGCCCGCGCAGATCGAGTTGTACTCGACCTCCGGTGAGGCCGCGCAGCCGTCCTACAAGTTCCTGTACATGGCCAAGGGCGGCGGTTCGGCCAACAAGTCGTTCCTGTACCAGGAGACGAAGGCGATCCTCAATCCCGAGCGGATGATCGAATTCCTGGACGAGAAGATCCGTTCGCTGGGCACCGCCGCCTGCCCGCCGTACCACCTGGCGGTGGTGATCGGCGGCACCAGCGCCGAATTCGCCCTCAAGACGGCCAAATACGCCTCCGCGCACTATCTGGACCACCTGCCCACCGAGGGCTCCATGGCGGCGCACGGCTTCCGCGATCTGGAGCTGGAGGAAGAGGTCTTCAAGCTGACCCAGTCCTTCGGCATCGGCGCGCAGTTCGGCGGCAAGTACTTCTGCCACGACGTGCGCGTGGTGCGCTTGCCCCGGCACGGCGCCAGCTGCCCGGTCGCGATCGCGGTGTCCTGCTCGGCCGACCGGCAGGCGCTGGCCAAGATCACTCCGGAGGGTGTCTTCCTCGAGCAGCTCGAGCGCGAGCCCGCGCAGTACCTGCCCGAGCAGACCGACGAGATCCTCGGCGGCGATGTGGTGCAGATCGACCTGAACCGGCCGATGTCGGAGATCCGCGCCGAGCTGTCGAAATACCCGGTGAAGACCCGCCTTTCGCTGACCGGCCCGCTGGTGGTGGCCCGCGACATCGCCCACGCCAAGATCAAGGAGCGGCTGGACGCGGGCGAGCCGATGCCCGAGTACCTGCGTGAGATGGCGGTGTACTACGCCGGTCCGGCCAAGACGCCCGAGGGCTATGCCTCCGGCTCGTTCGGCCCGACCACCGCGGGTCGCATGGACTCCTATGTCGACCAGTTCCAGGCGGCGGGCGGCTCGTTCGTCATGCTGGCCAAGGGCAACCGCTCGGCACAGGTCACCAAGGCGTGCAAGGAGCACGGCGGCTTCTACCTCGGCTCCATCGGCGGCCCGGCCGCGCGTCTGGCGCTGGACTGCATCAAGAACGTCGAGGTGCTCGAGTATCCCGAACTCGGCATGGAAGCGGTCTGGAAGATCGAGGTCGAGGACTTCCCCGCGTTCATCGTGGTCGACGACAAGGGCAACGACTTCTTCGCCGAGACCCAGAAGCCGATCGCGCTGCGGGTGCGCACCCGCTCGAAGGAACGCGTCTGACGGACACCTCCGGCGTCCTCCGGACAGCGGAATGTCCCTCGATTCACCGCAGCGGCAACGAGGTTCGGTGAGGCATCCTGGTGACCGGGATGTCACGCGTTCTCGTGCTGGGCATTCCGGTAAGAGGAGTTGGAAGGTCCCGCGGAACTGGGTCCGCGGTTGCTGATCGGATGACAGGTTCGATCCGTTCGATCCGGACGAGTTCGGCCGGTGGGAGCATCCGGGGATGGTGTTCCCTGGGCCGGGCGCGGACCGGCGCTCGTCGCTGAGCCCCGACGGCCGGGGTGGCTCCCTCCGGTCGTCGGCTCAGTGCGCGGTCTCGTCGAGTACCCATCGCAGGTACCCAGGGTGTGCGGCGCTCACGGGGAGGGCGAGCACCTGCGGGGTGTCGTAGGGGTGCTCGGCATCGGCGCGTTCGATGATCCGGGGCACCAGCGAGGCGCGGGTGTGCAGGACCAGCAGCGCCTCGGCCTCGTCGTCGATCTCGTCTTTCCAGCGGAAGATCGACCGGACGCCGGGAATGATGTTGCCGCAGGCGGCAAGTCGGTCCGCCACGAGTCCGCGGGCGAACTCGGCCAGCCATTCGGCGTCGTCGGCGGTGATGGTCACGTCTACGATCTGGTCGTCGGCCATGGCGAACAGTGTGGCCCAGGTCGGGCCGAATATCGCGCTGCCCGGACGCGATTCGCGTGTGTCCGGGGGGCCGCCGGGGGCCATGGCGTGTACTCGGGATCGGTAGCCGGCGGGGTGCGCGTGTGATCCACAGCACTGGATAACTTTGTGGATAGCATGATTTCCATCGGCTATGACCAATGCTCGTGACGCACTTCGCCGTTCGCGGCGGTCCGACACGCCATCCTGCGGCTGGGTCTACGCTGGGCGTGTCGGGCTGATCACGAGTCCGGGCCCGTGACCGATCCGCCACTACCATCGTCGGCATGCTTCGGACTCGCTCGCTCGGTAGAAGAGTCGTTCTGGCGGCGGTGGCCGCCCCGGTCGTCGTACTCGGCGGCACGCTCGGCACGGCCACCGCGACCGCGACCCCGGGCGATATCGCCGAAGGTCTCGGCTCGGCGGCAGGCACAGAGGGGCTGGACCCTTTGCTGGCGCTTGCCTACACCATGGCCGCCGACGCCGCCCGGGCCGAGGGCGTGCCGCTGTCGATCACATCCGGTTACCGCACCCCCGCCGAGCAGCAGGCGATGTGGGACGACGGGGTGGCCACCTACGGCAGCCCCGAGGAGGCCAGGCGCTGGGTGTTGCCGCCCGGCGAATCCACCCACGTCACCGGGCAGGCGATCGACGTCGGCCCACAGGCGGGCGCGCAATGGCTCGAGGCCAACGGCAACCGGTGGGGGCTGTGCCGGACATTCCTGAACGAGTGGTGGCACTTCGAGCTGGTCGGCCTGCCCGGCCTGCCGTGCCCGGCCATGCTGCCCGACGCGAGCGCGCGCTGACGCCGACCCGGCCGGTCGCCCGGCCGGGTCGATCAGGACGCCGCGTCGATCACGGTTCGTAGTTCAGGACACGGTGGCCGGGGCGCCCGGCATGTCGTCGAACGTCAGGCCGCCCTCGATGCCCGCGGGGACCCGGCGGCGGTCGGGAGAGCCGAGCGCGGCGGTGAGATCCGTCCCGTCGTGTTCGGCGAGCAGATCTCCGCTGTCCCACACCAGCAGGGTCGCGCTGACGGTGTGCTCGGCGGCGGAGTGGGCCAGGTCGTAGTGGGCGCAGCCGGGGACGTGCGGGTAGGTGATCCACAGGTCGTAGCCGGTCATGAACAGGTCGAGGTCGAATTGCACACTCAGGCCGAGCAATTCGCTGCGGCCGTTGTCGTCCACGCCGGCGAACGCCTCGTCCAGGGCGAGCAGGCGCGGCGCCTGCGGGTCGGCCGAGTCCAGCATGACGTGCGCGGCGGCGAACAACGGCAGATGCAGTGAGACCGACTGCTCGCCGCCGGAGAGCGCGCTGTGCCGGGCGACGGTCAGCTTGTCCTCGCTGCCGTCGGCCCCGATCAGCGTGAACGAGAAGACCCGCCAGCGACGGTAGTCGAGGGTGGTGGCCAGGATCTCCGGGTAGGACCGCTCCGGGTGGGCGGCCCGCGCGGCTCTGATCTCGGCGGCGAAATGCGCGCGGACGGCGGCCAGATCGGCCGGTTCCAGGGCGGCGGTCTCCCGGTCGAGCAGCTTGCACATCGCTCGTGCGCTGTCGGACAGATCGTCGGCGAGCAGCCAGTGCACGCCGAGGGTGTTGCCCGAGGACATGCGGCGCTTCTTCATCTCCGCACCCATCTTGGCGATGAGCTCGCGGGCGTCGCCGATGCGCTCGTGGATCTGCTGGGCGAGACCGGTCAGCAGGGCGTCCTCGAGGATGCGGCGCTCGGCGTCGGTGAGCAGCAGTTCCTGATCGCTGCGGGCGTTCGCGACCCGCGCGGCGAAATCCGCGAGTGGGCACAGCCCGTGCTCGTCCTGCACCTGCACGACGGTCAGGCCGTCGGCGGCGTCCCAGCGCAGCCGGTAGTCGCGTCCGGAGTCCGCCAGCGCGCCGTCGAACTCCTGCAGGGCCGCGGTGACCGCGCTGCGCGTGGACTTGCGGGCCGCCTCCCCGGCCCGCACCTGAGCCGTCGCCGTCCACAGCGCCTCGAAGAGTTCGGCGACCTCGGTCGGCAGCACCTGGGCGGTACCGTCCGGTCCGGCCTGGGCGATGCGGTAGAGCACCTGCTCCGGCGTCGACCATGCCGCCGGGCTGCTCGGCCAGCGGAGATCGGGGTCGGCGCCGAGCAGGGCGAGCAGATCGGGCTGGGCGTAGGGCGCGAGGGCGCGCGCCTGCGCAAGCACCTCGGTCAGCGCGGTGCCGAGCGCCTCATGGGCGGTCCGGTAGGCGGCCTCGGCGTCGCCGACCGCCGCGATGGCCTCGTTGGCGGCCGTGCGCGCGGACTTCTGTTCGGCCCGGCAGGCATCGATGCGTTGCCCGGCGCGCGCGAGTTCCGCGTCGATCTCGGCTGCCCCCGCGCCCAGAGCCTCCCGCAAGGTGGCCAGCTTGCGCTGCTGCTCCTCGAATCCCGCCCGCGCCGCCTCGGCTTCCTCCGCGAACGCCTCGGCCAGCGCCACCGCCTCCTCGTACCGATCGGCGCCCTCCCGCTCACGTTCGAGCGCTCGTTCGTGCTCGAGCCGCAACCGGGCCAGCCCGGCGCCGGTGTTCTCGAAATGCCGGATGGCCGCGGCGAGCGCGTCCAGTTCGGCGGCCTCGCGCGGCGTGGCGTGCTCGGCGGCGGTCGCGCGCAGCTTCTTCTCCTGCGCGGTCACCTCGGCGACGGCCTGGTCGAGGTCGCGTTCGGCGTGGGCCGCGGCCTCGGCGCCCGAACGTAATCCGCCCGCGGCCTCGGCCGCGGCACGCGAGGCCGTGGTCACCGCTGTGGGCCGGGGCAGCGCCTTGGCGGCCGCGGCCAGCTCGGCGAGCCCCGCCTCGGCGCGGCTCATCTCGTCCCGCGCGTCCCGCGCTTCTCGACGTACGGTCGCGATCTCGGCGTCGAGTTCGGCCAGGCGTTCCCGCCTGCGCCGGGCACGCGCCGCCGCCCCGATGAACTCGGCCCGTTGTTTGGCAGCGCGTCCCAGCCGGACACCGTGCCGGTAGCCGCCGCTCGCATCGACCGTCAGTGCCCTGAGGTCGGGCGTCCGCCCGCTCTCGTCCCCGTCCTCGCCCAGCGCGATGGAGGCGAGGAGATCGGCGACCACTGCTCGCTCGATGCCGAGTTCGGCGCAGTCCTGCTCGACGCCGAGTACATCGGCGAGGGTACGACCGGCCGGGCGGTGCTCGGGCGGAAGCGGGACGAGGACGTGAGCGGTCGCGCTGTTCGCGCCGCCGGACGCAAGGTCGCCGATCCGGCTGCTGTCGACCGCTGCCCGCCCGGCCGTGGCCGTCGCTGCCGCGCCCGAGCCGGATGTGCCGGATTCCGTCATCGGGAGTCGTGCCGCACGTCTGGCAGAGAGGGTGCCGACCCGTGCGTCGAGGATGCCCGCGGCTTGGAGGGCGGCTTCGATACCGGCCGCGGTTTCCTCGCCGACGTGCTCGGCGAACTGGACCAGCCGCCACAGAGGCGCTCCGCTGTGGCCGGACAGCCCGGTGTCCCCGGCCGTGGGCGAGGTGGGGGACTCGTCGAGTTCCTCTCGGAGGCCGGCGGATTCGTCGGTGAGCGCGGTGAGCCGGGACTCGGCGGCCGCGGCCCGGGCCCGGGCGGTGAGCCGGCGCTCCCGGAGTTCCTCGGACAGCGGGGCGGTGCGCTCGGCGAGGAGTTCGGCCGGCGATGCGGAATCCCCGGATTCGGCCGAGGCGGCTGTCAGGGCATCGACGAGACCGGGGCCGAGCGGTGCGTAGAGCTCGTGGTGCCGGGACTGCCAGTCCCGCAGGGCGGCGGCGTGGCGGCTGCGGGCCAGCTCGACTTCGGCTTCGGCGCGGGCGAGTTCGGCGGTGGCGGTGTCGCGGGCG